>CAZRBG010000008.1:0-132318 GCA_964598225.1 uncultured Pirellulales bacterium
AAGTGGCTTATAAATCATACCGTGACAATTACTTAGACATGACAGTGCCATTGGGCACAGAGAGGTTTTGTTATTAGTTGCTGACCTTTGTTTGACAAATTTATCCACGCTAAGTTTGACCTTTTCCCATTCCTTAGACAGTATAGTTTCAGTTTCGTACCCAAGGTGAGACTTCCACTCTCTCTTGCAATTTTCCACCTGCGTCACGAGTTCTTGGCACGTAATCTCCACGGAATCAGCAACCGGCACGAAATCAGCGGGTGCGTTGCCCAGACCTTGGAATAAACGCTCCGTTACTTGCGCAGCCTCTTCGATCTCATGACCTGCGCCTGTAAAGTATGTCCCATCGATGAATTCCATAACACACCAGTAGGCCCCAGAGTAAAAAGTGAGCAACTCCAGTGACTTATTTTCATGCACGGTCGGAATAGGAATGTCTTGACTGCGCAGCCAATCGTATAGTTTAAGCTTTTGTTTGAGGAGCACTTGCTGCTCAGAGCATGTGGATTTATTAATTCGCTTAACAAGTAGGCGTTGGTTGGTGACTTCGACTCGGAAATTGTTGGAATTGATCTCTGCTCCACCAGCTTGGAATATTTTGGCGTCTCGACTCAAATTCTTGCCATACCATTCTGAGAGGACATCCGACACTTTGCGTCGGTCAGCACTGCCCACCACGTGGTCAAAGTCGGGGTGGTTCTTCTGGTACTTGTCAGGAGCAAACAATCGCATCTTTAGAACTCCATGGGAAATAAAAATTCCTGTGGCACCATACTTAATTCCCATTTACTTGGCCGATATAACTGTCAACATGCGGCGTTGGTGGTCAGAGTTTTCCAAACAATCGAGCAGGCAGGCGGCGTAGTCTTCTCGGGACAGGGTGTGCTCTGAGGTAACCTCGGATAGTTCACATAACCGGTATCCCGCAGCGGGTGTTTCGGTCAATGTCGGGGCGCGGACTATTGTCCATTCCCAGTCGGGTTGCTGTTTGATCATAGCCGTTGCCTTCCGCATGTCGGGCATAGAATACGGCGTCACCGACATTAACGCCGTGGCTATCGCGAGTAACATCTTCTGTCTCAAGGTGTATGTTTCATTTTCTTCATGTAAGGTGATAATCTATGCCGAAGCAGGAAAAAGTGCAACAGCAAAATCGACGTGAGTAATCCCTCGGTTCGGGATTTGACTTGACGGTCAATTGATTTATGGAAAGATATTTACTTGATGACAACAGAAACTCAAAACACAGAGCACAAAAGCCAAATCGCCAAAACATCATCGCGTTTATTCGTGCTCATTCGTGGTTCATAATATGAAGACTGCAAGAATAGCAATGTGCCAGATATTCTGCCTTGACGGCGACAGGCGGGGCAATTTCTTACGGATTGAGAATGCGATTCGCGAGGCGAAAGAGGCCGGGGCGGATATGGCTTGCCTGCCGGAGATGGCTCTGCTCGGCTGGGTTAATCCCGAGGCGCATGAGAGAGCCTTCGCCATTCCGGGGCCGGATTCGGACAGACTCTGTAAGATGGCTAAAGATTACGGCATATATCTGTGCATCGGCCTGGCGGAAAAGGACGGCGGGAAATTGTATGATTCGGCACTTTTGATCGACAGCGCCGGGCAAATCCTGCTCAAGCATCGCAAGATTAACCTGCTTTCCGGGCTGATAGATCCGCCTTATACAGCGGGGAACAGCGTCAACATCATCGAAACGCCGTTCGGCAAGATCGGTCTGTTGATCTGTGCTGATACGCATGAAGACGCTATTCTCGAGCGAATGGCAGCTCTGGAGCCGGACCTGCTGCTTGTGCCGTATGGCTACGCTGCCGCCGAACAAGAGTGGCCCGGTCACCGTAGGGTGCTTGAGACAGTCGTAAGTAATACGGCCCGGAAGACCGGGGCGTTTGTGATGGGAACAAATCTTGTGGGGGAAATAACCCACGGCCCGTGGCAAGGCCGTGTGTTCGGCGGAAACAGCATCGCCTGCGACAAAACAAGAAACGTCATCGCCGCGGCCAAAGACCGGGATCGCGACATAGCGCTTGTAAGATCGTAAGACTCTGACCACTAAGAATTTACGGAATCATTGAAAGGAGCAACGATGGTAAGAAATACTGTTATGTTTTTAACTCTCGCCGTTATCGGCGTTTTGGCGTTCGGCTGCAATTCTCCTCAGGAGCAGACGGCATTAACCGCCGAGGAAGGGGCTGAGATTCGCGTATATGAAGTCTACGGCATGGATTGCCCGGGCTGCCACGGCGGCGTGGAGAAACTCGTGAATAAGATCCCCGCCGTAGAGAAATCACAGGCCAACTGGAAGAAAAAAGAGTTGGCCGTGGTAGTTCGTCCGGGGAGCGAGCTGGACGACGAACAAATCTACGATGCGATTCGGCGGGCGAATTTTACGCCCGGCAAGCGTATCAGGTAGTATCAGACAAGGAGCCTGAGGATGAGAAAATTGCCGCTGCTGGTCTTTGCCGTATGCGGGATCACGGGCGTTGTTACCTGTGAAAGCGCGATTGCCGCTGGAATCAGTGTAGACGCCGGGCTGACTCCGGCTGAAGACCGCTGGATTTTCCGGACGCAATTTCGCTATATGAGCCGTAAAGACGATCCGACCGCCATGGACCGCGAAATGGACATGTATGCCGTGCCGATAGTGCTGGCGTACGGGTATCGTCCCGATCTGACTCTGCTGGTCAGGCAGCGGCTGAGGCAGAGTAACAGGTCCGTAGCCGGCAATATCAGCAGAGATGCCGGGCTGGACGATTTCTTCGTTCTCGGCAAGTACAGGCTTTATCGGCGCAACACGCGCAAGTACACTTTCGGCATCGCTCCGACGCTCGGACTGGAATTGCCAACGGGCGACGACGATTTCACATCTGATACATGGGACCTTCGGCCGGGGCTGTTCACGTCATTTCGAAGCGGGCCGTGGGCGTCCGATCTGAACATTTCGTACAAATGGAACGGTTTCGCCGATGAAAATGATGCCGGCGTCGATCCGGGCGACGAGCTTTCCATCGATCTGGCGTTTGCCCGCCAGTTCAGCATCGCCGGCAGAGCCGACACCTCGGTTGTGCCGGTGCTCGAATTGTCCTACAAGCATCTGTCGCCGGATCGCAGGAGCGGCCACGACCTGGCCAATACGGGAGAATCGCTTTTCTTCGTCTCTCCCGGCGTCAAATACACCAAATCATCACTCATACTGGAAGCCCTGCTGCAAATCCCGACCTGGCAGGACCAGGAAGGCCTCCAGCTCGAACAGGGTACAAGACTTATCCTCGGAGTGAGGGCGTTCTTCTAACCAACGAAATCCCCGACCTTCGGGGCGTCAATAGAATTTTTTTATGGTCCCAAAGTATGGGGCCTATCCACCGGCGGCAGACCTCCGGCGGATGGGCGTTTATCGCATTAGGGCTGCAAAGGGGCAGGGAGTTCGGATGCTCACCGATCTCGGCATAACATTGGACTATGTTCGTGAGGAAACATCGAAGCTTATAGTCTGTCCGAACCTCCACGGAGAAAGGAAGACAAAATGCATGTAGACATCTTGGCTTTTGAGGTCTCGAACGAATACGATTACAGCCTGCTCAAAATCTTGCTGTTCGTTGTGCCGTTGGTGGCACTGATAATCATAGGCGTGATTCGTTTGGTACGATATTTGGGCAGTGCCGGAAAAGAGCAAAAGCTGATGCGTCTCGAAGTCGGCAAGCTCGCCGACGAGCTTGAGAAGGTCCAAAAGCAAAAAGAAAATGATGGAGGTGAAACCGAGGTCAAATCATGATGAAGTCTTCAGCGCCGTGACTACGCGGTCGTTGTCTTGGGGGTCTTTTTCGATGTTGATCTCGGCGAAAGTGTCGGTTTGTTCGAGTAAGTCGCGCACGGCAGGCCCCTGGGCGTAGCCGGTTTCAAGCATCAAAGCCGCTCCGGGCTTGAGGAACGAATCGACCTTTTCGATTAGTCGGCGGTATACGTCGAGGCCGTCGGTTCCAGCGAATAAAGCCGACTTCGGCTCGTAATCTTTCACATTGGTCGCGAGCGTTTCATATTCGGCACTGGTTACATAAGGAGGATTGCAGACGATCAGATCGAACTCAGTGACATCCAACTGCCCGACAAGCGGCGCGAACAAGTCACCCTGCAGCAGTTCGATTCGTTCGTGCAGGTTGTGCTTGGCGACATTGCGGGCGGCGACTTCGAGCGCGCCGGCGGAAATATCCGTTGCGATTACGCGGGCTTCGGAGAAATTCTTCGCGATTGCTACGGCTATACAGCCGCTGCCGGTGCACAGGTCGCACACGAACTGCACGCCCTCGCGAGTCCGCAGATACTCGATTGCCCGCTGGACGAGCAGCTCAGTTTCGGGTCGCGGGATCATGCAGTCGTTGCTTATATCCAACTCAACGGAATAAAACTCTGTCCTGCCGGTAAGGTACGAAACGGGTTCGTGGAGTCCGGCCCGCCTGACCAGATCGCGCAGTACATCCAACTGCCGCTGCGGCACGACTTTGTCGAACTGAGTGTATAGCTGGATCCGTGTCGTACCCAGCACGTGACACAGAAGAAGCTCAGCGCTGAGACGCGGAGAGTCAACACCCTTGCCGGTCAGATACTCGGTGACCCAATTCAACAGCTTTTGAATAGTCCATGTATCCATTAGCAACTTACACTTGGAACATAACGAGAATTTCGAGCCAAATCTTAATTGATGGATTCTACAGGATTTGAGATACTGAAGAAAGATAAATGAAAAATTTGTGCCGTTTGTAGTGTGCTCGTAATGGCTTGGCCATCCTGTGGAGAGCATTAAAGAAAAACGCCTTACGGCGTCACTACGAACGGAATTATATGTAGACTTTGTCCATCATTCTTGGGAAGGGGATGCACTGGCGGATGTGTTTCCGGCCGGTCAGCCAGGCGACGGTTCTTTCGACGCCGAGTCCGAATCCGCCGTGCGGGACCGAGCCGTATTTGCGCAAGTCGAGATACCACTCGTAGTTCTCCGGCTCCAGGTCCTGCTCCTTGATTCGCGTCAGAAGCCGGTCGTGGTCGTCCTCTCGCATCGAGCCGCCGATGATCTCGCCGAAGCCGGCCGGGGCGAGCAAGTCGAAATTCTCAACGACTCTCTCGTTGTCCCTGTCGGCCTTCATGTAAAACGCCTTGGCCTGCTTCGGGTAGTGAGTGACAAAGACGGGCTTGTCGTGCATCTGCGATATAATGGTCTCGTCCGAGCCTCCCAGGTCCTTGCCCCAGCGGAACTCAGCGGCTAATTGAGCATGCTTGGGATTGTTCTCGATCTTCGTTTCGACTTCGCCAAGCTCGCCGCGAAGCTCGATAAGCTCGGCGGCATTCTTGTCCCGCTTCCATTGCTTTATCTGGCCTTTCTGCTGCTCTTCAAGCTCGACGATCCGGCTCTCGATCTGCTGCTTGCGGCTATTAAACTGCTCCAACTGGTCGGCCATAAAATCCCTGGTCCTGTCACTGGTGAGAATGTCAACGGCGTCGGTATATGTCAATCTGTAAAACGGCGGCTTGATATTTTCCAGCGCTGCAATATCTGCGCCGAGAGTTTCGAGCTGGCTCCTGTTGTCTTCGAGAACTCTTTTGACGCTGAACGAAACGAAGTTCTCGGCGAGATCGAGCAGCCCGTCGAGGTCGATATATGCCACTTCCGGCTCGACCATCCAGAACTCGGTCAGGTGCCGGCGCGTCTTGCTCCTCTCGGCGCGGAACGTCGGGCCGAAGCAATAGACTTTGCCATAGCTCATCGCCGCCGACTCCAGATGCAACTGGCCGGTCTGAGTAAGGTGCAGCGGGTCGCCGAAATAGTCCACCTCGAAAAGCGATTGCTTCTCCTCGCCCGCGACGGCGGTCAATATAGGCGTGTCGATCAGTGTAAAGCCGTTGTCGTTGAAGAATCTGCGGATGGCATCTATGACGGTGTGCCTGATCTTGCCGATGCACCACTGCCCCTGCGAGCGGAGGTGCAGATGGCGGTTCTTGAGCAGAAAATCGATACCGTGCGACTTCGGCGTGATCGGATATCCTTCCGCTGAGTGAATCACTTCCGCATCGCTCACGGCCAGCTCATACCCGCCGACGCTGCGCTCCTCGGCTCGTACGGTCCCGGTCACGGCAAGCGACGATTCCTGCCCGAGGCGCTTCAACTGCTCGAAAAGCTCATCCGGCACACTGCCCTTTTCCACAACACACTGGCAAAGTCCCGTTCCGTCTCGAATAATAAGAAACAGGAGCTTGCCGCTGCCCCGGCTGTTGTACAGCCAACCCTGCAGACTCACCTGTCGGCCAACATAATCCTTCAATTGCTCGATAAGAACGACATTATCAACTGCCATAAGCTGTTCCTTGGTCATCTCATTTTTTGATCAACATTCTCATGAACAGACTATACACCCGAAGTGACCTTAAGAAAAGCACATAATTATAAGCCATCCCATTTCGATTGAATCGGTTTTCGTATTGACAAAGTACTAACGGAGTGTTAGCATTAGTATGAATTTGCCGTAGGAACATGCGTGCCAGCGTCAGATTCTCGGGGCTGGCTCGTAAACACTTGATATACACATCGAGAAATGGGAGTTTACTCGTGTAATGTACGACCGTATTTTGAACCGAATGCGGTGACTTATACTGCGACGGCAATATGTCGTGGCTGCCCACGCTTACGATGAGATGGCGGCTGACAACTTAGCCGTTTGGGATGTTGAAAGTGTGGTCCTGACAGGCAAAATCGCTGAAAGACAAAGAGACAGAACGACATCCGAAAATAAGTATCGTCTACGGGGCAAGACTCTGGACGGGTCTGCAGTAGAAGTTATTGTGAAGTTTGGTGCCACCGGAAAACTTGTTGTCATAACCGTCTATGCTCTTTGAGGATTTCGTATGATTTGTGATTGTTGCGGAAAGAATGGAGCTGTTACCAAGTACGTAACACGGAGTTTCGGCAAGGGAAAGGCCATCCTCGTAATCGAGGATGTTCCGATGGTGGTCTGCCCCAACTGCGGTCAGGGTTACTTCACTGCCGAGACGTTGCACGAGCTGGAAAGACTGAGATTGCACAAGGAGAATGTGGGAGTCAAGCGCGTCGCTCCGGTAATAAAGTATGCCGGTTAAAATGTACCGGACACCTCGGCGACGCTGCCGCAAACGCCGAAGATATTCCTATCCTTGCCGGTTAGATACAGCTTCCTCATATCAATCTCCTTGTCTGCCTACTTATAAAGACGCCCAGGCCGCCGATTTTCTTCAGGTTTTCTTGAGCCGAGCAACTTTTAGTGCCTGGCCTCCAACATAGTTGACCATTGTTATTTCTCTGTTGCCGGGTTTTCGGTGATCCTTCGCGGCCACATGGGATGATTGCCCGCGGGCCCTCGCCACGCCCCGCCTTCGTCGATGCCGCTGGGACCCTTGCTGTAGAGGACAAAGCTGTCCCTGTTGCGCTTGTAGACAAATGGGCAGTTATTCTGAGGATCGACGAGCGTCTGATCGGGCAGCTTGGGTTCGATCTGTTCGAGCGTGTCTGGCCAGGCGCCGGCTCGTTCTTTATGGCGCCGAAGGGCTATGAGAACTATAGTAGCCCGACGGTCTGCCTCCGCCCGTATGCGGCCTTCCCGCCTACTTTCTTCTTGCTTTCGTCGCTCTCTGGGCCCGTACCACAAATCCTTCAATCGCTCAATCGTGGACATTTTCGACCGGGCCCTCGCATCAAGAAGCCGCTCTACCCTTGCTGTGATCTGGCTGAACTCGTCTCCCCCTTCCATAGGGATTTCCAGAATCGACTCGAGCGTTCGCAGGTTTTCAGGCGTTATCTCGTCGTGCATTGCAGCCATCCTGATGTTCCGGCACGCTGTTCTCTCATAGAGCCGCCCGATCCTCTTCACCCCCGTCCCAGGCTGTTGGAAGGCGTGACGAGCCATTTGCATCAGGCACCGGTATTTGTCGTAAGCGGCGTCCGGCCGACCTTCGGCCAAATCGTTGGCCGCGGCCCCAGAGAGAATAAAATTCGCGGCTTGCATTCCCATCTGTACTCGCCAGAAACCAAGGGGCGAGGGCGGATCAACGGAGAAACGGGCCTTCTCGAACTGCAAGTTGCCCAGCCATTGCTGTATTAGTGCCCGATGCTTGTAAAGGACGGCAGCATCTTCCGGATATTCATCGGCCGTCCAGGGCTCTCTATAGCTGCCCCGACCAACATTACGCCTAAGCTCAACCTCACGGTCTGTGGTCCTGCGGAACAATTGCCGGTAGAAGGCCGCGGCGTTTTCAGAGTCTGGGATTGCAAACTCGGCATCAATCGCGGCGAGCTGTTCGTCTATCGCCTGAGGATCCATCCGCCGTACTTTCCAGGCGAACAAGCACATAATTGCTGCAATCAATATGACCGGCGTAACTATCCACAGGCGCTTTGACTGCCACTTAGTCCCGGCGGCTTCCCCCTCTTGTTTCTTATCTCTGGACATGCCGATATCTCCGGTTATTCCTTTTGTTTATCGGCACTTCTTGTCGGAACTTTACTAATTTCCAGCGGCCAGATGGGCCAGTCATCGGCGGGCCTTTTGTAAGAGCCGTGTTCATCGATGCCGTTGGGGCCTTTGCTATAGAAGAGAAAACTGTCGCCGTCGCGTTTGTAGAGAAAGGAGCCGTTGTTCTGCGGGTCGATGAGCATCTGCGGCGGCAGCTTCGGTTCGATTTCTTCGAGTGTTTCGGGCCATGCGCCTGTTTTTTCTTTGTAAAAGCGAAGGGCGATGAGGACCGGTGTTGCTCTCCGGGTGGCTTCAAGCCGCAACTGCATCAGACGTTGTCTTTGTTCGCGTTCTCTGCGAGCCTTTGGGCCAAGCCACCACTCCTTTAGCTTTTCAATAAACGGCAATTGCGACCATTCCTTTTCCTCGATGAGCCGCTCGACTCTGGCCGCGATTTCGGCGTGTCCTTCGATTCGGTCAATGGGAATTTCCAGGATATTCTCAAGCGATCTCAATTGCTCCGGCGTAGTCTCCTGCCGCATCACGGCACGCCTTATGTTCCCCATAGCAACAGCTTCGATAGCAATGCCTACATTCCTGTAGTACCCGCGGTATCCGGGCTGTTGCTCGAGTTGGCGAGCGAAGTTCATCTGACATTGGTATTTCTCGAAAGCGGCTGCGGCGCGCCTTTCGGCAAGATCGTTAGCCGCGGCCCAGGAAAGAACGAAAAGAACTCTGCGCATGTCCTTGGTGATTTCCCACCAGTCAGAGTTGGTTTCTGGATAGACCGGAAAGCATGCCTTCGGCATTTCAGAAATATCGAGCAGGTTTTGTATGAACGCACGGTGCTTCTTGAGCTTGGCGGCCAATTCCGGATATTCGTCATCCCTCCACGGCTTGCGATATGCCGATGGAGTGTGGTGGGAGAGATCATCGAGAATAGCCGCATTGTTAGGATCGGCGAAGAACCGCCTGTAATAGACCGCGGCATTTTCCTCATCCGGAATCGCCAGTTCGGCGTCAATCGCGGCAAGCTGCTCGTCTATCGACCGGGGATCCAGAAAAAGGGCCTTCAAGACAATGAAACCCAGAACCGCTGCGACCACCAGAGCAATCACTACGAACCGATGGCGCACAAACCAGCGTTTGGCTTTATCGTTTCCTCTATCTCGCTTTTTGTCTTCGCACATTTCTCATTTTGCTGAAAGGACTTGACTACGTCCCGCAACCGGTTTAGCATCTTTTCGATCCTTCAGGCCGGGATTGACTGACAACGCCAGGTCGGTGAATTCACAAAAGATGTCCATACGCTCGTCCAGAGAAAGAGACCGAAACCAACGCTTCTTGGCTTCTATCGTGATGAATTGCAGGTGTCATGTCCAACACTTATTACATTGCCTTGGCCCGTTTCATGTCGGATTTAAGCAACTGGTTCACCACATGGGAGACATCCGACCGCCGTTTCCGGGCTATCTTTTCTACAAATTGCTGTACATCAGAGTCCAGATACACCGGCAGATGTAAACGGGCCTCGGCTTTGTAAAATTTCCCTCGCGTACCTTTTGAAAAGTCGTATTGTTTTCTCATATCTTACATATCCAGTTTTGTTCGCAGGTGACCGAGCAAGTGGTCGGTGGAGACTCTTGTCTGCTCCATTGAGTCTCGGTCGCGGACGGTTACGGTGTTGTCGTCGAGGGTCTGGCCGTCTACGGTTATGCAGAACGGGGTTCCGGCTTCGTCCTGGCGGCGGTAGCGCCGGCCCACGGCGCCTTTCTGATCGTAGAAGCAATTGAAATACTTCTTGAGGTCGTTGTAGATATTCGTCGCGACCTCCGGCATGCCGTCTTTCTTGACCAGCGGAAAAATCGCGGCCTTGACCGGCGCCAGAGCGTGGTGGAAGCGCAGCAGGTTTCTAGTTTCGCCGCGGACCTCTTCTTCATCGTAGGCGTCGACCAGAAACGCAAGCGCGCTGCGGTCGATGCCGGCGCTCGGCTCGATCACGTAGGGGATGTAGCGTTTCTTCTGCTGATCGTCGAAGTATGAAAGCGGGCCTTTGAGGTAGTCCTCGGCCTCGTCGGCCAGTTGGATCTTGCTCATGTCGCCCTTGGCCTCGTACCATTTGTTGAGCGTTCTCACGCCGCGCTGATGCTGGCGCAGGTCGAAGTCAGTGCGGTTGGCGATGCCCTCCAATTCCTGCCAGTCGCCGGAGCCGAACGGGAATTTGTATTCGACGTCCACGCAGCCCTTGGCGTAGTGGGCCAGCTCGTCGGCATCGTGCTCGCGGAAGTGCAGGTTCTCCTTCTTCAGCCCCAGGTCGAGGTACCAGTTGAACCGGGCCTCCTTCCAGTGCTCGAACCACTGCTCGTCCGTACCCGGCTCGCAGAAGAATTCGAGTTCCGCCTGCTCGAACTCACGCGTGCGGAAGATAAATGCCTTGGTGGTCACCTCGTTACGAAAACTCTTGCCGATCTGGGCGATGCCGAACGGTATCCGGACTCGAGTCGTATCGAGGACGTTCCTGAAATTGACAAAAATCCCTTGTGCCGTCTCCGGCCGCAGGTGCATCGTCATCGAGTCATCGACGTTGGCGCCCATCTGGGTCTCGAACATCAGCTTGAACGGCATCGGCTCGGTGAACTGACCAACCTTGCCGCAACTGGGACAGACCTTTTTACTCAAATCCTGCGCCTGAGACGCAACCGCGTCGATATCCACGTGCTCGGTATGCTCCTCGGCCTGTTCTGAGGCTACTTCTTGTAGATGATCGACTCGCGTCCGTGTGTTGCACTTTCGGCACTCTGCGATCAGGTCGGCGAACTTGTCCGCGTGGCCGCTCGATTTCCAGACCATCGGGTGCATCAGAATGCTGCAATCGAGGCCGACGACGTCGTCGCGCATCTGAACGACGCTCTTCCACCAGGCCTTCTTGACGTTGTTTTTAAGCTCGACGCCGAGCGGGCCGTAGTCGTAGCAGCTCGCCAGCCCGCCGTAGATTTCGCTCGATTGAAATATAAAACCCCGCCGCTTGCACAGCGATACGATGTCCTCAAGTTTGGTAAGTTTTGCCATTGTACAGTCCCTAATAAATCCCGATTAAAGGGGCCATTATACAGAAGCAGAGGTTAATGGCAAGAATTGAACGAGTATGGATTATCCACGGACTTTGAATTCGAGCCACCGGCTCTTAAGTTCAGGATATGGGCCATGACTATAGCGGAGAGCAAAACCTTCATCCGTCACTTTATACTCGAAGTCCGTACCGCTAAAAGGGTCCTTCGGCATGTTATCCGGCAGCACATTCGGTATACTGCCTGTTCTTGCCTTGATAAGATATATCTCTAAAGCGACTGTCAATGCATTGAAATTGGCTGTGTCCATTACCATTAACCGGTAGCACTCATGAATACGATTGTCATTTGTAAGTTCTTGAAGTTCCTCATACGTACGTTTGTACGGCAGATCGCTATTTAATATTCTGCGGGCAGATTCCATATCTTTATTGTGGTGTTCACTCGCACGTTTAAGGATTTCTTCTCTGGCCTTTTGGTCTTCAATTCTCTCCGGAAGATCCTCTAACGGTAATGAAGACAAAGGCACATCCTGATTATCACGTATATATTGTAAACTCAGACTAAAATCTGACTTTAATATCCCGACACAGAGAGACGGCGACACGTTAGAGGGTATAAGCTGCCCTTTTAACCATGTCAGGGTTTCGGAATCCGTCGGCATAGTACTCAGAACATGTCTGATTGAACGGAAAGCCCGTCGATTGATCGACCTGGAGACTGCAAACATTAAATATGTGTCACTACCTATATGACTGGCGTATTGTTGTATTGCAATACAAATTTCAAGTGCTGATCGAAAGTCTCCCTCGGCGGCAAGATTGTGTGCATAAACCCGTATGAAGCGAGTAAATAGGATCAGTGATGCCGAAAGGTGGTGAATTCCGCTCCTCCATTCGTGCATTGGTCCCCAATCGCACGAAGATAACTGAGTTGCTTGCCGGAAAAGTCCGATTGCAGTTTGTGACTCTGGCATGGCCAGGTATTCCTTGACGTTTTCATTGGGATCTGCACCATTTATTACGTCATCCAACACAATCACGCTGACTTTCGAAGCTGGTGAGACATGAAATGTATCCCACTCAGAAGGACCAGGCTGTGGCCAGACTATCAATGCCCGATGATATAACAGCGCTGCCTTATACGGTTCTTTCGGCAGTGTTGTACATTGAACGTTTGTCAATAGAACAAAGGTACTATAAAGGCAGAAAACCAGGCATTTGCTATTTGAGGCAAATCGATTCATCATGCAATCTCCTGATAAAAGAAATCGCTCGCGTTGCTTCATTATGATATACGAACGACGGCGTAACGAAAAGCAAAAAAGGGCCGGCGAACAATCAGTTTCTTGGGGGACAGGCCATGTACCCCACTGTCATTTCGAGCCCATTCGACTTCGTTCAGAGCCTGCCCTGAGCGTAGTCGAATGGGACAGGCTCCGCCGAGAAATCCGGCCGGCGATTGTGTGGCCTTGTCCGTTCGTGCCCAGATTCCTCCACTTCGGTCGGAATGACATTGTGCGCTTCGGTCGGAGTGACAATGGGAGCGCTCCGATCGGAATGACGAAGGGTCATTCGTAGCAGAGTAGCTCCCCGTTGACGGTGCTGATGTAGAGCTTTCCGGCTGCGGCGGCCATGCCGTCGAAGACGGGAGGATAGTCGAGTTCGTATTGCGCCAGATCGTCGCCGTCGGTGATTGAGACTACTTTGAGCAGGGCGCCTTTTTTGCCTTCCAGGGCGGCCGCCTGTTCGGCAAGGTTTTGTTGGGTCTGCGGCTCGTGAATCCGCCGGAACGCCTCGTCTTCGTCGACTACATCGGGAGGCCCGGCGACGAACAGCGCGCGGTCGGTCAGGACCATCGCGCGGGCGAACAGCGGCACGTCTTTCGTCCAGTTGTGCCTGACCTCGAATCCGGGCGTGGAATCGGCGGTGCCGGTGAATTTCATCGCGCGGCCGGTCCTGCCCGTTACGGCGACGGCTCCGTCGATCTTGCCGTGGTTGCCCTTGGGGGATTGGTCAACAGCTTTGCCGTCGTCGAAAGAGTACGACAGAACCAGACTGCCGTTGTCCAGCGCCCGTAGGGTGGGGCTTGCCCCACCGCCTTTGTACGGCGCGGCGCCTTTCGCAATCTCGGCCGCACTATGCGCACGATAGTACACACTGACTTCGTCGATCAGTCCTTTAAAACCGAACGCGCCGGTGTAATCGCCCACGGTCGAGCCGTCGTCGGCGCCGATTTGCATCGCTTCGGCAGGATCGCCGGCCAGCAGTCCCGGTCCCTTTGCCGAGCCTGCGAGTTTGCCGTCAACGTATATACGGAGTTGGCCGTTGCTCGTGAGCGTTCCGGCCAGGTGTACCCACTTTCCGACGACCTTTGTTTTTGCTGTGACCGAAGCCATTTTTCCGCCGGCGCGGACGGCAAATCGAGGTTGACCGTTTCGGAGATATAGAACGTAGCCCATCGCGTTGCCGCCTCTGGCTAATATCACGCCGCCGGGTTTCTCGGACTTGATCCACGCCCGGACCGTCACCGCCTTGCCGGCGGGATTGAGGCTCTTGGATTTCTCCACGACTATCAGCGATCTGCCGCTCGGTGCTTCTTCAGTTTTATCTGCCGAAAGCTTATCAGCGGCGAACAACTGGTGCTCGATCGGCGTTGTCCAGCGGTAGTACTTGGGCTTACGGCCGAATCCGTAGACCTTCGAATCATCGAAGGCGAGTATCTTTCCCGCCGGGGCGGTCTTGCCTGAGAGGAAATACCCACACCAGCCGCTGACGAATCTGCTGCCGTACATCCAGTAGCTGCGGTGCCAGGCGTCGTCGTCGAGGAAGCCCGTCGGGCTGAAAAGATGCGCGTGCTCTGCCCGCTGCGTGGCGGGCGGAGCGCCTTTGTCGGCATCTGCCGCGGCGGGCATCTTCTCTAACGGCAGGCGAGTACCGTCCGTCTCGAACGGCTGCGAACGCATGTAGACAAGCCTGCCGTCGCTCGACAGTACGTCGGGCATTCCGACGGGCATGTTCAGCCAGCTAACGTAATTGTGCAGATCGCCGTCGCTTGCCGGGTCGTGATCGTCGAGGAGGGTGTGCGACAATGCCTCTCCCGTCTTTGGGTCGAGCCGCCAGAGGTACAGGCCGCCGTCGAGGAACATTGACCGGCCTGCCACGCAATACAAGACATCGTCCTGAACGAGGACGCTGCCGTGAACGGGCCAGACGGATTCGACCTGTCCGAACGAAGTCAGACGCTGGTCCATCGGAGCGGCGAGAAAACGCCACGCGAGAGCGCCATCGGAGGCGTCGAGACAGTAGACCCAGCCGTCCGCCGAGCCGAACAGCACGCGGTCCTGATAGATTGTCGGCGGCGAATCGACTCGCCCGCCCGCTGTAAATTGCCAGAGCCGCCTGCCCGAGGATGCGTCAATTGCATGAATGGTGTGTGTGTCCACCGAGACTACGAAAACTCTGCCGGCGGCGATGACGGGGCTCGTGAGCTTGCCGCCGATGGTCGAAGCCCAGGCGCGCTCGATGTCGGCGGGAATTGGACTGCTCGCCATGCCGCTGCGGGAGGTATCGTGCCGGTATGTGGGCCAGTCCTGGGGATTCTTGATTTCAGATCTCAGATTTGAGATATGGCCGTAGGCGGGGCCTTTTTGGAGGCGGGCTGAGTTTGATATTTGTTTTGGAATCCGAGGGCCTTTTGATGCTGGGGCGAGGGCGTTATAGCCGTAGAGCTTGGTCTCCAGATAGCACGCGCAGGGGTGCGGCGGGTTGTACAGCAGGCCGTTTGCGGGCATGACGCCGTAAAGACATGCGCCGCGGGTCCAGTGGTGGGGGAGCCATTTCTCTTCGCGGATGTCGAGAAATTCTGTGCCGGTCCGTGACATCAGAAGGTAATTGTCTGTTGCCTTGCCGCGATAGCATCGGTGGTGGAACCAGTAGACGTTGACGTCGGGTGAAAACTCACGCTTGGTCTGGCCGGTCAGGGGATCTCGGCCGGTGAAAACGCCGACTGCTCTGCCGCTGGTTGTCTCACCGGTCCAAACGAGGCCGCCTGCGACGAGCAGGTCCTCGGGTGATCTGTATCCCGAAGGGGGATGATAGGCCGTCCAGAGTTCCTCGCCGGTATCGGCCGAGAGGGCGGTCATGGTATCTTTGCCTGTTGTGTACCATGAGCCGGTTTGCAGGCCCGCCGTTTCGCCGCCGGAGAAGAGGACCACGTCGTCGTAGAGCACGAGAATCGGCAGGTAGAACGAGAGAATCTTCTCCGCCCGGCCTATCGGTTTGGAATGCCACTTCTCGTCGCCCGTCCCGGGATTTAAGCAGACAATTCTGTCGCCGTCGTGGAAGATGACACGCTTGCCGTCGGCGGCCAGCGTGCCCGGCAGGACACGCCGCCTTTCAGACCAAAGGATATCGCCTGTCTCGGCGTTAATCGCGGCGATTTTTCGGGGCGCTTCGTCCCAAAAAGTCGTGCCGTAACCCTTGCCGAACCGCTGTGTGCCGAAAAAATCACCTTTGTCCTCGGCGTCGTTTACCAGTGCAAAGAGCACGCCGTCACGGAAGATAACCTCTTCGGCGGCTCTGGTGCCTTCATACGTGCGGATAGTTTCACCGGTCGCCGCATCGAGCGCCGTAAGTGGTGCATCGAAGCCCAGCGTTACGTAGACCCTGTCGCCGACTGCGACCAGGCGCCTCGGCAACTGTGCCGGACCGCTCTTGAGCGGCCACAGGTGGGTGAACCACTCGTCTATCGACCTTTTCCAGAGAAGCGTGCCGTTAAAAGCGTCCCGTGCTACCAGTTTCCATTCCGGGGCTATCAGAATCGACGCGCGCGTGGCTTCGTCGAGGATGGAAAAGACTCTTCCGTTTGCCGAGACCGCTGCGCAGATGCTGGACATGCGGTCGTGATGCCGGCCGTATTTCGGCTCGGCGATCCACTGCATACGCCGGGGCGGGCCGACGACCGTATCGTGCGAGACGGCGTTGTTCGACGCATCGTGCAGGTAATGCGTCCACTCGTCGAGTTCCTTTGGCCGCGATTTGACGGTTCTTTCCCATTTGCCGCTGGTTCGAACGTACGCCGATCCGCCGGGACACAGGACGCGCATCACTTCGTCCATCGAGATTCGCCCGAGGTCTTCGGACACGACAAGATTCACGAGATTGTCGATATACGGCAGGGCGGCGCCGTCGAGTTTATCCACCGAGACCGCCCCGTAAACTCCAAGCGATTGCAGGTTATCCCGCGCTCGCTCGACATTGCTCTGGCTTGAGTCCAAACCATGTACGAGAAAAGGGCCGCTGGCGCCAAGGGCTGCGGTAAGCTCGCCGTCGCCGCAGCCGACGTGGACTATAAGGCCGCCTTTAAGATTGCAATCGGCAAGAATCCGCTCGGCCTGCCGTTTCGCAGCCGGAGATTGGGCGCTGACGACAGAGCAGGTTGTCAAAATTACCATGAGAAGGATAAGGGATACTCTAAGTTGATTTGTCTTTTTGTTCATTATTGCATGTCCTCGTGAGATAACCATCGTACCGAATTTCTGCATTCATCGCATGAGATCATAAGCCGAATATGAGAGAATTTCAATCGCTTTTTGCCGTCGGCAACTGAAGGTCTGTCTGCGGGACAATCCGTTTGACACCCTATTTCCGCCCCATCGTCCGTAAGAATTGTCTTAGTTTTGCCCTGAACGATGTGGGATATTCCAGGCTCAATCGCTCGTTCTCGACATCGACGTACAAATCACCGCCTTCGGCGTAAACCTGTGCAATATCGCGCACCGTCAGATAGCTGAACTCCACAGGAAATGGAATCACGCTGCGCTTGTTGTTGTTCAAGATGCTGTTGTTGATGCTGTAAGGTGGTATCGGCCCCTTCTGACGGCCGACCTTTGGTTTCAGTTGTAAGGCTTGTCGTAAGAACTGGGCGACCTGGTTGGGGCTGCTGAGACTTACATAAGGGACGTATGCGTCAAACAGATCATCAATTGCGTTGTTCTCTTCCGGCAAGCCGTGGATATAGGGCAGGTGAATCACGATACGTTGCCGCTGAGTGCGATAGCGCGCCCGGACGAGAGCGACTTTTTCCAGTGGCCGTCTAATCGTGACCCTGTGAAGATATTTAAGTCTTGAGCCGTAATGGGGCATCTTGTGTAGGATATTGCCCTCTCGGTCAAGAAACTCGAAACTCACCGGCATTTGGCTGGCCGCCGGTTGACACGCAAAGACGAATTTGAGGTCCCCCTTGTCCGATTGCGCCTTGCGGAATGTATGTGTAACAGTGCGTCCACTGTTGTATGATTTGCTCACATCGACATCATCGAACGCACAGATCAGGCGACATTCGAAGCTTCCCTCGCTGAAGCCCTCGCCCGCACGCGGGGCAAATTCAAATACTTTTGAGGGGCCGTATGAGATGTCGAGCACCAAATCGACCGGCGTGCGATGCCACAGGGGAATGTGAGTGTTGAACCAATAGTGGTATCGTGCCCTTCCACTGCGGTAGTGTTCTGCGGATAGCAATTTACGGCTGCGCGCATCGAAGACTTTAAGGCTGTGAAACTTTAAGTCCTCGATGCCTTGATAGTGAAATCCAAACTGGATAGCAGGAAATGGGTTGCGGCGTAGACTTCCGCCGGCCTCGGCCCCTCGACAGCCCTCAAGCTTTCTGGTCTGCTCATCGGTGAGGCTCCGCATCAGCCCATCACAGTTATGATATGCCGTTTCGTCAGCCGTCGTTTGGTTCGCATCGAGATATGCGGCACCCATGGCGCAGAATGTTAATGTGCCTCCGGCGATATGGAGGAGTTCATCGGGCTTTATTTCAATCAGTTCGTAGGGAAATACATTATTCGGAGGATTTCCGGAAGGATATTCGAGGAAGTAGTTCGCATCGTCGGAACTGACGATGAACCTGTCAAAGAAAGCTTCGTTCACTTCCTCGGGTGGTTGTGCCGGAGCGATAGCCCTTTCCCAGGCTTCCAAGCCGCCGGCCCGAGGGTGAGTGGGGCTGCAGTGCCAGACAACATTGGAGCCTAAGAACAGAGAAAACAGCAGAATGCCCACCAGTAACAGCCCTGTGGCGACAAGGACGGCACATACATGGTATTTGCGATGTTTCATGGACCATCCGGGATTTTCCATATACACTTTAGCAGTATATATATTAAGAGTGCAAGAACGCAAATTCGTTACAATAATTCTTCCGAAAATGTGGGGGAATTGTCATCCGCACTGCGCTCGTGCGTGATCGGCGTTATTGAGTGCGGACTTGTACGTCGAGGTGCTGCACGCCCCATTCGAGGGCTTGCTGGTGGGTGTGGAAGAATACGTCGAGGCGGTTTCTTGTTATTGCGCCGCCGCGGTCGAGGACCTTTACAGTTTCGCTGTCGTTGTAGCCGGGGACGATCATTTCGGTGCCGAAGGGGTAGCGCCTGTCGGCGGCTGCGAACGCATCGCCGGGCTGTATTTTGTGGCCGGATGCGGTTATGCCGTCGGCGTATTGGCCGCAGCATTTCGAGCAGGGGCAGTATGCGGTTACGCGCATTCGCACCGTTTTCCACTCGGATGCGGCTGCATCTTTGTGTCTGTAGGTTGCACCGGCGATGAAGCTCGGCACGCAAACGACGGCCGTCAGGCCTATCCAACTGATAAGAGCACGTCCCGAACATCTGATTAGCTGCTTTTTCATCGGATACCCTCCCCGCAAAAAGGATCATCTGGATTAGTGGAAGTCTCGATCGCTCGCCGTTTAGGCCGCTTTGCCCCCTCCCTGAATTGTAGGAATATTATACCTGAAACGCCGTCTCGACTCAACCTTAATAAGGGGCAAACGCTCTTGCCAACTTGTTTAAGGGCCTGGAGCATGGAATCGAAGGGTATTATAGGTCCGATGCGAAAACTTTTATTATCGTCCCAAAGTTTGGCGATCCTGATTGTTCAGTAATTGACTCCACCAAAGTTAGATATCGTTTGTCTCTTCCGTTGCAGCCAGCCCCAAGCCCGGACCGCCGGCTCGCGGCGGCCCGGGCTTGAGGCTGCCACCCTGGGACTGACAGATAGGAATCCACTGAGGGTGGCAGCCTCATCCCGGTCGCCGTTACCGGGATGGGGCTGGTTGCTTCCCGTAAAAGACACGTCTTTCTCTCCCAGCTTTGGAACGTTAATAAAGTTTTTTGAGGTTGAAAAGTGAGCGAAAATCCCTAATATGTCGCTATGCAAAAGTTTCTCAACAAGATAATCTGCGGCGACTGTATAGAAGTGCTCGGCGGCATCGATGCGCCCTTCGTCGATCTTATCTTCGCCGATCCGCCGTTTAACATCGGCTACAAGTACGACAAGTACTACGACAAGGTCAAGAGCAAAAACTACATCGCCTGGACCAAAGAATGGATGACTGTTTGCAAGAGTGTGCTTAAGCCGCACGGATCGTTCTATATTGCCATAGGTGATGAGTATGCCGCGAATGTGAAGATCATAGCAGACGAACTCGGCCTGTTCATGCGCAACTGGATTATATGGTATTACACGTTCGGGCAGCAGACCAAGAGCAAATTCGCACGAGCACACACGCATATTTTTTATTTTGCTAACGATCAGAAGGAATTTACTTTCAACGACCGCGCCGTTCGCGTCCCCTCGGATCGTCAGTTGCTCTATAACGACAGGCGAGCCAATCCATTGGGAAAAATGCCGGACGATGTCTGGAACCAGGATTCGCGAGTCTGCGGCACGTTCAGGGAGCGCGAGCGTTGGCATCCCTGTCAAATGCCGGAAAGCCTGCTCAAAAGAATTATCGCCGCCAGTTCCAATCGGGGTGACTGCGTGCTCGATCCCTTCAGCGGGTCGGGTACTACCGCTGCGGCGGCGTGTTCTATGGGAAGGAATTATGTTGGCATCGAAATATCCGAGCAATATGTCGATAGATCGAGGGAAAGGCTTACTGAATTAAAGAGCAGGGGGCAAGACGGCCTGTTTTTCAAAGCTGATGAGTTAGAGGAAGTCAAGCGGCTGTCGCGTGATATTGGGCGAACTCCCGCGGAAATCGTCGCAGACAAGACGTTGTTAAAGTATTTTGCGAGCCAGTTTGCGGTGCGAATGGACGCCGAGAAGCAATACAGCCCGCAGGAAATGGCGACGGCTTTGGAGGGGATTAGCGTTTGAAGAAGGTCGGACGACAGAGGGCGGAGGACGGGAAGGGGAAATGGGGCGATCAGTCCTCCGTTGTTCGTCCTCTAGTTTTGCCTGGTGCGTTGATTCTTGCCAGTGCGGCTGTTTTGACGGTTATTCAGGCGCCGATAGACCTGGGGTTTCTGGCCTGGGTTGCTTATGTGCCGTTTATTATCGCCTGCTGCCGGCAGGATAAGCCGCGGCGTCTGTTTCTGGTAGCGTACGTAATTGCATGTTTCTACTGGGCCGGAAATCTCTACTGGATATTCCCGGTGACGATCGCCGGCGGGATTACGATATGTCTGTATACGGGCCTGCTCTGGCCGGTGCTGGCGGTTTGTCTTCGTTTCTGCCGGGAGAAGCGAATTCCTCTTTTTTTTGCGGCGGCGGTGCTAATTGTAGGAATCGAGCGGATGCAGGGGCTTTTCCTGGGTGGGTTCTTCTGGCGATTTTTGGCGCACAGCCAGTATGAGAACACCACGATCATTCAAATCGCCGATATATTCGGCGCCGGCGGTGTATCGTTCCTGATCGCGATGGTCAACGGCCTGATTGCCGAGTTGATCCTCGATGCTCGATTCTGGGTGAATCTGTTCCAGCGTCGCAATCTTTTGAAGGCCGGGATAGTCGGCGCGGCGGTGATAGCGAGCATCGTTTACGGGCGATGGAGGATAGGGCAGGAAGAGCACTGCATCGAGCCGGGGCCTATGGCGGCTTCGCTGCAATCGAACGTGCCTCAGTCGGTCAAGAAGACGTTCGAGTCGGGCGACAAGCTGTTCAATGATTTGATGGAGCACAGCAGGGCGGCCAGCGAGGCCGGGGCCGAGCTGATAGTCTGGCCCGAGACAATGGTGCAGGCTATGCTCGACACCGATATCTGGCCCTATCTGACGTCGCCGGAAGAAAGCATAGAATTTGACAGAAGACTTCGAGAACATGCGGAGCATAACGCTTATTTGCTGGTGGGCGCCTATGGCGCCGAGATTCGCCGGCGTGACTCGGAGCGTTATCTCGCCCGGTTCAACTCCGCGTTCTTCTACACTCCCGAGGGGCGCAAGGGCGACAAAAGGTACGACAAAATTCATCTCGTGCCGTTCGGAGAAGTCTTGCCGCTGCGGAGAACTCTGTCCTGGTTCTACGAGCTGCTGATGAAGGTCAAGTTCATACCCTATAATTTCGATTACTCGCTCGATTACGGCACGAACTATACGGTCTTCGAAATGGGCGGCGACAACGGGCGCGAGCAGATGCAGGACTACAGGTTCGGCGTGATAATCTGTTATGAGGGCACTGTTCCTGAGATCGCCAGAAAATTCGCTCTTAATGAGAAGGGCGAAAAAAATCTCGACTGGCTCGTCAATATCAGTAACGATGGCTGGTTTGTGCGGTTCACCGATGAGAAGGTCCGGCCGAGCACGGAGCTCACGCAGCATGCGGCGGTTAGTGCTTTCCGGGCGGTAGAGAACAGACTCGCCGTACTTCGAAGCGTTAATACAGGCATAAGCTGCCTGATCGACAGCGCCGGGCGGATACGAGACGGATACCTGCAGGGCACTCTGCCGACCGGGGCGATGTCACGGACCGGTATGGACGGATGGTTCACGGATAGAATACCGATAGATACCCGAAGGAGTTTTTTCAGCAGATACGGCGAGTGGCTGGATTTTTCTTGTGAACTAAGTGTCATTTTGCTCATAATAGGACTGCTTACGGTGAAGTTATTCAGAACAGAAAGATGGAAGAAACGTTCGTCAAAGAGGTCGCATGAGAAATCTGCCGGGCAAAGTTGACTTGAAGCAGAGCAAACGTGAAATAAGACTCGTTTGCAGATCTGTTCTTCTTTCATGCCTCGGGACTTTCGTCGTCGGCTGCAACATACCGCCGGTACCGGCAATAACGGACTACGGGCCGGACGTTTCCGATTCCCAACAGGTCCGTGCCTACAAGATTCTCCGTGACGGCCTGACCGACCCCGAGCCGCTGATAAGAGTTCATGCTATCGAAGCGGTTGCTGCAACCCGGCGGGACCGATTGATGCCGACGGTTCAGCGCCTCCTGACAGATCCATCGATGCCGGTCAGATTTGCGGTGGCGGTGGCGGTGGGTGACCTGGAGTATTCCATTGCGCGAAACTCGGTCAGTCTGGCTTTGAGAGACCCCGACCACAACGTAGTCATCGCCGCTTCTTATGCGATGGGCCGGCTCGGTGACACCGAGTATTACGAGGTCGTTCGCAAAGCGTTGTTCAGCAGCGATCAGACGGTCAGAGCCAATGCGGCGTTCCTGCTCGGCAGAATTGATGATCCGAAATCGATCGAGCTTCTCAAAAAGGTGCAACGCGACCGAGCTTCCGTTGATAAAGTCAGATTTCAGGCTCTTGAATCCAGAGCCAGGTTGGGAGATCGTGCGGTTTTGAAAAAACTCTGGGCAATGGTCTACGGTTACTCCGAGGACAGGATGATCGGCGTAAGGGCGATGGGTGTTCTTGGGACCCCGAAAACCAGAGAAATCCTTATCACCAAGCTGGACGACGACCTCTTGGAGGTCCGTCTGGCCGCCGCCGAGCAACTCGGAAAGCTGGGCGACACATCCGGTGAATCGGAGGTGCTTGATGTTTTCGAGGAGGATTTGCTCGCGGAACTGGATGAACGTGCTATCGAGAGGACGAAAGTGCTGGCGGCGATGGCAATCGGGCGAATCTGCACGCCGGCGCTGACAAAATATCTGCCCAAGCTTATGGAGGACGAGTCGAAATCCGTGCGTATTGCCGCCGCCGAGGCGGTTCTGCTGTGCGGTACGACATAAGCGTACTCCAGATTGACATTTTATCAGACGTAGTACGGCCAACTCATTATGCACCATTTTAATTTGGGCTATTTGCCAGAATTGGCTTGACCTTTCCGAGTTTTAAGCTTAAAATAAGAGGATACACGTATGTCTGGATTTGTGTCCAAAAACTGGTGCATCAAGTGAAACTGTTCGTGGCGCCCCGTCGTATGTGTAATAAGGCCCTTTCTTGAGGCAAGGGTTGTTGAGAAGAAGGCACAGATTTACTGAAAGGAGCTTGTTTTGAGCACGCTAACCAAAGTGTTAATAGTCCTGCTGACGGTCGCTTCGATCTTCCTCTGCGGTATCGTAGTCACTTACGTCGCCAGTGCTAATAACTACAAGGAAATGTGGGAAAACCAACACAATTCGGCGCAGGCAGCCATGCGTCAGAGGGACCAGGCGAGGGAAGATTTGAACGCTCTCAAGGCGAAGATGGATGAGGAGAGAACCAGGCTCAACGCTGAAATTACATCACTCCAGGCACAGATCACCGACCTGCAGGGCCGACTCAGAGAGGCAATCACAGCCCGTGACGAAGCCCGCCAGAGGAAGGAAAACTACGAGGCTATTCTCGCTGATTATTCCAAAACAGTCCAGCGAAACGACGAACTGCGGATGGCCGCTCTCGATGCCGAAGAGCAGCTCAAAGCCGAGCGGACAAGGCTGAACAAGCGACTCGACGATGTTACGACTGCTCTCAACGAGAAGTTGGCGATCGTGGATGAGTTGGAGACTAAAGTCAAAGGATTGATCGAGGAAAAGACGGCATTGCAGGAAAAGCTGGATAAGTTCCTGAGACAGTACGGCAAGGTCACTGGTGAACCCGAACCGGTTACCACGATGAGAGAAACGGCTCGTGTAGCTCCGCCGGCGACGGATATCGACCTTGAGGGTGTTTTGACCTCGGTAGATCTGAAAAATAATATTGCCGAGCTTTCTATCGGCGCCGCCGACGGTGTCGAGGAAGGCATGAGATTTCATGTTGTTCGCGACGACACGTTTATATGCGATGTAGTAGTTCTTGACGTCGAGCCTGAAAAATCGCTCGGGTGGCTCGAACTTTTACAAGATGGACCGCAAAACAAACCCAAATCCGGCGATGTCGTACAAACTAATCTGTAAACAAATGCAATTATCCTTGTTATACGGGGTTGATATATGAGTCCTGCAATGCAGAGCCGTGGTAAAAAAGTAAGTGTGCCCGATAATCTTTATACAGCAATTCTTGCCGTTGCATTGGTTGCGGTTCTGGCTACCGCGGGGTTTGTGGCTTATCAATGTTACACGCAATACGAGACACTTTTTAAAATTCAGTAGCCAAATCGTTGTTGACAACGCAGTTCTCTGTAATTATATAAGAGTGAGAGTCGCTCACCGTCCGTATGTTCGTCATGGTTGGGCGGGTTGAAACCAAATATATGAAAGGAGTCGCACGTGCTACTGGACACAGTCCTTGGTTGGTTCAGCATGGATATGGGTATCGACCTGGGCACTTGTACCACGCTGGTCTGTGTTCGCGACAAAGGCATCGTCCTCAACGAACCCTCAGTTGTTGCCGTTCGCAAAGGCACCAATATCGTCCTCAATAACGGCGAAGCCGTCGGTCTCGTCGCGCGCGAAATGCTGGGTAAGACCCCCGGCTCAATCAGTGCAATCAGGCCTCTCAAAGACGGCGTAATCAGCGATTTCGAGATCACCGAAGCGATGCTCGGTTACTTCATCCGCAAGGTCCACGGTCGCGGCGGACTGGTCAGGCCCCGCGTCGTCATCGCGGTTCCCAGCGGCATAACCGCCGTCGAGCGCAGGGCGGTGATCGATAGCGCCGAGCGTGCCGGTGCTCGCCGGGTTTATCTTGTCGACGAGCCTATGGCGGCGGGAATCGGCGCCGGGCTTCCCATCACTGACCCGACTGCTTCGATGATCGTCGATATCGGCGGCGGCACCACGGAGGTGGCCATTATGAGCCTGGCCGATATCGCCACTTCCGAATCGATTCGTATCGGCGGCGACGATATGGACGAAGCGGTTATCAATCACCTCAAAAAGACCTATAATCTGCTTATTGGTGAGGCAAGAGCGGAAAGAGTGAAGATACAGGTGGGTTCTGCCGCTCCGCTGGAAGAAGAGTTGACGATGGAGATAGCCGGCAGGGACACTATCTCGGGCCTGCCGAGGAAGATCGTAATCACGAGCGAGGAAATTCGAGAGTCGCTGCACGATCCTATAGCCACAATTATCGAGACCGTTACTCAAACGCTGGAAAAAGCCGAGCCGGAGCTGGCGGCGGACCTGATCGACAACGGCATCCACCTCTGCGGCGGCGGCTCGCTGCTGCGGGGAATGGACACGATCCTGGCAAACGCAACCGGCCTCAACGTGACGACTGTCGAGGATCCACTCAGCAGCGTTGCTCGCGGAACCAGTGTTTACCTCCAGAATCTGGAGTTGTGGAAAGATACCATGGACCACAACGAATATGGATGGGAATGACCGGTGGTAAGCAGGCATACGAGAGTCTCCAGGCGGATGTTATTTACGTGGTGCATGCTGGGCGGATTGATTCTGCTGTTTGCCCCGCGCCGACTTACCAGTAAGATGCAGCTTGGCTTCGAGCGTATTTTCCGCTGGCCGCTTAGCCTCGGACGAGATTTCGCACTTGCCGCCAGCAGCGAACAAACGCTCCATGACAGCGTCCCTCGAAGGGAGTACGAGAAACTGCAAAACCACATCAGCAACCTCGAAGCCGCGCTCGGACAACAGCGCGAGAGGTTTAATAAGCTCTACGGCCTTTACAATGATTACGTATGGGAAGGCACTGATTTTGCGCTGGCCAAAGTCATCGGGGCCTATGTCGAGGGCGCTCGCAAGGAGCTGACGATCGAATACAGCAGGGACGCTGTTGTTGTGAAGGGGCAATACGTGCTCAATAATAACTGTATAATCGGGAGAATATCGGACGCATCCGCGGGTACCGCGCATGTCAGACTGTTCACGGACCCGGAATCAAAAATCCCGGTGAAGGTCAGCGAGCTCGATGGTCCGAGGTTGCTGGTGGGTAACGGTGACGGCGCGGCCACCATTCCCCTCGTCTCAACCGATAAAAATATCAAAGTCGGTGACGTTGTCTTCGCCAGCGATGTCGGGACCAGGTTCCTCGATGCTCCGGTCATAATAGGGTCGGTTGCTCAATGCGTTGAGAGCCGCAAGAATCCCCTTATATGGGACATAATCGTTGAGCCCGCTTGTGATCTCGACAAACTGGTGGACGTAGCCGTTATTATAAACAAGCCGCAAGAATAGCCGGATTCGAGCCGACCGAGGACGCCAGATGCGATGGTTTCGCTTTGCAGTTCTAATTCTCGTCCTTGCTGTCTTGCAGAAGGGTGTATTCGCGCGCTGGCATACCAGGCCCGATCTGCTGTTGATTGTCCTGGTGTTCTTCGCTGTATACTGCAACACGACTGACGCGATAATTACTTCTTTCTCCATAGGCTTTGCGGCCGATCTTATCGGCTCTCCGACGCCGATGGGAGCGCACATGATCGGTTTTGGTGTTGTCGGAACATTACTGGCTTATTTGCGTCGTGTCATAACCATAAGAAGAAAATCCCATCAGGCGTTCACAATCTTCATTGTTGTGTTTTTGACCGGCGTGGCTGCTAATCTGCTGGCGCGCGAGCCGATTTCAGCGAAACTCTTTTGGAGTCTGTTGAGCACTGCCCTTTTTTCGGGTATAGTGGGGCCGTTCCTGTTCCCGCCGGTTGCGTGGTGTATGAACATGAAGATAGACCGTTCGCGCAGGCGTTAGTGTCTGCTGGATTGTCATTCCTGCCTTCGCAGGAATGATAGTGGGGCAGGACGGGCTTTAGCGCATGCGGACCTCTGAAAAATGTACGAAAAGCGGATCAAAATATTTGTTGCTTTCAGCCTGCTGTTGCTGGCGGTTTACCTGGTGCGTCTGGCCCAGATGCAATTACTGACTGCGTCTTCGGTCCGAAACGAAATCGCCGAACTTAAGAGCCGAAGGGGACAGTCCGAGCAATTCAAAACCTTAAGGGGAAAGATACTCGACAGAGACGGCAGAGTTCTCGCTATGGACCAGGCCCGGTTCCGGATCCACATCGACTACGAGCTTAGCCGTTACAAAGACCAGCGAGTTCGCAAGATCATGCTTCTCAGAGCCGCCGAGCAGGACGAGCCGGAAACCGCCGTGGCAAAAGCGGATGAGAAGATCCGTGGGAAGATCGAGGACATCCG
Organism: uncultured Pirellulales bacterium; assembly: GCA_964598225.1. Lineage (GTDB taxonomy): Bacteria > Planctomycetota > Phycisphaerae > Sedimentisphaerales > Anaerobacaceae > SG8-4. The sequence goes on from CAZRBG010000008.1 coordinate 27,811, forward strand.
AAACATAATCGACAAGTGCGCCCAATTCAAAGCCGTCGAGCCATGGGTCATCGAGGAGGACATACAGAGGATTAATGATGAGATTTGGACTCTGCGGATATTTCAGGCTTGGCGCAAGGCATTTCCCGATTCCGAAATCCTCGACGATTACGACAGCATACTGAGCGTCCCGCCTTCCAGGGCGATAGCTGAGTTCGAGAACAAGATATCCGACCCGAACGAGCGATTAAAGCTTATCAACGAGGTTGATATAGCCGAAATGCATGAACGCAGGCCGCTGCTGGAGCTGAAAACCGACGCCGACATCTTTGCCGCTCAGTTCGAATTCATGGACACCGAGGGCGTCCGGATTCTGTCGACAGAGAATAGATTATACCCCTATCGCTCTGTCGCCGCCCAGACGATAGGCTGGGTAGGCAAGGCAACGCAGCCCAGCGACGAAGAATTTTTCGCCAGGGAAAGACTGGCGAGCTATCTGGCCGGAGAGGTGTGCGGCAGAGGGCCGGGTGTCGAGTACGTCTGTGAGGCTATACTTCGAGGCAGGCGGGGGGAAGTAGTCAAAGACATAGACGGTCAGTTGCAAAGCGAGATCGAAACCAAATTCGGCAAAGACATCCGGCTGACACTTGACATCGAGCTCCAGAAAGACATCGAGTATTATCTGTCGCACTATCAGTACGATCCGAATCTCGGCCGACCCGCAGTCTCAGCGGTGGTTATCGACGTAGAGAGCAGTGATATTCTCTCGTTGGTTTCCCTGCCCGTTTACGACTTGAATCTTGTCAGATACGAGTATGGCGACCTGATTTCAGATCCCAACAAGCCGATGATAAACCGCGCGATCAACAAGCAATATCCGCCCGGCTCGATCGTCAAGCCGTTGATCCTCATTGCAGGGCTCCAAGAAGGCGTGATCGGCCCGGAAGACGTCATCGAGTGCCCGCCCGAGCCGGCGCCGCCGAGCTGGCCGAACTGCCTGATAGTCAAAAAAGGGGGGGCGCACAGTTGGTTGTGGGAAAATAAAGCCCGCAACGCCGTCAAGGGCAGTTGCAACATCTACTTTTCGCATCTGGCCGATAGAATCGATCCCAACACTTTGCAGCAATGGCTATTCCGCTTCGGCTACGGCCAGCGCGCGCTTTCCACGCCGTATTCAATTGCGGATGCCAACGGGGCCGATCTTCGCCGCAATTTCCTCCAGGCGACCGGCGAAATATCGAGCATAAGCGTCGGCAACCAGGCGCTGCCTTTCGATGAGATGCCGCCTCTGAACGAAACTGAAAGAAGATATTTCGGCATAGGCCAGGGAAACCTCCGCGCCACGCCCCTGCAGGTGGCTAACTCGGTGGCGACCATTGCCCGGGGCGGGGTGTTCAAGCTGCCGCGGCTGTTCGGCGATTCCAAACATTCTGCCGGCGTCGATCTGGGCATCTCGCCCGCGACTCTCGCCGTCGTACGCGACGGAATGCACGCCGTGGTCAACGAGAGCGGCGGAACTGCATTCACGCAGTTCGAGCCGCTTTTAGATATTTTCGCTGCTGAGGGTGTAGATATCTACGGCAAGACCGGCTCGACAGAAAGCCCTTTCCACGCCTGGTCCGCGGCCTTCGTCGCCGACAACGACGGCGACAAAATCGCAATTGCCGTTATAGTCGAGGGCGGCCAGCTCGGATCGCGAGACGCCGCTCCGCTGGTTCGCGACATCATCCAGCTCTGCATCGAGGCCGGATATACAGGTGAGTCAGTGTTCTGAGCTTTCGTAGGGTGAGGCTTGCCCCACCGTGCTCGTTAAGAGAAATTATAATGGTGGGGCAAGCCCCACCCTACGGACTACAAGCAGTGCTCAATCGAAGTCAACCGGCAATTCGGGCCGCCGACAGTACTCGAACATTTTCGCGATTTGCTCCGGCAGCGTTTTGGTAATCGACAGTTCCGGCAGATCGTCTTGACCGAAGAACTCAACTTGCTCAGTCTCGCTGCTTGTCGTCGGCTCTCCACCCGTGATCTCGCAGATAAAGAACAGCTTGTATACATGATAGTGCATCAGCGGCTTATGCGGATGTTTGCTCCGATCGTAAACGGCCGCGAGGCGATTCGCCTTGACCCTGAATCCGGACTCCTCCCAAACTTCGCGCTCGACGCTCTCCGACGGACTTTCTCCCACGTCGGCCCATCCACCCGGCAGAGCCCATAAGCCGTCGGAGGTCTCTTTCACGAGCAGAATCCTGCCATCCCGAAACGCCGCCCCGCGAACGTCCACCTTGGGCGTCGCGTAATCCTTCTCCCTGACGAACAGATCGAGCACGTCTTCAAGATTTGCGTCGGTCTTATCCGCGAGTATCTCGGCCGCGATTTGCTGCACCTGCTCGTAGCGATCGATGTCAAAATGTCCCTCGGCAAACGTCAGCCCGTTCTGCGCAATCGCCTGCAACCGCTTCGCCCAATCCAGCCACTTCGGCTCCATAACTTGAATCCCTGTCATCTGATTCGTTATATTCCGATGATACATACTCAAAAGGAATGACAACGATAAGCATCTTTCGACAAACAATCAAGTCAAATACAGTTTTTGACATTATCCCGAGTTTCGTAACGTCATCCCCAGTCTCGTAACGTCATCCCGAGCGAAGTCGAGGGATCTGGCCAATGAGCCAGATTTCTTGGCCGGTCGCAGCAGGATCTCTCCACTTCGTCCCGATTAACATCGCGACTCCGGTCGAGTTGACACAGAGGATGACATCGCGCTGAGGATCAATCCCCGAGTTCTTGGTTGGTAAAAAGGCAGGGCGGGGACTGTCCATCCAGCATCCTGAGGATTTCGGTGCGTCGAGGTAAATCTATCGGTGCATCTTCTGGTCCGAAGCAACGGCAGGTGCCCGGCGGGCGCCGGGCACCTATGTTAAGTAAGTCCGGGTCCGTTGCGTTGCTTCGGTGTGGATCAGTTTTTTTGTCCTTCCTGCTACTGTGGCGGTGTCGAGACGATAGTGCCGAACAAGCCGCGGCTTTCGGCGCCGGTAGTGGCCGCAGTAAAGTAAAGCTTGCGGCTATCGGCTTTCTTGCCGAATTCCAGGCCGCGAAGGCCGTCTATCGTAATTATGTTGCCGGAATCATCCTCGAGCGCTCCGAGCAGCTCGCCGGTGCTCGGGTCGAAGACGTTGATTAGACCGTCGCCGAAGTTGCCTATGAGCACCGCTCCGCCGTAACCGCCGAAACCGCCGGGCGCCATTGCGATGCCCCAGGGCGCATCGAGCGGGCCTTCAGTCGCAAATCTTCTGAGCAGATTGCCGCTGGTGTCGAAGACGTTCACGTAACCGTTGCCCGCTCCCGGCACGGGCTCCGGCGTCGCGGCGTCCTGCAGGGCGTATGTGACGTAGAGCGATCCGCCGATGTTGCGTATATTGAAAGGCGAATATCCCGCCGGCAGATTCGGATCGGAAAAAGCTCCGTCGAGCGTTACGGGATTGAAGTTGGCGTCGAAGACCTCCACCGCGCCGGCGCTGAAGTTGGCCGCGTAAAGGTTGTTGCTGTCGGCGGTGGCGCCCATCGTGATGCCTGTATAGACTGCTCCGGTGGCTGAGAAGTCCGCGTTCAGGAGCATGTCGGCCGCGCTGTTGAAGCCGACGATCGTGCCGTCTTCGGTCGCGAAGATCAATTCGGCCGGAAGGTTGGGCTCGACGGGGAAATCACTCGTGGTGTTGACGACGACGCCGGTCGGAGCGGCGGCGAGCATACTGCCGGCGGCGGTCGGCATTATCACTTCGCCATCCAGAGGCGCGCCATTCGGCTCGTAAGCAGTCGCCAGGCCGGCGCCGTTGCTCGCAACCCAAATCAAGCTGTTGGGATCAGCGGCTATACCCCAGGGGCCGACGAGATTCGGGTCGATCCGTTCGGCGAGGTCCGGCAGGTCCGAAACCAGGTTGTCTCGAATAAAGGTGAGCGGAAGATCGGTAACGACCTTAAGCATTTCTCCGGTATCGCCCGAAGGGCCGAGTACGGTCGATCCGAAGACGTATAGTTCGCCATCGGCGCCCAGGCCGAAGCCTCGCAGCCAGAAGCCGGTTGGCCGATCCACCAGTCCGATCCGCAATTCCTCGATGACGGAGTTGGGGTCGAGGGTGAACAATCGGGCGCTTGGTGCGGCGAAAGAGCCCCAATCGCCGAAGACGAAGCGATCCTGCAAGGCCGGGACGCCTTCGCCTCGGTAGACGTAGCCGGCGACTACGACGCTGCCTTCATCGTGGTCGTATTCGGCGATAGGATCGATAAGCTCGTCCGGCGCAGGGCGAACCGGGCCGGTTACGACCTGACCGATGTTTTCTGTAACCGAATCGAACCAGAAGCTGCCTTCCTTATGGTTCCAGCCGTAGTTGCCGCCGCTGACGATGATATCCACTTCCTCGATATTGTTCTGTCCGGCGTCTCCCAGATACAGATCGCCGGTCAGCGTATCGAAACTGTAGGTGTAGGGATTTCGCAGGCCGTAGGCGTAAATCTCGTCGAGACCGTCCTCATTCACGAAGGGATTGTCGTCCGGTATACCATATTGGCCGTTAGCCGAATCATTTCCCTCTACGTCGATGCGCAAGAGAGTGCCGTAGATTCTCTGGAGGCTTTGAGCGTTTCCGCCCTCGACGTGGCCGTCCGCGACGTCGTCCGCCGCTCCGCCGTCACCGAGCGAGATATACAGAAATCCATCGGGTCCGAATCGCAGCGTGCCGCCGTTGTGATTGCTTTGGGGCTGGTCGATGCGGAGCAGTTCTCTTCGGCTGTTCGGATCGACCAGGTTAGGGTCGTTCGGATCGATCCGCCATTCGGCGATCACGGACTGGTGGTTGTTCATCGCTCCTTCGGGCATCACGTTGACGAAATCAGCCTCAGGCCCGACGGGTTCGGAGGTATATGTGTAAATCCACGGAGACTGCCCGAAATTTGGGTGCGTCGCCAGGCCCAGCAGGCCGCGTTCATCGTATCTGCCCAGAGAGACCAGTCGGTCGGTGACATCCAGCAGCGGCGCAGGCAGCATTCCATTTGCATCGGTTACAACCCGCACCTGTCCCGCCTGATCGTAGACGAACATTCGCCCGCTGCCGTCGTCCGGTACCGCCAGGCCCAGCGGGGCGACGAGGCCGTCGACAACCGGCTGCAACTCGATTGCTATATCTCCTTTGGTGATCGGTTCGGCAACGGGATCCTCGATGACCTCTGTTGTGACCATGATGGTTACCGGATCAGATGCAGTGGTATCGCCCCCATCGTCCGCCGCTTCCACAGTCAAAGAATGTGTGCCCGCATGTAGCGTAGCGGTCAGAGTGTAAGGCGCCGTGCTGTCGGCGCCGAGCGAGGTGTTGCCGTCGAGGAATTCCACGCTTGTTGCCGTCCCGTCGCTGACCGTCGCACGGATCGTCACGCTTGCCGGTGAGACGAATGTTTCGCCGTCGTTGGGAGCCGTGATCGAAACCGAAACGGGCATATCTGGTGGAGATGGAGGCGTATAGGTGATGCTCAGCGTGCCGGCGTTAGCGCTGTTTTCGCGAGAGGCGAAGCCTCGCACGGAGCGACTGGTGCCTTCTGCGCGTGACCTCATAAGCCAGCCGAAATTCTGTGCTGAGTTGTCAACCCAGAACTGCACGTCCTCGGTCAGTCCCGGACCGTTCCAGGTGTAGCTCGCGTTGCGCGCCGACGTAACCTGGGCCGAGGCGCTGGCGCTGTCGAGAGCATCGTCTGCGGCGCCGGGCGTGGTCCAGCTTGCCGATCCCTGCATTCGGTCGTTCCAGTTCGACTCCCCGTCGGATGCGGTGAAGCCGTTGTTGCCGCTTTTGTCCCCCTCGTTCCAGCTTGCCTCCAGGCGAAAAAGATCGAACGTTGAATCGGCGGGATTTATGCCGGGAACCCTGGCCACGGTCAACTCAAGCGAAGCTGCCGTAACGGTCGAGCCGGCCGGTATGGAACTGAGATCGAACCTTAACAAGCCGCGCCGCACCCCGCCGATACCGTCTCTGCCGACGCTGAACCAGTTGGTTGCTCCGGCATTGTTGTCAGGCATGCCGCTGTTGATAAAGGTATCCGCGACGGGCGTCAGATTAGCTTCTTCCGCTGTGGCGACGCTCGACAATTGAAACAGAACCGCTGTCGCGGCGCTGCAGATGCGAATAATGTACACTCTAAGCGGTGTCTTGGTGAGACTTAAACCCATTTTAAGTCCTCCTTTCGTTCTTCAGTTCTATAACAACTATTATTTGAGCAGGCCCGCGGCCATAAGCTCTCTGTCAGCGTCTTCGGAACTCAGTAGTTTCTTGCGCCAACACCAGAATAAAAACCGTTCTTGGCGCAAAGAAAAATAGGCAATTTCCTTAATCTGACTATTCCAATTACGCAACAGGGCCGGCCATTGACAACAAAGGCGGTTTTTTGTAATATAAAAGGGTAGAAACATGCTGTGGTAAGTCATTTTTCAAGAGGTGAGCCATGGTTACCGAAAGCGATAGTTTTTTGCACAAATATAAATGGCATGCTTTGCTCATCTTCGTCATTTTGGCGGCTGTGGGCGCTCTGACGATTTTTACCGGCTTTTTCGATGATACCGAAGGCAGCATGCTGGGGCAGCTTATCCTGATGCTTGGCGCTCTGGTATTTCTTCTTGCGCTGCTGACGCTTGTTTCGCGTGTTTCCAGGGCGCTCAATACACTGGGAGAAACTCACGCCAAGCTTGAAGAAGTTACCGGCGCTCTGGAAAAAATCAGCGCCGAATTGACGAAGATCAATCAGATGACGCGGGTCAGCGAAACGGCCAAGGCGATAGTATTCCGCGATGCGGATCAGCAGTCCCTGCGAGAGGCCGTCTTCGACAGACTCCAGGAGAAAGATTTTGAGGGGGCCGATGAGTTAATCGAGCAGATTGCACAGCGCCCGGAATACGCCGACCTCGCCGAGCAGTTGCGGTCTCAGGCCGAACATTATCACGATTCGACCGACCACGAGCGATTCGAGCAGGTTGCGACTCATATCGAGAAGCTTCTCGATGATCGCCACTGGGCCAGTGCAAGCGCCCAGATCGAAAGCCTGATCAAGGCTCATCCCGAAAGCGAGCGGGCGAAAGCTCTGAGGCAGTCGCTGATTGAAAAGAAGCAGCAGCGCAAGAAAGCGCTGCTCGCCGCCTGGGATGAGGCCGTGAAGCGTCAGCAGACGGATCGGAGCCTGGATATTCTCAAAGAGCTCGATTTCTATCTGACTCCCAACGAGGCCCTTGCCCTTCAGGAGGCTGCCCGAGATGTCTTTCGTACCAAACTTCACAACCTCGGTGTGCAATTCGCCCTGGCGGTTACTGAAAAGCAATGGGTAAGCGCTCTGGACGTCGGTCAGCAGATTATCAATAATTTCCCGAACAGCAAGATGTCTGAGGAGATACGCGCCAAGCTCAGCGTCTTACAGCAAAATGTCCAGTTGCAGAATAACTGAGGCCTGAAAAAGTGTATCGGGACATCAGAGGATCAGGATGCAGGAGATCAGGTTAGCAGGCCATCAGGGGCTTAGGGGCCTGATAACCGGTTCCCTGATATCCTGATGACCTGATACCGACTACCTGGTTTCCTGATGACCTGATAGACACCTCCTGCTTTAAGAAGATCGAAAAAAAAATTCTTCTTGGTGTTCCTGTTTTTAAAAGATTTGCCTTGACGTCCATCACATTCGATGATATGTTTAGCGATCAGGATACCATCTTAGGAATGGGTGCCGTCAAGCGGCTGCTTTGAGGAGGCCACAGGAAAAGTTGCGGTTGCGGTATATATTCGAGGTGGGGTGTTATTGGTAGCAGGTTGGAAAGGAGTTCAGGGTTATGGTCAAAGGAGTGAAAAGAACGAGCATCTACGATGTCATCGGCTGGACCGGTTTGCTCAATGTTGTCTGGAGTTCGACGCCTTATCCTATGAGAGTCTTTGCGTTGCCCTATGGATTGCGCATCTACCGGGACTTTCTCAAGGGAAGCTCGAATCTGCAGCAATTACTATGTGTTCACGCTCGGGAATATACGTCTTCCAAGTGGTTCAGACTACTCAGGCCGAGGTTCCGTCGGGTCAAATCTGTCCTGAAGGCCTATGGCTTTGAAGCCTGAGCCTTAGCCGCGACCGCGCGATGCGTTTTTGCTATTGCTGGAAATCGAACAACGATTGAGTCTTTATCATCGTCACCTGTTCAGGGTAGGCGGCGAACGTGTGAATGTGCAGTTCGGTCCGTCTCGCTTCGAAGTCAACGTAGCAGAATGGTTGAAGTTTATCCACTTCCAGTTCGGGGAACTTCACGAACACACCGCGATTTCGAGCGAAGCGTTCAAGATCGGTGTGGCTTTGCCGGTACAGATTAGGGCTCATCTTCTCGACCTGAAAATCGGTCATATAACTGACGCCGCGGCTCAAGGTGCATTTGTGAGTTCGAGGGCCGCGAAATTGGAAACGTTCGATGAGGCCCCGTGAGGGAAGCATTTGCCCCGGCGTGCTCACTACCTCGGTCAGGCATGTATTGCCCGCAAAAACACTTACAACGTGTGTGCAGCCTGTGAGCCAGATGATAGCTTCATATTTTTCCGTGTTCAAATGACGCTTGGCGTAGATCCGGAAAAGCTCGGGATGCAATGGTCTCTGAAAAAAACTGAAGGTCAATTCTTCAACGGCAACATTCGTCTGCGGTGATTCCATTATGTAATCCTAACAACACAAATTTCCGGCTATCAACTTAAGCTTATTATACCACAATTGAAACATTTATTCAAGCTTGATATCAGTATTGGCAGGGCTGTTAAGAGGCTTTATGGGACGATTATTGTGCAAGCTCAGGAAAATCAAAGAGTAACAACGGCGGACTTTCTTCGGGAAAAATTTCAAACGGGCGAATGTTTTTCTGTACTTGTTACTACTGAAAAAAGCGGGCCGTGATGGATACAGCGATGATGTTGTAAAAGGCGTGTGTGCCGGCCGTTATGCCGAATCCTCGAACGGCGAATAGAGCCGCAAAGTAAATCCCCGCGAGCGTTCGAAAAACGAACTCGATCATATTGAAAGGATCCGCCCGGTTAGGCCTGCCGCTGAGAAAATCAACGTGGTGATGAGCGCTGAACAGAGCCGCCGAGACAAGAACCGACAGCACAATAGCGTTCTTATAGGGAAGTCTGAGTATATCCTGAAACAACAGCATTAAAATGCAAATTAATATAAGACGAAAGACAAGTTCTTCGTAGATTCCTGCGCCGATCCCTGTGATGATATTGGCCAGCAGAGGGCGCGGCATCCGGCCTGGGATGGGCTCGCCGGATTGCATCGGAGGGCCGGCTCGCACTGCCGAACACGTTGGCGGGCCTATGCCGCAATTGCTGACAGCCGCTTCATCGGGCCGGCCGGACGTCGTTTGATGAGTCCAACTGCTAATGCACAATGTCAGCACAATCAAAGGAACGGCCAGAAGTACGCACTCGATCGCCATAGGCAGGATATCGCCGATATGCAGGCTCCATTGCTTGCCGGAAGTTATTTGAAGAGCCAGCAGGATTACAACCACAGCCAGCGGAGGAGCCGCCCAGGCGAATTTTCCACCATAGCCCAGTGGTTCCAGCAGGTTTTGCAGCCAGACAAACGCAACAACTCGCTCCTGTGACCGGTTCAACACGTCGGTGTTAATGCGGAGCGTCCCGTATTCGTAGAACAGAATGAACGGCAGCAAAAAAGCCACGGCGTAAATCGGGCGCGAAGTCCTCTCAAGATAAGAACCTTGCGAAAAATTGAACAGTTGGTTAGCATTCTGCTCGTTGTTATTTTTTCTCTTGTTGTTTTTTGCTTTACCCATCACGAATCTTCGACTGAACTGTTCTGATCATGAGATGGCAAATCCTTAATTATTACAGAGTCTACTTAAAGCACGCCGAAGATACAATAGTCAATGCGAGGCTGGAACCTCGCCGGAAGAAATAATGCAAATACCATGACACGCGAAACACTGACGGAAATCTACCAATTGCTATATGACGCCTTCGGTCCTCAGGATTGGTGGCCCGGCGAGACCCCGTTCGAGATAATTGTCGGCGCTATCCTCACTCAGAACACCAACTGGCGAAACGTGGAAAAGGCCATCAACAATCTCAAGCTCGCAAAAGCTCTGGGCCCGCGGGAACTCCACCGAATGAATATTGACAGACTTGCCGAACTCATCAGGCCGGCGGGCTATTACAACGTCAAAGCAAAAAGACTCAAGAACTTCGTGGACTGGCTCTTCGAGGATTACGGCGGCGAAATTGCAAACTTTGAAAGCGTTCAGACCGAACGATTGAGAGAGGAGATGCTCGCGATCAAAGGTATAGGGTGTGAGACAGCCGATTCTATTTTGCTTTATGCACTGGAAAGGCCGGTTTTTGTTGTTGATGCTTATACCGCTCGAATCGCGATTCGGCACGAATTGATCGAGCCGGAAGCCGATTACGAGCAGTTGCGGCAACTGTTCCAGGCGAACCTGACCGAGGATGTAGCTCTCTTCAACGAATACCACGCGCTATTGGTAAGAACCGGCAAGGAATTCTGTAAAACCAAAGCCCGCTGCTCCGGCTGTCCTCTCGAAAAGCTGCCTCACACCGTGGACATTGAGTATGTGTAGCAATTGACACACTATCTTGTGGAGAGGTTAGGTACGCACGAGCCCAGTGACGCCCGCAAGAAGGAGTGTCGTAAGTACCCAGCCCGCAGAAATCTCAAACCAAAAATAGTAGCGCAGGGCTTTGCCGCTCAAAGGTATGTTAAGTTTATCTGATATCTGCACCTTGCCCGTGCGATTTGCGTCGGGCATCCAACTGCTTGCCTGGCGCAGATCGATAAGGGGTACAAATACATCGAGCGAATACACGATCGCAGAGAATCCAACCGAAGGATATGTTCCTTCCTTTGTTGAAGTCATGACCTTTGCTCGGTGGCCTGCCCAGAAGAAAAGCCAACCAAGTAGAACGATCATGAGCCCGAACCAAACAACTCGCCAAGGCCGATAGCCATATCCAATGAGAGTCCCAAATGCAAAATGCCTTAACCGTTCGCCCCACGTCAATTTTGTGAGTCGTGCTTTAGCTATATTCTTGGCGATAAGAATCTTTTTAGCTCCTTCGTCATCGCCCCCTTTTCGAAGGACGTCTGCGAGTTGTTCATATGGTTGAGGCCAAAATTGATTCTTATCCTCTTCTGCTTCTGTATTATACTGTCGCTGTAACCAGTCTATACGGCTATCGGCATCCCTCGGAGATCTATTGTGGATTTCATCATAAACTAGACCATGAAGAAACAGTCTGCCTATTTCCGGCCAACTTTTTTGTTCATCCCGTAACGTGCCAATTCTTGCTGACCGAAGGTCGAGTTTTGTTTCTTCTGGGGAAGCAAGACCTGTCCAATAGAAAAATCCATTAATTCTCGCACTTACAAGACTCACTTCGCCCGTAATCCGGGAATCATCTGATATTAAAACGTTATCTTCGACCTTTAATCCGTTTGCAGATAGGGCAATTGCCTTATTGTTAGAGAACTTAGCATTTCCACAATATAGGTTTCCATTAATATACGTACCGTTCAAACTGACTTCACCTTCAGAAATAAATCCATTACGCAGATAGACATTTCCCTCGGACTTCATCCTTTCGGCCATAAGCGAATAACCATTAGGATTAATGAACTTCCCTTTTTGACAATCCACAGTGCTACCAATTGTTGCGCCAATAAGACATACTTCTCCTTCTGTTTTAATTTCACACAGAAAGACACTACCATTAACTTTCAATCTGTCCGCTGCTAGGGCGTACCCTTCAGGATTTATGAAATTACCTTTATTACACTCAAGGTTACCTCGTATTGATGCTCCGGCTAAATTCACCTCACCCTTGGAGCTAAAGCCATTACATAGGAAGACACTTCCATCAACCGTTAGCCCCTCAGCATTGAGGGAATGACCATCTGAGTTGATAAAGTGACCATTAATACAGCTTAGTTCCTTACCTATGGTTGAACCGAGTAGACGCACCTCACCTTTTGCTCTAAAACCGTTTTGTAGAAAGACACCTGTATGGACCTTTAACCCATCGGCGATGATTGCCCCGGTATGGCTGCCAGGTAGACATAGTGAAAAGAGTTCAGCACTTAGCAAGCTGATTCCCTCAGGAAGTGCACTTCTATCGAAAAAGAATGGAAATGAAATGTGTGCACCGTTTAGTTCGATCTTTCCGTCAATACGTGCCCCTTTGAGCCAGATACCATTATGTGTTACCAGTTTAGACGCATGGCCATCTCGGCAAAGCCAAGCGATACGGTCGGCTTTTATTGTCCGTTCAGGACCCCACTTGTTTGCTCCTGCTGGGTCGTTACTGTTTGTATCTTTTACGCTGAAGTTCGCAACGCGACCGTTCGAAACAGCCTGAAAAAATCTCTCCTCCACTTCCGTTAGATTATCAAACTCTTGCTTGGCCATTTCGATTAGGTTTGATCCGTTGTTGCTCATTGGCTCTCCTTTGCAAAAGAGACCGTTAATAAACAAGGTAGGCGCCCACACATAACAACTGTTCTAGTTTCTTCTATTGCAGGAAAACACCTGCAAAAATTCTTAGACAGTTGCTTTTCGGACAAACCAAAATAGCTTCCATTCCAAATATTTCTTTATTTGACTCATCTGCAAATCCGCGTATACCACATTTCCTATCACCCATATGCTAAGGCAGACTTGCCCTGACGTCAAATCTCAATCGGCTATTGTGCAGGTGATGTGGGGACCGAATGGGATTGTCGACCGAGCCCCATAAGTACCTATCGTGTAGGACAGCCCTCGAATCGTGTGTAAGAATCCTGCGACAGGATTGACAATCGGTTAATGAATCGTCTGGCCCGGTTTTGCTCCGGGGTCGGCGGTTAGCATGAAGATGTCCTTGCCTCCTTCACCTGATGCCAGAATCATGCCTTCGGAGACTCCGAATCTCATCTTCCGAGGCTTCAAGTTGGCGAGAACCACAACGAGCTTGTCGTTTAAATCCTCCGGTTTATAAGCGGTCGCTATTCCGGCAAAAACAGTTTTCTCCAGTCCTCCTATGTCCAGCGTTAGCCGCAGCAGCTTATCGGCACCTTCGACCGGCTCGGCCCTGGCTACTCTTGCTATTCGCAGATCAATCTTTGCAAAATCCTCAATCGTGCATTCGGGCTTGAGCGGCTCGGCAGGACTTTGCTCTTCTGGCTTGGCTGTCTGTGTCTCTTTGCTCTCTTCGATCATTGTATCCACCTGTTTTTTGTCAATTCTCTCGGCCAGCCGTTCGAACTCGCCAATCTTGTGATTTTCCAGTGTCTTGTCGACGTCGGCAAAGCTCAGGCTGTCTACGTTGAGGAATCGCTGCACCTTCTCGGCGTACTTCGGCAGGATTGGCTTGAGATAAGCTGTTATGATGCGGACGGCGTTCACCGTCGCGGTCAAAATCGCACGTGTCTGTTCCGGGTCGGTCTTTATCGTCACCCACGGCTGATTCTGCTCCACGTACCGATTCGCATCGTCCGCCAGGGCATTAATCGTTCGAACAGCCGATGCGAACCTGAGATTCTCGTAATCCTGTATGATGCGGTCTTTCGCTGCTGCGAGTTTGGATATCAGTTCTCTGCCCTTGTCGTCCAGTCCGCCTAATTGAGAATCGAGCTTTTTCGTCAGCATCGGACCTGAGCGGGATGCGAGGTTGGCGAACTTGCCGACAATATCTGAATTGATCCTGTTTATGAAATCTTCGAAGCTCAGATCTATGTCGTCGATACCGTCGGTTAACTTGCTCGCGTAGTAGTACCTCAGGTACTCGGTGTTCAGATGCTTTGCAAAAGTGCTCGCCTTGATGAACGTGCCGCGGGACTTGCTCATTTTCTCGCCGTTGACGGTCAAAAAGCCGTGGACGAACAGCTTGTTGGCTGTCTTGATGCCCGAACCGATCAACATTGCGGGCCAGAACAGCGCATGGAAGTACATAATGTCCTTGCCGATGAAATGATACAGTTCGTACTCGCCCTCGTGAGGGCCGCGCGAACTCTCTCCGGCGCCGGGCCAGAGAACGTCGAAATCGATATTGTTCCTGTCGCAATAGTTTTTTGCCGAGGCCATGTATCCTATCGGAGCATCGAGCCAGACGTAGAAGAATTTGTTTTCTTCGCCGGGAATCTTGAATCCGAAATACGGACCATCGCGCGAAATATCCCAGTCTTTCAGTCCCGCACCGAACCATTCGTCGAGCTTATTAGAGACCGATTTCTGCGTATGACCGGCGGCAATCAGATCCCTTAATTGTTGCTCATAATCGGCCAGTTTGAAGAAATAGTGCCTGGACGTTCTTAGAACCGGGGCCTTGCCGCAAGTCGAGCAGTACGGATTGATTAGATCCGCCGGTTGGTATGTTGAGCTGCAAACCTCGCACGAGTCGCCGTACTGGTTCTCCGCTTTGCACTTCGGACATACCCCGCGCACAAACCTGTCCGGCAGCGACATCCGGCAGTTTTCGCAATAGGCCTGTTCGACGTCTCGCGTTACGATGGAACCGGCCTCTTTGAGACGGGTAAAGATAAGCTCACTGAAATGTTTGTTCTCGGGCGAGTGGGTTGAGTAATAATTATCGAATTTGACCCCGAATGTATCAAAATCTTCTTGGTGCTCTTTGTGCACCTTCTCAACCAGTTTTTCGGGGCTTATTCCGGCGGCGCGGGCGCTTATCATCACAGGCGTTCCGTGAGTATCGTCGGCGCAGAAATAGAGACACTTATTGCCGCACATCTTCTGATATCGCACCCAGATATCCGTTTGGAGGTATTCCACGAGATGCCCTATATGTACAGGGCCGTTTGCATAGGGCAGAGCCGAGGTTACGACGATCTTGCGGGGCATTTTTTTTCCTTGAAGGTTGGCATCATGATTTGTCAGTATTTTTGTTTTTCCGCGTCTTTTTTTTCGGGGCTTTGGTTTTCTTTTTATTCGGTGCGGCCGATGGAAGAAGTTCTATTTCCTCAATTCCGACCGCCTTGCGATCACCACTCTCGAACTCTACCATCACGAGTTGTGTGAGTATCTGGGTATCAACAACCTTGCCTTTACCCTCTTTGGTTTTAACGCGGGCGTTTCTCTTCGGCAGGCGTTTCTTCAGTTCGGTGTAAGTCTTATCCTCATATCGCAGACAACATTTCAATCTGCCGCAGTACCCTGAGATTTTAGCCGGATCGAGCGTAGCTTTCTGCATCTTGGCCATCCGCATATTTACGGGCTTGAGGTGCTTGAGAAAACGCTGGCAGCAACACTCCTGGCCGCAGCTTTCAACGTCGCCGAGAAGCTTTGCCTCGTCGCGCGAGCCGATCTGGCGCATCTCGATTCTGGTCTGGTATTCATGGGCTACTTTTTTGACCAGTTCTCGAAAGTCCACGCGTCCGTCCGACATGAAATAGAAGATGATCCGTTCGCCGCCGAAGACGTGCTCGGCGTCCACTATCTTCATGGGCAGATTCATTTCCTTGATAAAACGCCTGCAGCATTCCATCTCTTCTTCGACGATCTTGCGCAGATGCCGCTCTTCGCTTATGTCCGCGGAGGTTGCGTAACGGACGAACTTGCCCGTAGGCCCGCGGGAGAAATCGACGTTGCCCTCTTCGAAGTACTCCATCATTTGCTCGCCGCTCAATCTGAACTGCCCTCCCTTGTAGGAGGTTAGCTGACCGACGAGATGACCGAGTTCGAGACCTCTGTTGGTCTTTATCACAACGCGGCTTTGTACTTTGGATATAGTGCTTTCGTCGTGCTCGAAAAGGCCCAATGTGTTCATCCGACCATATCGCACCAGCATGTATTTATTGTTCTTAGCCTGTTTGGCTTTTTTTTCGGAGTTCTTTCCCATTAGAACCGCTTCCGATTATTTACTGCATAAACTCTTGTAGATACCCAACCATATAGCAGATTTTGCACAGCAGGCATCAACGTTAAGCGGGCATTTTATCAGAATCCGCCATCCTTAACAACAGCCGCTCGAAAATTAGCTTTTCGTTAACGTTGGATTCAATCCAGTGCAGCATTCTGTAACACTCCGCTATCATCTCAGCAGCCCACTCGGCGTCATGACGGCGAGCCAGTTTTTCTATCAAGCCTGTTTTGTCGCGACCGGCTGTTTCACCTTCCGCCCCGACTTCGAGCATCATTACATCATGTAAATTAAGGATAATCATCCTCAGCAAAGTAGCGGTTGCCCTTCGGCTTATATCGGTTTTGCTTGTATTCTTATCGATCCCCGCCCATACTCCGGCTACTCTCTTAGTGTCTACGACAAGCTTCTCTGCCATGTTCAGAGCGTCCGCCGTCTCAAGAGCGGCCAATCCCGCCAGAATTCGCCGGCCGGCCTCGAACAGGTCCCCATCCGCCAGCTCAAGCTCCGCCCACTGACACGCTGCGCCCAGGCTGCCCTCAGCCAGATGTGCGAAGTATCGGGACCGATCTGGTTCGAGCCCCAGACCATTGAGTTTCTCGATTATCCTGCTCTGGTATATCGGACCGAACCGGATCGTCTGGCATCTCGATTTAATGGTCGGCAAAAGCTTTTCCATTCGCGTGCATAGCAGAACTATGCAGCAATATTCCGGTGGTTCTTCGAGCACCTTGAGCAGCGCGTTCTGCGAGTTGGCGTTGAGCTTCTCGGATTCGCTGACGACAAAGACCTTTCTTTGCGAAACGGTTGGTCTGGCTGAGGCTTTGTCGATCAGGAATTCCCGTATCACGTTGATCGATAGATCCCGAGGCGACTTCTTGGTTTCATTGCCCTTTGTGAATTCGAGCAGCTCTTTATAGATATGATGAAAGTCGGGGTTCGCCCCTGCATTGAACAATCGGCAGGAATCGCACGAGCCGCAACCTTCGGCCAGGCCGTCTTTTGTAATCGGCTCGCCGCAGCACAGCAGCCTGGCCCACTCAAGGGCGGTCTTGTACTTGCCGACGCCCTCGATTCCCGCGAAGATATAAGCATGCGCCCACTTGCCCGCCGCAAACGCCCGCTGCAAAACATCAATCGCCCTGTCTTGACAAAATATTTCGTTAAATGACATTTATGCAAAACTCGCGTCTGAGATAAGTTGACATATCTTCTTGTGCACGGCTTGAATATCTCCTCTTCCGTCTATAATCTCGGCCGCTCCCGGATAGTATTTTCCAATCTCAAGAAACCACTTTCTGACTCTTCTGTGATACTCTAATGTTCTCGAGTCGAATCTGTCGGCAACCACATTGTCAAAAAGAAATCCTTGATTTGCGTACTTATGGTTCACCTTGGTCTTTTGGTATCGCTTGTGTCCCGTGCGTTCACGCGCTTCTTCAACCGGCACGTCAATTATAACTGTCAGATCGGGCCAAATGTCCCCAACAGCGAATCTGCCGAGTTCGATTATTTTTTCAACCGGATAGCCGCTGCTCCCCTGGTAAGCGCAGGTTGAAGATATGAATCTGTCGCATAGGACTGTCTTGCCTGTTTCGACGGCGGGTTTGACGACCTCTGCCACAAGCTGTGCTCGTGATGCCATGAATAACATGGCCTCGGTTACGGCATCCATGTGACCTTTAGCGTCATATTTCAGCAGGCTGCTGATCTGATCGCCGATTGGTGTTCCACCAGGATCATTGGTCTGTACCGTCGGAATTCCTTCGTCCTTGAGGCGGACCGCAAGCAGTTCCAACTGAACAGTTTTGCCGCAGCCGTCCGGGCCGTCGAGTACGATGAACTTGCCTTTGAGTTTCTCTTTCAATAGTGTTTCCTTTTGTCATTCCCGCGAAGGCGGGAATCCTGTCTCCCATTCGATTCTGGATCCCTGCCTTCGCAGGCATGACAGCGCGAGCCGGTCAGTAAGGTTTCCTAACTTGTTACACCGTACAGCAAACCATCTGAAAAGACAAAACATTATTCCGCTTGCCTCTGTGGACACGGTTGAAATGCATATTTCAGAAGATATGCCGGGCTATTGCGAGACCTTCGGCAACAGCCCGTACGTGTGCGGCATGCGATGGCGGGGGCCTATCGAGCGCCAGTGTCCGACCCAGTCCAGGCATTCTCGTTTGTTCAGATCGACCTCGGCCCAGAATACGCCTTGCTTGCCTTCGTTCGAGGCAAGGATCCTGCCCATCGGGTCGATGATAAGGCTGTTGCCGTCGTATACGGACGGGACCAAGTAGACGCCGTTATCTCGCGCCCGCACGCGGAAAGTCGTTTCACCGTTGACTTTGCCGTTTCTGTCGGGCAGCGTATTGCCCCAGGTCGGAGCGAAGACGATCTCGGCCCCCTGCAGGGCGAAAATCGCCGTCGATTCGGGAAAGAACCAGTCGTAGCAAATCTGAATCGCAACCTTGCCGAACTCCGTCTCGAAGACGGGATACTCGAATCCCGGCTGGACGCCTTTCTTCCACTCCTCGCGAGGCAGGTGCACTTTGCGATATTTGCCGACGAGCCGTCCGCTTCTGTCCATAAGCACGCCGGTATTGTAAACGACGCCGTCTTCCAATTCCCTCAGACTGGCCACCACCCAGATGTTGTTCTTATTTGCGGCTTCGCCGAGTTTCCTGCTAGCCGGCCCCGGTATCGGCAAGGCGAGGTCTTCAAGGCCAGCCGAAGTCCCAACGGCACAAATCGTCTCACCCAGGCAAACGATGTCGAGCCCAAGCTTACCCGCGGCATCAATCTGTTCGCACCAGAGTTCCAGGTTCTTCTCGGGCGTACTGTTTCTCGGCCGCAGATAGGCCGTGCCGATCTTGACTTTCCGCGACTTAGGCTCCGCTGCCGGCTTAACGCTCGCCTGCCGCCAGAGCACCAACCCATCCCCCGGCCACTTAACCTCCAGCGCCAGCCTCGCACCATCGGCATCCTCCGGCGCCATAAGAACGTCGTCGAACCGTGCGATCCCGTCGGCAACAACCGGCCCTCGCACAAGCATACCGGCCGGATGTATCCGCTTGCCGCCCTTTGTCCACTCTATTCGCACCGCTAAGGAGTGATAGGGGGCTGAGATGTCGCGCAACTGGCAGGCCGCCTTAATCGCATAAGCCTGTCCACCCTGAATGTCCTCGATTTCCTGAACAAGCCCACCGATAGTGTACGGGTTACCGTTCCCGTCGACCAGAACGCCCCCGTTTTCGCCTTTTCGCACCCCGTACGCCGCCTTACCCCAGACAGGCTTCCAAACAGTCCACCCCGCCGGCATCTTTCCCATCCCAAGCGTCGGATTCGAGATCAATTCTTTGGTGGCAGAGTTCTTATCAGCGCTGTGAGCTGAAGCTACAAGGCAAAGAAGAATTGTTGCGATGAGTGAAATAAGTCTTTTCATTTTCTATTCCTTACCCATTGATCCCATTTGACTCTTGCCTCCTTACCCCTTCATTATAGTAATCCTCGTGTCCCGGGCAACGCAAATCCGGATAGACTACTCCAATTCTATGTGTTAGAATCGCACGGGCAAGTTCAGTGCCAGTCGCTGGACGAAAACGTTGTAACAGGGGCATTCACTTAATGGCTGATGGCGTGTTGAAAATTGCTATATGTCAGTTTGCGGTTGGGCGGGATATAAGGCGCAATTCCCGTGCGATTTGTGAGTTTATGCGAAAGGCGAACCGAAGAAGGGCGGATATTGTGCATTTTTCCGAGTGTGCGCTCAGTGGTTACGTGGGCACGGACTTTCCCAATTTCGAGTATTATGATTGGGATCTGCTGAGAGAAGAGACCGAGAAGGTCATGGCGCTTGCGGCCAAACTGGGTATTTGGGTTGTTCTGGGCAGCACGCACAGGCTGACCGAGCCGAATAAGCCGCATAACAGTCTTTATCTTATAGGGCCCGATGGCAAAATTCGTGATCGCTACGACAAGAGATTCGGTACGCCGGGGGACCTTAAACGATTGGCGCCCGGAGACAGGTTTGTGACCTTCACTATAAACGGCGTCAAGTGCTCACTGCTGATATGTTTCGACCTGCGGTTTCCCGAGCTTTATCGGGAACTCTACAAGCAGAAGGTCAAGTGCATCCTGCAGTCGTTCTACAACGCCCGGCAGTACGGCCCCAGCGTTCATACTCAGATCATGCGCCAGACGATGCAGTGCCGAGCCGCGACGAATCATTTCTGGGTCAGCATGACCAATTCGAGCGGTCGCTACGCCCCTTATCCATCGTGTTTCATTCAGCCAGACGGCGTGATAGTACGCCAGCTAAGGATGAATCGCCCCGGCATGATGGTATGCAAGGTCGATCCGGGCAAGAAATTCTACGATCCCATGGCCGGCTTCAGGGAGACGGCAATTCGCGGCAAGCTCAACAATGCACGGCAAAATGTTGACGATCCCCGTTCGAGAAGAACAAAGAATCTCTGAGTATGCAAGTTGCGCCTGCAGGGCGTGTTGGCACTCTGATTTATAGGGCGTGCCGAGCATTTTGTGGGCAAGCAGGAAAATTACGAACAACCACGCAATATTGAACGAATACGCCGCGTTACCGTATGATCGGCTCTCAGAGTCGATTAGTGCTTTGCATATTTCGGCATCTTATGGGAGAGGACCCAAAAGAAGGACTCCTTTGGAGAAGGAATGGCATTTTGTGTTAAACTGTAGGTTGTTGAATAACCGACATTTACATCAAAAAACTACTCTGGAGATTAGAATATGAAACTCGGCGGCTGCACATCGGTATTAGTTGTTCTTTGCTCTGCTTCAATTTTACTCAGCGGCTGCGACTCGTTGCCGTTTCTCGGACCAAGCGGTCCGCCGCCGGTACTGACATTTGAAAAGCTGGAGCATGATTTCGGCGAAATTCCGCCAAACACACTTAAAAAGGTACAGTTCAAGTTCACAAACACCGGAGAGGGAGTGCTGAAGATCAAGAAATTAGAACCGTGTTGCGGCGCCGTCGCCAGGTTGGCCGGGGGCAAGAAGAAATACGCGCCGGGCGAAAGCGGTACGTTGGAGCTGGAGTTCACTTCGGGCCCCAAGCCGATTCTTTTCAAGCGTGATTTAGTTGTTCACAGCAACGACAGGGCGAATCCGAAGATACAAATCGGTCTTAAGGCCAAGATTGTTCTGAGCCTGACCTGGGAACCGACAAGACTGAAGCTTATGCTGGATAGGGAAAATGCAGGTTGCCCGAATATCACTATCGGTTCTCTCGATGATAGCCTGTTTTCTCTAACGGGATTCAAATCAACAGGCGACCTGATGAAGGCCGACGTCGATCCTTCGATTAAGGCGACGGAATTCGTACTCGAACCGAAGGTCGATATGGATAAGCTAACCGTGAATCTCAAAGGGGACGTCACCATCGGCATAGATCATACCGACGGAAACGCCATAGAAGTCCCGTTTGAGGTCCTGCCGAAGTACACTGTAAGCCCTAAAGAGCTTTTGTTGTTCGGTCCGAATTCCGAGGAGCCGATTGTAAAAAAAGTATCCGTTGTCAGCAATTATGGCCGGGATTTCGCAATTGAATCGATGGTCTCGAAGACGGGCAACGTTGCCGTCAAGGTGCTCCGGCAGCGAGAGATAGACGCCGGCTATGAGCTTGATTTGGAAATCATGTTTCAGTCTTTCCGGGAAGCAGGCCTGTATGCGGATGAGTTTTCCGTTCAAATAAAAGGCGGCGAAAAACTCACAATTCCGTGCAGAATATGGTATACGAAGAAGAACTGACTTGCAGGGACGCCGGAGAATCCCTGTCCGTTGTGTAAGGGAAGTTTAGCGATGATTCAGCAGGGCTTGATCCGCAACGCGTTTTCAGGTACACTGAAGATAACAGGTTTGTCGTAGATATAGGCAATCTGATTTTGGAGATATAAATTATGAGACAAATGTTTTTCACATTGTTTTGTTTCTTTGCTTTTTGTGGCCTGGTAGCGTTAAACGGCTGCCGGGAAAAGGCACAGATTGACACTGAGTCGTCGGCATTGTCGGCCGAAACGAAAGTGGCTGATTCAAACGGGGCGCCGACAATCACATTCCAGGAATTGGGGCATGATTTCGGCGTAGTCCCTCCCAACAAGCTGCACAAGGCCGACATCAAATTCGCGAATACCGGCCGGGGCACTCTAAAGATCAAAAAGGTCGGCGGGTGCTGCGGAGTCGTCACCAAGTTAGCCGGGAATAAGAAAGAGTACGCTCCGGGCGAAAGCGGAGCCATAAGCGTGCAGTGGCGGTCGGGATCTCAACCGATGTCGTTTGCGCGTGAGTTCGTTGTGCACAGTAACGACAAGGCAAATCCTGCAACCAAGCTGAAAATAAAGGCCAAAGTCGTGCTGAAAGTGACCTGGGAACCGAAGAGCCTGAGTCTTGTGCTCGATGAGGAAAACGCCGGTTGTGAGAATATTACCATTAAGTGTATTGATGATCGCCCGTTTTCAATAACGTCTTTTAAGTCTACCGGAGACTGCATAACCGCAGACTTCGATCCCTCGGTTAAAGCGACGGAGTTCGTACTTAAGCCAAAAGTCAGAATGGAGAAGCTGAGCAACAACCAAAAAGGGCGTATCACTATCGGGCTGACTCATCCGGACGGCAACGCGGCGATCGTTCTTTTTAGAGTTCTGCCGAAATACAAAATCAATCCCCCTTTGCTGATAGTTTTCAATGCCGAACCGGGCAAACCCATCGTAAGGAAAATCTCCGTGCTGAACAACTACGATCAGGATTTTGGCATCAGATCGTTAGCTTCGAAGACCGGCACCGTCGGCATCAAGGTTTTGAGCAAAAGGAAGATAAGCGACGGATATCAACTTGAAATAGAACTGACACCGCCGGAGTACGAGGGCAAAATGAAGTTCATGGATATGTTCTACCTAAATCTCGAGGACGGCGAGAAATTGCCGATCAGATGCAGTGGATATTACAAGAAGACCAAACCCTCAACCACGATTAAATATAGATAAGTTGGGTGCCGTTAAATACTTGGACAGGCAGATCTTCATTCTATTATCCGTTGCATTTCTAACGGGGGCATTTTCTTGTGCGCCGAGGTCGTCGGAACGGCGGCCCGCGCGGCCAAAGACTGCCGCAACGTCAGATTCTCTCAGCGTTTTCTTCACCGGCAGCACTCTCGGAAGGCTGAAACCCTGTGGTTGCTCGGGCGGCCAACTTGGTGGACTCGCGAGGCGCCGGGCGGTGTTCGACTCCGTTCCGCGCGATAAGAGGATGCTGATCGACACGGGCGCACTTATAGAAAGTGACCGCGATCAGGACTTGATCAAGTTCGATATTATTGTCGAGGCGCTTAATCTTCTCGATTATCATGCGGTCAATCTGACTGAGGACGATTTCGGAACAGCCCGTAATCGTGGTTCTCTCCAACATCCCGGCATCAGGTTCATCAGCCCGTACGGAACCGGCGGCGAGGCAGGTGTCGGGATTCAGAACAGCTACCTGCTGAACGGAGAAAATGTCTCGATATCGGTCGTTACATTCGATATCGACAGATCATCTTTGGAGCGTATCAGGGAAAGCTTCATACCCCCACGCGAGGGCGAAAAAACAGTCAATATTCTCATTGTGAATCGCTGCGACGAAAATACCATCTCGTCCATAGCCGAGATGGATGTTGTCGACTGTATTGTCTGTCCCTCCGAAGCTGAAGAGCCGATGATTATTGGCAGTTCGTTCAGACGGCCGCTGGTCTTTT
This sequence comes from uncultured Pirellulales bacterium, assembly GCA_964598225.1. GTDB lineage: Bacteria > Planctomycetota > Phycisphaerae > Sedimentisphaerales > Anaerobacaceae > SG8-4. The sequence continues at coordinate 51,489 of CAZRBG010000008.1, forward strand.
CGGTTGGCCGGTATGGCAGATATATTACAAGGCTTAAGATAGAGAAGGCAAGGGTCCGGGACAGGCTCAAATTCCAGTTTGAGAAGATACCTGTTGAAGAAGAGCTGAACAAGTCTCCAGCTTTGGTGGAGTTGTACGAGGGTTACAAACAGATAGTCAAAGAGAGCAATCTGCTTGAAAAACACCCTCGTTATCCTTTGCCGGACGGTCTGAAATTTGTCGGCTCGGAATCCTGTAAGGCCTGCCACCAATCGGAATACAAAAAGTGGGAGGAAACAGGGCACGCTAAAGCCTATGCGACGCTGGAGAAGCACGGTTACGAATATGACCCGGAATGTGTCGTATGTCATGTTGTGGGGCTGGATTACAAAAGCGGATTCGTCTCCGCGGAGGAGACGCCGGAGTTGAAAAATGTCGATTGCGAGAATTGCCACGGCCCCGGTTCCGAACACGTAAAAGATCCCATGCAGGCCGGTTTCACAGAGCCCAAATCCACCTGTCTCGATTGCCATACGCCCGAGCACAGCGGGGAATATGCAGGTAATGAGGAGGTTTTTCGGCAAAAAATCATACATTGGGCGGAACAAAACAGCCCCGGCGATGTCAGATAACAAGGATAGAAGCGCAAAAGCGCGAAAACTCGGATTAGAGTACGTACCTTGTAGGCTGACATGATTAAAACATTGCGAATAACAAGTGTGGTAGCGGCGATTGCCGCGGGTGTTCTAATTTACTATTTCGTTATTCCTGTGGTTGTAGGCGCCGACGGCGACGATCGGGTGGACGAAATCCTGGATTCTCCGACCGTGGTCGAGAAGTTCGAGCAGACTGAAGGTGCAGAAAGTAAAGCCTCTACCGGGCCGGCCTCGCCGCTCGTACAGCAGGCGAATGCATTTGCGAGCTATCTATCGCCGCCAAAACCGAGGCCAACGAGAAATTATACACGAGGGTCAACAACGACGACGAAGCGCCCCGTAGGACCGACTACACCCAAGTTCAAGGTTTTTGCGACGACTTATTTCGAGGGAAATCCGGAATTGTCGCAGGCCCTGATCGACGAGCCGGGCAAGGGAAAGCACTGGGTAAGGCAGTCCAGCATGGTGGGCCACCTTTTGATCGAACAGGTTAAACCCGGCGTTGTCGTCGTTAAGAGCAGCGAGGAAACCTTCAGCCTTGAAATCGAGTCGAATCCACAAGCGTCTGCCTTGAACAAAACGTCTTCGGCATCGAGGAGAATCACCGGAAGCAGTTCCACAAGACGTTACTCTCGAAACCACAGCCGGTCGGGGTCCGGTGTCTCGCGAACATCCGGCGGACCGAGCAGCAATTCGCTGCGGACATCAAGCTCTCAGCTAAGCGCAAGGGAAAAGGCCAAGGATGATCTCGTCAAGCGGCTTCAAGACTTGAAGAAGAGCGGCACGGTGGCCGATAAAGAACGGATTTCTGAGTTGATCTCCAGGTTCAAACCGGAAGAGGCCAATTCCACGGACGAAAAGACCAAGAGCACCGCAAAAGATCCGAACCAGTCTTCTTCGATGGTAAAAGGGGGCAAGATAGACACGGGTTCTGCCAAGTCGGACGACAAGACCAAGGAATAATCCAGAATTCCCCGTGCGGCTGTCATTCCTGCGAAGGGCAGGGATGACAACGAAGCGCGGAAATGTCAACGAACAAGACCTGGCATCTCCAATTTCGCAAAAGTAGTCGGTCCGGTTAAATGTATACCCGGCGGAAGCACGAATCCGGAAACGTCGTGGACCGGAAAAAGTTACGTTTTTTTACCTGATAATGGGAACTTACACCTCTTTTTCGTGTCTGATTAAGTAGCCGGCGCCCACGGGCCCGGAGCGCACAGGATGATATTTGCGTAAGGTCTTATCCAACCAACGCTTACGTCACTCGCTCTCGGCTCGACGGCGCCGTCCAAGAGCAGAGATTTGCTACTTGCGAGTTAAATAATCGGATGAAGGGGTGTTATATTATGCAGAAGTGGAGTAGTTCGAAGGGGGGATGCAGGAGAAATCTTATTCTGGCGGTAATCCTGTTGTTGATGGGTAACTGCTTTTTTGCCGCCGGGCGAGCGAGTGCAGGTGAGAGTGAAGGATACTTTTTCCATAAACTCGAGCACATTTCGTTCCAAGAGGCTAAGCAGCATCTGACGAAGCTGGTCCAAATCAATGCCTCGCTTTATCCCGGCAGTACGCCTACGGTATTTGTATCATCCGACAAGCCCGATGAGCTTAGCAAAGCCAGAATCATTCTCGATCTCGTCGACAGCTCCCAGGAGTTTGTCGTAAAAGAAATTCTCCCGGTCGCCGCGGCCCGGAATATGCCGTCGAACGATCAGATCGCCGCCAAGCTGCACCCAAGCCTGACGAGGGGCGTTTCCATCGGCAATTTCTCTAAACCGCCTCGTAAAGACGTTAGCACAAGGGCATTGATAGATATTCAGAATGACGCGGTTGTTGCCATAGCTCCGGCTAAACTGCTTGAGCGAATCGAATCGGTGGTGCGCCCTCTGGCCGCGGCCGGTCTCGGAGATGTTCGTAAGCCCCAGGTGCAGGACAGGCCCGATGAGCCGGCCAAACGGCGGGTTCCGAGCCTGATTGCGCCTAATGAAGCGAAATTCGTATTCGCAGACAGCGACACGGTAGAAAAACAGTCAAAGAACGCGCCAAAAGCCAAACCGGAGCCAAATGCACTTAAGGCCAGGGCAAAGGCTGTTTTGGCAAAGGCTGCGTCGAACGCAAATGCGGCCGCTCCGGAGCCGAACGCAACTGTTAGCAGCCCTGGCGATGAATCTGCGGACGTAGCCGCAGCGACCGAATCCTCTGAACCGCTGGACATTCCCAATCCCGACCAGGTAGTGGATCTGGCCCTGGCGGAATACGATAAGCTGACAATAGTGCAGTTCCTGGGCATGGTGGGGCCGTACCTTCAGCTTGACTTCCTGTACGATCCGAAGGTCTTGACCGGCGAATTTGCAATCAATCCTAACGGAAAATGGCGAGGCCCCATTAAGGTCAAGGATTTGTATCCTATGCTCCAGGATGTGTTGAAGTTCAATAAGCTCGCCATGACTCGCAGCGAGGGCAATCTCGTTACCATAGTCCCTGTGTCCGAGGCTATCGATATCGATCCTCCGTTGGTGGGGACGGGCATGGACAGGATTGATCGCGGCGACGCTATAGTAACCCGCGTCTTTGATCTCGAGCATGCAGATATCGCCAGTGCGAAGAATCTGTTGACATCGATGAGACTTACAATTGCCGAGCCCATTGAAACGGGCGATTCACTTATGGTCACCAGCTATGCCCATCGTATGCCGCGAATTGAGGCGCTTCTGAACATTATTGACAAACCGGGCAAGACTAAGCAGTTCAGATTCAGGCCCCTTCAGTATACGATGGCCGAGACGCTCGCTCCGAAGATCGAAGCTCTCGCCGAGCAGTTGGGCACGATCTCGATTACAGTGACCGAAACAACAGATGCAACGCCGACAACAACTACCACCATCGAGAAAAGGTCGGGAGAGTCAACCGCTCAGTACCAGGCCCGGAAGCGCGCCGAAGCGGCTAAAAGAGCGAGGGCTCTGGCGGCACAAAGAAGACGGCAGAGCAGTTCGACTGAAGAACCGACATCGGAACAGCCTACGGTTTATCTCGATGCCGATGAGAGGACCAATCGCATTCTGATGATAGGCCTGCCGGAGCAGTTGGATGAGGTCGAAAAGTTGATAGATACGCTGGACGTGGCCCAGCAGGATCTGCGGGCGCTGGAACTTTATAAAATAGAACACGTGGAAGCCGAAGAAGTTCTTTACAAGCTGGGTGAGCTTGGAATAATCAGGCCCAGGTTAAGGACGGACTCATATTCTTCGAGAATTACCGGTGGCAAACCTTCATCCACGACCACCGGCACCTCCAGGAGTTCGGCGGCCACGAGAACTCCGACGAGCAGCCGTTACCAAATGCATGGCGATGAGGAACTGGAGCCGGGGGAAGAGCCGCAGGTTATTGTGGTGGAGCAGGCCAATGCACTGCTGGTTAATGCAACCCCCGAGCAGCATGACAAGATATCACAGATTCTAAAATATATAGACACGCAGATGATGGAAGACGATATTCCTGTTCAGATATATCCACTGGAAAATCAATCTCCGGAACACCTTAAAGAGGTGATTACGCCACTGATCGAAGAGGCGATCTTGGACAAGGAAGGCAAAATTCAGGAGGTTAAGAAGAAGCAGGAAGATCAGGTAACGGTAGTGGCGGATCCGAATACTTTCTCGTTGATTGTATACGCCAGCAAAAGAAACCAGGAATGGATAGGAAGCCTGGTAAAGAACCTGGATCAAAGAAGGTCCCAGGTGCTGATAGACGTGACGTTGGTGGAAATCTCGAAGTCTGATGCATTTAATTACGATCTCAATATAATTTCAAGTTTCCCGGACCTGGTAAGCACCTCTGGTGTTACCGGCGCCGTCATGCCGGCGGCCGAAGGCGCCAGTCTCGTGGAGAGACTGCTCGAAAGCGACCGGGACCGCTTTGTTGATTTTCAGTCGAATGCAGGGTCGGGAACAGGATTCTATGGTGACAAACATATTAACGCACTGCTGACCGCAATGCAGCAAAAGGATTACGGCAGAGTCCTGGCCAAGCCCAAAGTCCTCGTCAATGACAACGAAGAGGGTGTAATCAAAACCGAAGACGTAACTTATGTTACGAGGCGCACCAGCACGATAATCGAAGGTGTTCAAAATGCAATCCCTTCATCCGAGGAATTCGAGCCTTTCGACGCGGGAATCGAGCTGAAGATCAAACCTCATATCAGCAGAGGCGATTTTCTCCGTCTGGAAATTGCGTTGATGAGAAATGATTTCGGCACAATCACTGGTGATAAGCCTCCGGATACCACAGGAAGTAACGTCGATACAACTGTAACCGTGCCCGACGGCAGCACCATCATTCTCGGAGGTATGATTAAGCTGAATCAGAGCAAAGGCGGCACAAAAGTCCCGATACTCGGAGATATTCCGATCATTGGCGGCTTGTTCAGAAGCACCAGCAACAGTGATATTCAGAGGAATTTGTACGTTTTCGTTAAGGCGGAAATCATACGGCCGCCCGAGACGGGCGTTGCCCAGGTCGATCTCGAGCGAATATCCGAGAGAAACCGAAATGCCTTCGAGGAGCATGAGGAAGAATTTCAAAAATATCATGACTGGCCGGGCATAAAACCCAAGCCCATGAAACCGGATAAGGTACTTGACGCGCAGTAAAGATGAAAGAATTACTGATACAAACTGCAAGGAATACCGGCCTGATAGACGCCGACCGACTGGCGAAGTTCTTCGAGGAAGACGGCTCGCACATGCGCGTTGACGAGGCGATGCTAAGCTGCCCGTACTTCACTGAGGACGCGATCCTGAGGTTGTTCGCCGCGGCTTTTTCATGGGAATACTTGCCGGAAGTGTCTGAGAAACTGGTCCCTCACGAATTTGTTGAAGCCGTCCCTGCGATGTATGCTCAGCACCATTACCTCATAGGAATACGTCCCAACGAAAACGACGAAGAACTGACGGTGGTGATTTCCAGGCCGCTGGACGCCAACGTGCTGGACAACGTCTCGAAAATGACGGGATTGCCCGTCAAAGCGGCGATCTCTACGCGGGCTGCGATTACTTCGGTGATAGACGTCGCCTATGAGCAGCGCAACACGGTGATCGAGGAAGTGGCCGAGGAGCTCGACTCACAAAATCTCGACCAGCTCGTAGATGAAGTCTCCACGTCGGACGATCTTCTGGACGTGGTAAACAGGCCGCCGGTAATCAGGCTGGTTAACGATGTTCTCTTTCGTGCTCTTCAGTTGCGCGCCAGCGATATACACATCCATCCCTTCGAGACGAAGATTCAGGTGCGTTACCGCATTGACGGCATTTTGTATGATGCTCTGAGTCTGAATAAAAACGTTCTGCCGTTGATTGTCTCGCGTATCAAGGTCATGGCAGGCATGGACATCGCCGAACGCCGCTTGCCGCAGGACGGCAGGTGCAGCGTTCGCCTGGGCCAGCGTGAGGTCGATCTGCGTATAAGCACCGTACCTACCAGCTATGGCGAGCGAAGCGTTATGCGACTGCTCGACAAGAGCACGGGCGTCTTCGAGCTTAACGAGCTTGGCCTGGGGCGCGAAGACCTGAACAAGTTCGATTCTCTGCTGAACCGCTCTCACGGCGTTATTTTCGTCACCGGACCGACGGGCAGCGGCAAGAGCACCACGCTGTACGCCTGTCTCAACAGGATTAATTCAGCCGAGAAGAACGTCATAACCATAGAAGACCCGATTGAGTATCAGCTCGAAGGCATCAGCCAGATTCAGGTTGCGAATAAGAAGGGGATGACTTTCGCCACCTCGCTGCGGCACGTGCTGCGGCAGGACCCGGACGTGATAATGGTCGGCGAGGTCCGAGATATAGAGACCGCCCGCATGTCGATCCAGTCGTCACTCACGGGCCACCTGGTTTTCAGCACGCTGCACACGAACGATTCGGCAGGCGCAGTCAGCAGGCTTCTGGACCTTGGAGTTGAGCCTTATCTGGTAAGTTCATCTTTGATCGCAATAATTGCTCAGCGGCTCGTGCGAAGAGTATGCCCGGACTGTAAAGAGCTTTCCAGGCCTACAGCTCACGAATTGAGAGAGCTTGGTCTTAGCGAGCAGGAGGGCGGCGATGGCGAATTCTTCGTCGGCGTCGGCTGCGAGAAATGCTTCCAGACGGGCTATCGCGGCCGGACGGGAATTTACGAGCTGATGCTGATAAATGAGGATATCCAGAACCTTATCTATAACAGAGAAAGCGCCGGAAAAATAAAGAAGACCGCACTCGACGCGGGTTTGCAGACTCTGCGAATGGACGGTGCTCGAAAGGTGCTCAGCGGCATAACGACCGCTTCCGAGGTCTTGAGAGTGACACAGTCCGACATTGTGTAATTGATTATTGAACATTGACTATTGACTATTTAATGAGCGAACGTGTAATTCAATAAAGAATACGTTTTAACAGACAGGAACAATAGTGAATAGACAATAGACAATAGTAAATAGTAAATCAAGAATGCCAAGATACCAGTACATAGCGATAGCAGGCACCGGCAAGAGGGTCAAGGGTGCTATAACCGCCGAGAGCCCTTATGCCGCGCGCAAACAGCTCCGGATGAGGAGCGTCCATCCATCGTCGATCAAGGAGATCAGCTCCAAAGAACAAAACGGAGCTGCTTTGACTTCGCTTTTTCGCAAGAAAAACAAAAACCAATTGATCGATTTTACCAAGCAGATGGCGACGCTGCTCAATTCCGGCATAAAACTCACCGAGGCGCTGTCGGTGCTTACCCTTCAGATATCCGATGCACGGTTCCGGGCCGCAATCGTCGATATTCGCGATCGCGTTATCACCGGCGAATCGTTCACCGATGCTTTGAAAGATTACGGCGATTATTTCGACGTCATATATGTCAGCATGGTCCGCGTGGGCGAAGTGACCGGCATCCTGGGCGAGAGCTTTGCGACTATCGCCGCTTTCATGGAAAAGCGCCGGCGGGTCGAGTCGAAAGTGTTGACCGCGATGATATATCCGATCGTATTGATATTCTTTTGCATCGCGGCCATTCTGATTCTGACGACTTTGGTCATCCCGAAGATTGGCAAGCAAATTGAGAGCGCCGGCAAAGAGCTGCCCTGGCTCACAGAACGCCTGATGGATGTAGGTTACATCATGACCAGCGGATGGCTGCTTGTGGTTATTGCAGGCATTATCGGCATAGTGTGGGGTCTCAGGCGATTCGTTAGAACCAGCCGCGGTGCCTATCTGCGCGATAAATTCCTCTTGTCGCTGCCGGTGTTCGGCCCGTTGATAAAACAGCGAGTAGTCGCCCGTTTTGCGTCCACTCTTTCAACGCTCCTCGGTTCGGGCCTCGCAATGGCCGAGTCGCTTAGGGTCGTTTCGGAAGTTACCGGCAACACTCTGATGAGAAAGGCTATACAAAATTCTCGCGAAAGGATTCTCGCCGGCGCCGATATCGCCACACCATTGAAAGACAGCGGCGTCATCGATCCGGCGATTGCCCACATGGTCGCGGTAGGGGAAAAAAGCGGCGAGCTCGAAACCATGCTCAAGAGCATCAGTGACAATCTCGAGAGCTCGACCGATATTGTCATAGAGAGATTGAGCGCTGCCGTCGAGCCTGTTATCATTATCGTTATGGCTGCGATTATTGGTATTATCGCTTATGCGACAATATCGCCGATTCTGGACGTTTCAGCGGGTAATTTTTGACAATAAATTTCGGAGGTCGAAATGACAGGAAAAAAGACAAAAAAGCACATTAAAAAAGGTTTTACGATGGTCGAGCTTATGGCGATGCTCATTATCATCGGTCTGCTCGCGACCGTTGCGGTCAAGAAGGTTGCAGATCGGATAAGCGATGCCAGAATTACGACCACGAAGGCCAACCTGAAGATACTTCACGATGCGGTCAATCAATTCAGGATGGACACCGGCCAGTATCCGTCCGAAGATATGGGATTACTGGATCTTGTTGAAAGGCCGATGGATCTTCCGGAGGGAACCTGGCCGATGGGCGGCTATCTGGAAACCACGGATTTGCCGAAGGATGGTTGGGGCAACGATTTTTACTATCAGCTTTACCCTGAGAGCGGCAAGCCGTTTGTGATTATAAGCTTCGGCCCGGATCGTGAAGAGGGCACTGAAGATGACCTGTACAGCACGGACGCAGTATAATCGGCCCGGGCAAGATGCGTGGGGCTTAAAACGCGGCGCCAGATATGGTTTCACGTTTGCAGAGTTGCTGGTTGCGCTGGTTATAGTCTCCTTGTTCGCGGCTATGGCGCGGATACATCTTTTCGGCCTGCTCGGGAAAAGTACATTCGAGGCGCAGATGCAGGGATTTGTCTCCACGATGCAGATGGCCGTCCGTGGCGCCGCTGAGAGCGATAGAAAATACGAAGTTATTATCGACATCGAAGAACAGAGCTATTTGCTTCGTGAGATTACCAATCCGGACCTGTCGGTGGTTCTGGACGAAGAGATAGTCCTTTCCGCCGAGCTTAGCGATAACTGCCGGGTGGAATACGTTCAGTTCGACGACGCCGAATACACAAATGAAGGGCGAGCGAAGTTTCGCGCCGGCCGGTCGGGATGGGCCTACGGCGGCAAGGTCGTGCTCTACGATAAAGACGGAAACCCGTACTCTGTGGTTGTTAACCGGCTCAACAGGATTGTCGGGCTGGAGCCGGGCGATGTAAGGATTCTGGAGCCAAGGACTCAGGATGAATTGCGATTTTAGAAAAAACAACGCGCGGATGAGGGCTTTTACCCTGGTGGAGGTCTCGGCCGCACTAATCATTCTCGGGATTGTCAGCTCGAGCGTGGTGCTGGTCATCAGCCGATGCGTGACATCCGGGACAAATTCGATGCTGCGGATGCAGGCGTTCGAGGTCGCCCGGGAGAACATGGAGAAGCTCCTGGCCTCCGACGTGCTGGAAGAGACCGCCGATTACGGCCAGAGCGAGTCGTACCCCGGCATAGAATGGGAGACCACGGTTGAGACTTTTTATGAACCGATCACGGCGAGAATGTGGGTCAGGGGTGTTTCTCTGGCCAGATATTACGACATAGAGCAGCAGGAGCAGACGGTGGAGCTGACACACTGGTTGACTGATGTGACCAAAGAACAGTTGCTCAAGATGATGGAGGACCCCAACTCGACAAATGAGCAGTTTTCCGAACAGCTAATAGAATCGGTCGAGGAAGCCGCAGTCTATGCCGGTGTGGATGTCGAGACCATCGAACAATGGCTTGATGACGGCATGAAAGTTACTGACGACGGCGCCTTTGTTAAAGGCAATCTTGACATATACAAGGCTGCCAACGGCGATCCGAGCCCTGAGGACCGGCAGCGGCAGATCAGTTCGACGGCTGAATTTGAAGCACAACAGGAAAAGTTTGGCAATATTAATACCGGCGGCGGGCAGCAGGGAGCAGGCGAGATAGAACCGAAGACCGGTCTGACATACGAAGAGCTTGAACAGATGGATTTCCCCGATGTTTATAACTTGATAAAAGAGCGGAGGCGTTAGGAGTGACGCAGTCCATGAAGTCGAAATCCGAAAACAACGGTAATAAAAAGCCTACAGAGCCGCGCAGGATGCGGGCGGGTTTTTCGCTCGCCGAGATGCTTGCGGCCATGGTCATCGGATCGATGGTTTTGATTGCAGTGCTCAGCATTTATAATCGTGCCGAGCGTTCGGCCGCGGCCGTTGAGCGAAGGCTAAATGCTTCGCGTTTGCCCCGGGAGATTCTGCAGCGCATCGCAGAAGACATCGACCGCATGATCGCCGCCGGATCCGACGCAGAGATCACAATTCAGAACAAATTCGATCAGCTCTACCCGACCGCGAGGCTGGTGATTTCGAGGACCTTCGAGGATCGCGCGAATCGCGAGCAGAAATACGAAGAAATCATCTGGCAGTGCAGCTATGATTTCAACAGTCTTACCGATGGTCTGGTTCTGTACCGAAGTCACAGCGGCATCGCCGCCGAAGACAAGCTGTTGGATAAGAATAAGGAAGACTGGGAGAAGGAACTCTTCGTGCCGCTTTGCAGCGGGGTCACATACTTTAGAATATATGCCTTACGGGGCGACAGGCGGCTCGAAAAATGGACCGGCAAACCACCTCCCGGTATCGAGGTGGGAATTTCTTTTGCCGAGCCTTTCAAGACGGTCGGCGGTACGCTGGATGTGCCGGAGGAGGAGAGGATTCTTCGGACAATAGCCGTCGATAGAACTCGCAAAATCAGATTCAAAGTCACCGAAACTCAGCAAACGCCGGATACCGAACAAGAGACGCCGACGGATGAGCCCACTGAAAATGAGAAGAAGCCCACTGACACCCCGAAAAAGACGGAAAAAGAACGGACAAAGGTCAGATTGTGAAAAATGAGCGCAAAAGTCAATTTGTTCGACAGAGTCGCCCGGGCGTTGTGCTCCTGGTGACGCTTGTACTGCTTGTAGTGCTCGCGACGCTGGGTTATACGCTGACCGGCCGGGTCGCCGCGCAGCGCCACCGCAACCAGTACATAATAGATTACAGAGCCGCTCGCTATGCCTGTGATTCGGCTGTCAGGTACTCGATTGCCACGATGGAGGAGATCGATCCGGAACTGATCAGCCGTCCGAACGAGCCGGACTTTTCCGATTTGTTTGCAATGGACGACGTTCAATATCACGAGTTTCTGGCCCAATGGGAAATGGGGCCGGCGTTCACCGGCGCCGACAACGGCGCGGAATCCGACGAAAAGAAAGATGTGGAAGATTCCAATGATTTTAGTCGCGATGATCTGTGGAGCCTCGGTTTCAACGATCCGGATCACATGCCGGTTCGAGGCCCTTACGGCCCGGCTTGGCCGTTTGCGGCCGAGCCGGTGGAATTCGAGATCGGTTCTGCGAAAGTGCGGATCGAAATTGAGGATGAGAACGCCAAATACCCGCTGGGCTGGGCGCTAATGGCCGATCCGGAGATCGAGCGGGAACTCGACGCCGGATTTTTGACCTTCTGTGAACTGTCCAGGTTAGATTCCGAGCAGATCGGCGCATTAATCGCTCAACTGGAAAGAGTCGGTAAGATTCAACCGTTCAGGATGGATTTCAAGAATGTAACGAAAATGGTAAAAGTACCGGTAAAGAGGAAGACCGGCGGCAGGCGAACGACGAGGACACCCAGGATGAGGACTGTCAGAAAGCCCGTTTCCGACACGCAACAGTATTCCGAACAGACAGTGCATTTTGCCAAGCTGTTCCACAGTTCGCTGATCGATACCGAGGCGCTCGCCAGGCCGACCATAAGCACAGAGACGAGAAAGGAATCGCCTCTCAGGTACATCGGAATATGGGGCTCGCGCAAGGTCAACGTCAACACGGCTCCGCGGCACGTGCTGGAGGCGGCGTTTATTTTCGGCGGAAATCAAGTGGAAATAGCCGAGACGATTATCCTGATGAGACGAGAAAAACCCTTTGGTTCCATAGATGAATTAAAGCAGGAGTTGTTTCGGTATTCCGATTCCATAGACAAGTGTGCCGACTATATAATGACAACGAGCAGGTTTTTCACCATTAGAATAACAGCAACAAGCGGATCGGCCAAGGCATCGTCCATCATTGCTATAACAAAGGACGGAGATGCCGTCAAGCAGGTTGCTTCGATAAACGGCTGAATGCCGGTAAATGTTTTAGGAGTTTGTAGACAGTGGAAGCTCACAATTTTTTGGGAATCTACATTAGCAAGGACACAGCAACGGCCGTCTGCCTGGGCCCGCAGGGCAAAGACGGAAATCTCCTGGGTTGTTTCAGCGTTTCCATCGAAGACCAGGAACAGGCGAACATGCGAACCCTTGCCAGTCTTCTTGCCCAGGGTTGCGCCGAGAGAAAGCTGAAATTCTCCGAAGTGGCGGTCGCGCTGGACTGTGCGATGTTTATGCAGCATAACGTACATAGCGAATTCAGCGACCCCAGGCGAATAGCTGCGACCGTGAAATTCGATACGGAGGAGGCCCTCGCCACCGATATAACCGAGGTTGCCCTGGCTTTCGAGATAGCCTCGAGCGACGAGGCCGGTTCGAAGCTAAACGTCTTTACCGCCAAGCGGGATGTTCTGACGGAAGTTCTCGAGGCGCTCCAGCAGTACAATCTCGATCCGGTCACCATGGAGCCGGATGTGGCCTGCATGTCAAGGTTTATCGGCCGGCTGGTTGAAACAGCAGAACCCCGTGAAGGGGAGACTTTGTTCGGGATATTGTCTAAATCGCGCGGCTATCTGATTGCTCCGCCGAAGACTGCAAACGAGGAAGCTCGGATGGCCCCCACAGTCAGAACGTTCCTTCTGGGCCCCTCGCAGGATAGGGGCAAGGTGCTTACGAGGGAAGTGCTTGTAACGACGGCGATGGTCGAAGGCGGCAAGTCGACGGACAGCCTCAAAGTCTGCGACGCCGCCGGCAAGGTGAATTCTCAGGATATCGGCCAAAAACTCGGCATCGAAACCGACACTATAGATCTATGTCACGCTGCCGGCGCGGAGTCTCAGGCGATCGAAGATTGCAGCGGGCCGGTCGATTTTGCCATTGCTTACGGAGCGGCTCTGAGCCACCGGCAAAAAGGGCACAAAGTTAACTTCCGCGACGATTTCAATCCCTTCGAGGGTAAGAAGCTCAGGATGCAAAGGGCGCTTAGATTCGCGGCGGCTTGTGTAACTATTCTTTTAGTTGCCGTAGGAGTCTATTTTCACGCCAAGCTGTTCAGAGCAAATGCCGCCCGCGCCGACCTGCGAAAAAGATTCGCCAGAGACTATTCGGACGTCACACTGAGCAGGTTGCGGGACAGCGTCGATATCAGGAAGGCGGTAAGGGATCTCGGCACTTTGAAAAGAAAGATCGAAATGGGGAAAAAGGGTCTCGATCCGGCCGATGAGTCCATACCATCAAAGCTGACGCTTGTGCTGGCGGCATTCAACAAATGTGCCAAACAGACCGATCTGAACATAAAGACGATCAACATCAGCTCCAGCAACATTACAATAACGGGCGACACCTCAGGCAGCTCAGCCGGACAGGTATTATTCAGGACGGTCGAGAGCAGCGGCTTGGATATAGTTAAAGAAGGCTTCGAGATGAAGGCAGGCCGTTGGCACTTCAACATTACGGTTAAGCCGAAGGATAATCAGGGGAGCAATCGATGAGAGAAATATACAAAAATCCTGTCTTGTACTATGTTGCCATCCCTGTGTTGGTCGGGCTCTGGCCGCTTTTGGTCTGGACGGTATATCTGCCGTCCGTGCAGGAAGATATCCAAGAGCAGATTACCGAATATGGGAAAGCCGAACAGATAATGATCGAAATCTTGACTCTCGATCCCGAGCGGCTGGAGTTTGCCGAGCCGAATGAGACCTCTGCAGAGTTCAGCTACAATGTGGCCGTTAACAAGGTTGCGAGCATGTGCGATATATCGCCGGGCAATTATAAGGTTCATTCGGGTATAGAGATAGAGACCAAGAATCAGCGAAGCCAGACCGCAAGTGTGGATCTCAATCAAATAGACGTAGCGAAGTTCGCCAAATTCCTTTCCCTGATCCAGCTTCGCTGGGCAAACCTCCAGTGTGAATTAGTCAAACTGACCAGGAAAGACAACATGCCGAGCAAAGACGTCTGGGACGTGGATCTGAGATTCAAATATTATTATTGATGGAAATATCGACGATTTTGGATTTCCCGGTGGGTCTGCAAGGGCAAAGCGCCCTTGCTTGCTTCGCTTCTTAAAGTGCCGAAATCCCTGGGGCATCACTATATATGGTATATTGCTTATTCCAACAGTCACGCGGGGTAGACCCGCATATCGGTTAAAACGGGCTCGTTATCTGGGGCTTTTTCAGGGTTAGTATACTGCATTTTGCCGCTGTTTTGTACAATCTCTTCAATCTTTAAGATTGATTTAAGTACCGAACTTCTCTAAAGTTTTTGAGGCTCAGTTGTCGATACCAATATTAGCAGGTTGGTTTGGGCCTCAAAAAGGATTTCGGGGATACACAAGATATAGTGGTTAGCGGCTTCAAAGATAGGAAAAACGGATTGCCTTGACCTTGAGGCCGAAAGAATAAGGTAACTTGAATGCCAAGTGTCGATTCTAAAAGCCGTTTTGAGGGCGAAGATTGTCAGTCTGATTGTCTCCGGGATCGTCTTGCTCCGGATCAGGATCTGGTCATGGAGCAGATTCTTGAGAGCATCAACAGTACGCCGATCGGGCAGGTCCTCAAGAGGATTGCCTCGCTGCCTGAGGTGCGCAAAGAAAAAGTGCTTGATCTTCGCCGCAAAATCACCGACGGCCGGTACGATGTGGATGAAGGTTTGGATGTAGCCGTAGACAAAGTTATAGAGCAACTAACAACTTAGGAGCAGTTTGCTTCGTCCGCTAACACTTTACTCGGTCTTTAAGGCCGAACGTAAGTTATTCCATTGCAGATATGGATTTGTGAGATTCGTTCGTTGTTTGTTCCCGGCCGCACCGGTCTTGCAGGTCTCAGCAAAAAGAAGCTTCTTCGATTCAAGTCACTGCCTGTGGAACGTCATCATAGGGTTCGTCTATTTCCGCTGCTTTGTATCCCGGCTTCTTTGACTTTTCAAACTCTTGCTTGAAAGCTGATATCACTTTCTTCTGAATTCTCTTTCTGCAATCGGCATTAATCGGATGGGCGATGTCTGTGTGGAGTTTCATCCTGCCCTTTCGGTTTTTCCTGGCGCGGCTCTCCGAGAGACTTACTCCGCAGTTGTTGCAGAATTTCGCTCTGAGATGGTTGTTTCCTCCACATTTATCACAATGGTCGGTCATTTTTCTGGAAGGCATGGCAACGAAATAGCCATTGCCGCCTTCGATAACTTTGACGTCACGAACCACGAATTCATTGTCCATTGTGATCGAGCAAAAAGCTTTCAGCCGGTCGTCTTTGTTGCTCACCAGTTTGGCCCTGACCTCAGTGATCTCCATTTTGTTAGCCTCGCTAAAAAAACTACCACCTGTTGTTGGCCACTAAGATGCATTTGCACCCGACCTTTTCGGCAAATCTGCGCTTAATTCCCTCGGCTTTAACTTGCTCTCCGCATTCAATAATACAAAACATAGCAGAACCGCTACCACTCAGGCAAAAAGACCCGATATTCAACGACTCGCTTTTTTCTTTCAACCTGGCGAGACTTCCGTCCAGCTCGAAACAGCTTTGTTCAAGCATATTAACGCACATTTTTGCTACTAAATCAATCCTGTTTTGTCTCAACAAGGTATTTATTTGGCGGGATAGTTTTTCATAGAGGTCCGGTCGATGCCGGTAGTTGGCGTAAACCTTTTTTGTGGATATACTTACGTCAGGCAAGGCAATTAAAGCCGTGAATTCGAGATTTTGTTCCACTTTTTCAATTTTTTCGCCTTTTCCCCTGCAAATTGACAGCGGGCCACCCAAAAAGAAGGGCACGTCGCTGCCCAATTCCGTGGCTGGTTCAAGCAGATCTTTTGCCTCCAGACCAGTACGAAGGTAGTGGCGCAGGCCTATTAATGTGGCTGCGGCGTCGCTGCTTGCCGAGCCCAGGCCCGTTCCCGCCGGGATGTTCTTGGTAAGCGTGATTCTTATGTCCGGCCCGGAGGGGTAATTGTTTAAGAGCATCTCGGCAGCGCGCCAAACGAGATTGTCTCTGCCTTGCGGCGCCCGGTGGGGCCCCCGGCAGACTAATTCGATGCCGCTTTTACGACCCGGCTCTATGAGAATTTCGTCGTACCAGTTGACCTTGGCCATTATGGTTTCAATCTCGTGGAAACCGTCGGGGCGCTTACCGGCTATGAGCAGGGAAAGATTAATCTTGGCCGGCGCCAGCACTAATACCCCGTTTCCAATGGTGGTGATCTGCGATCTGTCGATCATCGTCTTGGCGCTCAAATAATGTGATCGGATCTAATGTCTCGGCAAAGCGAGTCGTGCGTGAGCGGAACTACATTTGTTCTTTCTGCCCTTCGCTTTCTGTACCCTTAACGTGTTTCTTTCCCAGAAGACACCGTCGGTATAACCTTGAATCGTTGGATTAAGCTTTGCCATGTGCAAACGCTTGGCGGCGAGCAGACAGTACTTTTTCTCGATCTCTATTCCGAGAAAACTTCGATCGAGTTTGCGTGCCGTCACGATGCTGCTGCCGGCCCCCATGAAGGGATCAAAAACGAAATCCCCGTCGTTCGTGCTTGCCAGGATCAGCTTGGCCAGAAGTTTCTCCGGTTTCTGAGTCGGGTGGTCTGTGTTCTCGGGCATCGACCAGAATGGAACCGTGATGTCGTTCCAAAGATTTGAGGGGTGTGTGAGCCGAAATCTGCCTGCGGAAGTATCATCCCAACCTCTTGGCGAGCCGTTGCCGTCGGTGTACGGGGCCAGGATTTTGCGTTTCAGTTTTACGTCTTCGACGTTAAAGGTATATTCGTCTGAGACGGTGGCGAACCAGATGTCCTCAGAGGAATTCTTCCAGTTTGCTTTGGCCCCTCTGCCTTTTTCTCTCTCCCATGTTATCCGATTTCTCACCTTGAACAATTTATCCAGGGCCGGATGCACGGCCGTTGACGAATACCATTCGGAACACACATATACAGATGCGGTATCTTTGAGTTTCGGCAGTAACCTGAGAAGAAGGCTCTCAAACCATTCGCCGTATTCCGCTATACTTCTTTTTGTGAAGTCGGTCGACTCGAAAGTTTTGGTGAGGTTATAGGGAGGATCGAGAATCAATAGATCGGCAAAACCATCAGGCAACAGGGAGATGACTTCGAAAACGTCTCTGTTTACCAACTTGTCGGTTAGTGCTTTTTTCGGCACCGACATGTTGAGGTTCATTAAACTGTCGCGATAACGTTCTTCTTCCTCTGGGGTGAGGGTTATCGTTCGGTTTCTATTTCCTCGAGCTTTGTTCACTCCATCGGTCCTGCCTTCATGCCGCATTCAGGGTATTCGGGCTCAAGCCGACTCCTTTCTGGCGTTCTGTTTGGCTGTGTGCAGGTCGGCCTTGCGCTCGACGATGTCGCGTGTGATCACGTACTTCGCGGGTTTGGATTCTTCCGGCAATTGATACATCAAATCAATCATCAGCTCCTCTGTGATAGATCGCAGCGCTCTGGCGCCGGTATCGCGCTTGAGAGCTTTCTCCGCCAGTGCGTGCAGAGCGTCATCGCTAAATTCGAGATCGGCTTCTTCCATCTCGAAGAACCTCTGGTACTGCTTGCAAAGTGCATTCTTCGGTTGTGTCAGGATCTCTATCAGTGCATCCTCGTCGAGAGGGCTGAGCGTTGTGATTACCGGAAGTCTGCCGACCATTTCGGGAATCATGCCGTACTCGATGATGTCCTCGGGGATTACTTCTTTGAGCATATCGGTATACTCGGCTTTTTCGTCCTTCTTGCCGACCAGTTCCGAGTCGAATCCGATCATCTTCTTGCCGAGTCGTTTCTTGATGATATTATCCAGTCCCACAAAGGTGCCGCCGCATATAAAGAGTATTTGCGACGTATCGATCTGTATATAGGATTGTTCCGGGTGCTTTCTTCCTCCCTGAGGGGGGATATTGGCGGTAGTGCCTTCGAGCATTTTCAACAGGGCCTGCTGGACGCCTTCGCCGGAGACATCTCGCGTGATCGAGACGTTTTGAGAGGTCTTGCCGACTTTGTCAATCTCGTCGACGTACACAATTCCACGTTGGGCGGCTTCGATATCGTAATCGGCGGATTGCAAAAGACGCAGGAGGAAATTCTCGACGTCTTCGCCGACGTATCCGGCTTCGGTTACCGTTGTGGCGTCGCAAATTGCGAACGGCACCCGCAACTCGCGTGCGAGAGTGCGGGCCAGCAACGTCTTGCCTGAGCCGGTCGGGCCGATCAGGAGCACATTGGATTTGTCTATCTCAACATCGCTGTCGCTGCTGTCGCTGTGGAGCAGTCGTTTGTAGTGATTGTGTACCGCGACCGATAGATATTTCTTGGCGTGTTCCTGTCCGATCACATACTGGTCCAGATACTCCTTTATCTCTTTCGGCCTTGGCATTCCATCGAGACCGATCCCGCTTTGTCCGGAACGCTTGCGATCCTGCCGTATTATGTTATGGCACAGCTCGATGCATTCGGGACAGATAAAGACCTTATTCGGCCCCTCGATCAGCGTGTCGGCCTGGCTCGCCGATTTGCCGCAAAAACTGCAAATTGCCTTCGGCTTTCTCGTGCTTGTCTTTTTACCCATCTTCGATCTTTCGTCATTAAAATAAATAACAGCCCTTGAGGGCTTTGTTTCAAAATAACCGGCATCAACTACTCCGCGGCCGGAATCACAATTATAACCATTTACACGAACGGTATAAAGGGGCAATTTGAAAACATTTGGCGAAAGAGATAAGATACGAGAATATGGTTTTTTACTTGTTTTTGCTGTGCGCCAGCCGGCTTTTTCTGAGCGAGAATTCCCGGATGATTTCGTTATCGATACTAACTATGCGGTACGTGACGCGCGGATCGGGTATGGTGGTATCGAAAGTCAACAAGCCGAATGAGCATTTCTTGTTGTAGCCGAACAGGGAATCGGGAATTATCCTGTGCGTGTGGATATTGGTCAGCCGCGAACTTTCGAACTCGTACAGATCGTATCCATTCTCCCGCTCTATTCTCCATGCATCCGAACGATGTCGATCGGCTGAAATCAAAATCACGCCGTCGACTTTGTTTTCCTCCAGGAAAGAAAAGATTTCTTCTCGCTCTGATTTGTAACCCTGCCAGGGATCCCGACTGCCGGGTTTGGCGCCGAAGGCCCAGGGAACCGGCGAAGCTATAACTTTGAACGTCGCATCAGAGTCCTTTATCTTATCGAACAGCCATTTCTTCTGGAAATCGCCAAGCATTGACGGATTTTCCCGCCTGGGTTTATCGCGATAATAGCGGCCGTCGAGCATGAAGAAATCAACGTCGCCGATCGAGAAATCGAACCAGCACCCGGGATGTGATTCTCCGCCGCCGTAATAGGGGTTGTTCCAATTATTCTTGAACGTGCGCCAAACCGGTATTTTCCATTCGGGCTTATAAATCTCCGGGCCTCCTCCGGCGTCGTTAGTGGTGAAGTCGTGATCGTCCCAGATGGCGTAGATCGCCGTGGAAGCTACGAAGTTCCGAAATTCGGGGCGTGACTGGCGTCTGTAATAGCAATACTTCTGAACGGCGGGTCTCGTAGGATTGTCGATGTAAACGTTATCGCCGAGAAAAAGGAATGCAGGCAGATTATGTGAGGCGATAGTTTTCCACATTCTTTCGTGCTGCGGCGTATATCCGGCGCCGCCGCCAAAGCCAATCCGAAATTTTGCCGCTTTATCCGGGACAGGAAATGTCTTAAATTGCCCGACTGCGGGTTTTTTGTCGCCTTCTATCCAGACTTCGTATTGATACGGAGTATTGGGCTTCAATCCTGTGACTGTCAGAATAGCCGTAAAATCTCTGCCGCTGTCCGTTTTTTCTCTTGTGCTCTTACGAAGACTATCTCCGGAACCTGTACTTTCGACTCTGACTTTAACGAAAGTCTCACTTGCCGTGCGGACCCAGAACTTCGCGCTGCTTTCGGTGACACAACCGACCATCGGGCCATGTAGTAATTCCACGGCGTGTTTTTCAGACAGGATTTTGAACTCCGGGCTATCGGTGAGAGGTTTAAGCAAATCTCTCGGCCCGGCGAGAAAACGACCGAATGGAAGGCCGCCGTCAATTGCCTGCCGGGCGTAATTGATTGCCTTGGGAATGTCCTGCTTCTGTGTATATGCCACTGCCAGGCCGTAAAATGATTCGAGGTCGTCGGGATGTTCTTTCAAATAAGCCTCGAAGTGCTCTATTGCCGCAGCGACTTTACCGTCGACGATTCGGGATATTGCATCTCTGTTCTGCTTCTTGTACTGCCTGGCCGAACTTGTCGCCGGTATGAGCGTCACTACTACAATGGCGCAGAAAAGAGAAATTTTTCCTCGGCTAATCATCATATCTTTCTTTCTCAAACGTGACAGCAACGCCGGGCGAACTCGCCGCCCCTTCGCAAAGCTTCGGTGTTGACCGGCAGCAGTTTGTGGTATCTCTTGGCGATCGTATCGGGCAGAGCGCGGGCCGCGTCTTGCGGGCTCAGGTGTCCGCGTTTTTGCAGATACGCCCCGATAGCTACCATATTTGCGCTTCTCCGGCTGCCCAGTTCGACTGCGATTTCGTCTGCCGGTACTGCTACCATTTCGATCGAGCCATTCAAATTCGGTTCGGCGTCGATCAGGGAACTGTTCATTATCAGCAGTCCGCCGTCCTTGAGCCGCGGGCCAAACTTGCTCAGTGATGCTTTGTTCATCACAATCAAGGAATCCGGCCTGCTGACTACAGGACAAGCGATTTCCCGATCGGCGATAACTACCATACAATTAGCCGTGCCGCCGCGGACCTCAGCTCCGTATGAAGGCATATAGGTCACTTCCCTGCCGGCGCGCATGGCCGTTTGAGCCAGCAGTTTGCCGGACAGCATTATTCCCTGTCCGCCGAAGCCGGCGATAACGATCTGCTCGTAAAAGTTGTTTCCGATCATTGTCAACCCTTCAATCGCCCCAGGGGGAAGGCTTTAGTCATCTCATTTTCTATCCATTCCATCGCCTTCGCCGGCGGCATTCGCCAGTAGGTAGGACAAGGCGAGAGAATTTCAACAAGCGACATTCCTTCAGCGCCATCGACCTGCAGCTCGAAAGCGTGCATCAGAGCTTTCTTCGATCTGCGGACGTGGGCGGGGTTGTGCAGTGAGCATCGCTCGATATAGATGGTTCCCGGCAATGTGGCCAACAGCTCGGAGACCTGAAGCGGATAGCCCTGTTCGGCGCCGTGCCGGCCCTCCGGTGTCGTCGCCGTAATCTGGTCGATCATCGTAGTCGGCGCCATTTGTCCGCCGGTCATACCGTAAACGGCGTTGTTAATGAATACCACTGTGATTTGCTCGCCTCGATGCCCGGCGTGTAAGATTTCGGCAGCACCGATGCTTGCGAGGTCGCCGTCGCCCTGGTAGGAGAAGATTATCTTGTCGGGATTGGTCCGTTTCATCCCGGTCGCCACCGCCGGCGGCCTGCCGTGAGCGACTTCGACCATGTCTACATCCAGATAATCATACGCGAGAACCGCGCAGCCCACTGGCGCTATCCCAATCGTTCGCTCTCGGATGTCGAGTTCATCGATTACCTCGGCAACGAGGCGATGAGCGATTCCGTGCCCGCACCCGGGACAGTAATGCGTTGTACAATCCTTCAGTGTGGGCGTTCTCTTGAATATTGTTTTCATATCGGAGTCTTTGCCCCCAGTGTCAATTGCTTGATTACTCCAAGGATTTCATCGACAGTCGGCACGCCGCCGCCGGGCCTGCCGTGAAAGACCACCGGTGCTTTTCCCGCCACGGCCAGCTTCACATCCTCGATCATCTGGCCGTTGCTCATTTCCACAGTCAGGAAGAGGCGAAATTCATCTGCGGCTTTGTTGATTTCCTCCGTCGGGAAGGGCCAGAGTGTGACAGGTCTTATCCAGCCGACTTTGATTCCTTCCTCCCGCGCCCTGGTTACCGCGCCGCGCACAATCCTCGCAGCTACACCATAAGCAACTACCACTATCTCGGCATCATCCACCTCGTATTGCTCGCAAATCACCTCGTCCCTCTGTATCTGCTCGTAGCGAGCTTGCAGCTTGTTGTTGTGTGCTTCCAGGGCGCCTTCCTTTAGCCAGAGCGAGCGGACGATGTTTTGCTCTCTGTCTTTCGCGCCGGTCAGTGACCAGTCCTTGGCGGGCAACTCCCGGCCCGTTTTCCTTTCCAATACCACCGGCTCCATCATCTGGCCAAGGATGCCGTCAGCCAGGACCATCACCGGCATTAGATACTGATCGGCCAGATCGAATGCCAATATCATACAATCGACCAGCTCCTGTACGCTCGACGGCCCAAACGTGATTGTCCGGTAGTCGCCGTGCCCGCCGCCGCGAGTGGCCTGGAAATAGTCGGCCTGAGAAGGTGCAATGTTGCCAAGGCCCGGCCCGCCTCGCATAACGTTGACGATCACGGACGGAAGCTCGGCGCCGGCAAGATAGCTTATCCCCTCCTGCATCAGGCTGATGCCGGGGCTGGATGAGCTTGTCATGGCTCGCTTGCCCGTTGCCGAAGCGCCGAAGACCATGCTTATCGCGGCAAGCTCGCTCTCGCTCTGCACGAAGACTCTGCCTTCCTCGGCCATTCTCCGGGCCATATAGGCGGGAACTTCGTTCTGAGGCGTAATCGGGTAGCCAAAATAAGCATCGCACCCGGCAATAATCGCCGCTTCCGCCAGCGCCTCATTGCCACACATTAGTGTCCTCTGATTCATTACAATGCCTGTATCCAATCCTTAAGATAATGCTTCAAAACATCGACAAAGTTTCGAGCCGTTTCCAAGAGGTCCTTTGCTATTGACTCAGAAACAGTAAAGCCTATGCCGTAATCACCCATAAGCCTCAGGTCATAAGCGTCATTAAGCGCCCTGCCTAAACTTTTATCAAAAATCTTCGTCTTGACTAAGTATTGCCCAAACAAATTGATCACACCTTTGTGGGATGATGCGCTCAAATCTTTTGTCAAAAGGGCGGCTTCAGCCATGAAGAACATTGCGTAATAACACCTTGAAACACAAGAATCATAGTCCTCAATTTTTAATGCCTGTTCGGCTGTGGTCAGAAATTTTTCAGCTTTTTCAATGAGGTCCCGTATTTCTTTCACGCCACCAATCCTTCTTTCCTCACATTCAACATAAATGGAGAATTATAGCTTTCAAATATGCGTTCGGGAATGGCAATAACCGATACGAGTTCCCCCTCATCAACCACAAAATCATACAAAAGATCGCTCAGGCTTTCTCTGACCTCAAAGGGATACAAAGAGTCATCAACCAGAATAAGTACGTCAACATCTGAATCTCTCCCGGCATCACCTCTAACACGAGAGCCATACAGAATGACTTTCTTGATTTTGTCTCCATACACCTTTTCCAGATGGATTTTTATTCGATTTATCAATGATCTTACTTTTTTGTCCATCTTTCTTATTTTCTGACAAGCGAGATGAATATGACCTCATGAGATTCTTAACATTGCAACTTCCAACTCAGGTTACGATTTTGTAATCATACTTTTTCCTTAATCGGAGAACTCTGTTTCTTGGCGTGCTGCCCGTCATTTTCTACTATAGCTGTAGGTTTATCGCGGCAGACCTCGATGACGGCATCCGGACACATTAGTGCGCAGGCGGCGCAGCCGTTGCATTTGCTGTTGTCCGTTTCGGCCGGGAAGTAGCCGTTTTTGTTGGACTTCTTGGAGATTGCCATTATCTGCTTCGGGCATACGGCAACGCAAAGACCGCAGCCTTTGCATCTTTCGGAGTCTATAAATATTTTACCAGCCATTATTTCTTATCGCCTGTATGTGTCTTATCTCGTATCAAATATAATTTGCGTTGCCCAAAAAAGTAAAAAAGCCTCACGCATAAATGTTATTTTAGCACGGCTTTGAATAACTGCAAACTTAAAAAGGGGCAAATTGTGGCAAGCACGTATGACGGCCTTTTCATAAATTCGGCAACTCAAATTCGCGACAACCTTTCTGTTAAAGGACTTGTTCATTTCTTTTGAGAAAAAGACTTGGTTTCCTCATCGAAACTGAGATTTCCGGCCTCCGTCACATCATCCGGTCCGAGGCCTATCAGCCTGAGCGGATTGTAGAAGCCCATTTCAGCAAGCTCATCACTGCCGACTACGTCGAGACTTGCCAGGTAGTTCATACACCCAATCATAGTCGATGAAGAACCGGCCAGGTATCCTGTCCTGGGGTCGTATAGACGGCCGTTTTCATCCAACACTATTTTCTCGCCGAGAAAATAGTAAGTGCCCGGCCCCAGCCCGGAAAGCGACGAGGCATCGCTTACGACTATACAACGTTCGACGCCTTTTGCCCGAATGATCGTTTTCAGCACCGCCGGCGGAAGATGATGGCCGTCCGGTATTATCATAGCTGCAAGATCGTCGTTGGCCAGCCCGGCCCAAACCGGATTTTCGTGCCGATTGAGCATTGCCGGCACGCCATTACCCAAATGAGTCAGCGCAGTCGCACCGGCCTCAACGAGCCTGCACAGGTCTTCGTCGGTCGCCATCTGGTGTCCCAGAGAGACTGTAATTCCGCGATCCTTCGCATGACGTGCCAGTTCATCGGCGCTGTCCAATTCCGCTGAAATAGTTAGAATCTTGACTTTATCTTTTGCCCAATCGATGACCCTGTTAAGATAGTTCACATCCGGTTTTCTGGTCCATTCGGGTTTGTGTGCTCCTCTCGCTCCGGCTTGCGATGAGATAAAAGGTCCCTCGATATGAACACCCAACAGGCGGCCTTGAAACTCCCTGGTTTCCATCACAGCCGCCATTATAGGCAAGTTGTGCTCGTACACCTCAGGCGGAGATGTGATTATTGTCGGCAAGAATGCCGTGGTTCCAGCCTCGAGGACTCCGCGACAGGCGCGGGTAAAATCCTCCCGCGTCAGGCTTATATCCGAGAAGTTGACCCCTCGATATCCGTTGACCTGCAGGTCAACCAAACTCCACGTTTTTGTTCCGTAAAAGGTGTTTTCTGTTTTGCTCATTTCATTGCTTATGTCTTGACCGCAATCTTTTATATATGGTATTGGGGCATTTGTCAAACACACTGTGCCGGCACTCAGATCCGGGTTGGAGATTTTTCTTGCGTGTTTGTCTCCGGATTTCTATGATTTGCCACTGCTTCATCTGATGTGGAACATCTTGAGGTATAAGAGCTTATGGCTATTGAGAATCCTTGCCGCAGGTTGGTTGGCTGCTGGATCGACCTGGCCAATAATAGAGACAGTACATTCTACGACCGGCTGGATGAAATCTATGGCGGAAACCAGGATTTGATAGAAGAAGCGTTGTCAATGTGTCTGCGCACCCTCCAGGCGTTCGCCGATAGATATGGGCCGGACCGAAGCGTCCACGTTATTCGCTCTGTCGGCCGGGTAAATCTCGTGGGCACCCACATCGATCATCGCGGCGGCTCGGTCAATCCTATTGCCGTCAAGCACATGTGGCTCGTTGTGGAGCCTCGCGAGGACGACCTGGTCCTGGTGAAGAACGTCGAGTCGGACTTATTTGCCGATGAGCAATTTCGTATAGGCGATTGTCTGCCGGCAGGGCGGAGAATAGAAAATTGGGACGCCTGGTGTCATGATGAATTCGAGAAGAGACGCGACGACCCGTCTATAACCTGGTCCAACTATATCCGTGCTGCGGTTCTTCACCTGCAGCATCTCCACACAGACGGAAACGGCAGCTTTTCTCCGGTGATTGCAGGTATGAACATGATGGTATACGGCAACGTCCCGCTGGCGGCGGGTCTCAGCTCGTCCTCTGCTGTTGTCATGCTCGCGGCTGAAGCGGCGGTTCGCATTAATGGCCTCGAAATAAGCCCAGCCGGTCTGGCTCAGCACTGCGGTCATGCCGAATGGTACGTTGGAACCCGCGGCGGATACAGCGATCATGCCGCCATCGTGTTGGGCAAACCGAATTCGCTTCTCCATATTACTGCGTTTCCGATGGAAATGGAATCGGCCTCACTTCCTCCCGGTTACAGCTTCGTTTTAGCTAACAGTCTGATAGAGGCAAAAAAACAGGCTTCTGCACGTGATGCTTTCAATAGCCGTGTCGCCGCGTATATATTCGGCCTTGTGATGCTCCGCGTGAACTATCCGTCTTATGCCGAAAAGCTCGAACACCTGCGCGACGTCAATCCTCAGAGGCTCGGCGTGGATCAGGCCCGGATCTATCGAATGGTCAAATCACTGCCCGTTTCGGCTACGCGGGCCGATGTGTTGAAACTCCCGGCCGAATACGAGAAGGTCGTTCGCCATGCGTTCAGGAGCCACCAAGAACCCGCCGAAGGATACCCCATCAGGCAGGTTTGCCTCTATGGGATAACCGAATGTATCCGTGCCGACATGGTTCCCAAGTGCCTGCGAGACGGGGATATGGACACTTTTGGGATGCTTATGAGCATCTCACACGATGGCGACCGCGTTACAGAACTCGTTGACGGTGAGCGAGTGCCTGTCGACAACAGCTATCCCGATCAGCGAATCGACTCATTCATAGCCGATCTGGAATCGGGCGATCCGCAGCGCGTGGAGCGGGCCGGCCTGTGGCGGCAGGGGGGCGGCTACAACGTCAGCCTGCCGGAATTAGATATGCTTGTCGATATCGCATTAGCGACCGACGGCGTTATCGGCGCCGGTCTGGTCGGCGCCGGGATGGGCGGTTGTATTATCGCAGTAGTTAAGCAGGAAGGTGCCTCGCAGGTTATCGAGAATATGGCCGGGCAATACTATCGCCCGCGAAACCTGCCGGTGAAAGCGGAAGTAATCATGCCGGTAGGGGGATTGTGTACGCTCGAGGCATGAACAGCTTAAACAGTTTCTTCAATCGCTTCGCGGATTACCCCACAGCCTTCTGTGACCGCTTCTTCGCTGATACAAAGTGGCGGCGCTATCTTGACGCAGCCGCCGCCCAAACCCACCGGTGCGAACATCAATAGACCTTTGTGAAAACACCGATTTACTATATTCCAGGCTAACTCGTAATCCGGGTCTTTGGTTCCCTTTTTGATCGTCAGAAGTCCCCCTACAAGGCCCTCTGCCGGCGCAAAGCCGACCACATCGGAGAACTCATCTTTTATTTGCTGCAGATGCTTCCGGAGGACCTTCCCGACTTTTGCCGCGTTTTCAACCAGGCCCTCCTGCTCGATGACCTCGATGCTGGCCAAGGCGGCGGCACAACAAATCGGGTTGCCGGAATGCGTGCTGGTCATGGCGTTCGGCCCGTACAGGTCCAACACCTGCTCTTTGCCGATGACGCCGCTAAGTGGCAATGAGCTGGTTACTCCCTTGCCGATACAGAAAAGATCCGGTACGACTTCATACAATTCGAAACCCCACATCCTGCCGCACCTGCCGAAACCCGCCTGAACTTCGTCGAAACAGAGCAAGGCGCCGTTGTCGTCGCACCATTGACACAGGTCTTTGGCGTATTGCTTCGGCATGAAATTCGGCCCGGCCCCCTGGTACGTCTCGCTTATCACCCCGGCCACATTCGCCGGTTTGATGTCGAGTTGAGCGAGGGTGTTTTCGAACAGGTCGAAGCTCGTATCCTCACAGCGAAATCCATCCGGGAAGGGCACTTGTACGATTTCGGGA
This sequence comes from uncultured Pirellulales bacterium, assembly GCA_964598225.1. Classification (GTDB taxonomy): domain Bacteria; phylum Planctomycetota; class Phycisphaerae; order Sedimentisphaerales; family Anaerobacaceae; genus SG8-4. The sequence goes on from CAZRBG010000008.1 coordinate 79,431, forward strand.
TCGAGATTCTTTATCCACGCGTGGCCGTTTCCCAGCCGGCCCATTTGCTGGGCGCCCATTGTTCTGCCGTGGAAGGAATTCTCGAAAGATACTATAACGTTCTTGCTGTCGCCTCCGATTTTATGTCCATGCGTGCGCATAAGCTTCATAGCGCATTCGGTGGCTTCTGACCCGGTGCTCAGGACAAACGCCTTGTGCAGCGGTTCCGGAGCCAGCGAGACAAGTTTCTGCACAAGCTTGACGCGCGGCTCATTTGGAAAACAATACGTCGTCAGCAGAGGCTTCGAAGCCTGGCCGACGACGGCGTCGGCGATCTTCTTGTGCCCGTGGCCGGCGTTTGTGACGAGAACTCCCGAAGAAAAATCAAGCCATATATTACCGTAAGCGTCGTAAACGTTCACCCCCTCGGCGCGGTCCCAGATCACCGGAGGCTGGCCGCGCATGCTCAGCGATTCGGCGTCGCGGAGTTTCTCGATATCTTCTATTGTCTGTGCATTAGGGATTGATCCCGAAAGCTTTCGATACTTCGTCACCACGGGTTTGACTTCAGTAGGTGTAAGTGGGAATTCCTTTGCCATATTCTCCTCGTGATTCTCGAGGCCACGCCCGTTGGATGTGGCCGTTCACTTTAGTACACTCTAAAATGGACACCCGCATTGTCACCGTAGTCGATTTCGACTTCTCTGCCGCCGTTTAGAATCGAGAGCCGCCCGGCCTCGATCACAAGTTCGTTGTACGAACTGTTTGCGGGTGTCGCCATAATGCCTTCTTCGTCGAACCGCTTTATAAGCTTCTGCCTTTCCGCCGGCTCCTCGCGTGGCACGTCGATACATTTGCAGATATTGTTTACTATCAATTCGATCGAGCGATAGCCGTATCCTACCGGTGTCAGACCTTCGCCGCCGAGATTTACATACTTGAAATAATCCGGGCTGGGCTCGGAGTAGTATGTATCGCCCGGTTCGTTGCCTTTTGCGATGTAGCAATGTTGAATGCCGCGGTTCTGGTCGTCGTGTACGAGCATGCCGCTCTTGTCCTCGCCCCGGCAGTAGATGCGGATCCCCTGAAAATTCCCTCCGGGACCTTCGTCGGGATAGCCCATAACGTTCGTCGCGTTCAGACAGCCGCCGTTTTCCCAGATCACGCGGGCGTCGGTCCAGAGGTAACCGATATTGCCGTTGGGGTATGTGTCTTCTATGCCGTAAACGGAAACCGCTTTCGGGAGCAGTCCGGTGATAAAATGCAACTGATCGACGTAATGGCAGCCGACGTACGTGAACATATCGGAGTTTTCTGTCGTGAACCAGTTTTGAAAATTGGAATGCCGGTAGTAGTACGGCTCGTTCATCTCGGCATGGCCGATTTTGAACTCGCCGAACTTACCCTCGGCATAAAGCTGCCGGGCCATCAGCGCCCGGTCATCCAGGCGCTTGTGATACTCGACGCCCACTACCAGCCCCTTCTCGCAGGCTTCTTTTTCAATCTCAACGGCTTGCCAATACTTCAATACCAGAGGCTTGACGCAGCATACGTGCTGATCGTACGCCAGGGCGGTCCGTATCACCTCATAATGCACCGGGTCCGGCACGGCTACGACAACGATGCTGTCTTTCGGCATCTTTTCTATGACTTGCCTGTACAGATCGGGGAATTTCTGCTCCGGGCTTGTCTCCAAAGAAGGATACGCCGTGAAAGTGTGACCAGCGAAAGCCTTACGCAGCGTCTCATCCTCGGCCAGTACCTTTAGCGGGGCGCTGTTCAAGGCGCAGATATTGATCTCCCCGACTATGCCGAGTCGCTGGAGCTGGTATATCGATGGCAGAATCTGCACCTGCGTTATCATCCCCCCGCCGACTATGCATATTTGAGGCTTATCGCTCATCGAGTTCGCTCTAAGATCAGAAGTAAGCAATGTTAATGCAGTTACCTTGAGGTCAATAAGTAGCACTGCTCCCATCTGTTGTCAAAACAAAATTTCCATTTGAACGTTGCGGTCCGATGTTGTAGAAATGTAGCAGAATGTCAATCCGGCTAGGTAGAATGGAGATAAGTTATGTTTGTTTCCAGGAGAATGTGTTTATTTCTGTTATGTATCGGCTTGTTGGGCGGCTGCTACGAAGATACCGTGGAGCTTACGTTGAATTCCGACGGCAGCGGAACGTTAAAACAAAGGCTGGTCCTCTCCGAAAGGTTTGTTGTGGCAACTGAGGAAAACAACCAGGCCCAAAACGTCCCTGTTGCTAATAAGGAAGAAATAGTGGAAAAGATTGGCTCGGCGCTTGATATAACATCCGCAAAACAAACCAATCTTCCCAACGGCGCGAGATTAATCGAGTTTGAAGGAACATTCAGCGAGCCGGAGCAGTTTTTCCTCTCGGATTACTGCCGGGAACAGATCAAACTCAGGATCGTGCCGGCCGGGGAGGATCAGGCGGCAATTTATTGTGATATGAAGCAATCCGGCGACGGCGGACCGAACCTAGAACAATTGTACGGCCTGGCAAAGGGATTATATATCAACAGGACAATCAGTTTGCCGGCGGAGATTGCGAAAACCAATGGATATTTGAAGAAAGCTGAAAATACCGTTAGTTGGGCTATAGACCTCCGTAATAAGGACGGCCTTGCCGAGACTAAAGAATTCGTGGAAGGCCCCCACGAAGGGGCCGGATCTGTTGTTTTCGACGCTTCGGAACTGGGATTTACTCTGCCGCTCAAGGTTGCTGCTGTAACGGAAGAAGGCAGCGTCGAAAAGGATAAAACGTCGAAAGAATCACCGGCGTCGGGGGGATTTGCAGCTAAGGTTGCCTGGGTTTCGGTAAAGAAAAAGATGCCGACCGAAGGTCCCCGCGGCGCAGCTCAGATGTCGGACTTGGAGATCGGTGTTGAGCTTACCTGGAATGAGGGACATAGCCCCGTCAGGTGTGAGAAACCCGTGCTTCTGAATTTATTGGACGACTTGAACAACAATCTGGTTTCGGATAAAGGCCCCCGTGTGCACCAAGGCCGGATTTTCACTCGTGAGAAGAATGATAGAAAGAAAGAACTAACATTAAGAGCAGAAACCCCGGCGAAAGATGCTAAGAAGCTGAAACAACTGGAGGGTTACATAGAGGTCGTTACAGATGTTGCTAAGGAGACAGTTGTTCTGGAAGACGTTCAAGAATTGAGTGGAAGAGATTTCACGGGAAATCCCGTTCTTGATAAATTAAACTTTAAAATCAAATCCATTAAGGGGAGAACTCTCAAAGTTGAGATTGACGGAGGACATCAAACTATCACGTCAGTAGCTGTGATAAAAAAAGATAGCAGTAGGGTTGAGAAAAGCGGAGGTATGGGGTGGGGTAACGAATATTCCTATGATTTTCGCGAAGATATATCCGAAGCGGCAAAGTTAGAGCTTCAGGTTGTCGTGGAGGAGAGTGTGGTAAAAGTTCCCTTTTCCCTTGAAGAAGTAGTGTTGCCGTGAGAAGTGAGGCAGATTGTGAAGAAGATGGACGGTCTCATTGGAAAGAACTGAATACGGGAGGTTGTAAATGGATGCTCTTTTAGCCGGTGGCCGCAAGACAGCTATTCCTGGTATGACAAAAATACTACTCATGCTTTGCGTGACGGTGGTGCTGGGGGCTGACGAAGAGAAAAGTCCTCAGCTTTGCCAGGGGCATTATCACAGCGAAGAGGCGGCCAAAGAACAACTGGCCCGATTCAGGCAGAGTTATTCGACCCTGGCCGAGTGGAAGAAAAGAGCCGGGCATATTCGGCAGTGCATCCTTCGCGGCGCCGAGCTTTCGCCTCTGCCGGAAAAGTGTGAGTTGAATCCTATTGTTCACAGCAAGCGCGAGTATGACGGATACACTGTGCAAAACCTTGCCTTTGAGTCTTTGCCCGGCGTTTTCGTCACCGGCAACCTGTATCGCTCCAGCAGCGGTAAAGGGCCTTTCGCCGGAATACTCTGCCCGCACGGGCATTGGGGCAAACCCGAGAATTACGGGCGCTTCAGGCCGAACATGCAGAAACGATGCGCGACTCTGGCCCGAATGGGGGCTGTTGTTTTCGCTTACGATATGGTCGGTTACGGCGACTGGAAGAATGCCGGCTGGGACCACAAACGTCCCAAGGTTCTCAAATTGCAGCTATGGAACAGCATACGAGCAGTCGATTATCTGACTTCTCGCGAGGACGTCGACGCCGAGCGCATCGCCGTAACAGGTGCATCGGGAGGAGGCACGCAGACTTTTCTTCTGACCGCTGTCGACGATCGAGTCGCGGTTTCCGTTCCCACGGTTATGGTTTCGGCCCATTTCTTCGGCGGCTGCGACTGCGAAAGCGGCATGCCCATCCACAAGAGCGACGACCACGAGACGAATAACACCGATATCGCAGCACTGGCGGCGCCGCGGCCTCAATTACTTATCTCCGACGGCAAAGATTGGACCAAGAACGTACCCGAGGTCGAGTATCCTTATATCAGAGACATCTACCGTCTCTACGATGCTCAGGACAAGGTTGAATACGCGCATTTTCCCGATGAAGGGCACGATTACGGGCTCTCGAAGCGCCTCGCAGCTTATAAATTTCTCGCCAAGCACCTTGGACTCGCGATCGACAGGGTAAGCAAGGCGGACGGCTCAATCGACGAGAGCTTCGTGGTTATCAACAAGAACGAAGACTTGTATGTCTTCGATGGTGAGCACCCGAGACCGGCGCATGCTATCAGCGGTAACGTAGATATAAAGGATCTTCCCTGGCGACAGCGTTGACAGCATAGGCGACGAGTAGCCCATTCCGCTTGCTACATTGTCATTCCCGCGAAGGCGGGAATCCAGAGTTTCGAGTACAATTGTGGTGCTCTACTTCCGCGGAATGCGTTTCAACCAAACCCACCATCCCCATCTCGATAACCGACAATCGGGATGAGGCTGCCACCCAATCGGCATTGGTCATTGTGCAATCTCAGGAGGGTGGTTTCTTGAGCTCTTCGACTTTCGGCAGGTCTTTGAGAGTGTTGAGCCCGAAGACTTCGAGGAATTTTTTCGTGGTTCCGTACAGCATGGGTCTTCCCAAAACTTCGGCCCGGCCGACGATCTTGACCAGTCCCTTGTAAGTAAGGGATCGAATCACCTCGCCTGCAGCTACTCCCCGGATGGCTTCGATGTCGGCCCTCATGATGGGTTGTTTGTATGCTATGATAGCCAGTGTCTCCATCGCGGCGGCGCTTAATTTGCTGTCGCTGCGTGCCCGCATGAGTTTCTTGAGCCAGTGGTTGTAAGGGCTCAGCGTTAGTATTTGGAAGCCGCCGGCAATCTGTTCGATTTTGAATGCGCTGTTATTCGCTCGGTATTTCTTATTCAGGTTCTTTATCTGCTGCCGCACCTGTTTGGTATCTGTTTCCACGATATTCGCGAGCCTCGCCGCCGACAGGGGTTCATCGCTGGCAAAAAGGACAGCTTCAACGACCGACTCGACTGTCGGCTCAATGTCTTGATCCTGTCGTGACGAGTCCTCCTGATGGTTCGGCGCAGTCTCATCTCCGGGTTCCGCTTGTTCCGCCTCTTCGTCCTGATCTATCGGTTCTGAAGGCTCTTCTATTTCTTGCTGCTCTTGTGGTTCTGTAGGCTCGAACTCTTCAGCCCGCTCTTCCGGCTCAGCGCGATCGACCTGTTCGTTTTGCTCGGCCGATTCGGTTTGTTCCAATCCCTCGGCTAACTCTTTATCAAGCGTGCCGCATTCGATGTCCTGTGTTTCCCGGCGGTCTTCTGTCATACGTTCTTCCACGTAAACGGATCAGCGTCCTTTTTGCTTATCCTGATTTCAATTCCTTTGAGCTGTTTTCGTAATTGCTTTGCGAATTTTTTCAATATGAATCTTTCCGAGACGGAATGACTCAGGCAGATGCAGGTCAGCCCGGCTTCCTGTGCCGCCAGCGCCTGGTGATGTTTCAACTCACCGGTCAGGTATAAATCGGCCTTCGCTGCGATGACGGAATTTATGATCGAGCCACACGATCCGGCGCAAACGGCTGCTTTTTTGACGAGTTTTCTCTCATCTCCGACCAGTCCGACTGCTTTGGCGCCTGTGGTTTTCTTGATCTTCTCGATTATTTCGCCTATTTTCAAGGGTTCGGCCAATTCGCCGATGCGGCCAAGACCGAATCTCGCTTCAGTACTGCGGATATTAAAAACATCGAAGGCCGGCGTTTCATAAGGATGAGCTTGTTTCATCGCGGCGACCACTTCGTCGAGTTTCCCGGCCGGTACGATAGTCTCGAATCTCATTTCCGACACTTTCTCAAGCTTGCCTCTTCTGCCGACAGCCGGTTTGGCGCCCTTGAGCGGCAAGAACGTCCCCGTGCCTTCGGCGGCGAAACTGCAATGGCTGTACTCGCCTATCGCCCCGGCGCCGGCGGCAAAAACCGCGTTCGATACACCAGCCAGGGATTCAACCGGAACAAAAACTATAAGTTTGTAATTGTCTTGCCCCGGATCGGCAACGTAATCGCCGATAGGCTCTCCGTTTCTAATGCCGACAATCTCAGCGAGACCGTCATTGACGCCCCCAATGGCTGTATCCAGGGCCGTGTGTACGGAGAATACCGCAATCCCGGAACGGATAAGCTCATAAACGGTGCTGCTCGATCCTTCCGCGATGATTTTCTTTAGCCCGTCCCAGATGACCGGGTGATAACTCACGATCACGTCGGTCTTGAGATTCTTCGCCTCGGCGACGACATCGCCGGTCGTATCAATGGTGAGCAGGACGTTTTTGACGGTCTTGTCCGGGTCGCCAATCAACAGTCCCACGTTGTCCCAGTCCTGAGCCAGTCCGAGCGGGACAATATCTCTAATCGCCGTTGCTGCCTGTTTTACATTCATTTTCGACGTACTCAGCAAAACTTTGCTTTAGTTTCTTGACTATCGGCCCGACTTTGCCGTCGCCGACTGCGTGTTTCTCTACTTTGGTTATCGGCATAACCTGCATAATTACATTCGTCAGAAAAATCTCATCGGCCCCGAGAAGGTCCTCGATATTGAGATCTTTCTCTATAAGTTCCACGGAAGTGGTCAGCGCGAGCCGACAAACGGTCTTTCTGGCAATCCCAGCAAGAACGGGCGTTTTTATCGGCGGCGTAAAGACCACCGAGTCTTTTACCAGGAATACGTTGCTCACACATCCCTCTGCCAGGCGGTTGTTTGCAGTGAACCACAGCGCCTCGGCGGCTCTTTTCCGGTGTGCCATATTCAACGCGATCATGCGCGAGTAATAACTCGTGGTTTTGTGGCCGCACGTTGGATCGTCAGGATTCTGTTTGAACGGGCAAAGAATGACCATAACGCCGTTCTTGTAGTATTCCGACGGATAAGACCGAAACTTTGTCGCTGTAATAAGCAGGGTTGGCTTGCGATCCTGGGCGCTCTCGACCATAGGGCCGTTTGTAAAAGTAAGCCGAAGCCGTGCATCGGTCAATTCGTTCGCACGCAACACCTTGTATATGGCCTCCGTTACATATTTCTTGGTGTATGGATTGTTGATCGAGAGCTTGCGCGCGCTGAAAAAAAGCCGGTCGAGATGGTCCGACAGCGCAAATACTACGCCGTTATGACTTCGCATAGTCTCGAAGAGTCCCGCTCCGTATAGGAATCCGCTGTCGCGCACGGATATGCAGGCCTTATCGGCATCGATCAGTTTGTCATTTAAGAAAACCTTTTTCATAGCGTCCAGCGTAAAGCGTTTAGCGGATAGGATTGAGCATTCTATACAGCATACTCCCGACCTCCTTGAGCAACTTCTTTACATTCGTGTTCCCGCCGATGTATTTCAAATCCGTTGCCAGCAAAAATTGTGTTTCCAGTTCCAGTAATGAGCCGTAAGCAATAGAAAGAAACTGGTTGTATTCTGTTTTGTGTTTTCTACCATAGCCCTCAGCTATGTTGGAAGGTATGGACACTGCCGCTCTCCTCATTTGCTGAGACAAACCATAAGCCTCAGATTTTGGGAAGACACTTGTCAACTTGTATATTTCCAGAACCAACTTATAGCTCTTTTGCCAGGCTATGAGGTCTTTGAACGACTGAGTCTTCATAATTCCACGCTATTCGCTACACGCTGTACGCTGTTGATTCCTGCCAGCAGGGCCCTTGCTTTTGTTATTGTCTCGGCCCGTTCGGCTTGCGGGTCCGAATCGGCGACTATGCCCCCGCCGGCTTGTGCGAAGGCCTTTCGACCGGCGATGATAATCGTTCGTATCGCGATGTTCAAGCAAACGTTCCCGTCGATTCCGATGTAGCCGATACTGCCGGTATAAGGCCCGCGGGCTGTCGGTTCGGTCTCGTCGATGATCTCCATAGAGCGGATTTTCGGAGCGCCGGTAATCGAGCCGCCGGGGAACATTGCTTTGAGCACGTCGCAGAATGTGACGTCCTCGCGGAGCCGCCCGGATACGGTCGCCACGGCGTGAAAGACCGTCGGATAAGTTTCAATCGTTCGCGGTTGAATTACGCTTCTCGTGCCGGCCTTGCAGATCTTGGCCACGTCGTTGCGTTCGAGATCGACTATCATATTCAGTTCGGCCCGCTCTTTTTCACTACGCAAAAGCTCATCGTAGTTATCTGCGTTGATCCTCTCTGCTTGCGAAGCTGCACCGGCTGTCTCGCTGAGGCGGGGACGCGTGCCCTTTATCGGTTTGGTTCGGATAGTGCCGTCGGCGATTGTTATAAACATCTCGGGCGAAGCGCTGACGATCTGGAAACTACCTGCGTCGATGTAAGCCGCATAACCGCTTGGATTATAATGGTTTTGCCATTGGAAGAGCCTGATCGGCGGGGCTTTGTAATCGCACTCGAATCGTTGCGAGAAGTTGATCTGATAGACGTCGCCATCGTAGATATATCGTTTTATCTTCTCGACCGTTCTCAGGTAGTAATTCTTATCCACGTTACATCGAATTTGCGAGAAATCGATTGTTTCGAGGTCGGCGGGGACCGGTTGGAGCACACAAGTCTTTTGAGACTCCGCCAGCAACCGCTCGAGCATGTCCAGTTTTCTCTCGTACCCTTCGGTTTCACGCGGCAATTGCAGCGCGATTAACCAAAAACTCTTCTCAATGTGGTCATAAGCTATAAGCCGGTCATAAAAGCAAAGGCGAATCAACGGAACTCGAACGTCGTCAACGGCGGTCTGCGGCAGCTTTTCGATATATCGGCCCAGTTCATAGCTGAAATACCCGATCCATCCGCCGTAAAACATACCATGCGGCGGCTGCTCCGTCCGTTTTTCCCGATTGTTCTCGGGTATATACCTGGTGAGAACTTTATGAAGTTTCTCGAATGGCCGGTCCTGACCGGTATGAAACTCGAAGAGGTCCTTTGGCTCAGCGGTCCAATAGCTGAACCCGCCTGCGTCGGCTCTGGCTTCATTGCCGCCCAGGATCGATGCAGATTGCAATTTAGAGAAGACTTCACTAAGAGCCGATAAGTCGGCAGACATCCGCAGTCTTCTGTAATGCAATCCGCAAGTGCCACTTTTGCTCGTTTTTGTAGACATACTTTACGTCATTGTGTTTTATTGACCGTGTACAACCACTACCTCTGTATGCGTTGCCTTTTGGTTTTTGCCTGCTCGGCGGTCCTTATCCCGCCTGCAGCATTTACTTGGCATCCCGGAACTGATTCTTTCATAAGTTCTATATCTTCGACCGTAGCTCCTCCGGCAGGGTGCAAACCTGTGCTTGTTTTAACGATAACGAAGTCCACCCCAGTCTGCTGAGCTATTCGACAGGCGAATATCTTCTGGTCGTCATTAAGGGCGGCCGATTCCTTATCTGAGATTTGGCGTTGCTCACACATATTTATGAAGCGGCACTCAATAATGTCATAAAGTACAGTCAGTTGGACTCGAGCGGCTTCGAGCCGAAAACTTGAAGGGTCTCCTTTATGACCGGCAGGGTTTCGGTTGTGATCTTAGGATCACGAATGTTTCCGGAGACATCTATTCTAACGACGGCCTGGCCAAGGCCCTCGGTAAGTGATGCCAGAACAGACGGATCTTCAGTCGCCGGTCGTTTGCCTCTCGCGGTAAGCTCCAGGTCGAGGTCGAAATCCTGCAGATCCAGCACACCGGAACCGGCGAACGCGTCGTTCTGGCCTGATATATCGAGCTTACGGACAAAAAGTTCATTGTGCCGGATATAGGAATCTACAAGCATTTTCTCGAAAGCGAAATCCTTTGGCGCCGACAACTGCATTACGTTGAGGAGTTTGGCCAGCGGCGAAAGTTTGCCCACCTGCATATTGCTGATTGTCAGCCGGCAGGTGCCGATGCGTGTGGAAAGATCGCCTATTTGTGCACTAAGACAAAGCGAGCCGTTTAGCTTCCCGGTCGTGTAGCCGTTTTCGGGAGCTTCGGGTTGTTTTGTGTCGGCGAGAAAACGTTTGAGGTCGGCGCCGTCAAAACCCGTTTGAAGCACGTATTCGCCGGGTCGGCCTTCCGGTCGTTTGATGATGAGTTCACCCTTGAGACTCCCGCCGTAGAAATCGGCCACCAGGTTTTCAGTAGACCATGAAGACTGGTTCGGATCGTACAGTATTTCCGTGTTGAGGCTGTTAATAGTCTTTCCCAGAATCTTGAGCTTGCCCTCCTCGACTTTTGCGCGACAATGATCGAAACCTTCCCCGGCATAATATCCCGTTGATCTCAAGATCGAACTCAGTTCGATTCGGGTTCCGGATACTTTAAAGCCACATCCTTTCAAGGTGACAGTTCCGTCGAAATCGTACGAGTTTTGACCATTGTTGTCGCGGCTAATTTGGATTTTTTCTATGTCCAGATCAAATCTGCCAGGTGTCGCCAGCGGATCGTACACACCGCGAGCGTGTTCGGGCAGGGCCTGGCTTAGCGGCTCATCGAAAATGATGTCTCTGGCCGACAGATCTAATACGGCGCTGTTGAATGCGCCGTCGTTTAGGGTGACTATGCCATTGACTTTTACGGTAGCGGGCTCGTTCGGCTCGGACTGGCCGTAATCCAAAGTGGCGGTAAGGTTGTTGAGTCTGATAACGCTGCCGTCAACGATGAAGCTGCCTTCCACATCATTGAGAGGGTGCGGCAATTTCGGCGAAGAGATGGCATTGCCCAGACATTCTACCGTAACGGCATAATCGCCCGGTTTCCCGGGATCTTTTTTCTCCAGGTCGGCGAGTAGATTGACTCTTCCGGTCGGATTCAAGTCGGAGACTGCTTTTCTGGCCGAGTCGGGCAATAAATCGAAAAGCTCATCGTTCAACTCGGCCCGATCGAATCTGACCGACATGTTATACGATGGCCGGTCTGGTTCGGCTCCCGGTTCTATCTGTCCTTTCAGAGAGAGCAAGCCCTCTTCACACCGCCCGGAGAATTCCTTGAAGACTATAAGCCCCGGCGAGAACACCATTTTAGCCGATATATCGGTTATGGGCAAAGCAAACTGATCCAGTTTCAGGGAAGCTTGCTTGAAAGACAGATCAGCCGTGAAACTCTCTTGCTGCCGTTCGGACGCTGAGAATCTTATCCAGCCATCAACCAGTCCGGTTGGGCGAAATTGCTCGAACAGCTCTCTTTGTTTTGGGGGCAAGGCACTCTGCAAAGTAGAATCCAGCGGTAGATTCTGTACCTTTGCCGTCAGGTCATAGATCGGCTTCTCCGTGCCGCGTGTCAATACTTCACCATTCAGAGTGATCTTACGGTCGTCCATCCGGGAAACAACGTCGGAAAAGACCACCTTATTGCGGTCGAAAGTAAGCCTCCCGCTTAGGTTTTTCAGCGGATAGAGGAGCTCGCAGTACACGGCTTCTGCATCGCGAGGTTCCAGTATCAGCTTTTTTTGTTTGTCGGTCGGCGATTTCCGACTGAAGCGATAGTCAACCGCCGTAGAGCCGGCCGGAGAAAATGCGTTCCAGAATTCCTGCTGTTTCGGATTCAGCGCATCGTATAAATCATTGTCCAGCGGCATATTATCGCTTGTGATTCGGATGTAGTATTTCCATTCCTGACCGAATCCTTCCGACCAGCCGTTGAAGGAAAGCCTGACCTCGTCGTGTCTTCCCCTCAGGTTCCGGAGTTTTACACTGCTGTTGGTAAAATCAATCCGTCCGGAAATCTCGTCTATCGCATACTGAAACTTATGATAGCAGATGGAAACGTCTCGACAGACGACTTTGCCGGACAACTTACTTCTACTTAAGCGGTCCAGATTCCCCTTTGCGTCGAGATCGACGTCGATTCTGCCGCTCGGTTGATATTGGTCGAAGAACCGCTGCAGGGCGGCAAAGGGGCTGGAATTACCCTCGGATACGGGGCCGACTAATGCGAGCCGGTTGGGAGAAGGATTGCGTATAGAGCGCAAATCATCTACTCGCAGTTTCAGCGAGTACGAGCTGTCATCGCCGTATATCAAATCGACGGCCATGACGTCTATGATCCAGGCCATCTCGAATTCCGGCACATTTACGGAGGCTAAACCGCCGGCGAACTCAACTCTGCCCGGTTTCCAGTATCCTGTTAATTTACTGGGGGCATTACTCGAAGCCATTGCAGCGGTAGTTACTTCGAATTTATAACCGTTGCGAGGGTCTTTGTCCGGTCCGAATTCAGCGTCAAGCGGCAGCGAAACGGCAACTTCTGACTTGTCTCCCGAGACTTTGGCATACCGAAGAATTCCGGATTTTAGTCTCATCCGCGGCATTTGGTCAGGTCTTTCTCTGGGCCTCCTTATATTTAATGCGGACAGATTCCATCGATCCTTGTCCAGATTGTAACGGGCATCGAAGACGAAATCATTGACGTCAATAATCTTGAGCCGGGGGCTCAGTGAAAAGAAACTGGCAACACTGAACCGAACGGCCACTTCACCGGCCTTGAATATAGGGTTGTCGTCGTCCTGCTGCTTTTGTGAGGGACTGATAGAGAGTTCCTTTATCAAGACCGAACCGTTGGCGTGATAGCTCACCGACTCTGTTTCGATATTTGTGTTGGTCAAGCCCTCGATTTCCCGTAATGCAAGATAGCAAAGCGCCCTGCCTCCCAGAATATATAAGGGCCATAGAAGGACGATCAGAAGCAGCCACGTCAGGACCTGGCGAATCTTGCTTCTCGGTTTGGATTTTCGAGTTCCTTGTCGGGCCATAGGAGAAATCGATCACCTCCAACTTGCAGCCTGGGCTCCAACTACCTATATCGGCAGTTTACTTGATCGCCTTATCCGCGATATCCCGCCGACAGTAAGCACCGTCGAAGGCTATCACATCCACGGCCTTGTAAGCTTTTGCCTTTGCCTGCTCAATCGTATCGCCAAGTGCTGTGACGCCCAATACTCGCCCGCCTGCTGTGACTATATCACCGTTTTCCTCTTTAGTGCCGGCGTGGAAGACAATCACATCATCGAGCTGCCCCGCCTGATCCAACCCCGTTATCTTTTTGCCTTTTTCGTAATCGTCCGGATAACCACCCGACGCCATGACCACGCAGACCGCCGGTCGCCTGTCCCATACCAGTGTAACTTCGTCGAGAGTACCATTACAGACGGCCAGCATGACTTCCAGCAGGTCGCTCTTAAGCCTCATCAGGATCGGCTGGGTCTCCGGATCACCGAAGCGAACGTTGAACTCCAGTACCCTCGGCCCGCCGGCGGTAATCATAATACCTGCGTAGAGCACCCCTTTATAGGGCGTTCCGTTGCGATTCATGCCGTCTACGGTGGGTACGAGAGCCTCTCGAACGATCTGGTCCATTACGGCGTCGGTGACCACCGGCGCCGGGCTGTATGCGCCCATACCGCCGGTATTGGGGCCTGTATCGCCTTCTCCTATAGGCTTATGGTCCTGAGACGATTCCATGACGTAGATGTTGCGGCCGTCCACGAAAGCAAGTATTGAGGCTTCCTCACCCAGCAGCTTGTCTTCCACGACGACGGTATCGCCGGCCGAGCCGAATATCTTGTCGCACATGATCTTCTCGGCCGTCAGAATTCCGTCCGAAGGCTCGTCGCAGACGAAAACCCCCTTGCCCTTGGCAAGACCGGCCGCCTTTACCACCACGGGCTCGTCCCGGCTGGCGATGTACGACCTGGCGTCTTCGTATCTGTCGAAAGTCCTGCCCTCTGCCGTCGAGACGCAGCTCGCACGCATCAGTTGCTTTGCAAATGCTTTGTCGGCCTCCAGTTGCGCCGCTTTGCCGCTCGGGCCGAACGCCTTTATTCCGGCGGCCTCGAACTTATCCACGATCCCGGCGGCAAGCGGATCCTCGGGCCCGACCACCACGAGCCCCACTTTTTTCTGCTGGGCGAATTCCAGCAGTTCTTGGGCATCGTCTCCTGCTATCGGCACGTTTTGGCCGCACCGGGCTGTGCCGGGATTGCCCGGGGCGATATACAATTTGCTCAGGTTCTTCGATTGGGCAAGTTTCCAGGCGATCGCATGCTCGCGTCCGCCGCTTCCGATTAACAATACATTCATCTCAACCTCGATTCAGAATCTTTCCCCATTGACGATCACGCGTAATCGCCGAGTCGAAACACTGAGCAATACTCTAACAGGGTGTGCCGCTGTTCTCAAGCTTTTTGTTTTCGATGTCTTGTGTAACCGGCATTACGCAAATCTCTCCGGTTGGAGATATAGCTATAATCGAGCCGATAATAACTTATACTGTAGCCTGTATTCGTATTCTGCGATTATACACGAGCCCATGAAGGAATGTGAAATGAGTAGAACTCGCTTAACTGCTTTGACAGTTTGTGCCCTGGTAACTTTTCTAACTCTCTCGGGCTGCTATGAGCCGGTGCAGTTTCCCGTAGTCGTCGACGAACCGTCCGAACGGATTATCGTCCCTCCGGCGGCGCGGTATCAAATTGTCGGCGAATCGGTCCGGGGCAGGGCGATTATGTCTTTGGCGCTCGGGGGAGGTTCCGATGTGACCTTTATCCTGGCGACAATCCACGGCAATGAGCCTGCCGGTACACCTCTCGTCCGACGGCTGTCCACATACCTCAGAAATAATCCGGAAATCCTGAACGGGCGCAAGGTTGTGCTTCTGCGTTTGGCAAATCCCGACGGCCTGATCCATAACAGCCGTTATAACGCTCACGGCGTGGATCTGAATCGCAACTTCGAGGCCGCCAACCGTGAAAACAGCAGGCAAACAGGGCTAACAGCCCTTTCCGAGCCGGAATCACGCGCGATCCGGCGGATTATACTGGGACACAAGCCGGATCGTATCGTCAGCATCCATCAGCCGCTGGCCTGTATCGACTACGACGGACCTTCACGAGACCTGGCCGAACGCATGGGCCAGTACTGCGACTTGCCTGTAAAGAAGTTAGGCGCCAGACCGGGCTCGCTCGGCTCGTACGCAGGCGTTACACTGGGCATTCCCATCGTAACCTTTGAAATGACCCAGGCCGACTCACAACTCGATTCCCAAGCCCTCTGGCGCAAATACGGCAAAGCCCTCTTAGCCGCTATTGTCTATCCGGACAGAGTTGAGTAAAACCGAATCCATTCCTCATCGTAGTCTTTAACAGCACTCGGGCCACTTTTGGCGTGAAATAGAAGCAATCCGAAGTTAGAATGGTAGATTAGTATGGGTGTTTTCAAACTAAACAATGAGTTTAAGCCTGCGGGCGATCAACCTCAGGCCATCGAGAAGCTGACGGCAGGCTTGCGCTGCGGCAAAAAGTTTCAGACATTGATGGGCGTTACCGGCAGCGGCAAGACGTTTACTATGGCCAACGTCATAGCGCAGCAGAACCTGCCGGCGCTTATAATTTCGCACAATAAGACTTTAGCCGCTCAGCTTTATGAGGAATTCAAAGAGCTTTTTCCGGAAGACGCCGTTGAGTATTTCGTCAGTTATTACGATTATTACCAGCCCGAGGCATATATACCTCAGCGGGATATCTATATTGAGAAAGACGCATCGAAGAACAGCGACCTCGACCGCCTGCGGCTCTCGGCGACAACCAGCCTTTCGACGAGGAGCGACTGTATTATCGTCGCATCGGTCTCGTGCATATTCGGGCTGGGCTCGCCGGAGGATTATAAAGCCAGCGTGGTTTCAATCAGGACCGGCGACAGGTGCGAGAGAAACGATCTCCTGGGGAGACTCGCCGACATCCAGTACAGCAGAAATGACATAGATTTTCAGAGAGGAACGTTCAGGGTTCGCGGGGACGTGGTCGAGCTGCATCCATCTTACGAATCCTTCGCGATTCGCGTTGAATTCTTCGGCGATGAAATAGAGAAGATAACCTATATCAATCCGATATCGTCGGAGACTCTCGCCGTAGAAGACCAGGTGTTCATATACCCGGCCCAGCACTATGTTATGCCCGGCGACAGGGTCGGTTCGGCGATTGAGAGTATACGCGCCGAACTGGACGAGCGGCTGAACCAGCTTCGGGGCGAGGGCAAGCTGCTGGAAGCCCAGCGGCTCCAGGCCCGGACGATGTACGACATCGAAATGATGCAGGAGATCGGCTATTGCAGCGGCATCGAGAATTACGCCAGGCATTTGTCCGGTTTGAAGCCGGGATCAAAGCCATACACCCTTATCGACTATTTTCCCGAGGATTTCCTTCTGTTCATCGACGAATCACACGTAACAATCCCTCAGATCAAGGCGATGTGGGCCGGCGACAGAAGCAGGAAAATGGTTCTTGTCGACCACGGCTTCAGGCTGCCGAGCGCGCTCGATAACAGGCCGTTGCGGTTCGAAGAGTTTCAGCAAAACTGGAATAAGGTGGTGTTCGTCTCGGCTACGCCGGGGCCCTATGAACTGGAGAAGTGCGACAACGAGGTCGTCGAGCAGATTATCAGGCCCACCGGGCTGATCGATCCGGAAATCTTCGTATTTCCCGCCGGTAACCAGGTTCAACATCTTCTCGGCGAAATAGAAAAGCGCGCCAAAGCGCATGAACGCGTCCTCGTTACGACACTTACGAAAAGAATGGCCGAGGACCTTTCCGGCTACATTGCGAAAAAAGGATTCAAATGCCGCTATTTGCACAGCGAGATCGACACACTCGAAAGAATTGAGATATTGCGCGACCTGCGTCATGGGAATTTCGAAGTGCTCGTGGGCGTTAACCTGCTCAGGGAGGGCCTGGATCTGCCGGAGGTTTCGGCCGTGGCGATCCTCGACGCCGACAAAGAAGGATTCCTGCGAAGTGAGACCTCGCTGATACAAACGATCGGCAGAACGGCGAGAAATGTAAACGCCACGGTATTTCTCTACGCCGATAAGGTCACAAACTCGATGCAGAACGCCATCGACGAGACCAGCCGCCGCCGAAAGATACAGTTGGAATACAACAAAGAACACGGCATTACGCCCGAGACTATCAGAAAGGAAATCCGTTCCGGGCTCACTCAGCAGATCAAGGCCAGGCAGACCGCCCGCGACGCCGTGCGTTTCGGCACTGGCGAGTTCGAGAAAGTCGAACTTGCCTCGCAGATAGAGCAGGAAATGCTCCAGGCCGCCCAGGACCTGGATTTCGAACGGGCGGCCACGCTGCGCGACCAGCTAAGGGAGTTAAAAGACCTGCCCGAATTAGTTCTTACCGGCTCGAAGAAGAAGAAGAGAGAATTCTTGGCTACCAAGAAGCAAAAGAAAGGCGAAAAGAAGGTTCCGTCGCCGGGTCATTAGAATGGGAAGTTAAAAACGAATGAAAAAAATAAACATTGCTCAGGTGCGGCCGTTGATTCAGATGGCGATAGCCGAAGACTTAGGTCGGGGGGATGTCACGAGCGAGTTGTTGTTCAAGAAGGGCGTCATCGACAGGGCGAACATCATCTCGCGCGAAGAGATAGTCGTCTGCGGTATGGAGGTCGCCGCCGAGATTCTCACATGTTACGACGAGAGACTCAAGCTGACAATTCGCATCAAAGACGGCGAGCCGGCCCACGTCGCGAATAAGCTGGCGACCATTGAAGGCCCGTTGCGCCCTATGCTCAGCGCCGAGCGTGTCATGCTCAATTTTCTGCAGCGGCTCAGCGGGATAGCCACAACTACAAGCAAGTACGTGCGGGCGATCCAGGGAACCAAGGCGAAGATTTACGACACGCGCAAGACAATGCCCGGCTGGAGGATTCTGGAAAAATACGCCGTTCGCTGCGGCGGCGGGCACAACCACCGGCTGGGCCTGTACGACGGAGTCCTCATCAAGGACAACCACCTGGCGCAATTGGGAAGGAACTTCCAGGCCAAGCTGCGAAGGATAATAACCGACGCCAGGAAATTAAAAGGCGTTGAATTCATTGCGGTCGAAGTCGACCACGTGGACAATCAGCTAAACTACGTACTTGAAATACCCGGCATAGATATCGTCCTGCTCGACAACATGGGCCAATGGCAGTTGAGGCACGCTGTCGAGATGAGAGACGAAATGTGCGGCAAGGGCAAAAAGCCGCTGCTCGAGGCTTCGGGCAATATCACGCTCGACAGCGTCTCGGCAATAGCCCAGTGCGGCATCGACAGAATCGCCGTCGGAGCAATCACCCACTCGGCCAAAGCCGTTGACCTGGGCCTGGATAGATAACCAATGACTCTGCAAGAAACCGATCTGCTGGACCCTGATGCCATACAGATGAACCTGGCTACGCAACGAATTGGCGGCAGAGTCCTCGTCTACGACAGCACCTCAAGCACCAATGACATCGCGGCAGAATATGCAAAAAACGCCGCACACGACGGCCTGGTTATTTTCGCCGAGCATCAAACCGCCGGCAGGGGCCGCGGCGGCAATCAATGGCAAAGCGGCAGGGCCGACAGCATCCTTTGCTCGATTGTCCTGGTGAACAACGAGCTGCCCATCGAGCTGCTCTCGCTGGTTTGTGCCGTCGCAGTTGCGGAGGCCGTCGGCAAGCCGGCGAGAATCAAATGGCCCAACGACATTATGCTAAACGGCAGAAAAGTCGCCGGCATTCTGCTCGAAACCAAGCCCAGCGGCGCCTGCATAATAGGTGTCGGAATAAACTGCCATCAGACAAAAGATGCTTTCCCTGCCGAGTTACAGCCGACCGCCACGAGCATAGATGTTGAGACAAAGGCAGTCGTTGACCGCACAACGCTGGCGAGAAGATTGCTGATATCGATGGACCAATGGCTCGAATTGGCGGCCCAAGCGGGCGAAAAGGTAATCGCGCAATGGCGTAGTCTGAGCGTTCAATTGGGCCACAGAGTCAAGCTCCTCTACAATGGCCGACAATTCGCCGGCAACTGCATCGGAATTGATCCCGAAAGGGGACTGATCCTCCAGTTGGACAGAGGCGGCATAAGAATGTTCGACGCGGCGCACACG
Source organism: uncultured Pirellulales bacterium (assembly GCA_964598225.1). GTDB lineage: Bacteria > Planctomycetota > Phycisphaerae > Sedimentisphaerales > Anaerobacaceae > SG8-4. The sequence goes on from CAZRBG010000008.1 coordinate 98,755, forward strand.
ACTATCGCAAAGTAACAACAATCCCCAATGTGAGGCAAGCCGGCTCGTATATTTATTCGTTCAGCCTACCTTTTGTATGAAGCAGTTTGACAATGTCTTTTGCCGGATTACCTTTTGGGAATGAAGCAAGTCCAAGCGGCGTATGCCCCTCATTGTCTTTGGCATTTAGGTCGGCTCCTGCATCGAGCAGAATCTTTGCCGTCTCTTTGTGACGGAAAACGCATGCGTAGTGCAATGGCCGCTGACCGAAGGAATTCTTTGTATCAACCTCAGCACCGCTGGACAGCAAAATCTTTACAGTCTCATCGTGGCCGTGGAGGCAAGCCGAATGCAGAGGCGTGTCACCTTTCGCGATGGCCAGTCTCGACACCACGGCAATTTGCAGGCTTCGCCCGGCAAGCTTAGCTTGCCTTTGCTCTTCAAACCTCTGGAGATTCTCGAGTTGTCTTTCTATCGCATCAGGGAAGTTTCCAGCCCGCGCATTTAGGTCTGACGTCGGTTCTTCGGCCTCTGCAGTCACCTCCGCACCACCCTCGATTAACAATCTTACAGCTTCATTATTGCCCTTAACGGCGGCCCAGTGAAGGGCTGATTCTCCATGCAATCCTTTTTCGTTGACATTCAGGCCTCTTCCAATAAGCAATTTTAGGGCATCGCTGTTTCCCGCATAAGAAGCCGCAAACAACGGCGATTCCATCTGCGTTCCCTTGGCGTCGAGTTTGACGCCCTTAGCCAATAATAACTCAAAGATATCACTATTTCCTCCGTAAATGGCGGCAAAAAGAACTGGTTCGCGATCCAAGGGGTCTACATAGTTGACTAATGCCGGATCGGTATCAAGAAGCTCTGTGAATCTTGCTAAATCACCAAGCCATGCTACATCGTTGATTGTGTATTGTGCTCCGCTACGAATCAGAAATTTTGCAAAATCTTTAGCATATACTCCGGATCCATGCACAAATTTCATTTTGCGGGCAAGTGGTGTAAATCCTTTGTTATCTTTGATATTCAAGTTAGCTCCTCTTGCCACCAGAACTTCTGCCATTTTCCTACTGCCGTGTTCCGCCGTCACATGTATTGCCGTTGAACCGAAGTTGTTCTGAGCATTGACGTCCACGCCATGCTCTATAATTGCCTCTGCTGCATCAGTTGTTCCCGTTCTTATCAACGAATGGAGGACTATGCCGCCGGACTTGTCTTTCCAGGATAGATCTGCGCCCTCAGCAATCAAAACTTCAGCGGCTTGTCTGCTCCCTGCATGGCACAGAGGAATAGACCTCGAAGAATCATGAGCGCGAACGTTCACGTCCATCCCGTGTTTGATCAACAGTTCAATCAGTTCCACGTCCCCTTTTCTTGCTGCCACGTGCAAGCAGGTCCTTCCGCTGATATCCATTTCATTCGGGTCAGCTCCTCTGGACAGAAGTAGGTCAGCAATGTCCTTGTGCCCGTGTTGTACAGCAACGCACAAAACCGGAGATCCGATCCCGCCCTTGCCCTTTCCATCCTTCAAGGTAACGAGGTCTGGGTCTTCTACTAAAAGTTTTTCTACCTTCTTTGTGTCGCCGTTGACGACGGCTTTCAAAAACATCAGCTTCCCCTCGGCTCGATCTCGCGCCATTCCATGAAGAAAAATCCCGATGCCTAAGAGCAGGATGGGGATCAGCAACAGTATCTTCTTAAGCTTGCTCATTTGTATCACCTCAGCTTGCCGCTTATTTCTTTCATTATAACACCTTTCTTGTTACGAGGCGCGAAGAATTTCATTCTATCACCCATCAGGACTCGATTCTGTTGGATTTTGCCGAGAAATCGTGCCTATGGTTTTACTTTGCAAGACTTTCTGTTATAGTACTGCCTTGTTAGATCCGTATTGTGCAAATGGAAAGGGATTAAATATGTGGAATTACAAATCTAAGAGCGTTTCGGCTGCGATAAGCCTGTTGCTTTTTACATGTTGTCTGCCGACCGGGCGGATTGAGGCCGGCGATGCGAAGGATTATCTTCACGCCGGCCAGCAGGATATTCAAGCCTGGCGTGAGATGAAGTTCGGGTTGTTTATTCATTGGGGGCCGGTGAGTCTTAAAGGCACCGAGATCGGCTGGTCCCGCGGGGGTGAGCGCCGAGGACGGGACGGCAGAGGCTCCATTCCCGTCGAGGTTTATGACAATCTCTACAAGAAATTCAATCCGGTCAAATTCGATGCCGACGAGTGGGTGCAGATTGCTAAAGATGCCGGTATGAAATACCTGGTATTCACCAGCAAGCATCACGACGGCTTCTCGATGTTCGACAGCAAGGTGACCGACTATAAGATTACCAATTCGCCTTTTAAACGCGACGTCGTCAAGGAGCTGGCAGACGCCTGCCACAAGGCCGGTTTGAAACTGGGTTATTACTACTCGCCTGTCGATTGGCATCACCCCGACTATCGAACGGAAAACCATGATCGATACATCAAGTACATGCACGCCCAACTACGCGAGATATGTACCAATTACGGCAGAATCGACATAATATGGTTCGATGGTCTTGGCGGTTCGGCAGAAGATTGGGACTCGGAGAGACTGTTCAAGATGATCCGCCGGCTTCAGCCGCACGTTATCATCAACAACCGCGCGGGACTGCCCGGCGACCACGATACCCCAGAGCAGAGAATCGGCAAATTCCAGAAAGATCGTCCCTGGGAGACCTGCATGACGATCTGCCGTCAGTGGGCCTGGAAGCCCAACGATAACATGAAGTCGCTCAAGCAGTGTATCCAGACTCTGGTCAAAACAGTCGGCGGCGACGGCAATCTCCTGTTCAACGTCGGCCCCATGCCGGACGGCAGAATAGAGCCGCGACAGGTTGAGCGGCTGCGGCAGATGGGCCGGTGGCTTGACAAGTACGGCCAGAGCATCTACGCGGCCCGCGGCGGGCCCTTCAAGCCCGGCGCCTGGGGCGCAAGCACGTACAAGGGAAACAACATTTATGTCCACGTGCTTAACTGGCCGGACGAAAAACTGGTGTTGCCTGGGATTCCGAAAAAAAACGTCACGAGCTCCGTGCTTACCGGCGGCAAAGTCAACGTCGAGCAAACCGCCGATGGTATCGAGATTTCCGTGCCGCAGCAAGACCGGCAGGAGATTGATACAATAGTCAAGCTCGAACTGAATGGTCCGGCCGGTGATATTGATCCCGTGGTCCTGCCGTCAGCGTCTTTGGCCTTTGACAAGAAAGCCCGGGCATCCAACGTCTTTCAGAGGAGCCGCAATTACGGCCCGGACAAGGCCGTTGACGACGACCCCGCTACGCGCTGGGCGACCGACTCCGGCACAAAGCAGGCGTGGCTCGAAGTCGACCTCGGAGAGCCGACTACGTTTAATCAGGTGAAGATTGCCGAAGAGTTCGACCGCGTACAGAAATTCGAAATTCAGTATCAAAACGGGTCTCAGTGGAAAACATTGATTCGGGGCACGAAGATCGGGAGCGAATATTCCAGAACGTTCGAGCCGGTGACGGCAAGAAAAGTGCGATTAAACATTCTCGACGCTACGGACGGCCCTACGATTTGGGAGTTTCAGCTTATGGCGCCCAAGAAATGACCGGCATTTCTTCTATACACGATTCGACGATTTGAAAGGGCAGTTTTGTGAATAGGCGCAACTTCTTGAAAGCGGCAGGTTTGGGAGCTATTTCACTGGCAGTGCCAAATTATTCTGCGGCTTCTTCGTTCAGGAAACCGAATATCGTTTTCATGCTCATCGACGACATGGGCTGGCCGGACCTGGCCTGCTACGGCAGCAAATTCCACGAGACGCCCAACATCGACCGACTGGCCCGGCAGGGGATAAAGTTCACCGATGCCTACGCTGCCTGTCCGGTCTGCTCGCCGACTCGCGCCAGCATCATGGCGGGCCAGTATCCCGCACGAATCGGGATAACGGATTTCATTCCCGGACACTGGCGTCCGTATGAAAAACTGGTTGTACCCGAGAACCGCCTGCACCTGCCGCTCGAAACCGTTACTATCGGCGAAGCCCTCCGGGACCGAGATTATGCAACTTGTTACATCGGCAAATGGCACCTGGGCGGCAAGGAATATTCACCGGACAAGCAGGGTTTCGAGAAGGTTATTCGGCGGGTCAGGAATCGAAACGATAAACAAGTCTCCGGCTTCACCGACCGGGCCATCGAGTTCATCGAACAGAAGAAGGATGAGCCGTTCTTTGTCTACCTTTCTCATCATTCGGTGCATATCAAGTTAGAAGCTCCCGAGGAGCTTGTTGAAAAGTACAACAACAAGCCTAAGCCCTCCGCCGGAGTGAATAATCCTGTTTATGCCGCGATGATTGAGCACCTCGATACTCACACCGGACGCATCCTGAAAAAGCTCGACGACCTTGGCCTTGCCGAGAACGCTATCGTGATCTTCTTCTCAGACAATGGAGGACTTCGTCAGGCCTACGGCGGATACAAAGGCCCCAGGCAAATTGTATCGAGCAATGCTCCGCTGCGAGACGAAAAGGGCACGCTGTATGAAGGCGGAATCCGCGTGCCGTTGATCGTTCGCTGGCCCGGCGTGATCGAGCCCGGTATCGAATGCAGCGTGCCGGTGACCAGTGTCGATTTTTATCCAACGTTCCTCGAGACCGTCGGTGCCGCGGGCAGGAAGAATCAGCCGCTCGACGGCGAGAGTATCATGCCGCTATTGAAACAAACCGGCGGGCTTAAGCGAGACGCGATATACTGGCATTATCCCCACTACCATCACAGCAGGCCCGCCGGGGCGATACGCGAGGGCAAGTACAAACTTATCGAATTTTACGAAGACGGCAAGCTCGAATTGTACGATCTTGCGAAAGACATCGGCGAAAAGAACAATCTTGCTGCTGAGATGCCGGAGAGAGCCGCTCGCTTGCAGCGAAAATTGGCGCGGTGGCGCCGGTCGGTAAACGCAAAGATGCCGACGGAGAACCCGGAATATGACCCGGCCAGAGCCGAGGAGTGGAAACGGCGACCACGAAGATAATTCAGAGGCTGAGAATCTATGATGAAAAATGAGAATCACATCAAGAGGAGACAGTTCCTGCAAGCGGCGGGGATCGGCGCGGCATCAACCTTGCTGAAAGGTAACTCCGCCCGGGCAAATCCGTCGCGGCAGAAATCTAATCGAAACAAACCCAACGTGCTCTTAATCATGACCGACCAGCACCGGGCCGATCTAATGACCTGTGCAGGCAGAGACCTGGTTCCAACGCCTAACATTGATCGAATAGCCGCTCGCGGTGTCCGGTTCAATAACGCATATTGTCCCTATCCGGTTTGCGTAGCATCGCGGATGGCTATGCTAACCGGGCTTTATTCGCACAGTACCGGCGCGATTACCAATACAGACAAGCTGGACTGGCGCTATCGCACGATGGCAAATCACTTTGCCGAGAACGGCTATCTGACCGGTCTGGTTGGCAAGATGCACTTCTGTGACGCCCACAATCACGGTTTCGAGTATTACATGTCGATCAATGACTGGCTGATGTACCTCGGGCCGAAGGTGCAGCATTACGCTAATGAGATTGCAAATCATCCGCTGGGACCGCACTTTTTCAGGACTGTCGATGACGGCGGTGCGGGCCTGCCCGATGTTGACGGCCTGTGGCTCGACGGCAGCCCCTGGGTGGGCAATGTCGAGAAGTGGAACTTCGACAGTATGGCCTCACCGCTCGAGACTGAGGACCACCTGGACTCATTCGTAGCCCGCGAGTCGGGCAAGTTTATCACCGGATGCCGCGAGCAGCCGTTCTTTCTTGTCACGAGTTTCATGAAGCCGCATTCGCCTTTTTATCCGCCGAGGCAGTGGGCGGAGAAGTACCCGGTCGATAAGATGACGCTGCCGGAGGTCGGCGACATTTCCGGCTATCCGAAGCACATTCAGAGGCGAATTAGAAACAAGGCAAGGCTCGGTGACAAGCGTCAGCGGGCGCATCGCGCCGGCTACCTGGGGAATCTCGCTTTCGTCGATACCTGCGTCGGGCATGTTTACGACGTGCTCGAGAAGGAGGGATTGGTTGACAATACTATCGTTGTGTACACCTCCGATCACGGCGAGATGGACGGCGACCACGGGCTTTTCCAGAAGTTCTGCCTGTTCGAGCCGTCAGTGCGAGTGCCGTTGATCGTGAGCTGGCCGAAGCATCTGTCCGAGGACAAACTGACGGACGCTCTGACGGAGTACATAGGCCTGTACCCGACGCTGAGCGAACTGGCGGGAATCGAGCCGCCGAAGAAAACTACGCTGCACGATATACCCGACGCACCTGAAAGATTGGACGCGAAAAGTTTCATCGACGTCCTGCGCAATCCCGATCTTGAAGGGCCGGACGCGGCGTTCAGCGAGTATAATCTGAAATCCGCGATACCCGAATATATGATTCGCACGCGGCGGTACAAATACATATACAATCGCGGCGCGACGCACGAATTATACGACCACGAGGCCGACCCGGACGAGTTCGTGAACCGCATCGACGATCCGGCACTCAGAAAAATCCAAAAAGAGCTGCACGACACGCTCTTCGCGTGGTACAATCCCGAAAAGAACCCCTATCGAACGAAGAAGACATAGAAAATTTAGAGTTGGGTTAAGACCAGTTTGTGTTGAGCTTTAAATGAACCAGCCCCATCCCGATAAAAGGCAATCGGGATGAGGCTGCCACCCACTTGAGCTTGAAAGAACAAGGGTGGCAGCCTCAAGCTCGGCCAGCCGCGCCGCGGCTGTCCGAGCTTGGGGCTGTTTGCAAATGTAAGACTTGGCCCGGCATGTGCTTGGGCTGCCGCCAACGATGATGGGGCGAGCCACCGTACGTAATTATCAAAAAGATAAGGAGTTTGCACTATGGCAGAGAGTTTTGACGTTGTAGTAATCGGCAGCGGCCCGGGCGGCTATTCTGTCGCTATCAGATGCGCTCAGAAAGGTGCTTCAGTGGCGGTCATTGAGAAAAGTTTTATCGGTGGGACATGCCTTAATTGCGGATGCATCCCCTCAAAAACGCTGCTTGCCTCGGCCCATACATTGCTGATGACAAAGCATGCCGCTATGATGGGTATTGACATTCCCTCGGCCAGCCCGAACTGGCCCAAGATTCAGGCCAGAAAAGACGCCGTGGTAACCGGCTTTCGCAAGGGCCTTACCGGATTGATCGGAGCTCATAAGATAAAGATCATCGCGGGACGGGGCATCGTGACGGCCCTGGGCAAGATAAAGGTCGAATCAGACGCAGGCTCGAGCGAGATCGAAGCCGGCAAGATCATCCTTGCGACCGGTTCGGTCCCCGTGGAGCTGCCGTCCATCCCGTTCGATGGTGAAACGATTATAAGCAGCGAAGAGGCCCTGGGCCTTGCGCAGATACCTCAGTCGATGGTCATCGTGGGCGGCGGTGTGATCGGTTGCGAGATGGCGTGCGCCTACGCAGCGGTGGGGACGCAGGTGACGATAGTCGAAGCTCTGTCGCGACTGATTCCCATGGAAGATGAGTGGGTAGGGCGGCTGATCGAGCGCGAATTCAAGAAGCTCGGTATAACAGCTATGACCAACGAAAAGGTGACTTCCGTCGATAAGTCCGGGGGGGCGGCCACTGTTTCTCTGGCGGACGGCCGCACGATCGCGGCCGAAAAAGTTCTCGTGTCGGTAGGCCGACATCCAGTCATCGACGCCGAAACCGTGGATGCACTCGGGCTCGAATTGAGCGGTGCGGCTGTCGCGGTAAATGTCAAAATGGAGACCAGCGCCGGCGGCGTATATGCTATTGGCGACACTGTGGGAACCACCTATCTGGCCCACGGCGCCTTTGCCGAGGCGGAAGTCGCCGCGGCAAACGCCACCGGCGGCGATGAAAGCATGCACGATTATTCCCTCGTGCCGCGAGCGGTCTACACGTTCCCCGAGATCGCATCTGTCGGCACAAACGAAGAAAAGAGCAAGGCCAAGGGCCTCGAAGTATCCGTCGGAAGGGCCTTTTTCAAAGCCAACGGGCGCAGCAATGCGCACAATGAGACAGTCGGAGAAATAAGAACCGTCACCGACAACGCCAGCAAAAAGATCGTCGGCGTCACCATGGTGGGAGCGACCGTAACAGAGCTTATCGGTGCCGCCAGAGCACTGATCGGCACTACGGAAAAAATCACCGAAGTAAGCTTCCCGCATCCGACGGTCTCCGAAGTTCTCAAGGAATCCGTCGAGGATGCCTTCGGCCTGAGCCTGCACAATCCACCGCGTTAGCTGTTAGTAGTGTGCTCGTAAGAGCATTAACGTGGCGAGGGCGTCTCGCCCTTGTGTTCCGAGGCCGCCGGGCCTCGTTATAACAACAAGGGCAAGCCTGTCCCGAGCGCAGTCGAGGGGATGCCCTCGACACGGTACAAGGGCGAGACGCCCTCGCCACAAACGCCTTACGGCGTCACTACGAACGAAAGGAAATGGACAAAAGCCGGCACGCTCGGCATCCCTCATCCATCTTTTTTTCATGTTTCTTCAAATTTTCCTGTAAGATTTCCCCGCGGCATCGGTCTAATATTGTAGCCATGGCTGAGACGATTGAAGATGAACTTTTGGTCGAAAAGTTCAGTCGGGGCGACGAATCCGCTTTTGACAGGATTGTCGAACGATACTCGACTGACGTCGGGATCCTGGCCAACCGCTTGCTCGGTTGGCCCGGCGAGGTCGAGGATGTATGCCAGGAAGTGTTTCTCGCGGCGTATCTCGGGCTGAAGAAATTTCGCTGCGATTACAGTCTGAAAAGCTGGCTCTTTACCATAACCATAAATAAATGCCGCAGCCACCGGCGGAGACGGCTGCTGCGCCTGCGAACATCCTCGCGTGCGGCTGTCAAAGACAAAGTCTCGAAGCGGTCCGCAGGCGATAATCCAGTGGATACGGAGGCCTTCAGCCGCGTGCGAAATGCGGTAGCCGCATTGCCGGCGAAGTATCGCGAGCCGGTTGTGTTGAAGTATCTCGAAGAGCTCGACACGGACGAGATAGCCCGCGTACTCGACATGTCGCAGAATGCCCTACACGTAAGGTTGAGCCGGGCCAGAGAACGCCTGCGGCATGAACTGAAGAAATTAATTGAATAGTTGAACTAATGGTTCGCCCTGTCATTCCTGCGAAGGCAGGGATCCAGAGGCGCAACCACGTCAAGTGGATTCCCGCCTTCGCGGGAATGACAGTCTACAAGATCGATGATAGCAGGGTACTATGTCCAAGAATAAAATCGAAGAATTGCTCCGGGAGGCCGACCGCTTGGCCGGCAGGCACGCACGGTTCCGAGTGGAACCGTCCGAAATCCGCCGCCGGGCAAAGTGCCGCCGAATTGTGCATATCGCCGGGCCTGTAGCCGCCGCGGCGGTTGTGCTGATCGCTGTCGGTATCTGGCGCCAGGCTGATAATGTTTCCAAGCAAACCAACGAGCAGAAAAAAATCATAGCAATCGAAGATAAGGTCCGGCAACTTCAGGCGAGCACGGATGCCGCCGTTGCATTGATTCACGAGGTTCTCGAAGCTGAGCGCAGGCAGCAGCGCCTGGAAGAATTGGAGGCCGAACTGGCGAGCATTCCCGATCCGCTCGAAGAAATCGAAAAGCAGGTGGATAAAACCGCATTCATCCTCGTCTACCAGGCCGACAGACTGTACCGCGAGCTAAACGAGACGCAATCCGCCATAGAAACTTACAAAAGAGTCATAAAGCTCTTCCCCAAAAATCAAGGGGCAACAATCGCCCGAGAAAGACTGTCCGAAATCGAAGGCAGGAAAATCTGACATGCCAATTCACAAGGAGATTTGAAATGGAGCCTACAAAACGCATCACTCTTTTACTTATTCTTGTCCTGCTGACGATAAGCCCCGGTCAGTCGGAGGAAGAACCGGCGGGAAAAACCTCCAACACGCGCACGGCAAACTGTCTGGTCAAGATAACATGCGATCCGGCAATTCTGCCGCCTGACTCGCGTGCCATTAGCTATCTGGTACACAGTTCCAGTGTCGGCGGAAAAGCAGCTCGTGAAGTGCTCGGTTTCTCGACCGATGACACTGCCGGCCTGTTTACCATCGAGTTTCTACAGCTATCTTCTTCCATAGACGGCCCAGCACCGATTGTCTTACGAACGCAAGGGGCCAAAGCTGAACAGCAAGGAGCCGAGCGCGAAGACTACATGATGGAAGAGTACATGATGATGGAGAAGATGAGAAAGGATGAGTATGTTCCCTATCCGGGACCAGCAGCCAAGTCTTCAGAGTCCAGGATACGTTCGCGCTACGGCACCGAACGCAGACGTAGACAGGCACCCTCAACTCGGCGCGAGCCGTCGACGAAACCAGTAAGTTCTGTTGAGGAACAAACGTGTCTATTTAGCCTCAATATTGACCTGCCAGAGAATGTCAAGCCTGCAGCCAGAGAGTTTCTGAGTGCCCTCATCGAGAACTTGCGCCATGTATTAGACGAATCGTACGATGCTTACGTGGATGAACTTCGAAGCCAGTTCAAGTTTGCTGAGCATCGGCGAGATTTGGCCGAGGCACAACTTGCCGAGACAACCTCGCAGGTTGAAATAAAGGTAACTCCACCCATCGAGCCGCCCATGGCGGATGTAATCATCCATGACAGACTGGAAGCGGTAGTTGATCTCTCCAACCTTACACAGCCGATGTCTTTCGAAGAGGTCGTGGTTGAGTTGGAGAAGGCGGTGGATCCTCCCTTACAGATACAGCCAAACTGGAAGGATCTGCTCGAAAAGGCCGATATTGAGCCGACAACCCCGGCGCTAATGGATCTGTTGACCGGCGTCAAACTCCGCAAAGCGCTGGAATTATTGTTAGACGGACTTTCGAGTGATAAGGTAAGACTGGGCTATGTTGTTGATGAAGGGGTTATCGTCATCGCAACCAAAGATGGGCTTCCCAGGAAAATGGTTACTCACGTCTACGAGATTCCGGCTCTTGCTCATTCGCAGGGCAGCGCCAGAGGACTGGTGCAGACAATACAAAAGAGTGTTGAGCCGGATAGCTGGTTGGGGCATGGCGAACTAGGAGAAGGCACTATAAGTGTTTCCATGGGTAACAAGCTGGCTATTTATCAGACTTATGAAGTTCACAAAAAGATCAAGAAATTCCTGGAATCAATGACGAAAAATATCCCCGCCAGTACGCCTTCACAGGTTCCCCCCGAGATGTTTCTCAGCGAGAAACGCGATCTGCTCCGTGAAAAGCAAGGCATCGAAATGGAGATTGCACGTCTTGAGGCTCGCCAGGAGGCAATCGAGAAACAAATTGTCCAGATAAAGGACCAAGTGGAAGCCAAAATTCAACCAGATCCCGTTATCGACGAATTACAGAAACTAATCGCAATGCATACCGAGCAACTTGCCCTAGCGGAGAAGCTGTATGAAACAGGCAGGTCTGCCGGCAAAGAGATTTCAGAAATAAAGGAGAAGCTGGCCAGAGCCAGGATAGACCTTGCAAAGAGACGGCAACAGTTGAGCTTGTCCGCCGGCGGTGACCGGATGCAAAAATACAACGCTGAATTGGCCGACATTACGATCGAACTGGCCGAGAGAACGGCGGCACTTAACATTCTCAAGGAGCAGCTTGGCCGGACGGAAAATCAACTCGCAGCCGCGACGATGGTTGATCCGAAAGTATCGAGAATACGCACGGCAGCACGGGCGTTCGAGAGGGCAGACCAGCGCGTCGATGAGTTGAATGCCCGCCTTGTCAATCTAAGACCACCTACGCTCTCGATTATCGGGTCTGAATAAATAAATCCAATTCCGCGTGCAAGAAAATTGGTTGGGCTCATTTTGATGTTTCATAATGAACCGGCATGAGTCTTTCTAGTGCCGCGTGCTTTGACGCGTCAAGGATTTCAATGCCCACAATCTTCTCGTCTTCACCAATATCGAGTACGATATCGTCAGAGAGTCTCTGATTAATTATTTGCTGCTTCTTATCATCTAATCGGATATAGAGAAGGTCGGTTCTGTCGTTATATGAAATGTTCATGTCCGCTCCTGCCATTGTGCGGATCGATCTGAATCTTCATCTCAATTTTTCCGGTCCTCTTCGAACAGTAAGAAGCTTAAGCCAACAAGTCTTAATCAATTGTCTAATGTTTAAAATGCCGTTTTCCGGTGAAGACCATTGCTATGTTGTGCTTGTCGGCGGCGGCGATTACTTCGTCGTCTTTTTGGGAGCCGCCGGGCTGGACTATGCATGCTACGCCGGCTTTTGCAGCGTTTTCGACGTTGTCGGGGAACGGGAAGAAGGCGTCTGAGGCCATTGCGCAGCCTTTTGACTCGTCGCCGGCTCGCTTGAACGAGATCAGGCCGGACTCGACTCTGTTCATCTGCCCGGCGCCGACGCCCCAGACCTTGCGGTTCTTGACCAGCACGATGGTATTGCTCTTGGTGTGCTTGGCGGCCAGCCAGGCGACTCTCAGGTCCTCGAGCTGCTCCTTGGAGGGTCTGGTTTTGGTCGGGAATGTCAGCAGATCCGGCTCCCAGCCGATCAGGTCGCGTTTTTGCAGGAGCATGCCGCCGACTATGCAGCGTGCGTCATATTCGCCGGCGTCGATACTCGCCCTGTCGATCGGCCCGGTTTCGACCAGGCGCACTCTTGAGCCCCAGGCTTTCAGCGTGCGGATTATTTCGACCGCGTCGGCGTCGAATTCCGGCGCGATGATTACCTCTGCGAAGAATCCGCCTGCGCCGAGAGCCTTGCCGAAGCGGCTGTAAGACTCCATTATCGTCTGGGCCAGCTCGACGTTTACTTTCCTGTTCAAAGCCACGATCCCGCCGAAAGCGCTGATGACATCGCCTTCGTAGGCTTTTCGATAGGCTACGGTGATGTCTTCATCGACGGCACAACCGCAAGGATTAAGGTGTTTTACGACGACCGCCGCCGGCTCGACGAATTCCTTTACCAGTTCGAATGCGGCGTTCGTATCCAGCAGATTGTTGAAGCTGATGGGCGTGCCGCCTTCCAGGAGCTTGCCGCTGCTGACGGATGTTTCACCGCTGGCGGGAAGTTTATAGAACGCAGCGCTCTGGTGGGGATTCTCGCCATAGCGAAGTTCGTTTTCTTTGTTTATTGCAATCGAGACTCTCTCCGGATAATCAATGCCTGCTTTGGCGTTGAGATATTCCGATATGGCCGCGTCGTAGGAGGCTGTCAATCCGAAGACGATTCTCGCGAAATCGCTGCGTAACTCTTCGCTGACGGCTCCGTCGTTGTTTTTCATTTCTTCTATGACTTTGTCGTACTGGCCGGGATCCGTCACAACGGTTACATACTTGTGGTTTTTGGCAGCCGAGCGAAGCATGCTCGGCCCGCCGATGTCGATGTTTTCAATCGCTTCGGCAAGGGTGCAATCAGGCTTGGCGACCGTCTGTTCGAAGGGATAGAGATTCACGCACACCAGGTCGATAGGCTCGATGCTGTGCTTTTCCATCGCCGCGGCGTGTTCTTTTTTATCGCGAAGGCCGAGCAGGGCGCCGTGTATTTTAGGGTGCAGCGTCTTGACTCTGCCGTCCATCATTTCCGGAAAACCGGTTACCGACTCGATCCCAACGACGTCGATTTCCGCATCGCTGAGCCTTTTGGATGTCCCGCCGGTACTTATTATTTTGACCCCCATATTGCTGAGTTTCCTGGCAAAATCGACGACGCCGGCCTTGTCGGAAACGCTGATTAACGCGGTCTTGATTTTTACGTCCATTGTAGAACTATTCTCCTTCCTTAATGTTTACGAGTAACAACAGGTTCCAAATCCTAAGCACTAAATCCTAAATTCATCCCTAAGGGACAAGATATCGAAATTCAAAGACCTAACCCGGACGAGCCGGAACCAAAGAGGGTTGGATAAAAGGCTGACGCCTCACGAAGTATCCCTTCTGCTCAGAAGGCATCATCCTATTTGTACAACCGCAATCTCCCTCCCCACCCTCTTTCGAGGGAGGGAGATTGCTTGTTCTCGAACCAAAAGACTTCGCACGTGCCGGGCCGATCAAAGATGTCGCCAAATACAAGACGATTTGGCACCATCTTTGAAGCGGCCCTAAACATTACTGATGCCATGATTCTACCCGGTACAATTTGCAGCCTAAAAGGCTGTTGAAATCATTATCGCCGAAACACTACAATGAAGTTGCTATCGACACCCCGTAAAGGGGAATATACGCGTTATGAGTCCGACGTTTGTTATCACCTGGCTATGCTCAGGAGGCTTTGTGCCACTTCCTTTTTAAGAGGGACTCCATAGTACAGTTTTGTTTTACCGGCCCCTTCGACCCAGTTTGGGGGAAAGGGGTTCTTTATACACACCTCACGATTTTGTGACCTTTTTGCGCACAATTTCATTTGTAAGGGCCTAATGCTCGAAACAGAGCGCTGGAACCGATGTTTTCAATTTCGATCATTTGGATTTCGAATTTGTTTAGAGTTTAGATATTAGAATTTTGCATTCGAGGCATTATTTTTGCTCAATCGGCTTTATACACATAAGACGGCCACTTGTGTCGGCAATGTAAATTTTACCGTCACCGGTGTTGGACGCATGCACCGTAACATCGGCGAAATTGACCGAGTACAGTTTCTTCGTTTTGGCGTTGTCCATTACGACCAGTTTTTCACCTTTTGTGATAACGTAGGCTCTGCCCTTTGCCTCGGCCAGCAGGTCAACACCTCCGGGCACACGCCATAAGCGCGATCCGGTTTCTCTGTTTACGGCCGTAACGCCCTTGCCGCGGACCCGCTGATACACTACTTCCTGTGTAACGCGAGGCGCCTTGTTGAGCACTGCGGCTGCCTGATATTTCCACACAAGGCGTGTTTTCTCGGGCGGCTCTACTATGTCAAGTCTATATACGTTCGTATCCTCGCTGGCGAAAAACAAAGACATCCATTCTCTAACGACCTGTCCGGCAATAGCGTCGCCCGCCTTGAATTGCCAAAGTCTTTTCGGTACGTCCGGAGCGATGCTTACTAAATAACCCGTGTCGGTCGCGAAGATTACAAAATTGTCGTCGGCGACGATAGAGGTAATGGTCGAGTCGTCCGGGGCCGCCGCTTCGAATATCTGGACTCTGTCGGCGGCGCGGTAGACGTGAAGGCGGTTGTCGGTTCCGGCAACATAGAAAAAGTTGCTGTTGCGGGCCGCCGGCGCTGTGATGCCGAAGCCGACATCCCTCTGGCGAATTTGCCTGCCCGTCTCAATGTCAAGTTCTTCGAGCTTGCTTCCGCCCACGGAAAGAATTGTGCCATTATAAAGAACAAGCTCGGTGATCGGAAATCCTTCGGGTGCAACACTTTTGGAGAAGACATTTTCGCCCGTGTCCTTGTTCATGGAGACCATGTAATTATGGCTGGAGACAGCATAGACACGGTTCCCCAACAGCACGAGCTTAGTCAGAGTCTCTCGAGCTTTTATAGGAAGCTCGGTTTCCCAGACTGTCTCCAGGCCCGCGTGACGGAGCAAATCCGATGAAACGAGCCGATTCGGATCTTCTGCCGCGGCAATAACGCCGTGTGTGAAACAGATCGTCAAAAAAAACATAAACGGGGCTAATCTGCAGCTAAAAGCTCTTGGCATTTTCATAAATCCTCCTTCGTACCCTCTCTCAGGGAAGTTCAACATGATCCGCCAGATCAACATTATGCTCTTGTTCGAATTTTCGCATCTGCTCGATTCGCTCGATATCGTCCTTAATTCTGTTTGCCAGCTTAAATATGTAAGGTTTACCTGCCAGCCGGTTCTGCAGATCGTCGAGCATAGACTCCCACGAGCCGTCGTATAGCTGTTTTTTCAGGATAACCAGCATTCGCTGTTCATCGCTTAGACCGGCGACGTAATCCCTTACCACTTTACTAACACTCGTTTCAAAGCCGCTATCGCTTTTATCGCGGGGCTCATCCATCAGTCGAAACCTCGCCTAAGCCTGAAAAACCGTTATTTTGCCTTGTGCCCCGCCGGCGAGTTTCTTGCGGGAACCAATCGTGCCGGAATAATACCGGCGGTAAAGATAAAAAGCAACGAATTTTCTTAAAATTCCCCGTTTTGGGAAATGTTTCACCGTCAACGGCTGGAGAAAAGGGAATCGTCACTTGCTTATAAGCTTAGAAGCTGAGGTACTCACTCGCCTTAGCAAGTCTGACTCCGAACTTGCCGACGTCCTCGATCGACCTTAGTCTGGCTTGCTTTCGCCGTTGCAGGATACGCTTGACCGTTACGGGGCCGAGTCCCGGCACCTTCAAAAGCGACAGCCTGGACGCTCGATTTGCATTCACGGGAAAGAATTCCGGGTGGGCATTGGCCCAGAGCTCTTTCGGATCGGATGCCAGGGAGAGGTTGCCGTTTTGCTCAAAAACAATGTCCGACTCGGCAAAGCCGTATTTACGGAACAGGAAATCTACCTGATAGAGTCGATGCTCGCGCATGAGAACGTCGTTGGACTCACCGGGTCCGGCACGTTCAGCTTCTATAGACTCATCTCCCAGCCCTCTCTGATAGGCGCTGAAGTACACTCGCTGCATGTTCAGCCGGTCGTAAAGACCGGACATGTATTTGACTATTTTGGCGTCCTGCTCGCCCGCCGCCCCAACGATAAACTGTGTCGTTTGCTTGACTCTCTCGTATCTCGATCCGCCGGAGGTCAATCTGCTGATGAGCTTGATCGGCGCGATAACATCGCGGATGTAATCTTTTTTCCGCGAGAGCTTATCGAGACACTCCTTGCCCGGAGTCTCGATATTCAACGAGACCGCGCTGGCAAGCGAAACAGCCTTTTCTATTGCCGCGTCGCTTGCCCCCGGGATGACCTTCAGGTGGATATAGCCTCTGAAACGATGTTTTCTTCGCAGGAGTTTCGCGACACCGTTGAGCCTGTCCATTGTGGCATCGGGCGAGCCCGCGACGCCGGAGCTGAGAAACAGTCCGAAGACTTTTCGCCGGTTATAGTAATCGAGGAAGATTTTCGCTGTCTCCTCCGGTTGGAGGCTTACGCGGCGTACGTCCATTTGCTCTCGAAGCGGGCAGTACTTGCAGTCATTATTACACACATTCGACAGCAATGTCTTGAACAGCACGCTTTTGCCCCCGCTCGGCAGCGTGACCGGGTAAATCCACCTTCCGTCATTGCTGCGTTTGCGGTGTTCGTCTTTGGAATTTCCACAGGCGCAGGCGAGGTCGTACCGGGCATCGGCGCTCAATATCTCAAGCTTCTGCTGAGTGTCCGGATGTGAGACTACACTAATCATCTTAATTTCATCGTCGGTTCGACCTTCTTATCTTCAGCAATATCTTATCTGCGATACCCGGCAATGCAAGGAGTTACTTCTGCTGTTAGCGACCAGCCCCAAGCTCGTCCCCCCGCGTGGCGGCGGGACAAGCTTGGGGCTGCCGCCGGTCGATGTCGGATGTTATTGTATAGAATTTCATTTCTGCCTGCGCAAGAATGACAATAAGTATGCGTTGGGTGGCAGCCTCGTCGTTTATCGGGATGGGGCTGGTTTTTTCCAAATTTCTATGCCGCCGGAGCAGCTTCCGTTTTGTCTTTTATCACCGACGAAGCCGCCTTAATCATTCCTGCAATATCAGACAGATTCGACGGAATTATGATCGAGTTGTTGGTCTTTGCGAGTTTGCCGAACTGCTCCAGATATTGCTCTGCGATGCGCAGGTTTACTGCGTCGACGCCGCCCTTTTCACTTATCGCGACGGCAATTTCGCGGATTCCGTTGCCCGTTGCCTCGGCGACTCGTCGAATCTCGACCGCCCGGCCTTCGGCTTCGTTTATGCGCCGTTGCTTTTCGCCTTCCGAGCGGGCGATCATTTCCTGTCTCTCACCCTCGGCGCGATTGATCTTCGCCTGCCTGTCGCCTTCGGACTGGGCGATTGTGGCGCGTTTTTCCCGCTCGGCCCGCATCTGCTTTTCCATCGCGTCTTTAATGCTCTGCGGCGGGAGAATGTTCTTGACCTCGTACCGTGTTACCTTCACGCCCCAGGGGTCCGAGGCCTTGTCCACGGCGTCGACAATAACGCTGTTGATGTTCTCTCTTTCCTCAAAAGTCTTATCCAGATCCAGCTTGCCCATCACGCTTCGCATTGTTGTCTGAGCAAGCTGGGACGATGCAAACAGATAATTGTTGATGCCGTAAGACGCCTTTTTCGGATCGACCACCTGCATGTACAGAATACCGTCGACTTCCACCGCGATATTGTCCTTCGTAATGCACTGCTGCGGTGGAACATCTACAGCCTGCTCCTTCAACGTGTGCTTATACGCGACTTTGTCAAGAAATGGCACCAGAATATGGAAGCCCGCTTCAAGCGTGTTCGAGTACTTGCCGAGCCTTTCGATGATGTACGCCTGCTTCTGAGGCACGATCCGGATCGTCTTGAAAAATACGACCAGCGCCAGAATCAGTACGATGACAAGAATAAAGGTCCATGGATTCACAATTGCTGCCAACATAGTTAATCTCCTTTCCTCTAAAGAACTTTGACCTTTAGCGTTATGTTTTCTTTATCGATAATTTCAACCGTGGTTCCTTCCGCTATTTCTTCATCCGCCTCGGCGATCCAGTTTGTGCCGTGAAGTTCCACTTTGCCTGTGCTGCCGGGTGTGATCCTCTTCTTGACTATCGCCCGTTCGCCGGCGAATTCACTGATGTTCTCCGTCATATCCTTATTAGACTTGACATAGCCTGAAAATATTCCCTTGAGCCACCTGCGAAGGCACAAGAGCGAGAGCACGGATGATGCGGTAAAGATGATCAGTTGAGTGTTTATGCCGATATCCGTGTTCAGGCAGACAATAGCTACGATACACGCCCCGAGACCGAAGAAGGCGATGACCAGCCCGGGCATCATGAATTCCAGGATGAACAGCACCAGCCCGACCAGAAACCATACTATCTCAGGTTCGAGGAACTCTTTAATCGCATCCATTTGGCATCCCTTTCATTACGTCTTTAGATTCGAACCGCAAAACCTGTCTTCGCGAGGCGGAAGGTTCCCTTCAGCTATCACTGAGAATCGAACCGGATCCCTTGGCCATCTCGTGTCATGACGCCCAATAATTCTTTCCCCAACTCCATGTCCAGGGATTGAGGAGTCACGCCGGGTTGTCCGATTCTTTGCTGTTTCTTTCTGATCAGGTGGGTCATTGCCGACCACAACCTTATGAATTCCCCGGCATCCGTGCCGCCGCTGGCCAAGGCGCTTCCTGCGTCCACATACCAGAGGCCGTCTTTCCTCAATAGTTTCATTACCTGGGCATCTCCGGGGACGGTACAGGTGGCGCGATTGCCGTCGACTTCTATTTTTGCAGAATCAAGTTTATTCTTGTCACCGGTTAGATCGAGGCTCAGTTTGGCGCCGCCCTCATTTTCAAAGTGAGCCCATCCCGAGGCTCCGTACTGATCGATGATTGCTTTTTGGAAATCTTTTACCGCAATTGCGTAATCTATGAATACCGATAGCGCTTTCAGTTCCTGCTCGCCGCCTGTCACGCAGGCCATAACCCTTGATTTGTCAAGTTTTGAGAAACCATCGATAAACATCGTCATAGCCCCTTTCGGCGTCGTTTGCGAACCTTCTTTCCTGCCGCAACCAGAAGTAAACGTCACAAGAGCAAAGCCGAGAGCAATGAGAGCTTTCGTTTTCATGGCTCAGAACCTCCTATTAATCTCAGTAGTTACTCTACCACTACGGCCGTGCCGTAGGCCAGAATTTCCGAGGCGCCGCCCATTACCATCTGCGTTGAGAAAGCCATGTGCACTATGGCATTGGCGCCGAGCTTCTGGGCATCGTCGACCATCCGGTCGATAGCCTGCTCGCGAGACTCGGCCATCATTTTAGTGTAATCGGTTATTTCGCCGCCTACTATATGGCGTATTATCGCCATGATGTCTCTGCCTATATGTCGAGCCCTGATCGTATTTCCTCTTACAAGGCCGAGGTGCTTTACGATCTTCCTGCCGTGTATTGTGTCGGTTGTGGACAGAAGCATTGCTCTATCTCCTTACATTCCTGTACCGGTCTTTGCTCCAGATAAAGATTCTCTCTCGCAGGATTGAGACAAACAGAATAGCCAGTCCGGCTATGAGCGCCAGCAAGCCGGCTTTGAGCAGCATGCCGATTGTAACATCCCCCACAATTGCTTCTATCAGCTTGAATCCGCCGTAGATCGTCAGCAGGATCGCAGCGATGGAGAATATTATCCATCCGACCCCGCGCTCGATGCGGTTATAAACGCCGCTCCAGTAGTCCTGCCATATCCGATCTTCCGGCTCGACTAAAGTTACCTCGTCCGTTATCTCTTTTACTTTCTTAAACCGCTCAAGTTCCCCCCTGCATTCGGAGCATCCGGCCAGATGCTCCTCGAACTGACGTCGCTGCTCGTCGGTCAATTCTTTATCCAGGTAGCCCATCAGCAGGTCTCGATAATCATGGCATGTCATTGATGCCACCTCCTTTTCCCGTGCCTAATAATTCTTCAAGCTTTTTGCGGGCATAGTACAGCCTACTCGTCACGGTGCCTTGGTTGCAGTAAAGGGCTGCAGCGATCTGCTCGTATGACATATTTCGAAAGTGTCGCAATATTATCACCTCTCGATGCTTCGGGTCCAGCCTGGCGATTGCCTGCCAGACTCTTTCTTTGGTCTCGTTTCTGTCGGCCACCGCCTCAGGCGAGAAGCAATCGCCCGTATCTGCAACGTCGGGACAGTTCTCGCCGTCAAGTGATGACGCTTTACGGTATTTTCTCTTTCTCAGGTGACTGATGCAGAGATTCTTCAATATCTGATAGAACCAGGGAAAGAACTTTCGCCCGGGTTTGACTTGTTTGATGTTGCGATATGCCCGCACGAAGGCCTCCTGCGACAAATCCATCGCATCTTCCCGATTGCCCACAAGGCCCAGTGCGATAAAATAGGCATCTTTCATATAGCGGTTCACAAGAACCTCGAAAGCCTCAGCCGAGCCCCGCCGACAACGCTGCATCGCTATTCCTTCGGCATCGCTCAGAGCCACCCCGGAGCCTGTCGAAGTAGTATGTATTTCCTTTTGACACACGCTCGGCACTTTCCGAGGCTCCCCAAAAATACAATATCAGTTAGACTACGTTCTATATCGGCGTTGTCATAGTAATATACTCTCTGAGGAGCGGTTTTCTTCAATAATTTTTCCATACTTTTTGACGCCCTATAATTATGTACATCTTGCGAAATGATTTCCTCATGAGTCTGGAGTGTTAGATCCACGTTGCCGTTCAGGCTGAAGGCACCTTTATTTGGCCGGAGCATCCGGGGCATCTTCCGGTCCTGCCGGCATATTTTCCGGGTATCTTGATTGGCCGACCGCAATTGCATTTGAAGCGGATGAAATCCGGCGGCATCTTTTCAGGCTCAACCGGCGACTTCTCCTGAGGAGCCTTCGCTCGCTCCGCAACTTCCCATTTGTGTTGCCATCGGGTCTTGTCCCTGCGATCGCGACTCCGGGGGACGGTCGGGGTCGTTTCATTATCTGCTGGCAGCCCAAATGCGATAAACACTTTAGTGCCGCGATTAAGTAATTTCCTTATTGACGCTCACTTAATAACAGCATAGAAAACTTGCATGTTTGCAATAGACAATCAAAAGCGCGTTGTCATTGAATCTGTCACACCGATTATTGACGGGGGACATTTCCCTGTCAAAAGAATCGTCGGAGAGAAAGTCCAAGTCCATGCCGACATCTTTTGTGACGGTCACGACCGCGTTAGAGCGGAAATTCTGTACAAATGCATCGGGACAAAACAATGGAGCATTGTCGAAATGGTTCCGTTGGTCAATGACAAGTGGACCGCTTCGTTCGAGGTGCTTGAGATAGGTCAATACTGTTATACGGCCAGGGCCTGGCTCGACCGGTTCGATTCGTGGCAGGCGGATTTCAAGAAGAAATACCAAGCCGGCCAGAAAATAAAAGTGGACCTGATGATAGGAAGCGAGCTTATCTCGCAGGCCGCTGAAAGAGCTGATTCTGACGAAGCCGAAAAGCTGAACCGCTGGGCCGAGCGCCTCAGAAAAGGCAAGACCACTGATGCGGCCGAGCTTGCTCTATCGGAAGAATTGACGGCGACGGCACGGAAGTACCCGGACAGAAGCCGGGCGACAAAGTACGAAACGGAATTGCGTGTTCGCGTCAACAGAGCGACTGCCTTGTTCAGCGCATGGTATGAGTTGTTTCCTCGTTCCTGCTCCGACAAAAGTCCGTCCGGCCAGCGCCGTACCGGAACGGCAAAACACGGCACTTTGAAAGATTGCGAGAAGCTGCTGCCGGACATTGCAAAGCTCGGATTCGACGTTGTGTATTTGCCGCCGATTCATCCAATCGGCAGGACTAACCGTAAGGGAAAGGATAATTCGACCTGCTGTAAGCGCGGCGACCCGGGCAGTCCGTGGGCGATCGGCTCAGCCGAAGGTGGACACAAATCGATCCATCCAAGGCTGGGCGAGTTGAAAGATTTTCGAAAACTGGTCAAGTCGGCTGAAAAGAATGGTCTGGAGATCGCCGTAGATCTGGCGTACCAGTGCTCTCCGGATCATCCGTATATCAAGGATCATCCGGAATGGTTCCTCTGGCGACCGGACGGCACGATTCAACATGCGGAGAATCCGCCCAAAAAATACGAAGATATTGTGCCGATCAATTTTGATACCGAGGACCGAAAAGGTCTGTGGAATGAGCTGAAAAGTGTAGTCCTTTTCTGGATCGAGCAGGGCGTGCGAATATTTCGCGTCGATAATCCTCATACCAAGCCGTTTGCATTCTGGCAATGGATGATCGCCGGCATAAAGAAGGATTATCCCGAGGTCATCTTTCTGGCCGAGGCCTTTACGAGGCCCAAAGTCATGGAACATCTGGCTAAAATCGGATTTGACCAATCTTATACGTATTTTACATGGCGTAATACAAAATATGAATTGACTCAGTATCTGACGGAATTAACAAAGACGGACGTGGCGGAATACTTCCGGCCCAATTTCTGGCCGAATACGCCGGACATATTGCCCGAGTATCTGCAATACGGCGGCCGACCTGCATTTATTATCAGGCTCGTGCTCGCGGCGACACTTTCTTCGAATTACGGAGTATACGGACCGGCGTTCGAGCTTTGTGTTAGTGACGCTGTCGAAGGCAAAGAAGAATATCTCAATAGCGAAAAGTATGAAATCAAGAAGTGGAACAGGACCCGAGCGGGCAACATTCGAGCGGTGACCGAGCGAGTCAATAGAAGTCGGCGGCAAAACCCTTCGTTGCAGCAGACTCGCAACCTTCGTTTTTTCGAGGTGGATAACGACATGATTCTTTGCTACGGCAAGATGAGCGACGACATGTCGAACGTGACGATCATGCTGGTCAATCTCGATCCTTATCACACACAATCGGGGTGGATTAACCTGCCCCTCGAAGATTTACAGGTCGATCCGGAAAAGCCTTATCTGTTGCACGACCAGCTCAGTCACGACAAGTATATCTGGCAGGGGTACAGAAACTATATTGAGCTTGATCCACGCGTAATGCCGGCTCACATCCTGTGCCTCCACAGACGCTTGCGACGGGAGACGGATTTTGACTACTTCATGTAATACATGGTACAAAGACGCTGTTATTTACGAACTCCATGTCAAGGCGTTTTACGACGCCAACGGAGACGGCATGGGGGATTTCCAGGGCCTTCTCCAGAAACTGGATTACCTTCAAGATCTGGGCGTAACGGCGGTCTGGCTCTTGCCGTTTTATCCGTCGCCATTGATGGACGACGGCTACGATATTGCCGACTATTACAATGCCAATCCCGACTACGGGCCTCTTAAAGATTTCCGAAAGTTCCTGCGCGAGGCTCACAAACGGGACATCCGCGTCATTACCGAACTGGTGGTCAATCATACTTCAGATCAGCATAAATGGTTTCAGCGAGCCAGGCGGTCGAAGCCCGGTTCGGTCTGGCGGGATTTCTACGTCTGGAGTGACACTCCCGACAAGTTCAAGGAAGCCAGGGTGATCTTCAAAGACTTCGAGAACTCCAACTGGAGCTGGGACCCGGTCGCTCAGGCCTATTATTGGCATCGTTTCTACAGTCATCAACCGGATCTCAACTATGACAACCCACGAGTCCGAAAAGAAATAATCCGTGTCCTCGATTTCTGGTTCGGCATGGGCGTGGATGGGCTGCGTCTCGATGCCGTTCCGTATTTATACCAGCGAGACGGCACCAATTGTGAGAATCTGCCTGAAACACACGCTTTTCTCAAGGAGTTGCGCGCGCACGTTGATGCGAAATTCGAGGGCCGAATGCTCCTGGCTGAGGCGAACCAATGGCCCGAAGATGCGGCTGAGTACTTCGGCAAAGGGGATGAATGCCACATGGCCTTTCATTTCCCTGTTATGCCGCGACTGTTTATGGCGCTGCGCACCGAAGACCGGTTCCCCGTAGTTGATATGCTCGAGCAAAGCCTTGACATTCCGGAAAACTGCCAGTGGGCTATGTTCCTGCGC
Organism: uncultured Pirellulales bacterium; assembly: GCA_964598225.1. Taxonomy (GTDB): domain Bacteria; phylum Planctomycetota; class Phycisphaerae; order Sedimentisphaerales; family Anaerobacaceae; genus SG8-4. The sequence goes on from CAZRBG010000008.1 coordinate 123,321, forward strand.
AATCACGATGAACTGACTCTGGAGATGGTCACGGACGAGGAACGCGACTACATGTATCGGGCGTTCGCCCAGGATCCGCGAGCGCGCATAAATCTTGGTATCAGAAGACGGCTGGCTCCGCTGCTCAATAACAATCGAAGAAGCATTGAACTGCTCAACGCCTGTCTGCTCTCGCTGCCGGGTACGCCCATTATCTATTACGGCGACGAGATAGGAATGGGCGACAATTACTATCTCGGAGATCGTGACGGCGTACGGACGCCGATGCAATGGAGTGCGGACAGGAATTCCGGATTTTCCACCGCCAATCCTCAGAAGCTGTTTTTACCCGTCGTTATCGACCTTGAATATCACTACACGGCCGTGAACGTCGAGACACAAGTTGCTAACGTGTCGTCTCTTTTCTGGTTCATGCGGCGAATCATCGCAATGCGGAAACAGCACAAAGCGTTCAGTCGCGGCAGCATAGAATTCGTAGACTCGGACAATCCGCACGTGCTCTGTTTTGTTAGAAAATTCGAGGAAGATACGGTTCTCGTCATCGCAAACCTGTCTCGGTTCTGTCAGGTCGCTTCACTGAAGCTGAATGATTACAACGGATTCGCCGCTGTAGAGATATTCAGCGGAAACGATTTTCCACAGGTAAGCGAAAGGCCTTATGTTCTCACCGTGGGCCCCCATAGTTTTTACTGGCTGACCATGCGAAAAGCCGAGCAAATCGATACCGCAACGGCCGATCAGGAGCAGCCTTTGACGGTCGGTGCGAGCTTCAAAGCAATCGTAATGAACGATGAAGCCAGGCAACAACTCTCACAGGTTTTACGAGGGTATATCCAGCAATGTCGCTGGTTCGGCGGAAAAGGCAGAACGATCCGGCGGTTCAGGATCGCCGACAGCATCACGATATCCACCAGGCAGGATTTGGTGCACGTATTAATATTAAAGGTTTCATACGTGGGGGCACCTCAGGAAAGTTACATGCTACCGATCTGTTTGGCCGCTGATGAAGCGGCGACAGAAATTGCCGAACAGCATCCACAAGCTGTTATTGCCGCACTCGAGACCAAAGATCGAAAGGGACTTCTTTGCGATGCCGCGTTCAGTAAAGGTACGCAGGATTATCTGCTCGAAGTGGTCGCAGCGCCAAACAGCAGGAAAAAAGCTAACAAACTGAAAGGCCGCAGGAGCAGACGACTCAGAGAACTGCTTCGACGCGATGAACTTCCTCTTGAGTCCCGCGTGATGAAGGTGGAACAGAGCAACACGTCAATCAACTACGATGATCGCTTGTTTCTGAAGCTATATCGCCGGTTGGAAAGCGGCGCCAACCCGGATGTCGAGTTGTCACGCTATTTGACCGAGTATACGGACTTCAAAAGCTTTCCCGCTTATGCCGGTTGTCTCGAATGGAGCCCAAACAAAAGGGACCTGTTGACTGTCGGGTTGCTTCTGGAATATGTGCAGAACGAGTCCGATGGATGGAATTATATGCTCAGTGCAGTAGGAAGGTATCTTACTCAGGCTATGGCTCTGAAGGGAGAATTCGATGAATCGATAGAACCGCCGGAGTCCATCCGGCACGTCCGGCCCGAATCGATCCCTCCTCGAATTCGTGATCTGATCGGGTCGGTCTATATGGAAATGGCCAGTCTTCTCGGTCGGCGCACGGCCGAATTGCATCTTGCCCTGGCTTCTCTTAGGCAGGAGCCCGAAGCCACGCCGGAACCTTTTTCTCTGCTCTACCAAAAATCGGTATATCAGTCCATGCGCGCTCTGACATTAAAGGTTTTCAATGCGCTCGGCAAAAACGCCGGCAAACTTCCCGATACAGTTGCCGATGAAGCCAAACAGCTTCTCAGCGAGAAACAAACGATACTGAAACGCCTTCAGCGTATCGCCAAAAAGAAAGTTACGGGCATGAAGATCCGGATTCACGGAGACTATCATCTCGGACAGGTGCTCTATACCGGCAAGGACTTCGTCATTATAGACTTCGAGGGCGAGCCGGCCCGGCCGTTGGGCGAGAGGCGTCTCAAGCGATCCGCCTTGAGGGACGTTGCCGGAATGATAAGGTCGTTTCATTACGCGGCTTATGGGGGTATCTTTCTCAGGCCTTCCGAGCAGAGCGGAGACGTTGAGTATTTGCAGCACTGGGCCGATCTGTGGTATTTCTACATGAGCGGGGTCTTCCTGGATTCGTATCTGGCGAACGTTAAGTCGGCGGAACTGTTACCCCCGGACGAAAATGATTTTACAGTACTGCTTGAATCCTTTCTGCTCGAGAAAGCGATATACGAACTGGGCTATGAGTTCAATAATCGGCCCGATTGGCTTAAAATTCCTATGCGCGGCATAGAGAATGTATTGAAAAAGAAATTGTAATTTGCCTGTTTACTCCGCTACGGGAGATAGTTTTATGGACAAACGAGAGACCACCATTGTTGAAGGCGCAAGTTTACTTACGGACCACGATATTTATCTGTTCAGAGAAGGCCGTCATTTTCGGCTGTATGAAAAGTTGGGCGCTCATCTTATGGAACATGACCGAATCCGGGGCACATTCTTTGCCGTGTGGGCGCCGAATGCCGCCTATGTCTCTGTGATCGGCGATTTCAACGGATGGGACCGACAGTCGCACCCGCTTACTGTGCGGCCGGACAGCTCGGGAATCTGGGAAGGTTTCATTCCGGGAGTGGACAGCGGGTCGCTGTACAAATATCACATTGTATCCCAACATAACAATTACGTCGTGGATAAAGGCGATCCATTCGGGTTTTATTGGGAATTGCCTCCCAAAACCGCATCAGTCGTACGCGATCTGCAACACGACTGGAAAGACGGCAAATGGATGAAGGGCCGAGAGAGCCGCAATAACTTGTATGCACCGATCAGCGTTTATGAGGTTCATTTGGGATCCTGGAAGCGCGACCCGTCTGAGCCTCAGCGGCTCTTGAGTTGCGGAGAAATAGCTCCTGCGCTGGCCGAGCATGTAAAGCAAATGGGCTTCACACACGTTGAGTTTCTTCCGGCGATGGAACATCCGTTCTATGGCTCGTGGGGCTATCAGACCTTGGGCTTTTTTGCGCCCTCCAGCCGCTACGGCACCTGTCAGGATTTCATGTATCTTATCGAGTACCTGCATCGAGAAGGTATTGGGGTCATTTTAGACTGGGTTCCTTCTCATTTTCCTTCGGATGAATATGGATTAGCTTTTTTCGACGGCACCCATTTGTACGAGCATGCCGACCGACGCCTGGGATTTCACCCGGATTGGAAAAGCTGTATTTTCAACTACGGCAGGAATGAAGTCAGGTCCTTTCTGATTAGCAGCGCGATGTTCTGGCTGGACAAATACCACGCCGACGGCTTGCGCGTCGACGCGGTTGCCTCCATGCTGTATCTGGATTACTCGCGTAAACCCGGCGAGTGGATACCGAATATACACGGAGGGCGGGAGAACCTCGAAGCTATTGCTTTTTTGCGCGAATTCAACCAGTGGGTTCTCAAAGAATATCCGGATGTTCTAACGTTTGCGGAGGAATCTACATCCTGGGCGATGGTTACACGTCCGGCTGAAACGGGCGGGCTTGGTTTTTCAATGAAATGGAACATGGGCTGGATGCACGACACGCTGGAGTATTTCGGTCTCGATCCGGTGCATCGCAAATACCACCAGGACAAGCTGACGTTCAGCATCTGGTACTCCTTCAGCGAGAATTTCATACTCCCTCTGTCGCATGATGAAGTTGTGCATGGAAAAGGCTCGCTTTTTGGCAAGATCGCCGGCGATCCATGGCAGAAATTCGCCAATCTCAGACTGCTTTTCGGCTATATGTACACTCATCCGGGCAAGAAACTGTTGTTCATGGGTTCGGAAATCGGGCAGCAGCGCGAATGGAACCACGATTCCTCTCTCGATTGGCATCTTCTGCAAAACGAGCCGAACCAAGGCATCAACAAATGGGTGAAAGACGTGAATCGCTTTTATAGGGAAGAATCTGCGCTCCACGCGTTGGACTGTGATTCGCGGGGATTCGAATGGATCGATTTTCACGATGCAGATAGAAGCATCATAACGTATCTCCGCCGCAGTAATCCTGCACTCGCACCAGAATCGGGTGAGGCTCAGAGCGGGGCGGAGGAGTACAGCGGCAGTGTCGTACTGGGCGTATGTAATTTTACGCCCGTACCAAGAACCAACTACCGGGTGGGTATACCGTATGGAGGTATATGGAAGGAAGTGTTAAACAGCGATGCCAAAGAATACGGGGGCAGCGGATACGGGAATATGGGCAAATTGGAGGCCTCTCCCGCATCGTTTTACGGCAAGTACGATCAATCGCTTTCTGTGACGCTGCCGCCTCTGGCAATTGTCGTGTTCAAACATGAAGGAGGTGACGCTGAATGATACCCGGCCCACGATTAGACGATAAAGGCCGGCGCACTTTCACCGTGTGGGCCCCGCATCGAGATCGTGTCGAATTAGAGTTAGTCGGAGATCAGGCCGTTTCCGGGCGGGTCGAGGAGAAGACACTCATCGAGATGCAACCTGTCGATGAGCAAGTCGATCAGGAAATAAGAGTCGGCTACTGGCAATTGGCGCTGCCGGATGTCCAACCGGGCGCTCGATATTTTTTCCGATTGGACGGAACTGTCACGAGGCCGGACCCGGCGTCGAATTTCCAGCCTGAGGGTGTTCACGGACCCAGCGAGGTGATCGATCACAGGCAATTCGATTGGAAGGATGACAACTGGCAAAGCATTGGCCTGGAAGAGATGATTATCTACGAGCTGCACGCGGGCACGTTCACGCCGGAAGGCACGTTCTCTTCGGCAATCGAGCGATTAGACTATCTGAAAGGACTCGGGGTCAATGCGATTGAGATCATGCCCGTCGCTCAGTTTCCCGGCAGCCGCAACTGGGGCTACGACGGCGCGTATCCTTACGCTGTCCAGAATTCTTACGGCGGTCCCGACGGACTCAAGGAACTTGTCAACGCCTGCCACCAAAACGGCATGGCGGTTGTTTTGGACGTTGTTTACAATCACCTCGGGCCTGAAGGGAATTACCTGCGCGATTTCGGACCGTACTTTACCGACAAGTACAAGACACCGTGGGGCGAGGCGATAAATTTCGACGGAGCTTACAGCAATCAGGTGCGCGATTATTTTATCGAGAACGCACTTTATTGGTTGCGGGATTATCACATCGATGCTCTCCGGCTGGATGCGATGCACGCGATATTCGATATGAGCGCCAAGAATTTCATGCAGGAGCTGGCTGAGCGAGTCGAGCAGTTTTCGCAGGAGAACGGCCGAAAGTATTACCTGATCGGCGAAAGCGACCTTAACGACGTGCGCCTTGTCAAGCCGCGATCGAGCGGCGGCTATGGACTCGACGCTCAATGGTCCGACGATTTTCATCACAGTGTGCATACATTGCTGACCGGGGAGGACAAAGGCTACTACCGGGACTTCGGCAGCGTCGGTGACCTCGCCAAAGTTTTTAAAGTGGGCTATGCCTATACGGGTCAGTACTCGAAACACCGAAAAAGGCGCCACGGAAACAGCCCGAAGCGAAGAAGTGCCCGGCAATTTGTTGTTTGCATACAGAACCACGACCAGGTAGGCAACAGAATGCGCGGCGACAGGCTTTCGCAGTTAGTTGATTTCGAGGCCCTCAAACTTGCTGCGGGAACCCTCATTCTATCGCCGTATGTACCCCTTTTGTTTATGGGCGAGGAATACGGAGAAGAATCTCCTTTTGCGTACTTCGTGAGCCATAACGACGAAGATTTGATTGAAGCGGTGCGCCACGGGCGACAGGAGGAATTCAAGTCGTTCGAGTGGCAGGGGGAAATTCCCGATCCGCAAGCCGTCTCGACATTCGAACAGTCCAAGCTAAAGTGGGATAATCGCACGGCGGAGAAAAATTCCGTTCTCCTGAACTTCTATCGCACGTTGATCGGACTGAGAAGAAGCCGACCGCATTATGCAGACAAACGCGGGATGCGGGTCCGCACTCTGAAGAAAAAAAAGGTACTGCTCTGGCATCGCAAGTTCGAGCAAAGTCAGCTCCAGTGCGTTATGAATTTCGCCGCCGAACAGCAAAGCCTGAAACTCTACGCTCCGCGAGCGCGCTGGAAGAAAATTCTGGACTCCGCAGAAACAAGGTGGCTCGGACCGGGATCGACTCTCCCTGATGAGATTCAGGGCAGCGAAGCAGTAGCCGTACCTCCCATGAGCGTCATATTGTATGAGGCCGGCAAGCCGCACCCAATAGAACAAGTGCAACAAGCCAGAGAGCAGGCGCCTGTGAGCAGGGGAGGTGAAGATGTACGTTCCGTCGGCCACTTATAGAATTCAATTCAGCCCGTCGTTCGGATTCAAAGATGCCGAGGCTGTCGTGCCCTACCTGCGCGAATTAGGCATCAGCGACATATACGCCTCACCCATTTTCAGGGCGACCGAAGGCAGTACACACGGATACGACGTGACAAATCCCAACGAACTGAATCCCGAACTCGGGAGCGCCGATGACTTTTCCGTCTTGACCGCCAGAAGAAACGAGCACAAAATAGGCTGGCTGCAGGACATAGTCCCCAATCACATGGCGTATACCACCGACAATCAAATGCTGATGGACGTATTCAGGAATGGCAGAGAAAGCCGGTACGCGGATTTCTTCGACATTACCTGGGACCATCCGGACGAGTCTCTAAGGGGAAAAGTGCTCGCGCCGTTTCTGGGCAAGCCGCTTTCTCAGGCAATCGCCGACGGAGAAATCATTCTCGAACAGGACGAATCGGGCATGTATGTCCGCTACTACGATATTCGATTCCCGTTGTCTTTGGAATCCTGCCGCGATGCTGGGTCTCTCGAGGAGTTGCCGCCGTTGGAGAGCTTGCTCGAAAAACAGTTTTTCAGACTGTGCTATTGGAAAAAAGCTGCCGAGATCATAAATTATCGCCGTTTCTTTTACCTGAACGATTTTATCTCGCTGCAAGTGGAAAAACCGGAGGTTTTCGATGCGGTTCACAAGCTCATATCCAAATTTGTACATCAGGGTGCATTCACAGGTTTGAGAATTGACCATATTGATGGGTTGCACGATCCGGCTCAGTATCTGGCACAGTTGTGCCGGCTCTGCGGCGACAAATACGTCGTCGTCGAAAAAATACTGGATTTGGATGAATCCTTGCCCGAAAACTGGTCCGTGCAAGGGACGAGCGGCTATGATTTCTGTAACTATGTCAACGAGATTTTTATCCGTACAGAAAATCAGCGTATCTTTACGGGAATCTACCACGACTTCATAAACCATGTAAAGAATTACGAAGAGTTGCTCCTTGAAAAGAAGAGGACTGTTTGCAGTGAGTATATGGCCGGCGAGGTCGATTATCTCGTTCACTTGTTTTACATCGCAACCCGGGATCAATCGCGACTTGCCGAACAATCGCCTGAAAAAATCAAAGATGCGATTGTCGAAATCATTGCTGCCTTCAAGGTCTATCGCACTTACGTCAGTGGCGAGAGTTATAGCACCGAAGACAAAAACTACATAGAGAAGGCAGTAAACGACGCCGGGGGAAACAGGCCGGATTTAAAGGGTAATATTGATCTGATCGGCCAATTAATACTTTTGGATTCAGCGGGTGCAGATGGTCCGTTAGCCGATCCGAAAGTCCTCGATTTCGTCATGAAGTTCCAGCAGCTTACCGGCCCGGTTATGGCCAAAGGATTCGAAGATACGCTGCTTTATAACTACAACCGTCTCATCAGCCTCAATGAAGTGGGTGCAGGCCCGGAACGCCTTGGAATCTCGCTGGAGGACTTCCATAAGTATAACGCCGCCAAAGCAGCACACTGGCCCCGCAGCCTGAACGCCACGAGCACTCACGACACCAAACGCGGCGAGGACGTCCGCGCCAGGATAAACGTGCTGACCGAAATGCCTGAAGTTTGGAGCGATAAATGCCGCCGATGGAAAGAATTGAATTCGCGATTCAAGACCGAATGTGACGGAGAATCGGCTCCCGACGCCAATGACGAGTACGTGCTCTATCAGACATTGATTGGTGCAATGCCTTTCGATTCGGAGCAAGATGCCGGCTTCAACGAAAGAATCAAAAAATACATGCTCAAGGTTGTCCGGGAAGCCAAAGAGCATGGCTCCTGGACCGAACAGAACGAGCAGTACGAACGAGCCTGCGAAGAATTCGTTGACCGAATACTGGATCGTTCCACTTCAAGCGGGTTTTTGGAGGATTTCTTACCTTTTCAAGAAGAGATTGCCGCTTACGGCATATTTAACTCTCTGTCGCAGACACTTCTTAAGATGACCTCACCGGGCGTGCCGGATTTCTATCAGGGCAGCGAACTGTGGGACCTCAATTTGGTGGACCCCGACAACCGCAGGCCGGTGGATTTTGAGAAGCGAAAAATGTTTCTGGATCAAATCAGAGACAAGCGGCACGACAAGAATATCGACATTATAGACGAACTACTCAAGACACGCACGGGCGGTCGAATTAAGATGTTCCTGATCTATAGGGTATTGAATGCCCGTCGGCAGCGAGCGGAACTTTTCGAGAAGGGCGATTATCAGCCGCTCACGGCCCGCGGTAAATACAGCGAGCACGTTGTCGGCTTTCTTCGCAAGCATGGAGATCAAAACTCCGCGACCATAGCGCCGCGTTTTCTGGCCTCGCTAATCGGCCACGATGAATTGCCCCTGGGGACAGAAGTTTGGCGGGATACGCAAATCCTGTTGCCCGGGTCCCTCGAAGGATCATGGCGGGATGCCCTTACCGGAGAATCCGTCCGGATCGATACGACCGTGCTCGTGGGCAATGTCCTCTCGAGATTTCCTGTCTCGTTGCTGATTAAATCGTGCTGAGTACTTAGCAGGACGCAGCACGCAGAACGAGTTAGGATCTTCCGGGAATGGCACTTCCATAAGTATTAACTTCCGTTGAGCAAACGTTTTCTGGCAATG
>CAZRBG010000009.1:0-124238 GCA_964598225.1 uncultured Pirellulales bacterium
CGACGGAACTATCCCCATGAAATCGGGAAGTTATTTCGTGCACGATCCTAAGAGCGAAATGACAGAGAAGCCACACATATATCTGAGGGTGTACTATACACAGTTTATATGATCGCTGTCAATAAGGAAAAATACGCATTTTTTCAAAAATTTTGACCTGTAATCAAGATCAGGCGCATGGCAATTTCGGTATTCTGGAGCATTGTACTGAGGTCTATGACGCGTATGTTGGGCGGCAGGTGTCGGTGACGATGCCGATGTGCGTTTGACATTCGCCGTTCCTTAGGATATTATTCCACTTACGAGCGGCGGAATCTGATTCATCGTGACCTCGTATTTCGGCGTCGAAGTCATTCAATAGGAGCTGGTAATGTTAAAAAGAGCAGTGTTTGTTTTGGCGATTTTTAGTCTTGCGCCGGTTGTGTTACCGACGTTTGGAGGCTCAGATCGGCCGCGAAATGTAATATTGTTCGGATGGGGTGGGGCGCAGCGAGATCACCTGAAGGAATCTCTGGACCGAAAGGAACTTCCAAACCTGCAGAAGTTGATCGATGAGGGACGCTTAATCGACATCGACATCGAGGGGATAACCGATACCGAAGCCGGGTGGGCGCAGATCCTTACCGGCTATTATCCCGAGGTGACCGGGGTTTACAGCAATCGCCAGTATCACCCGATCCCAAAGGGCCTGAGCATCTTCGAAAGGCTGGAAAGCCACTTCGGCCCCGACAAATTCGTCACGGCAGCGGTGATAGGCAAATCGCGCGGCCTCGGTGTCGCCCCGCCGAAAAAGATCGAAATGTCGGAGAAAACATCAGCAAATGGAAGAAACGCCGGCAGTCAGGTGAGACAGGCCAATTCCGAGAAGAACAGAGAGCCTGAGAGCACGTTCTTGATTGAAGACGGCGTGAGGTACCGCCTGATCCCCGGCCAGCCTTACTACATCACCAAAAATCGTATGGATAAGTTTGAAAATGGTTTAGAGGACGATGAGAAGGTCGCAGCGCGGGTGATTGATCTGCTTGAGAAATACAAAGACAAGCCATTCTTTTTCTTCGTCCATTTTGCCGGGGTCGATCGAGCCGGGCACAAATACGGAGAGAATTCAAGGCAATACAACGATGCTCTTATTTCCAACGACCTCCGGACCGGCAAGATCATGGCCGAAGTCGAAGAGTTGGGGCTTGGCGAACAAACGCAGTTTTACGTCACCGCAGGTCACGGCTTCGACGAGGGCAAAAAGCAGCACAGCTTTGCGCCGTATGTATTTCTGGCCACCGACAATGAGCAGGTCGGACGGGACGGTCGGCGTCAGGACGTGGCCCCGACGATCATGGAGGCGTTCGGCCTGGACCTGAGCGAATTGGAACCGAAGCTGGACGGAATCTCACTGACCGGGCCCGACAATCGTGATCCCGCCAGGATCAGCCCCGAAACCCGTAAGCCGGACGTGGTTTATGTCGGAACACCTCAGGAAGTGGTTGACAGGATGCTGGAGATGGCGAACGTAACGAAGGACGATTTAGTCTACGACCTCGGCTGCGGGGACGGTCGAATCGTAGTAACCGCCGCCAGGAGGTACGGCTGCAACGCTGTGGGTTACGACATAGGCCCCAGGCGAGTGAGAGAGTCACGGGCGAATGTGGAGAAGAACAATCTCGGACACCTCGTTCGAATCGAACAGAAAGACATATTTACTCTGGACCTCAGCAAGGCGGACGTGGTCACACTTTTTCTGCTGCCGAGTCTGAACGTAAAGCTCATCCCCCAACTGGACAAGCTCAAACCCGGCTCGCGAATTGTCTCATACAGATTCGGAATGAGAGGAGTCATGCCGGATCAGACGGTCAAGCTGACTTCCACCAGAGACAACAGCCAACACACGATCTACCTTTGGACTACGCCGCTGAACAAGGTATGGACGTTGAAGAAAGCAGCACCTAACGCCCAAGAATGACCGGCTGGGGCACCGCGAAATCAGGAGCTTTGATATTGAGTCTCGTCTTGATCTTGATTCGACTCTTCTGCTGCGGCGGCGTTCTTTCTGTCCAGCTTGCGCTGCCGCTTTGCTTCTTGTTTCTTTTTCTTTTCCAGCTCTCTGCGCCGCTTCTCGAAACTGTGGTTTGGCTTTCCCATGCGATTCCTTTCTACTGAAATAATGGACTGTTAGCGTCGGCAACCGGCGAGTCGCCGGCGATAGGATCTTCTGCCGCCGGGCCTTCTTTGGCCGCGATTAGGTCTCTTTGCTTTGGCTGTTCCGGAGCAGACCCCGCGGAGCGATGCGATGCCGGCCGAATGGAAACGATGGTCTTCCATGGCGGGCAGCGGATAATTGGTCAGTTTCTCAATGCCGCCGAGCAAAGCGAGTTCATCCGAATTACAGAACGACAGGGCGACGCCGTCGGCGCCTGCACGCGCCGTTCGGCCTATTCGATGTACGTAGCTCTCTGCTTCACTGGGCAGCTCATAATTGATGACGTGAGTAATTCCGTCCACGTCAATGCCGCGGGCCACGATATCTGTAGCCACCAGCACTTTGACACGTCCCTGATCGAAGTTGGCAAGGGCCTTTTGGCGTGCGTTCTGGCTCTTGTTGGAATGGATCGAATCTGCCGAGATGCCGTGCTTGCAGAGCTGCTCGGATAAGCGATTGGCCATCCGTTTGGTGCGCGTAAAGACCAGAGCCTTGGCGATTGCATCGTCCCCTAACATATCTCTCAGGAGGGCTTTCTTGTGCATCTTCTCCACGAAAAGGATCTTTTGCGTTATATTCTCAACCACCGGCATCCTGGGTGAAATCGATATACGCTCCGGTTCCTTGAGCATGGTAGACGCCAGTCGAATTACGGCTTCGGGGAGTGTGGCGGAAAAGAGCATGGTCTGTCGATCTGCCGGAACTTTGGCCAAAATCTTGCGGACATCGTGGATGAAACCCATGTCCAGCATGCGGTCGGCCTCATCCAAGACCAGCATTTGGACGTCATCGAGCCGGACGTGTCCCTGGCCGATCAGGTCCAAGAGTCGGCCGGGCGTGGCTACAAGGATGTCCGGACGTCTGCGGAGGGCCTTGATCTGAGCCCGGGCGGGAACGCCTCCCAGAACCACGGCCGTACGCAGCGGAACATGGCGCCCGTATACGCGAAAGCTCTCGTCGATCTGCAGGGCCAGTTCGCGGGTCGGTGTTAAGATCAGCGCACGGATCGCCTTGTTTTCGTTTTCATGGTGTTTGACGAACCGCTCACCCAATTTCTGCAGTATGGGCAGGGCAAACGCGGCTGTCTTGCCCGTCCCTGTTTGTGCGCTGGCAAACAGGTCTCTGCCCCCCAGCAGGACAGGGATAGCAGCCTGCTGAATTTCGGTTGGTTTCTGATAGCCCTGATCCGACAAGGCCTTGAGGAGTGACTCGCTTAGCGCAAAGTCATTGAATTTCTTTGTGTTCATAAAATCCTATCAATTGCCCGAAAACAACAGCGGCGAACTCTCGCAGAGGCAATCGATTAGGATAATCTCCGAGGTGTGACGCGGAATATCGTCGGAACTCTGTTCTGGCAGCTCTTCACGCGAGCTGCGCTTCATTTTCAGGAGTATACCACAAAAACAAGAGGTTGTGCAACATTAATCTAAAATTAATTATCTTCCAGGCCGCAGTACGGCACACTCACTGCCTCTCAATCCCCTTATCGGCCCGATCCGCCAGCGGCTTCACCCCGAATTGGAACCCGCTCTCTATACCGCAAATTCTGGAAACTACAGACAACAGAGCTGCAGAGGAGGCCGACCATTTCTGTCGCTCCGGCTGCTTTCGAGCCTTTTGGCTGAACAAGTCAAAGGTTTCCTCGCAACTTGTTGAATCGCAGACAGGTAGATCAATCGCGACGGCATTAAGTGATTTCGGTTAGTCGGCCGTCGCTTTGGTCTGTTTCGGGCATTACTTTCAGGTCCGTTTTGGCCGCTATTGGCGCCCGCTTCAAAAAAATCCCCGGCCGGCTCGTAATTGCGAAAATACTGTCTTTGCCCCTGCAAAGTCCGGTAAAATTTTTGCTTTTCCAGCATTTCTTTATCTGTTTCGTCCGTTGAAAAACAGCGATTATCGTCTATCAGGGGCAATTGTAGGCCAGTATAAGTAATTTTTCAAGCGGCCCGGAAAAACATCCGAAAATCACTTGACAGTTTTTTCATTGTATGTTACTATTGTGAATATAAAGCAGGTAGGTTTGAAAAGATCTTTATAATATTCTGAAAATTGCCATCATATTCCGGTACTAAATTTCATATCAAGAACCCACCTGCCGACAGAGGACTGAACGTTGTTGTTTTGGTATTACGCCGCAGGCCAGGGCGTGATTAGCAGCGCAGGAAAAGAAAACTGATTTAGGGACTTTATCGGCAAAACCGGTTAAGATTAGAACCGACTGTTCTTGAAAGAAATTATCAATTGTTGAGGAGATTCGCCACACAAGAACGTAGTGTTTAGTGCTTCACGTGTGTGGAGCATGGGGCATTATCATATAGAATTGCAGAAAAAGACCGAAGCGTCTATAAAAGAACGGTCGGGTGTGTGAATCTCTGAAAAAAAAAGTCAAAAGGAGACAAAGATGAAGAAAAAAGGTTTTACATTAGTTGAGCTGTTGGTCGTGATCGCGATCATCGCACTGCTGATGGGTATCCTCATGCCGGCGTTGGCGAGGGTGCGGCAGATTGCCTTCAGGATGGTCTGCGGCACGAACCTCTCCGGTATCGGCAAGGCTATGCTCATTTACAGTAACGATTACGACGACGAGTTGCCGCGTTCGGGCGGCAGAAACAGTACCTGGGCTCAGCGGATACCCAACTGGCAGGCAACCAACAGGTTCCAGGCCTACGGCGTATCAGCCAACGGCGACGGCGGAAGCGGAAGCATTTCTTCCTGCTTCTACCTGCTGGTCAAGTACTCTGAGGTCACTCCGAAGTCGTTCATTTGTAAGGGCGACTCGGGAACCCAGGAGTTCAAGCCCTCCGACGAAGGCGCAGGCAACAGAGACCTGATCGAGCTGTGGGACTTCGGCGCCGATCCGACGGACAATTGCAGTTATTCCTATCACATGCCGTTCGGCCTGTATGCTCTGACGACTTCGAGCGAGCCGGGCATGGCGGTAGCGGCCGACAGGAACCCGTTCCTCGAGCAGCCTATGGCCGAGCCCAAGAACTTCTCCGCCTTTGGCGTTGAGCAGGGTAAAGAGGCTCTGAGAGCCGGTAATGCCCATCAGCACCAGGACGACGGACAGAACGTGTTGTTCCTCGACAGCCACGTCGCCTTCGAGAAGAAGCCGTACGTGGGCATCAATGATGACAACATCTACACCTACTGGGACGGCGGAGACATCCGTCGCGGCGGCCTGCCGAATTACTCGGCTTCCCCGCAGGACAGAACAGACTCACTGCTCGTACACGACGGCGCCGGCACCGGCAGTGGCGGCGGCGGTGGCGGCGGCGGCGAGCCGGTTAAAGGTCGCGCATGCTTCCTTCCCGAGACGCCCGCACTGGCAGCCGGAAATCACGTCCAGATCCAGAACGTTACCGCAAGTGGTATGACACTCGAGGAGCACGAAGGCACCTATACTTGCCGCGATATCGTTCTCGAGACTGGAAATACCGTCAGCGTTGTTGAGCAGCACCTGTTCATGACCGATGCCGGACAGTGGGTTAACGCCCAGAATCTGACGACCGGCATGCGTCTCAAGACCCTGAGCGGCAACGTCGGCATCAAGAGCATTACCACCAGAAGCTACACCGGCAAGGTCTACAACCTGAAGATCGCCGGTTCCGACCAGTACATGGTAGGTAAAGACTCTGTAATCGTACGCGACTTCTAAGATAGTTTGATTGCGTATTGATTATCTTTTGCTTCGGTTGTTTACAAAGCGGCCCCATGCTTAAACGCATGGGGCCGCTTTTCTTTCGTGGCGAGGGCGTCTCGCCCTTGTTCTCCCAACGGGCGGCCACACTACAAACAGCCGACTCTTGAAAGATGAGCCTGTCGTCGATATGATGGTGCTGATGGCAAGTAAATGGAAAAAAAACAAGGAGAAGCAGGCCCCGGTCGCGGCCAACAAAAAGGCCTACAGGAACTTCCAGCTTGTCGAGAAGTTCGAGGCCGGTCTCTCGCTTTTGGGGACCGAAGTGAAATCTCTGCGCGCCGGCGGCGGCGATCTGAACGGCTCGTACGCGCGCATCGAAGATGGGCAATGCTGGCTCGTCGGCGCCGGTATAGCGCCATACGAGCAGGCGAGCCACCGCCGGCACGAGCCGACCAGAAAGAGAAAGCTGCTGCTCCACAAGGCCGAGATTCGGAGGATACGCAGCAAGCTCGAACAGCGGGGTTTTACGCTCGTACCCCTGCGCATATATTTCAATAACAGGGGCCTGGCTAAAGCGGAACTGGCGCTGGCCCGCGGCAAAAGGCAATACGACAAGCGACAAACAATCGCCGCAAGAGACCAAAAACGCGATTTGGACAGAGCCATGAAGAAATATCAAAGATAGGGCACAGGGATAATAAAAGGGTTTACTTATGGCTGAAGAAGAGAAAAAGATCATAGTTGACAAGGATTGGAAGCAAGAGGCACAGCGGGAAAAAGAGAGCCTGGCGGCAAAGGAGAAGGCGGAAAAAGAAAAGAAGGAGCAAGGGCCCCAGCAGCAGGAGCGTGGACCGCTGCCGGAAGGCAATTTGGCAGCGCTTATAAGCATGCTCGCGACTCAGTCTTTGTTCGCGATGGGTCTGCTTCAGGTCAAGGGCCAGGAAGAAAGAAAGCCAGATCTGGAGCTTGCAAAATACAATATAGACATGCTCAGCACCCTCGAGGAGAAGACCAAAGGCAATTTGACCGATGAAGAGCAGCAGGTCCTGTCGAATACTCTCAGCGAGCTTCGCATGGGTTATGTCAGTGTTGCAGGGCAGCAGTAAACTGTCATTTCGAGCGAAGCCGAGAAATCTGGTCGGCAATTGTGGACGTTTCTCCGTTCGGAACCATATTTCTCCACTACAGTCGAAATGACATTTGAATTTGTTGCAGGTAAGTTAAATTGGCGAACATATTAGACAAGATAGTAGCTGACAAGAGACTTGAAGTGCGCGAAAGACAGTCACAGACGAGTCTCGACCGGCTCAAAGGGCAGGTTGCCGGGATGCCCAAGTGCCGCAATTTCTATAAGGCCGTCACCGCGCGAAGCCGCCGCGGCATAAACGTCATCGCCGAAGTCAAAAAGGCCTCACCCTCGGCGGGTTTAATACGCGAGGACTTCGATCCGGTGGAGATCGCGAAAAGCTATGAAAAATGCGGCGCCTCTGCGATCAGCGTTCTGACAGACGAAAAGTATTTTCAGGGCCGTTTGGAATATATATCGCAGATACGCGAGGCGGTGAATCTGCCTGTTATGCGGAAGGATTTCATTATCGATATCTGGCAGGTTTACGAAGCGAGAGCCGCCGGCGCCGATGCGATTCTGCTGATAGCCGAGGCCCTCAAGCCGGGGGAACTGATGGACCTGATGATAGCGGCGGCTGAGCTGACCATGACTGTGCTGCTGGAAGTCCACCAGGCCGACTCGCTGATGAACGTTCGCAGTATGATCGGCTTTCCCAAAAAGGGCTACAGCATACTGGGGATTAACAATCGCGATCTGACGACGATGGAAGTGGATTTGAATACGACCGGCCGTCTCGCCGGGCTGCTCGAGAACACTGCCGGGCTGGTCTCCGAAAGCGGCATCAAGACAAGAGACGACGTTAACAAGCTAAAATCGGTCGGCGTCAAAGCCGTCCTGGTCGGCCAGACACTGTGCGAGCATCCCAACATCGAAGCGAAGTTCATAGAATTGTTCGGATTATAAATTCCTTTGCCACCAGATTAACAGCATGGGCAACAAGCATGCCCCGTTCGGCTTCGCTCAGGACAGGCTCTGAGCTTGCCGAATGGGTTGCCCATCCTACGGCTGCAAAGGCTGATTATGGTTGCAGGATATCACGGGTGTGGCCGTTAATGGAAATAATCACGTCATCGACAGTTGGAAATTGCTTGAGCGTCTGAGTTATCTGGGCGCGAATCGCGAATACCCGGCAGGAACCTCCCACTCCAGCCTGGAGTTTTTCGTTGAAATCAACTTTGGCAACCGAGTTTTCCACGACAAGACGCTGGATTTTCACGCCCGGATTTATGCTCGTAAAGTAATCCCGGTCGGTCTCTTCATCCGTCGGACCTTTAAGCAATCCCTCAAGTGCGCTCCTTGCGACCGCTTGCGTCCTCGGAATACTGCGTTCCACGGCGAAGACCTTATCGCCCAGGCCTTCCGGATCGAGACGGCTGTTGCCGAAGAAAACCCGGACGGTCAGAGCATCTTTCTCGCCGACGTCGCCCACCCCCGCAACCGCCTGCTTCAAGTCCGCCGGAAACACATAAAACCCCACAATGACGGCAACAACCAGCAATACAGCCAGAACCCAAATTACTACTCTGTCAAACTCCAATTTATAATGCTCCTTTAGCACGTCTCACTTTGCTTGCTTCTTCTGGACTTTGGCCCAGGTGTCGCGGAGGCCGACTGTTCGGTTGAAGACGAGATTATCAGCCGAGCTGTCGGGATCGACGCAGAAATAGCCTTTTCGTTCGAACTGGTATCGGTTCAAGGGCTTTGCCTGTGCCAGCGAAGGTTCGACTCGGCATGAATTCAGGACCTCGAGCGAGTTCGGGTTCAGGTTTGATTTGAAGTCCTCGCCTTCGGCGGTTTCGTCGGGATTTTCCTTCGTGAACAGATGATCGTATAATCTGACCTCGGCCTCCAGCGCCCGAGCGGCGGATACCCAGTGCAATGTTGATTTTACCTTGCGGCCGTCGGGTGCGTCTCCGCCGCGGGTGGCCGGGTCATAGGTGCAGCGCAGCTCGACGATTTGGCCGTTTTGGTCCTTGATAACGTCGGTGCAAGTGACGAAATAAGCATATCGCAGCCTGACCTCCCGTCCGGGAGCGAGGCGGTAGAATTTGCGGGGCGGCTCTTCCATGAAATCGTCCTGCTCGATATACAACTCGCGCGAGAAGGGAACCTTCCGCGTGCCGGCGCTTGCGTCCTCGGGATTGTTGATCGCGTCGAGTTCTTCGACCTGGCCTTGTGGATAATTCTCGATGACCACTTTGAGCGGCCGGAGGACCCCCATCACTCGCGGGGAGGTCCTGTTAAGGTCCGCCCGCAGGCAATGTTCCAATAGCGCGATATCGACCGTGGCATTGAACTTGTTGACGCCGATTCGCCGGCAGAATTCCCGGATGGCTTCGGGCGAATAGCCGCGCCGGCGCAGGCCGCAGATAGTCGGCATCCGCGGATCGTCCCATCCGCTGACGAGCCCTTCCTGCACTAATTGCAGGAGCTTTCGCTTGCTCATAACGGTGTATGTCAGATTCAGCCTGGCGAACTCGATCTGCTGCGGATGATAGATTTCCAGCTCGTCGAGAAACCAGTCGTAGAGCGGCCTGTGGTTCTCGAATTCGAGCGTGCAGATCGAATGCGTGATCCGCTCGATGGAATCCTCGAGCCCGTGCGCCCAGTCGTACATCGGGTAGATGCACCACTTGTCGCCCGTGCGGTGATGTGCGGCGTGGAGAATACGGTACATCACCGGGTCGCGCATGTTGAGATTGGGATGCGACATGTCCATCCTGGCGCGCAGCGTGCGCGAACCGTCGGGGAATTCGCCGGCCTTCATTCGCTCGAACAAATCGAGGTTTTCGTCTATGGACCGATTGCGATAGGGGCTGTCCTTACCAGCCTCGGTGAGCGTGCCGCGATATTCGCGTGTCTGCTCGCCTGTAAGGTCGCAGACGTATGCCTTGCCCTTCTTAATAAGCTGGACAGCATATTCGTACATCTGGCCGAAATAGTCCGAGCCGTAATACAGATGCTCGCCCCACTCCCAGCCCAGCCAGCGTACATCCTCCTTGATCGAGCGGACGTATTCGTCTTCTTCCTTGGTAGGATTGGTATCGTCGAATCGCAGATGACAGACGCCGCCCTCATTTTCGGCCGCGATGCCGAAGTTCAGGCATATACTCTTTGCGTGGCCGATATGCAGATACCCGTTAGGCTCCGGCGGAAACCGAGTCACGACCCGTCCATCCCATTTATTCGTCTTCAGATCCTCGGCAACAATCTGCCGGATAAAGTCAAGGCTTTTCGATTCTTGCTGAGACTCATCTTGTTTTTCGTGTTCACCCATATCAAACAGTTAACCTTATCGCTCATCCAGAAATGCACTTATTGCTCCCGCTAATTGGGGAATTTTGTGTTTCACAACATCCCAGAGGATGTCGTTGTCGATACCGAAGTATGCGTGCGCCAACATGTCCCTGAACCCGGCGGCTCTTCGCCATTCTATCTCAGGCATCTGTCTTCTTAAGTCATCACCCACATGCTTCGCGGCTTCCCCTATGATCTCAAGGTTGCGGACGACCGCATCGTATGTTCTTTCGTCTCCTATTAGATCCGGCTGCGAAAGCCCTGCCGTAAATCGTAATATCTTATTACAACTGTCAGCAATGTCTTGCAGGTACATGGTTTCGTCACGCGACATGGATCATCTCCTGCTCGATAGCCCGGCGAAGCTGCGGACGAAGCGCCTTGTCGGTAACCAGATCGACTTGTGTTCCCAACAAGTCCTCCAGATAAAACTTCAAGTCCATGAACAAGTCAAAAGTGGCCTTCCTATCAAACACAACCAGCACGTCTACATCGCTGCCGTCAGCGGCGTCATCGCGGGCTGTCGAGCCGAAGATAGCAAGAGTCCTGACGCAAAATCGCTGTCTGATTTCGCCTATGCGATTCCTGAGCTGTGCCAAGACAACCTGTTTTTCCATACTGAGTTTACCTTTTGAATCCTTAAGTTTACTCTGACAGGAGTTAGTCTACATCTTTTCTTCGTCCGAAGCAAACCAGTGACGTAAGGATCAGTATAACGCCGCAGATAAATAGGGTCATTCGTCTTCGAGGCTCGCGGCTGCGCCTGAGCCATTCCGGCATTGAAACGCGTGCTTTGGCTGAGACAGTATCGTCGGAATGCGCCGCCAGGACTCTTCGAGCGGCCGCCAACTGGGAGGCTGTAGCTCTCGGGTAGACGGTGTTCGGGTCGCGATGCTCGGGGCCGAGAGTCACCCGGGCGAGGTGCCGGACCGAGTTCGGATCGTTCGGATCGGACTGTAACATCGCTATCACGGAATCGTAGTCGGAAATAAGTGATTTGAGCTTGTATAAAGATTCCTCTGCATCGGCCAGCAGCTCGGTGTTGCGATAGTATCGCACCAGATCGTCACAGAGTATGGAAACACTCAGCGAACCCGCACCGATACTGAAGAACACAAAAAACAATATGGCGCGGATAACGTTTTGCCCTTGCATGGCCCACAATAGACATAAGTCATTTTCAATTGCCGAATTACGATTCTTGATTCTAAAGCTAAGATCGGCAATCTCAAATCAAAAACCTGAATTTCATGCCGCTTAGCCGGCTGTTTCCGGTTCGAAATGCCATTTTTCGGTAAATCTTGTGTAGAATCCCCGAAATTTCTGTAACTTTTTAGGGCTTTGTGCGTCTATATATAATAGAAACACGAACGTATTAGGCCGTTCGGTAATGTGGCCTGTTCTGAGTAACAGGCGAAGAAAAGCTTGAAATTGTGCATTATCACCCTCCTTCAAGAGGCCGACGCCCACAGAGTCGGCCTTTTTTCTTGATATTTCACAGCCAATAGTTCATACTGGCGCATATATGCGGATTCCACTGACTAAGTATGGTTTGCCGCAGGTAGTTGTTTTCCCGGCGGCTTTGATTCTGACGATGGCTGTTGTTGCTTTGGCCACAACTGCGTTGCTGCCGGCCTGGGTTGTGATACTGGCAGAGGCGATTCTTGCCGCGATGCTTATCTGGGCGCTGATGTTCTTCCGCGATCCCGAGCGGCACTGCCCTTCGGACGTACATCTGCTGCTGGCGCCCGCCGACGGGCGGGTAACGGATATAGAACAAGTTCAGGAAGAAAGCTTCATCCAGGGCCCTGCGCTGCGGATCGGCATATTCCTGAGCGTTTTTGACGTACATATCAATCGCTCGCCCTGTAACGCAAAGGTGCGGAAAATAACTTATAAGGAAGGTAGATACACAAATGCGATGAATCCTAAATCCGGCCGCATTAATGAGTCCAACAACATCGGACTTGTCCGAACCGACAAGCCGGAGGATAAGCTCTTTGTTCGTCAGATCAGCGGTGCAATCGCTCGAAGAATCATCTGCGACACAGCCGAGGGGCTGGAATTAGCCGGCGGCGAGAAGTTCGGAATGATAAAATTCGGATCGAGAACCGAACTTTACGTGCCGATATCGTCGTATGTATCGGGTGATGCGAACCGCGAAATCAAGGTGAATGAGCAAACGCAATACGAGATCAAGTGTTTGGTGAAAATAGGCGATAAAGTTCGGGCGGGACTGACGCCTTTAATGAAAT
Organism: uncultured Pirellulales bacterium; assembly: GCA_964598225.1. Taxonomy (GTDB): domain Bacteria; phylum Planctomycetota; class Phycisphaerae; order Sedimentisphaerales; family Anaerobacaceae; genus SG8-4. The sequence continues at coordinate 12,519 of CAZRBG010000009.1, forward strand.
ACGTGGAAATAGATGCCGAAAAAGCGGAAAACAAAGTCTGATAACTCCAAAAAGAGCCTTTTGCGCCGGGTAAAAAAGCAAAGGCTGAAGTACATCACCATTCTGCCTTCGCTGGTTACTATTTTCAACGGTGTCTGCGGTTTCATAGCGATTATCCTCGCCAGCAAGGGCGCAGAGCAGGTTATTACCGGAACTTCACAGAATGAGCCAAAGCCCTATTTCGCATTGTCCGCCTATGTAGTCCTGCTGGCAATGATCGCCGATATGCTGGACGGACGACTCGCTCGCAAAGTCAAGAGTACTTCCAGCTTCGGCGGGCAGCTCGACAGCCTCTGCGATGTTATCAGTTTCGGCGTGGCGCCGGTATTTTTAATGCTGAAGATCGTGGAATTCAAGCTGGAGCTGATGAATTCCGCCGGCGACAATGCGCTCCAGCGTTTTATATGGCTGGCGGCCGCCGCTTACCTGAGTTGCGCTATCATCCGGCTGGCAAGATTCAACGTGGAAAACGAAGAAGATGAATCCGCCCACATGAGCTTCATGGGCCTGCCGACACCTGCTGCGGCGGGAGTGATCGTGAGTCTGGTAATACTCCACCAGGAAATGCTGCAAACCTACGAGGAGTCCCTGCCGATAATCAACGGCATTATCTACGCACTGCCGTTTCTGGCCCTGGGCCTGGCTGCACTGATGGTCAGCCGCATTAGATACCCGCACGTGTTGAATCAGTATCTCAGGGGTAACAAGCCATTCGGACATTTCATAAGGGTTTTGCTGCTCCTGGCTTTTCTTGCCTGGAACAGACAGGTGGCCCTGGCGCTGATTTTCTGCGGTTTTGCTGCGAGCAGCTTTGTGAAATGGTTGTATTTCAGGACCCCCATCTCGAACTTACTGGGGAAACTAAGTCCCTGGCCGGGCCGACATGAGGAGATGGTTGTTTCATCATCGGCCGGTGATTCGCCGGCAGGCAACCCGGGAAACCCCGAAGATTCCGAATAAATTTTGGTCTACGCCGGGCTGGCAACCGGCTCGACGGCTTGCTTCCTCGCGCTTGTCTGGTTCATCTGATAATACTTTTCGACGATGCCGGTCAGTCTGGCAAGGATTTCCCTGCCTTCGGCGCTGGCTTCCAGGCCAACTATCTGCAAGCCCAGAGCAGCACTCTTGCCGTCGGCCGTCGGCAGGATGTTCCTGATCTGTGCACTTAGCAACACCGGCGTCTCGTAAGGCATAGGTGTGAACCGCACGCCGACAAACTGCCCTTTCTTGAAATCGATTCCGCTCGAACCGCCCGGCTGCGGCACGGCGACCTGCGCGCCGCCCGCAGAGATATCGATGAGCTTGCCGTGGCAGCAGTTTTTCATTTCGTTTGTCGCATCGTGCAAATTGTGCTGATCTTTGAGGCTCCCCGTTCGATGCCAGAGTAAGACCTGAACATTGAGAGATTCGGGAACGTTGACGCGGAAATAGCTTCTGCGCTGGATTACCTCGACCTTATCCGGCATGGAGAGAACCACAGTTCCGCCGCATTGACGATGAGTATCCGGGTCGGAAGAAGGCTCCAGTCCCTGCACGACTGTGTCGAATACGAACTTGCCGTATCCGTACTTGAACGATATGCCGACGGGCTGGTCCAGCCTTATATTTATAGGACGCTTCTTGTCCCCCGAGCTGGTGCTTTCTACTTTGAGATGATCCTCGGCCAAATCGGTCATCACGACTTTTGCCACGTGCCATTTGTTCTTCGACAAATAGGACATGATGGCCGGTATTTTCTCATCGATTGCAGTCTGCAAAGCTCTTCTTGCATCGACCCCGCCCGGAGTCATTACTTCGTTCATCGTCAACCTCCCCCTGCTCCATACATTCCAAGGTTTCTATCAAAACGCCGAGACCGTCCCGGCAGCCACCTCGTTCTCAGGGAACTCACTAAAAATATATGAATGAATAGCCGGCAAACAAAATGCATTTGCAAAATTTGGCTCCCCAGTGCAAAATGCAAAGCTCAGGAAGCCATCCCGTCGCGGCGGGACCGATTTTTGATACGTGTTTTGCGATACGCTTATGAACAAATCCTACGATATAAGAAGGATTGGGGGCGATAAAATAGCCCTTCTGGCACTTTTTGCCTTGTCTCTTGTGACGGCCCGAATCGTCGTGGAACTCAAATCTACTCTCGTGGTTTCAGATCCGATTCCTCTGCCGGGCCATGACATCTCAGTAGCAGTGCCAAGAGGAAACGGCTGGCAGAGCCGGCAAACATGGATTCCTAAAGGAAATTCTTTCATTCTGAGCAGCAGCTTTTCGCCGGGCCCGGGTGAAGCAACCGCTGGACTATTATGTCGATATCAACCGGCATTCGGGGCGAACTCGCTCAGAATGAAGTTCGAGCAAAAAGCCGATAATTTCGACGGTGTGGTTGTAGAAACTAATCAGATTGCAACGGATTCGCTCATTTTCAATTGGGCGCAGATAAAGGGCGAACAATCGCCTCTGACGGCCTTTGTCGGCATCGCGATCCTTTCCGAAGACTGGCAGCTCGATATCGAGGTTTTTGAATTCACCGGCGATGTCGAACAGGCAGAGAAGACGTTCAAGCGAGTAGTCGAAAGCGTGAATTTCCGGGACAGCCGTCTGCGCACTGCTTTGAGCAAGAATTGAGACAAGGAACAGTTAAAATGAAAGACGAACTATTTAATCGCGACCGTAGAAAAGTGGGACGAGAGACGAGGGACGATGGACGTCGATTGATACATCCGTCATCCTTCGTCCATCGTTTCTCATCCATGTTATTGCCTCGGGCCTTATGCCTCGCAATATGCTCTTTTATTTTTATTGCAGCCGGATGTGTCATGGTGCGGCCGGAGCGCAGCCGCCTTGATCAAGAGAATTGGGGCAGCATGAAATTACGGTACTCGCAGCCGGCCAAAGAATGGACGGAGGCGCTGCCGGTGGGAAACGGACGCCTGGGGGCAATGATCTTCGGCGGCCCGGCACGGGAACGGCTGCAGTTCAACGAAGACACTCTCTGGACCGGCGAGCCTCACTGGTACCATCACGAGGGAGCGGCGGAGTATCTGCCGACTGTTCGCAAGCTGCTCTTCGAGGGTAAACAGCGTGAGGCTGAGAAGCTTGCAGGCGAGCACATGATGAGCGTGCCGCTGCGGCAGGAGAAGTATCAGCCGTTCGGGGACCTTCTTCTGCACTTCCCGGGCCACGATGAGTGCAGCGATTATCGTCGCCGGTTGGATATCGACTCGGCTGTCGCTACCGTAACTTATCGCGTCGGTGATCTAACTTTCACCCGCGAAGTTTTCTCGAGCTATCCGGATCAGGTGCTCGTCGTCCATCTGAGTTGTGACAAGCCGGGAAAACTGAACTTTACCGCGAAGCTTGACAGTCCGCATTCGGACACTGAGACACTGGCCGTTGACGAAACCCTGGCGTTGCGAGGTCAACTTCAAGATTATTTTGACAAGCGGTCAAAAATAACAAGACCGAGCGTGTTGAAATTCGAAGCCCGCCTTGGTTATGAGACTCACGGCGGCAAGGCGAACCTTGGAGATGACGGCCTTGTTGTAAGTCACGCCGATTCGGCAACGCTGGTTCTCGCCGCGGCGACGAGCTACAGGAACTTTCGGGATGTCAGCGGCGATCCGGCCGGGACCTGCCGCCGTACGATTAGAGAGGCCGGACGTGAGAGCTACAGCAGACTGCGCACCAGACACGTTGCCGACCACCGCCGGCTGTTTCGCCGGGCTGCGTTCGAAATCGGAAATGGAGACGCGACCGATCAGCCTACCGACGAGCGAATAGAGAAGTTCGCCGAGCGGAATGATCCGGAACTGATGGAGCTTTACTTCCAGTACGGCCGCTATCTGATGATCGCGAGTTCTCGCCCCGGCTCGCAGCCGGCGAATCTACAGGGCATCTGGAACGACAAGCTCAATCCGCCCTGGGAGAGCAAGTGGACGGTCAATATCAACACCGAAATGAACTACTGGCCCGCGGAAGTAACCGGCCTGTCCGAATGTCACCAGCCCCTCTTCGACCTGCTCGACGACGTCGCGGTCTCCGGGGCCAAAACCGCGAAGGCACACTACAATTGCAGCGGGTGGGTCCTGCACCACAACACGGACCTCTGGCGCGGCACAGCGCCGATAAACGCCTCCAATCACGGAATCTGGGTCACCGGCGGCGCCTGGCTGTGTCAGCATCTCTGGGAACACTATGCATTCACCGGCGACAAGGAATTTCTCAAAGAGCGGGGTTATCCTGTGATGAAAGATGCGGCGAGATTCTTCGTGGATTTCCTGATCGAAGACCCTGAGACCGGCTGGCTGATAAGCACTCCCTCCAACTCGCCGGAGATCGGCGGTCTGGTCGCAGGGCCGACAATGGATCATCAGATTATCCGCGACCTTTTCAGCAACTGTATCAATGCCTCCAGGATTCTCGGCGTGGATGAAGATTTTCGCGACAGACTATCCGTTCTGTACGACCGCATCGCGCCGAACCAGATCGGTCAATACGGCCAGCTTCAGGAATGGCTCGAAGATAAGGACGATCCCAGTAACAAACACCGGCACGTCTCGCACCTGTTCGGCCTGCACCCGGGCAAGGAAATATCCCCGCGCCTGACCCCGGAACTTTTCGCCGCGGCTCGCAAGTCGCTGGAAATGCGCGGCGACGGCGGAACGGGCTGGTCCATGGCCTGGAAAGTCAACTTCTGGGCGCGCTTCGAGGACGGCGACCACGCCTACAAAATGCTCAGTAGTCTGTTGACTCCGAAGCGGATGTATCCGAACATGTTCGATGCGCATCCGCCGTTTCAGATCGACGGCAACTTCGGCGGCACGGCGGGAATCGCAGAGATGCTGCTCCAAAGCCACCTCCACGAGCTGCATCTGCTGCCTGCTCTGCCCTCAGCCTGGCCGACCGGCTATGTCAAAGGCCTGCGCTCCCGCGGCGGATTCGAGGTGGACATCAAATGGGCTAACGGCAAACTCACCGGCAGCGTGATCCGTTCCAGGCTCGGCCGTAAGTGCAGAATCCGCTCGGCCTCACCGGTTGTGGTAACATCAAAGGGCAGACCCGTTGAGACTAAGATGGTCGAAGACGACGTTATCGAGTTCGAGACAAAGTGCGACCGCCAGTATGTGATCCTGGCTCATTGACAGCATGCATCTAAAGAAATCAAGGCAAGGAAAATGAGATACCTGAACGCAGCATTAGTTTGTTTTTTACTTGTCGCCGGGTGCTCGACATCGGGTGTCGGAACATCGGGTCGGAGTCGACTCGCTTGGAGTAGTCTGAAATTGTGGTATGATGAGCCGGCGAACAAATGGACCGAAGCTCTTCCGGTCGGTAACGGGCGGCTGGGAGCGATGGTCTTCGGCAATGTCGAGACCGAACATTTGCAGCTTAATGAAGACACGGTCTGGGCGGGTCATCCCGTGGAGCGCGACCGCGCCGGCGCGTACAAGCATTTGGACGAAGCGCGCCGGCTGATCTTTGACGGCAAGTACGTCAAAGCTCAGAGGTTGGTGCAACGGGAGTTTATGGGCCGGCGGCTCATCCGCAGTTATCAAACACTCGGCGACCTAAGGTTAAGTTTTCCCGACGCCAGGGACGTCGTCGAGTATCGTCGACAGCTCGATCTCGACACGGCTATTGCCTCGGTAAATTACCGCTGCGGCGAGGCTGAATTCATGAGAGAAGTATTTGCCAGTCCCGTAGATCGGTGTATCGTCGTGAGGTTGACATGCAATAAGCGGAGCCAGATCACTTTCGATGCGAGTCTGTCTCGACCTGCGGATTTCGAAGCGGAGACAATTCCGCCGGATCGAATCGTCATGATCGGACGGGCAACGCAAAACGGCCAACACAAGGGAGTCAGGTTCGAGGCGCAGGTGAAGGTCATTCCGGAAGGCGGTAAACTGATTGCGACCGACGACGGGCTGCGCGTGGAAAACGCCGACGCCGCAACGTTGCTTATCTTTGCGGCTACCGACTATTACGAAAAAGACCCACGACCGGCGTGCGATAAGTGCATGGCCGCAGCTTCGAAGAAGAAGTACCGCCGCCTGCGCAATGATCACATCGCCGAACATAGGCGCCTCTTCCGAAGGGTAGAGCTGGACCTCGGCGTAACCGACGCGGCGGACAAACCGACCGACGAGCGCCTAACCGCTGTGAAAAACGGCGCCGACGATCCCGATCTGTGCGCACTGTACTTTCAGTTCGGACGCTATCTGCTGATCTCAAGCTCGCGCCCGGGGTGTATGCCCGCCAACCTTCAGGGCCTGTGGAACCATCACATCAAGGCCCCGTGGAACTGCGATTACCACATCAACATCAACGTCCAGATGAACTATTGGCCCGCCGAGGTGTGCAACCTGTCGGAATGCCATGAGCCGTTCTTCGATCTGGTGGAAAACCTGCGCCCGCGCGGGCGAAAGACCGCCAGAGAAGTTTACGGCTGCCGTGGTTTCGTCGCCCACCACACAACCGATGCATGGTTCTGGACCAGTCCTATCGGAAAAGTAGGCTACGGCATGTGGCCCACCGGCGCCGCGTGGTGCTGCCAACACCTCTGGGAACACTATGCCTTCACGGGCGACCGCGAGTTCCTTGCAGAGCGGGCTTATCCGACTATGAAAGAAGCCGCGGAGTTCTTCCTCGATTATCTCGTCGAGCACCCGGAAACAGGCGAACTGGTCTCCGGTCCGTCCATATCGCCGGAGAACCGCTTCCGCACCCCCGACGGAAAGACCGCGCATCTGACGATGGGCCCGGCGATGGACCAGCAGATCATCTACGACCTATTCACTAATTGCGTCGAAGCAGCCGAGGTGCTTTCGATTGACGACAACTTTACACGGCGGATAAAGACCGCTTGCCAGAAGCTGGCCGGGCCGAAGATCGGCTCGGACGGCAGGTTGCTCGAATGGAATCAGGAATTCGAAGAGCCCAGCCCCGGACACCGGCATGTATCGCATCTGTTCGCTCTGCATCCCGGCAAACAGATCACCGTCAACGACACACCCGAACTCGCCGCGGCGGCCCGCAAGTCGCTCGAGTACCGCCTCTCCCATGGCGGCGGCCACACCGGCTGGTCGCGGGCCTGGATAATTAATTTCTGGGCGCGCCTGCACGACGCCGAGAAGGCCCATGAAAACATCCTGGCCCTGCTGCGAAAATCAACGCTGACGAATCTCTTCGACACTCATCCCCCGTTCCAGATCGACGGTAACTTCGGCGGCACGGCCGGGATCGCCGAGGTGCTGTTGCAAAGCCATACAGGTCAGATTCATCTTCTGCCTGCTCTGCCGCAGGCCTGGCCCGATGGTTCAATCAAGGGCCTGATGGCCCGCGGCGGCTTCGAGATAGATATTGAATGGAGAAACGGCAAGCTTAAACGTGCAATTATCCGTTCGAAGCTCGGCGGAAAATGCGCGGTTCGCTACAGTGCGCCCGTGAAACTGAAATCGGGTCTGTTCGGGCCTCCATCTGAGACAACCGCCTCTGATTCCGGACGAGTCATCGAGTTCGATACGAAGGCAGGCCGCCGGTACACTATTTTGCCTGAATAAGCGCTCGAATGGGATTTTGTGCCGACTGGAAGTTGATTTGCGCGCCGGTTGCGAATATTCTATTATAAGCATAGAGCGTAAAGCGGATAGCGTATAGTAGAATGCGTAGAACCTGTCCGCTTTTCGCTCTACGCTATACGCTGTCTTCTTTTTGGAGTAAAATCATGCAGACAAGAAAACTTGGAAACCCCGATCTTGAATTGACCACCGTAGGTCTCGGCACCTGGGCAATGGGCGGGCCCTGGGAGTACGGCTGGGGGCCGCAGGACGACGAGGAAGCCATAGGCGCTGTTCTTGCCGCCCTCGAAGCGGGGATCAACTGGATAGATACCGCCCCGGCGTACGGGCTGGGCCATTCCGAAGAACTCATCAGACAAGCTCTCGAACGTGCCGGCAACAAACCCATCATCGCAACCAAATGCGGCATCCTATGGAACGAGAAGAAACAAAAGATTAACTGCTTGAAACGGCAGAGCGTCCGCGACGAATGTCATGCCAGCTTGAAAAGGCTTGGCGTCGAGACTATCGACCTTTACCAGATACACTGGCCCGATCCCGACGAGGACATGGAAGAGGCCTGGGAGGAAATGACCAGGCTCAAAGACGAAGGCAAGACTCGCTACATCGGCGTCTCGAACTTCAACGTCGAGCAGATAAAGCGTGCCGAGAAGATCCATCCGGTCGCCTCGCTTCAGCCGCCGTACAGCATGCTCCATCGCGAGGTCGAGGATGAGTTGTTGGAATATTGCGCCGACAATAATATCGGTGTCCTCGCATACAGCCCGATGCAAAGGGGCCTGCTCACGGGCAAATTCAGCGCTGAAAGGCTCGCGAGTTTACCTCAAGACGATCATCGAAGGAGGAGCAGCGACTTCCGGGAGCCGCAGTTCAGCGCCACGATAGAACTTGTCGAGAGCCTGAAGAAAATCGCCGAGCGAAACGGCAAAACCTGCGCCCAGTTGGCCCTTAGCTGGGTCCTCCGCAGACCCGAAGTTACCGCCGCAATCGCCGGCGCAAGAAGACCCGACCAGATCAAAGAAACCGCCCCGGCCTCCGACTGGAACCTGAGCCAGGAGGATATCGAAGAAATCGAACAGTTGCTGGCCGAACGCCAGGCTAAAGTGAATAACAAATAACTTCAAACGTCGGAAAGAAAATGGCAAAAGAAAGAAACTTGTACACGAGTCCTCTGGTTGAGAGGAATGCTTCGCGGGAAATGGCCGAACTGTTCGGCGCTCAGAAGAAGTTCGGCACTTGGCGCAGGCTATGGCTGGAGCTTGCCAGGGCGCAGCAGAAGCTCGGCCTGGATATTAAGCAGAGCCAGATACGGCAGATGGAAAAGCATCTTGATGAGATCGACTTTAAGAAAGCGGCACAGTACGAAAAGCGCTTCCGCCACGATGTGATGGCGCACGTCTATACTTTCGGCGACGCGGCGCCGAAAGCCGCGCCTGTCATCCACCTCGGAGCGACAAGCTGCTACGTCGGCGACAACGCGGATTTGATCATAATGCGGGAGGCGCTGGAGCTGATTGCGGCCAAGTTAGCGGCGGTGATAAATCTGTTGAGCAAGTTCGCCAGAAAGTATCGCTCGATGCCGGCGCTGGGCTTTACGCACTATCAGCCGGCCCAGTTGACCACCGTCGGCAAGAGAGCGACGCTGTGGTGCTATGAATTCGTCATGGACCTTCAGGAAATCGAGCACCGGCTCGAAACGCTCCCTTTTAGAGGCGTAAAAGGCACGACCGGCACGCAGGCCTCTTTCCTGGCACTGTTCGACGGTAGCCACACGAAAGTCAAGCAGCTCGACAAGGCCGTCTCCACTGCGTTTGGCTTCAAGAAGACCTGTGCCGTGACGGGCCAAACTTATCAGCGAAAGATCGACGCCCTCGTGGTCAACACCCTTGCCTCGGTCGCGCAGTCGGCGCACAAAATGTGCAACGACATCCGCCTGCTTGCAAATCTCAAGGAGATCGAGGAACCGTTCGAGAAGTCGCAGATAGGTTCCTCGGCCATGGCGTACAAGAGAAATCCCATGCGATGCGAGAGAGCGACTTCACTGAGCAGGCTGGTCCTGAGCCTTGCTTCAAGTCCGCAGATGACCGCTTCCGAGCAATGGCTCGAACGAACGCTCGACGACTCAGCTAACAGAAGGGTCGTCATTCCTGAAGCGTTCCTGGCCGTTGACGGGATTCTGCAAATCCTCATCAACGTCACAAGCGGGCTCGTTGTCTATCCGAAGGTGATCGCGGCCAGAGTCGCCGCAGAGCTGCCGTTCATGGCGACCGAGAACATCCTGATGGCGGCGGTAAAGGCCGGCGGCAACAGACAGGAACTGCACGAAAAGATCCGCCTGCACTCGCAGGCCGCCGCGTCACAGGTGAAGGACCTGGGCAAACACAACGACCTGGTCGGCCGGCTTAGAGCGGACATAGCCTTTGCCGAGATCGATTTCGACAAAATCCTCCACCCGGAAGCATACATCGGCAGGGCGCCGCAGCAGGTCGACGAATTCATCAGGGACGTCGTCGCGCCCCTCCGAAAGAAATATCGCAAAGAGCTGAATCGCCAGGCGGAATTGAACGTATGATCAACAAAGTCCCGGTGGTGGGGCAAGCCCCGCCCTACAAGAACCAACTTTATTGTAGAGGTGACTCATATTATGACCAGAGAAGAATTGATAAAACGCATCAAAGAAACGGCATACTTAGAGGGCGACTTCGTCCTTCGCAGCGGCAAGCACAGCAAATATTATCTGGACAAGTATCTATTCGAGACGTGCCCGGACATATTAAAAGCGCTCGGCCAGGAATTCGCCCGGTATGTTACAGACGATGTTACTCTGATCGCCGGCGCAGAATTAGGCGGTGTGGCGTTAGCCGCGGCTACTTCGATCGCCTCCGGCAAGAACTGGGTAATCATCCGCAACAGCAAGAAAGGCTACGGCACGGGTAAGATGGTCGAGGGCGTCCTGAAAGAAGGCGACGTCGTACTGCTGGTCGAGGATATCGCCACCACCGGCGGCCAGGTCCTCGAAGCGGCAAAGATAATTACTGAAGCCGGCGCGACAGTTAAAGAGATCATCTGCGTAATCGACCGAAAGCAGGGCGCCGAGGAAAATATCACAGCAGCGGGTTATAAGTTCGGCTCCATCTTGACAAAAGACGATCTGGGCATTAAAGATTCTTAGACCACGAATACCTGTGGTACAGATTAACACGAATGGACACAAATCAAAATGATTATTGGCGTACCAAAAGAGACCAAGACCGATGAGTACCGCGTTGGTTTGCTTCCGGTAGGAGCGGAATTGCTCAGCCGGGACGGGCATACTGTGCTCGTCGAGAAAGAGGCCGGCGCAGGGAGCGGTTTTGGCGATGGGGAATATTCGGCGGTCGGGGCCAAGATTGTAGATCAGGCCGACGAAATCTACTCACGAGCCGAGATGATTGTGAAAGTCAAAGAGCCCCAGCCTGATGAGATTGCTCTGCTTCGAGAAGGGCAGACGCTCTTTTGCTATTTCCATTTTGCCGCCTCGCGAGAGCTGACCGAAGGATGCCTGGAGACCGGTATCACTGCCGTTGCCTACGAGACGTTGCGGGACCCCTACGGCCGGCTGCCGCTGCTGACGCCTATGAGCGAAGTGGCGGGCAAGATGTCGATACACGAAGGCGCCAAGTATCTGGAGCGGCCAATGATGGGCCGGGGAATTCTCCTGGGAGGCGTCCCGGGTGTTGCTCCGGCCAACGTGTTGATCCTCGGCGGCGGAGTGGTCGGAACCAACGCCGCGAGCATAGCCGCCGGGATGGGCGCAAACGTTACCATTATGGATATCAACCTCGACCGGATGCGATACCTCGACGAGATAATGCCGGCTAATGTGACAACCATTTACTGTGATCCACATGCCGTAGAGCAGTACGCCATCCAGGCGGACCTGATAATCGGAGCGGTGCTGATCCCGGGCGGTCGGACGCCGATGTTGATCGACGAATCGTTGCTCAAGAAAATGAAGGCCGGCAGCGTCATCGTCGACGTTTGCATCGATCAGGGCGGGTGCGTAGAGACGTGCCGCCCGACCACGCACCACGAGCCGACCTACACCGTAGACGGCGTAGTGCATTATTGCGTCACCAACATTCCGGGCGCCGTCAGCAGAACTTCGAGCCAGGCCCTGTGCAATGCCACGCTGCCTTACGTCCGCGAACTTGCCTCACTTGGAGCAGACGCCTTTGCAGCAGCAGACCAAGGCCACGCCGCAGCAGTAAATCTCCGAGACCATCGCCTTGTCAACAAAGCCGTCGCAGAAGTCTACCCCGACCTGCAGAAGGCTAAACCATAAGCTCCGGCGATTCATTTGAAGTGCCAAAGCAGGCTGGCGGCGACGCCATTGTTCAGATCCTGAGGCCGCGATAATGGCAAGTAGCAAAGACGGGAAGCGGCAGCTTGACATGCTTATTGCAATCGCTTGCGCATTATTTTATGATTACGTGGCTCAGGAATTCGGGAAGCAGATCTTGAGAGTATTTTAAGAAGACAGGTTTTGGATGAGTACGGAATTGTTGTGTGTGTTGGCGTTGCTGCCTATTATTGCGGTGGCGTTTTTTTTGGTTGGTCTGCGCTGGCCCGCCAGCCGGGCGATGCCGATTTGCTATTTTGTCGCTGTGGCGCTGGGGCTGTTTATATGGAAGGTTCCGAAAGAAAGGGTAGCCGCGGCTTCTGTCAACGGACTGGTGATCGCGGGGACTTTGCTCTACATAATCTTTGGGGCGATTCTGCTGCTCAATACTCTTAAAGAAAGCGGCGGCTTGCGCGCGATCAGAAAGGGCTTTACCGATATAACGCCGGACCGGCGCATTCAGGTGATTATCATCGCCTGGCTGTTCGGCGCGCTGATGGAGGGGGCGGCGGGGTTCGGCACGCCGGCGGCGATTTGCGTGCCGCTGCTTGTCGGATTGGGCTTTCCCGCGCTGGCGGCGGTGGTGGCGGGGATGATTATTCAGAGTACGCCGGTCTCCTTCGGCGCGGCGGGCACGCCGATTCTCATCGGAGTCAACACCGGCCTTACCGCCGAGCCGAGCGTGCACGATTATGCTGTGCAGGCCGGTTTTGTGCAGTGGACTGATTTTCTGGCTATGATCGGCTGGAAAGTAGCACTGCTGCACGCTATTGCCGGCATGTTGGTTCCGCTGATAGTGGTTTCTTTCATGACGCGCTTCTTCGGCAGGAACAGAACTTTTCGCGAGGGGCTGGCCGTCTGGAAATTCGCGATCTTCGCCAGCCTGGCGATGGTGATACCTTACTTTATCGTCGCATTAACCCTGGGGCCGGAGTTTCCATCGTTGTTCGGCAGTCTCGTGGGACTGGCTATCGTAACAACGGCTGCGCGAAAGGGCTTTCTGATGCCGCGGGACGAACAGTATTGGGAGTTCGACAGGAAGGAAAACTGGGACAAAAGCTGGACGGGCAAAATCGAAATCAAGGAAGACGACAACGGCACCAGAATCGGGTTATTCAAGGCGTGGCTGCCTTACCTGCTCGTGGTGTTGTTGCTTATTCTGACTCGATTGCCCGCTCTGCCGTTGAAAGAATGGATATCGTGGCAGGTAACGTTGCCGAAGCTGTTCGGGACGAAGATCGCCCCCGCTTTTAAGCCGCTGTATCTGCCGGGTACCATTTTGATTCTCGTTTCATTCATCACTTTCTTTCTTCACAGGATCGAGCCGGCTTCTTACAGGCGGGCCTGGAGCAGCTCACTCAAGACGGCCCTGGCGGCATCGGCGGCCCTTGTCTTCACGGTTCCGATGGTGCAGGTGTTTATAAACTCCGAAAGCGGCGCGGCGGGATACCCCAAGATGCCCATAGCGCTGGCCGAGGGTGTTGCGGCTCTGGCGGGCTCGGCCTGGCCTGTCTTCTCGCCGTTCATCGGCGGAACCGGCGCCTTCGTCGCGGGTAGCAACACGATCAGCAATATGATGTTTTCGCTGTTTCAGTTCGACGTCGGCCGGCGAATCGGCGTCGATCCGACCTGGATCGTTGCGCTGCAGGCAGTGGGAGGAGCGGCCGGAAACATGATCTGCGTGCACAATGTCGTAGCAGCCTCGGCTGTTGTGGGGCTATTAGGCAAAGAGGGGCTTGTGATTCGCAGAACTTTGATTCCTTTCGCCTACTATGCCCTGCTCACAGGAGCAGTCGGCTATTCCATCGTATGGTTTAGCCGGTACGGAATTTTCAACGCAGGGACGGTGATTGCCGCCCTGATCGCCATCGGCGCGGTTGCCGCTATTTGGTATGGAAACAAGAAAAAATGAACTCGAAGTATATTAATCTGCAATTCGGCGATAGCTACATCGAGGTCGAAGTACCGGGTAACTCCGATGTCTTGTCGGCTAGAGCGGTCGCGGCATTGCCCGATCCCGCCGCGGCGGTCCGTGAGTGTCTGAGCAAACCCATCGGCAGCGCCTCATTGCCTGATCTCGCGCGAGACTGCGACAACGCTGTTGTTGTCGTTTCGGATAAGACCAGACCCGTGCCGTACAGCGGGCCGAACGGTATACTGCCGCCGATTGTTGAGACGCTCAAAGACAACCGGGTCAACAACATCAAGATACTCGTCGGCTGCGGCACACACAGGCCGATGTCCGAGCCGGAATTAAGGGATATGCTGGGCAACTCGGCTTTTCAGGAAGGGATTGAGGTAATCAACCACATCTCGACGGATGAGGCTATGTTGCGATCCATCGGTAAAACCGACCGAACACCCAAAGTGAAGGTCAATCGGCATTATCTCGACGCCCACCTGAAGATCGCCACCGGTCTTGTCGAACCGCATTTTATGGCTGGTTTTTCCGGTGGGCGAAAAGCTATCTGTCCCGGCATTTGCGGACGCAGTGTCACCTACGGCCTGCATTCGGCGTCCATACTGAACGAGGATGGTGCGACGAATCTGGTTCTGGAGGGCAATCCCTGCCACGAAGAGGCGCTTCGCATCGCGAAGATGGCGGGCGTGGACTTCACGGTGAACGTCACAATTGACAACAATAAGCAGGTAACGGGGGTGTTTGCAGGCGAGCTTGAACAGGCGCACCTTGCCGCCGTAGAGCATTTGCGAAGTTACGCGACGATTCCGATAAGAAAGAGGTATGACGTGGTGATAATCCAGGCGGGCGATGTCGGCGTCAATCACTACCAGTCCGTCAAGGCTGTGTACGAAGCTGTTCGGGTTGCCAAGCCGGAAGGCAAAGTGGTCCTCTTAGGCAATTTGACCGATCCCGATCCGGTCGGCAATCCGAACTACAAAGACATGCTCCGCCTGGCGATTCGCCTGGGGCCGAAGGGTTATCTCGCCAAAATCCTGGCACCGGACTGGACTTTCGTGCCGGATCAGTGGGAGGTGCAGATGTGGGCGAAAGCTTACCGGCGACTGGCCGGGCCGAAGGAGATTTACATCTGCGCGCCGCAACTGGAGGACTGCCCGGAGGATTTGCTGCCCGAGACAAACGTAGCTGCTCAAAACAAGCGGCTGGCTGGCGAGTCGAACGTCGATTTCGCACGAAGAATCCTGCAGGAAACGATAAACCACCTAATCCGGGACCGGACAAATAAGGAAACGCTCTTGCTGCCGGACGGTCCCTACGCGGTCCCGCAGTAGGGCTTGCATTCTCGGCGTTTTTTCTGCATAATCTGAACCTTTTACGGGGATCGGCCGTAGGAAAATTACTCAATTGGTGTGCACAGAAGGCGAAATGTCTAACCGGACGTAAAGTTGGAAAGCAACTCCGGCGGACGGCAGGTTTTTGAAGGAGAATCTCTATGGCGACAGATGTGAAGCAAATCGGGGAAGCGGTAAAGGAGAAAAGCGAGTTTGTCAGGTCGCTTTTCGCCGAGATGGACAAAGTCATCGTGGGCCAGCGGTACATGCTCGAACGCATGTTGATAGGGCTGCTTTCCAACGGGCATATCCTGCTCGAGGGCGTGCCGGGGCTGGCCAAGACGATGGCGGTGACAGTTCTCTCGCGGGCGATCAATGCCGATTTCAAACGAATTCAGTTCACGCCCGACCTGCTGCCGGCCGATTTGACGGGAACGCAGATTTATCGCCAGTCCGATGGCGAATTCCAGACGCGGAAAGGCCCGATATTTGCCAACATCATATTAGCCGACGAGATCAATCGGGCGCCGGCCAAGGTGCAGAGCGCCCTGCTGGAAGCCATGCAGGAAAAACAGGTCACGATCGGCGACGAGACTTTTCCTATGCCGCGGCCGTTTCTCGTGCTCGCCACGCAGAACCCTATCGAGCAGGAGGGCACGTACCCCCTGCCGGAAGCGCAGTTGGACCGTTTCATGCTCAAGCTCAAGATCGACTATCCCGGCAAGGACGAGGAACGAACGATTCTCGACAGAATGGCCGCTACAGATGTCTCATTCGATATCAATCCTGTCATCAGCCCGGAGGATATCATCCAGGTCAGAAGCGTAATCGACGAAATCTACATCGATGAGAAGATCAAGGATTACATCGTCGATATAGTCTGCGCCACGAGGGAGCCGGACAAATACGGCATGGAGATGGCCAATTTCATAAATTACGGCGCATCGCCCCGGGCGAGCATTTACCTGGCGGTAGCGGCGAAAGCGCACGCGTTCATTCAGCAGAGAGGCTACGTCACCCCGCAGGACGTCAAGAGCATCGGTTTTGATATCCTGCGCCACAGAGTGATTGTCAGCTACGAAGCCGAGGCCGAGGACAAGACCAGCGAAGATATAATCAAAACGATCTTCGACAGCGTCGAGGTGCCGTAGAAGTTATGATTCCGCAGGAACTGATAAAGAAGATAAGACAGATTCAGATCTACACATCGCGGACGGTGGATGCGAGCTTTGCAGGCCAGTACGAGAGCGTCTTCAAAGGTCGCGGCATGCAGTTCGACGAAGTGCGCGAGTATACGCCCGGCGATGATATTCGCACTATCGACTGGAACGTCACCGCGCGGACGGGAAAGGCGTACATAAAGCGCTTCGTCGAGGAGCGCGAGATGACGGTGATATTCGCCGTCGATTTGAGCGCTTCGGGCGACTTCGGCACGGTAAACAAAATGAAGAACGAGCTGGCCGCCGAGTTCTGTGCCGTGCTGGCTTTTGCCGCTGCGAAGAACAACGACAAGGTGGGCCTGCTGATCTTCACCGATCAGATCGAGCTGTACATCCCGCCCAAGAAGGGCGTCCGCCACATGCTAAGACTGATTCGAGAGCTGTTGTACTTCAAGATGCCAAAACGCAAAACCAATATCGCCGTTGCACTGGATTACATCGCGAAGGTCACGCGCAAGAAGGCGACTGTTTTTCTGGTATCGGATTTCATCGAGGCCGGATTCAAGAAGCCGTTGAGTCTGCTGAACAAACGGCACGATGTGATTGCGGTCTCTGTTCGGGACAGGGCCGAGGTCGCGCTGCCCGCGGCGGGACTCATCGAATTCGCCGACGCCGAAACGGGACAGATAATGCTCGTCGATACGTCCAGTAAGAGGTTTCGAAATCAGTACGGTGGCAACAGCGCTCAGCGGTTCCAGGAGCTGAAGAACATGCTGCGGACGATAAACGTTGACTGTATAAGCATCAGCACAGATAAGCCGTACATACAGGATTTGGTCAGGTTCTTTCATATGAGACACAGAAGATCATAAACAACAGGCAGGGTGGGGCTTGCCCCACCCTACAGGGAGTAAGACTAATGGAAGAGAAACTGGATTTTTCGCTTCCCGAGAAGAAACAGAGAAGCTCAGCGGCCAACGGTATTATAATCGCATTGCTTCTGACTCTTATAGCTTTGGCCGCAGTGAATTTGATCGTGAGGCCAGCGGCGCCGGCCGGGCCGGATGACGCGGCGGCTGCGTCCCTGTCATCCGAGCAGGTTAAGGAATTAGCGGGCAAACTGGCCCAGAGAAACCTCCACGTCCGAGCGGCGGATGTCTGGCAGGATTACCTGTTGCGCGCCGAATTGAGCGACGAAGAGCGCGCCAAGACGATGTTCCAGATCGCTACGCTGCTGGAAAAAGCGAACCGCTACGACAAGGCTATTGAATTTTACTATCGCAGCGAAACTGTTGCGAAGCTGGATGAGCTGAAACCTCAAATCAACGCGCGCGTCAAAGGCTGCTTTGAAAAGCTCGGCAAGTTTTCTGCGCTGAGATATGAGCTAATGGATCGGACGAGCCTCGAAGCGGAACCGGCAGTGGGTGCGACGGTCGTGGCCGAGATAGGCCCGGAGAAGATAACGCAGGCCGATCTCGATGCGATGATCGAGAGCGACATCGAAAATCAATTAGAGCCTATGGCGGCTTTCATGACGACCGAGCAAATGAACGAACAGAAAAAGAGATTGCTCGAACAATACAAGAGTCCCAAGGCCAAACAACAGTTCCTCCAAAGCCGGCTCGCGCAGGAAGTTCTGTATCGCCAGGCTCTGCAGGAAGAGCTTACGCAGAAACCGGAAGCCAGGGAGCTGATCGACCGCCTGACGCGCGGCGCCCTGAGCCAGCTTGTTATGAACAACGAACTGGCGAGCAAGATCAACATCACCGAGACCGACATCCAGACATATTACACGGCTAACAAAGACAAGTTTGTCGATCCCGCCAAAGCTACGATAAGCCACATACTCGTCGACGATGACGCAACGGCTAAAGAGCTGATAGCTCGGATCAAAGGAGGCGAGGATTTCGTCGCACTGGCAAAGGAGTTCTCGAAAGATGCCGAAACAAAGGACAACGGCGGCAGGATCGAAACTGAAGTTCAGGCCGGCTCGTACGTTCCCGGCATCGGGACAGCACAGGAGTTGAGTGAGCAAATCTTCGCTGTCGAGGCTCCGAAAGTTCTCGATGAGCCGTTCAAGACCGAGAAGGGCTGGGAGATCGTAAAGGTAGAGAAGTTGATCCCGGAACGGCAGAAACAGCTTGACGAAGTCAGGCAGCAGGTGATGTCGATGCTCACGAACCAGAAAAGCCGGGACGTCCAGCGGGATTTGATAGAACAATTAATGGACAAGCATGACGTGATCGTCCATACATCGGCATTTGGCGGCACGGAAGAAAATGAGAAGTAGATTGATTAGTGGGCTGAACTCGTGTCGAGGGCG
Source organism: uncultured Pirellulales bacterium (assembly GCA_964598225.1). GTDB lineage: Bacteria > Planctomycetota > Phycisphaerae > Sedimentisphaerales > Anaerobacaceae > SG8-4. Next base: position 31,248 of record CAZRBG010000009.1, read on the forward strand.
TCCCGCCCTCGAATCGCAGGCGAGACGCCCGCGACATGTTGGGTGTGCACCGCACACAATAGCTTGATTGGGAAACAACCAGCCCCATCCCGATGAACGACAATCGGGATGAGGCTGCCACCCGGGCGCGGGCAAGATGCCCGCGACACGAAGGGTGGCAGCCTCAAGCTCGCGCCGCCGCGTGGCGGCGGTTCGAGCTTGGGCCTGGTCGTAAAAAGCAGGGTTTGACTAAACACGTGGTGGGCAGTGCCCACCTACAAGACTTATGAGAATAGATTCGGCAAAGAAACAGGTTATGTCATGCATGTTGCTCTGTTTCGGCGTGCTTCTGGTCTGCGCCGGTTGCGGGAAGAGTCCTCAGACTGAAGCCGGCAAGTCGGACTTTGAGATCGACAAGAGCTTCGAACGAGGACCGCTGACCGTTCACGTCCGCGCCGATAAGTCAACGATCACCATTGCCGAGACGCTGCTGCTGGAGCTTGAAGCCGCCATCCAGCCGGGCTACGAAGTGCAGATGCCCAAAGTGGACAAAGTGCTCGAGAGCTTCGGCATCGTCGACTGGGACAACCTGGGAGAAAAGCTCGACGAGGACGGCAACGTTGTAAGCAGCTATCAGTACAGCCTCGAACCTTTTCTTTCGGGTACTTATCCCGTCCCGGCTTTCACGTTCGAGTTTCACGACGTCAACAGCCCGGAAGAGAACAAATATCAACTGACGACCGAACCTATCGAAATAGAAGTCACCTCGTTGCTCGAAGATCAGCGGGCCGAGTTGGAGATCGAAGATATCCAAGGCGTCGTGGAGATGCCGAAGGAGCCGTCTTACTGGTGGGCCTGGTTGCTCGGCGCGATTGCCGTTGCGGCCGTGCCCGGCGCATGGTTGTGGCTGAGACGCAGGCGAGTCAAGGAGTTGGTGAGAATTTTCAAACCCGCACACGAGATTGCATACGAAAGGTTGCGCCTGTTGGTCGAAAAAGACCTCGTCGGCGCCGGCAGGATCAAGGAATTCTACGAGCGAATCAGCGACATCCTGCGGCACTACATCGAGCACCGCTTCAGCCTCAGGGCGCCGGAGAGTACCACCGAGGAATTTCTGTACGAGCTTGCGAACACCAACGTCCTGCCTGAATCGGACAAGGAAAACCTCGTGCGGTTTCTGCAGCACTGCGACCTGGTGAAATTCGCCAGGCACGAGCCGACGAACGAGCAGATTCAGGAGACATTCGATCTGGTTAAGGCCTTCATAGAAAAGACGAAATCAGACGAGCGAAAGGTCGATGTGACAGAGATGCATGTAGCTGAAGAATCGGCGGAGACCGGGAGCGCATAGATGGAATTCTATTCACCTTGGATATTATTGTTGCTTTTGCTTCTGCCCGCATTGGCGTATCTTATGCTGCGCAGGAAAAGCACCGCCGCTGTGAGATTCCCGAGCCTCGTGGACATGAAGAACAGCTTTCTCTCGTGGCGAATCAGACTCAGGCCGTCGCTGATAGTAGCCAGGCTCGTTTGCGTGGGCCTGTTGATAGTCGCACTTGCTCGCCCGAGGAAGGGAACGGTCCTGCAGGAGATTTCCACCGAGGGCGTGGCGATTGAAGCAGTAGTCGACCGCTCGTCAAGCATGAGGGCCGAGATGCACTACGACGGCGAGAAGCTCAACCGGCTCGAAGTCGTCAAGGAAGTTGTCTCCGATTTTGTCGAGGGCGGTGAGAAAGGCCTGAAAGGCAGAGGCAGCGACTTGATCGGCCTGATAACGTTTGCCGGATATGCCGACACGAAATGCCCTCTCGTGCACAGCCACGATGTTCTCACCGAGTTTTTGAGAAAGACCGAGATCGTCATCCCGGACAGCGATGAAGACGGCACTGCTATAGGCGATGCACTCGCACTGGCCGCGGCGAGACTGAAAAAGGCTGAGGAGGAAATCCAGCGGAGAAAAACCCAATTGACGGCATCCGGCGAGCGGGTCGCAGACGCCAACGAAGCGGGATTCAAGATAAAGAGCAAGGTAATCGTCCTGCTGACCGATGGTGTGAACAATGCAGGTCAGTATAGTCCCGAGGCCGCGGCGGAACTGGCGAAGAAATGGGGCATAAAGGTATACACGATCGGCATCGGCTCGGGCCAGGCGTACACCACCGTTCGAACACCGCTCGGGTCATACAAGATGCCGACGAGACAGAACCTCGACGAGGAATTACTCAAAAGGATAGCCGAGAGCACGGGCGGATTTTACGGCAGAGCCGACGACGGAGACGCGCTTCGCGAGATAGTCAAGCGGATAGACGAAATGGAGAAGACCGAGGTAAAATCGGTTCAATATACGCAGTTCGCCGAGCGATTCGGGCCGTGGACGATGGCGGCGCTGATAGTTCTGGGCCTGGAGATGCTGGCGGGCTGTACTGTGTTTAGAAAGATACCGTGAGAAACAGCGAAGGAAGATAAGAAGATAAGAAGATAAGAAGATAGGAAGATAGGAAGATAAGAAAATAAGAGGACAGACGAGCTGTCATTCCTGCCTTCGCGCGAGTGACAAGCGTGAGAGTTGTTTAAACAGGAACATTAATGAACTTGGGAAATGACAAAGCATTGTGGCTATTGTTTGCCGTGCCTGTAGTGCTGGTGCCGGTGTACATCTGGTGCTTCTACCAGAAGTCCCGGGCGCTGAGAGTGCTGGCCGGCAGCGAAATGCTCAAGCAGATCAACAACACGGTAAGCTTAAGAAAGCAGATCTTCAAGTCGGCGCTTCTGCTCGGCGCCTTTGTCAGCATTGTGGTGGCCCTGACCGAGCCGAAATGGAATCCCCAGGCCCAGAAGATCAGGCGTCGCGGGCGGGACATCTGCATACTTCTCGACACGTCTCGCTCAATGCTGGCCGAGGACATAAAGCCGAGCAGGCTCGAACGCTCAAAGATAGCTATCTCCGATCTGATGGAGACGCTCGCCGGCGACAGGGTCGCGATAGTGACTTTTGCCGGCAACAGCACGATCAAGTGTCCGCTGACTCAGGACTACGCCTTCGTAAGGCTGGCGCTTGCCGAGATATCGACCGAGAGCACAGGCAGAGGCGGGACTGTTATTGGCGATGCTATCCGAAAAGCGACCCGGGAAGTCTTCGACCGGAAGAGCCGTCAGTACAAGGACATAATCCTGATCACCGACGGCGAAGAGCACGAAGGGCAGGAGAGCTTTCCCGTTCAGGCGGCGGAGAAGGCGGCCGAAGAGGGTATAAGAATAATCGCAATCGGTCTCGGCGACGAGAACGAAGGGGCGCGCATCCCCATCACCGGGCCGAACGGCGAGAAGACGTTCCTGAAGTACAAGGGCGAAGAAGTCTGGTCGAAGCTCGGCGGCGATCTGCTGCGGAAAATCGTCTACGCGACCGACGGCGGCAAGTTCCTCGCGGTCGGTCCCGGCACGACTCTGGACCTGGGACAAATCTACGAAAATCTGATCGCCTCGGCTGAGAAACGCGAGCTCGAATCTATGACGATGTTCAAGTATGACGAGAAATTCCAGATATTCGTGGCCCTGGCATTATTGCTGCTTATTTGTGAGGCATTGATAAGTGAACGCAGGAAAGTATAGAAAACTGAGACGATGTTTTAGAAGTAGCACGGGCATCCTGCCCGTGAAAAGCGACAAATTGCAGGGCCAAGCCGGTCCCGAGCGGAGTGGAGGGGATGGCCCTATGACACATGGGCAAGATGCCCATGTTACGATAAAACAGCTTCTGATACACTTGGTGCTGGCCGCCGCCCTGGCTCAGACGGCGTATGGCGATTCGGCGAGAGTTGCGACGTCGCAAGGCAACAAACTCTACAGCAAGGGAAATTTCAACGAGGCGATCAACAAATACGATGAGGCTCTCGTAGAGAGTCCCGAGGCGTTGCGGCCGAAATTCAACAAGGCCAACAGCTACTATAGACTCGACGACCTCGGCCCGGCGATGAACCTGTACAGAGAAGTTGCCGCCGAGAGCAAGGATATGGACTTGGTAGCAAAGGCCAAGTACAACCTCGGCAACACTTATTATCAGCAGGGCATCAAGCAGAGCGACTCGAACCTGCAGAAGGCAATCGACGAGTTGAAAACCGCCATCGATTCATGGCGGGCAACGCTGGGCATCGAGCCGGAGAACAAGAAAGCGGCAAAGAACATCGAAGTCGCACGGCTGAAAATAAAGGACCTTATGGACCAGCTCAAGAATCAACAGCAGGATCCGAATCAGCCGCAGGACCCAAATCAGTCCCAACAACAACAGCAACAGGGACAGCAACAGCAAAATCAACAGCAGGGTTCTCAGCAAGACCCGAATCAACCACAGCAACAGCAGGACCAGGCTTCAGAGCAGGATCCCAACGAACCAAAGGACCCGAATGAGGCTAAACAAGAGCAGCAACCGAAGCAGCAGGAAGAAAAGCAACAACAGCGGCAGGCCGCTCCCGACACGACGGCACAGGAGATTCTCGACAGAGAACGGCGCCGCCGGGAAAACAGACAAAGATCGCAAAGAGCCCGGTGGCAAAGAGTCGATAAAGACTGGTGATTGTTAATGATAGCTCGATAAAATGAAACCGATTGGATATATCTTAACTGTCTTTGGATTCTTTGCGATGCTTGCAACGCCCGCCACGGCACAAGTGCGCGTCTCGGCGCAGGTCGATACCGACAAGGATATTTACGTCGGCGACAGCTTCGGCTACTACATCGTCATCAAAGGCGCAGAAGCACCCGGGCAAGTCGATCTGGAGCCGCTGCGTCAGTACAATCCACGCAGCACCGGAAACAGAACGCAGACCTCCACGAATATTGTCGGCAGCAGAGTCACCACGGAAAAGACCATAATCATGACCTACGCCCTGATTGTAAATACGACCGGGCGAGTGCGGCTTCCTTCACTTTCTGTTGAGGTCGACGGAAAAACGTACCACACGAATCCGGTGACTGTAAATATCACAAAACCGGGCACGACAAGACAACTGGATATTGAGGTGGAATTGTCCGAACAGCAGTGCTTTGTGGGACAGCCTGTATTATTGACGATAAAATTCTATTACTCCGACAACAGCAAGAACGCACGATTTAACGTTCCGGTTCTCGGTGGCGATGATTTCTATTTTGAAAATCCCGACGTTCTTAATCAGCAGGCGGAGGAGATTGATCTGGGTCTTGGAACGCCGGTCATGGCTTGGCAACACAAGGTGACGCACGAAGGCAAGCGAACCAACTTGTTTGTTCTGCGCAAGATTCTAATTCCCAAGTCATCAGGACCGATGCGGATTGAGCCGACAACAGTCAACGCAGACGTTCCTGTGGCGCGATCTAACAGCTTCTTCGGCCCACAGCTTAGATATAAACGTTTCATGGTGAAATCCGATCCGCTGGAGCTGACTGTACGGCCCCTACCCGAAGAGGGCAAACCGGCCGAGTATTACGGTCTTGTCGGTCAATACACAATCGAAGCGTCCGCGACGCCGACTAAGGTCAACGTCGGCGATCCGATTACGCTTACCATTAAAATCGGCGGCGGGACGTATCTCAAGCCTGTGCGGTGGCCGGCGCTGGAGCGGATCCACGAACTTGCGGCTAACTTCAAGATTCCTTCGCAGAAGGCATCGCCGGCTATATCGGGCGGCTTCAAGGTATTCACCCAGACGATACGCGCCAACAACGATAAGGTGGCCGAGATACCGCCCATTCCGCTGGCGTACTTCGACGCCGAGAAGGGAGAGTACGTGATGGAGCGGACCGAGCCGATAAAGCTCGACGTCGCGCCGACGAAGGTACTCACCAACGCAGACCTCGAAGGCGCAGACTTCACGCCGGTCAACCGGGAAGTCGAGGCTATAAAGAAAGGCCTGTCCGCCAACTACGACGATCTCGATGTCTTGAGAGACAGGAGCTTCTCGCCGGTAGCGGCAATGACAAGTCCGGGTTATGCCGTGATCTGGGCCACTCCTTTGCTGGCGCTCATATCGAGCGTACTTTTCAAGGTCTTTACGCGCACCAGCCCCGAGAAAGTGGCGAGCAGACGTCGGAGGCAGGCATACGGCAAGGCGGTCGGGCAATTGAAGAAAGTAGCTCCGACAGCCCCGGACCGGCAAAGCGAATTGCTCGTATCGATCATGAAACAATACATCGGCGACCGCTTTGACAGAACGGCGGGATCTCTGACGCCTGATGACTGTTACGATGCCGTTTATGCCGGGACGGAAGATGAATACGTCGCCGACAAGTACCGTGGTACGATAGCGGAATTCGAGGCGGGACGTTATGCACCGATGGAGGTCAAGATCGACGACGAGAGAATAAGAGAAGTCATCCAACTTGTTCGCACCGTTGATAAGAATTGCCGAAGATGATAAACAGAAATCTCCGCATAACACTGATTGGTCTGTTGCTGCTCTGTCTGGCGTCACCGGTCGAAGCCGTACTGAGCAGGGAGCAGATTCTTTCGCTTTTCGAGAGTGGGAATCAGTCCTTCAGGAAAGCCAACTCGCTCGCGGACAATCCGGACGAGGCAAAGAGGCTTTATGAGAAAGCGATACTCAATTATGAGAAGATAATAAGCGACGGCGAGGTCAGGAATCCAAAGCTGTACTATAATCTCGCCAACGCCTGTTTCCTGAGCGGCGACATCGGTCGTGCGATCCTGAACTATCGCCGGGCCGAGGAACTGGACAAGACCGACGCCAACATCCAAAAGAATCTCGCCTTTGCACGTAGCAGGAGAATCGACAAGGTGGCGGTTAAGGCCGAACAGCGCATTTTGAAGACGCTGTTCTTCTGGCACTATGATTTCTCCGTCGGAACGAAATTCCTTATAGCATGCATTTCATTTGCGATTTTCTGCGCAGTCCTCACCGTGATGACGTGGCGCGGCAGGGCCTTCCATTGGGTTGTGACGGCGGCCATCTGCGGCATCCTGACGATTTGCTTTCTCGCATCCGTTGTGGTGGAGACGCGTGCCCGCGCCGACGAGGCCCCCGGCGTCATAACAGCAGATGAAGTTGTCGCTCGCCAGGGGGATGGGCGAAACTACCCCGAGAGTTTCAAGGATCCGCTTCACGCCGGGACGGAATTCGACCTGATCGAACGCCGGCCCGGATGGTTCCACGTAAGACTCTCCAACAACACCGACACCTGGATCCCCGAAAATTCCGCCGAACTGATCTGAATCGATCCTATCAATCCCCCAAAAGAAAAGAACCTGCGTTCTGCTCGACTACAAATCCAGGAGCAATAACTATAAGGCGTATTTTAATCTCGGGAGTTTGGGACCCGATCTTTTCTACTATGCCAACTTGTCGAGTTCCATCAAAGACATGCTCAAGGAAGGTTTCGTACAGGCTCGAAGAGAAGAGCGGGGCCAAATACGATTTCTTCAAACAGGATTTCCATAAATGGACGGACTGTGTCAGAGGAGCGACTACGAGAAATACTGAGGATTGGTTTCGTTTTTTTCTGCAGCGCGGATTTGTCGAAACCTACGGCTCATGTCCCGGCGAGGAAGATATCGAGAATTCCGTCGACAACCTTCTGCTCACCCTCCGTGCATGCCAGCAATTCGGACCCTACAAGAAGGCGGAAAAGGAGTGTCGCAGGGACAAAGAGAAATCCAAAATGTACAAACAATACATAAAGGATATCAACTATGTCAGATACTATCGGCTGGCGGCGGAATTGGCAGTCGTTTATCTTATGGCGTTGTACGAGGCCTATTACGTACTCAAACGAAGCAAGGACTTCAACGACAAACACAGAAAAAGATTCCTGGCAATCGTCAGCGACGCGGACTTGTCATATCCGCTGAAGCAAAAGGTATTCGACAAAGCGCGGGCCGAACTAAGGAATAAGAGACACATGGAAACAGCCGTCGCGGCGCACGCATCGGGCCTGCTGACAAAAACAAAACTGCTCACAGCCAATCGCATTTTCAATTCATCCAATGACAAAGATGTTCTTAGTGTTTGAGACCGAGAGCATACGGCGGTAAACATCGATACTTCAGATGCGTTTGCGCCGAACCGTTGATTGTTGAGTGGATCATCGCTGAGAAGTTAGATCGCTCCAGAAGCCAAAGTGAAGGACCTTTTCTTTCTCGGTCTCTCCTTGTCGCTCGTTCGTAATCACCATTGCCCGCGTATCGGGATATTCGGTGCAATATTGGTTGATTTCTTCCGGTGACATAATCATAAACGCTGTCGAAAGAGCGTCGGCGGTTGAGGCATCCGGCGCGCCGGACCAGGCAGCGAGCTTGGCCGAGGCCGGCCGGCCTGTGCGCGGGTTGATGATATGCCCGCCCTTTTGCACGCCGGACCCGCTCAACGCCTCGCCGCGCAGGTAAGGTCGCGCCAATATCCGACTGCGGTCTTCCGGGTGTGTCAGCGCCAAAGGCCAGCCGCGTAGCGAGGGCATCTTGGCCTTGTTCTCGTCGGGCGGGACGCCCTCGCTACGACCTTTTTCCTGTTCATCATAACAAGGGCGGGACGCCCTCGCCACGAGGGCTTCGAGGGCGAGCACCGAGCTGTATCCTCCGGAAATCAAGGCGGCCTCGATGCTCCACTCGCGCAGCAATTCGGCAACCTTATCTACGGTGAAGCCCTTTCCCACGCCGCCGAGATCAATCTGCACCGGGCTTTCCGACAATGTCACCGTGTGTTCGTCTTCGTCCAATTGCAGCAGGTCCGTTCCGGTGAGCCGGCGGGCACGTTCAAGCTCTTCTTCCGAAGGAGTGCGGGGTGTGCCGTCATACTTGCGCCAGCATTTCAGCAGCGAGCCTATCGTGATGTCGAAAGCGCCCTCGGTCTCGGCATAAATACGGGCGCTGATCTTGAGGCACTCGAAGGTATCAAGGCCGAGCACTAATGGCTCGCCGGCGGGCAGGCTGTTTATCCTTGCGATATCGCTGTTCTCGATGAACCGGCTGAGCTCCTGTTCGAGACGGTCCACCTCAGCAAATGCCGCCGCAGCCGCCTGCCGGCCGTAGCGCTCATCCTCATGCACGATAAGAATCTCAAAGGTCGTCGCCATCGCCTCGTGCGAGAAACGCTTCATGCCGGGCACGGGTCCGGCGCTGCTCGCCACGTAGCGGGTCTCTTGCTCTCGCTGCTCGGTCATTTGTCACCCCCCTGTTCGTCCGGCGGCATTATCACAGGTTCATACATCAAATCACTCCAGAGGTCCTTGCTGACGAAGCCTCGCAGTTTGACTCCGGGGCGCAGCCAGACGTAATACGGCTCATCGAACATGTACAGATACATCCGGCGCTGCTCGGGCGGCGTCAGGTTGTACAGCTTGTCCACTAATGCTGTTTCCACGGAGGGCGAAGCGATAATAAGCGGCGCCGAAGGCTCGTCCTCGGCAACGCTTTCGGTCCACCGGACATTCGGAAAATCCCGCAGATACCAGGGCAAAGGCCAGTAGTCGGCGCCGGGACAAATGACCTCAACGTCCATGTTGCGCCCCTTTTGGTGAACGCCTGCATATTCTCTTATCCTGTCCACCACCGTGAAGACCTCCGGCGTCGGATGGGCGTAGACGTACGGATTGCGGCTGTCCGCCTCGTATCGATAATTGCTCTGATAGGCCTGCCAGGTAAGATGGAGCGAGCCCTCGACGAGCAGGCCGAGGACGAGCAGGCGCGGCACAATATTCGGCGCCAGCTTCACGAGCGTAACCGCTCCGAAGCCCGCAAGGAGAATCATGCCGTGCAGAAAGCCCAGCAGGCACCAGGGTGTCTTGTACGGAAGCGCCGAGTACACGACCGTCATTATGAGTGTGTAAAAGGCAAGGAACCTTAGCAAAACGGGGTCCGCGCCGGCCCAGCTTTTCTTGACCATCACGGCAATGAAGCCGACGACGGCAAGCAGCACTATCAGAGCCTCGGTCCAGACCGGGCCGTCGCCGAATTGGAAATAGAGCAGCATTTTCAGATAGTGGTGCCAGGGGTGGACGTGCAGGCTGCTTCCCACACGTCCGAGGTAGACCGTATACGTTCGGATCGAATCGACAATCCCGCCGGGATTCGACAGAAACGACGAGAAGAACAAAGCCGAGACGATTAGACCAGTCGTAATACCGGCGATAATATGGGACAGCTTAATCTTTTCGCGCCAGTTTGCAATCGAACCTTTGCGGCGTTGCATAACATAAGCGAGCACGAGAGCCAGAAACATCGAGCCGTAGGCGATGACACATGTTTCCTTGGTGGCGTGCATAAGTCCGAGCATGGCGCCCGTACACAGGGCCCAGCCGATATGCCTACTGCGTGCGTATCGGTAGCCCGAGACGATGGCGGCAAAAGTGAAGCAGACCAAGAGCATTTCCTGGATGTAATATCGGCTGTAGAAAACCATCGCCGGTGAGATGGCTGTAAACACCGCCGCACATACCGCCGCGGCGCAGCCCAAGCCGCGCATCATCGGCAGAAGCAGCAGAATCAGGCACGTTCCCATAAGAACCGGGACGATGCGCAGAGTAAACTCGTCCAGCTCGACGTAAGTCCCGGCCCCCAAGAGCCAGGCCGGGATTAACGTCAGATAGTTGAGCGTAGGCCCGTGGTAATCGTAAGTGTCGTACTGATAGAAGCGCTCTTCGAGCAGCCGGCCGAATTTATCGGCATGGACCGCCTCGTCGCCGTGCATCGGACGCTGTCGGAGTCGCGGCAAGCGAAGCGCAAGCGCAACAATTGTCGCGGCCAAAATAAGGACGCAACATTTTCTGAGCATTTTAGCTTGCCGGCTTACCGAAGACCGCAACCTCAATGTAGTGGTTCAGGTCATTGCTCGTGTTGCCGTTGCTGTACAGGCGGACGTAACGGCCCTTGACGTCCTTGTTAAGCAAGTCTATCAGCTTGCCCTCGTTGGTCTCGGTGTAGTGCATATCCGTGCCGACACCCAATCCCGCCGAGTTATCTATGTCGTTGTTGAACACTGTCTGCACGTTCTCGATGAAGTCCGGATCGTCGGCCACCTGCACTATAACGTCGTAGTAGACGCGGGCCTGCTTGTGATAATGCCAGACCACAATTGCGTAAATTTCATACATCGCTTCAAGATCGATGGTAACGTGCTGCACAAACGGGCCTAACTCGACGTAGCTGCCGTCGGCCGCTTCTTTGTCGCCGTCGGTAATGTAATCGAGTTCGCCGATGATCGGCTCCTCGTCGCTGCCGGACACGGGCTTGCCCAATGCGACGTTCTTCGTTCCCGGAGGGGCCAAGAACGGCGGGCGGGCGTGGCCCAGCGGTTTTTCCAGGTTCGGCACCTTTGTATCCTGGGGCGTTCCAACGAACATGGGCTTGGGCAGCTCCAGATCGATCTTCACTAGACCGCCTTCATTACCGCCGGTGGCGGCTTTCGTTTCGGCCGGTGGCGTGTTCTCGTTGGTCTCAGGCGCGTTCATGGTCTGCTCGGGCTGATTTGCATCTCCGTTGCCGCCATCACTCGAATCCTTGCAGGATGAAAGCACGAACAAAGACAGCCCGATCATCATACACAAAACAATTCTCACAACTTCTTTCTTCATCATTTTCTCTTTACCTCAAATCTATAATATCCGTTCAACCCACAAAACAGATGGTTCCCGGCGAACGACCGCACACAGAGAACCAGAGCGGGAATACTATCCTATTTGTATGACGTTGTCAAGTCGTTCTGACGTATAATTTTTTTCTTCTCGAAGGGCCGGCGCCGAGCATTTTGCGGGATTGGTATTGTTATAAGAGCCTGTCGCCACATAATTTAGCGTAAGTTGCCAATTATCTTGAAAAAATCCGGTCAGTCAGGCCGTCCGGCGGCCGCCCCGGGATGACCGACCGGCTCGAAATCGCCTCGTTGGATGGACCCCGATCCGATTTGTAGCATTTGATCGGCCTCCATTGGATTTGCTTCTATCTGTGACCGAGACAACGTATCGTCATAACACCTTGTCAAACCGTACTTTGCGCCCATCGCCGGATATCATTGGCTTTATTTTAACAAATTGCCCTTGCGATGTCTGGGGAGGATACCCGATGTGGATATCAGTATTATGACCCATAGCAAAACCGGACTTTGTCCTGATACACAAACTTCGAGCGAGGCCGTATAACTATTGATCGTAGTCCTGCGAAAGCTTCTACGCAGCGGCAGCAAACGAAAAAGATAAAATAACAGGACAAATTGGTCCGGTAGGGAGGTGCACAATGGAGTTGGTAAGAACAAGCAAATTCAACATCTCTTTTTCGAATCTCGTTCTCGCAATGGGACTTCTCGTATCGACGGCGGCTCGAGCCGATCTGTACGGTTTTCAAAATATTTCGGGTAACAGTGCCGTTGACGCCGCGATTGGCGAAGATCAGCTTTCGGTAAACGTTACTCGTCCCGACGGCGGGCAGGTTCTATTTACTTTCCGTAACGCCGGGTCGGATCCGTCTTCGATCACGCTGATTCATTTTGACGATGGGGTACTCGATTCGCTCGCGAGCGTTGGCGACAGCGATCTCGGAGTTTCGTTCTCGCCGGGGGCACGCCAGCCGGTTCTTCCTGCCGGAAATGACGCAAGCCCTCCGTTTGTGGTAACGCCCGGTCTATCGGCCTCTTCTGATTCTCGCGGGGGAGTACAGCCAAATGGAGTGAATCCCGGCGAAACTGTAGGACTCTTGTATGACCTGCAGGGTAGTTCTTCTTTCGCCAATGTCATCGCAGATCTCAGTAGCGGGGCCTTGAGAATAGGAATCCACGTCCAGGGTTTTGACGGCGGAGGCAGTGAGTCTTTCATAAATGATCCGCAACCGGTCCCTGTTCCCGGCGCACTCGCGCTCGGCATGTTCGGAATGAGCGTATTAGGTGTAAAGCTGCGCAGATTGGCTTGATCATTCGGCCCTTATTAGGTGATGTGCGCCACTTGGCACTTATTAAGTTCGGCGTTTCAGGATAGTTTTGTCGCTAGCGCGAAAGTGTGACGTTTCCTGCGCTTTGGCAGGTATCGCCTTTGGTATCGAAACCGAGTGTTGTGAGTCTCATTACGCCGTTTCTGTAACTGCCGGAGAAGGTGTCTATGCCCCGGATTATAAAAGGCGGATCTCCGGGCTCGCCGTCCGGGAAGAAATACCTCTCGGTGTAGTTTGTGTCTCCTCTCACTTTATATTCGCATCTGTCGCTGACGTCACAATCAACGGTAATCGTTCCGCTATATCTCTCTGTGTAGTACATGGTGTATTCTTCGGTAAATTCGGTAAACTCGAAGGTGCCGCCGAAACTTGCTGAGTATCGACTAAGCTGATCCTGAGAATCGAACTCGATCGTGAAAAATCCCGGGTAAACCCCGTTATCCTCCGGATCGCGACAATTCCACCATGTTTCAGAGCCGTTTACGTGCCACAAACCTTTCAGATCGGGAATCTCACAACCGATCTGTATAGGGATAGTCCTTCTTATTTCACAGCCTGCGTCGATTAGGACATTAGATACGCCCACGTCGTCGCCAATCCGTTGCAGAACAAAATTATTACTTACAATTTCATCGTCGAAGTTAAGGCGTGTAACCTGCAGAAGGTCGGGCCTCGAGCTGGTGACCTGCACAGTATGATTTTCCAGCGGAGCATCATTTATATCGAAGAGTTCCACCATCAGCGTTAACGATGTATCACAAAGGATAGACCTCCTGTCAGGTATCATGTCATAAGTGATTTGAATAGATTTTTCCTTAAAACTCCACCCCTCGGTCGGCTGATCCTCGCAGTCAAGGTATTGTATGTTGCCCTCGCTCGAGTAATTCGTGCATAGGCCGTCTTCGACGATGTCGGAGTCATTCGATCTAACGCGGAATCTGCAGCACCGGCATGGATTTGCGACGCAGTCCGAATGCACTAACACCTTATCCATCGCCGCCATTACCAGGATCCAATCCTCAGGTGGAAACTCCGTCAGGTCGCGGATCGCAAGCTGACCTTTCGAGCAATCCACTTCAAAGTATTTGCCTATTGGATTTGCCAAAAGAACGCTGGAGGCACTGAGCTCGGCCGGTATAGGTAAATCCGGTATGAGCGTGCCTGTATCACGATTGAGGTAGAAAAGGTAGGGCAGACTCATGTTATTCGGATCTTCTGACGGCTCCATAGGAAGCGTGATCGAGACCGGCAGGTTAAATGCGATGCCGTCGGAAAAAATTTCGACTCCGGATATGAAGCGTTTTTTCGTCTGGCCGATGTCAAGGTAAGGCTCGACCTCCTCGGCATCCAGTAGCCTGGTCTGAAACAACGTCTCCTCGCTGACTGCTCCGGCGGGGATATCTACGATCAGACCGCCCGGCAGCTCGAAAATCCCGCCTTCAGGCGTCACATTCACATCGGAAACGATCGCCGCAAGGTTCGGATCGTTGCCGTCTTCGGCCAAGAGCCTGACATCGTTCAACTTGCGCAGCTCTTCAAGATCGACAGAGTCGCCGCCTCCTTCCAACAGCCAGACCTCGCTCAAGGCGCGCACATCGTCAAAATTGACCTCGTTGCCGCCTGTCGCTGAGGCTGTGCTGCAATACAATGATCCCGGCGAAAACAATACGAACACAGCACAGAACAGAGACATTTTATACGTGGTTGATTGAATAGCCGACATGTTGGTTTCCCCAGCCTTCTAAAAAAGTCTTCTGTTTTGTACATGTAGATTACAACATTTATACCAAACAAGTATTTTCCAGTCAAGGAGAATACCTGCGAACAACACAATCTAACATAATTCTCATATAGTAGAATTTCTGCAGAAGCCAAAATGGTCCTGGCGTTGGTTTTAGGAATTACCATGCGAAGAAAATAATAATCCGTGCGTATATTCTAATGGATGGCGATAATATAATGATCGGTTACGTTTGAGGACGCAGAGAAATGATTGCACCGCTCGTAATGTTCTGGGTTCCGTTGTTCGTGGGCCGGGAGGAATTGGGCTTGAAAGGTGTCGTTATCAGCATCGCGTTTGGCTCATTCTGCTTGCGGGCTCGGTTATCATCACAGGCGGACATCTGTACTACTTCACGGCGGCATGCGCACTATTGGACATCGTGCTGCTGATCGTTATATTCGGTGGAGATATTGATATCACTTTACAGTAAGTCTATGATGTCAGTTCAAGGAGTCCCCTGTAATGTCTGGTTTTTCGTATAGTGCGATACTTGGCACGATTTGCGCTCAGAAAAGCTTTGAGCTGTCGAGCAGGAATGTTACTGGGCCGTCGTTTTGGCTGGCTACTTGCATGTATCCGCCGAAGACGCCCTTTTCCACGGCGACACCCGATTCTGCTATTAGCTCGGCGACTTTTTCGTAAAGCTGCTCGGCCAGTGACGGGTCGGCCGCGGCGTCGAAGCCGGGTCGGCGGCCCTTGCGGCAGTCGCCATGCAGCGTGAAATTGCTGATAAGCAGGATCTTGCCGCCGATATCAATCATGCTTCGATTCATCTTTCCCGCCTCGTCGGCGAAGATACGCAGGTTGACGAGCTTGTCGGCCACGAACTTCGCGTCGTCGGCCGTATCGCCCTTGCCCACGCCGAGATAAACCAGCAGCCCCCGAGCGATTTCGCCAACTACATTATCTTCAACTTCCACCCTCGCCTGAGAAACCCGCTGACATACAAATCGCATAGTTAAACCTCAGTTAGCAGTAGGAATACAAATATGTACACATAGCCAAACCCGGCTGTCGCCAGCAGGTCCTTGTCATTCATGCGCAGGCAGCAAGCCAGAAGCTTATGACTAAATGGATTCCTGCCTGCGCAGGAATGACAGCTTAGATTCAGAACCACGGTGTCGATGTTGATCTTCGGATGTGCAGCTCGTCCACGACGGCGTTGCCTTTGTGAGTGACGAGGTAATGCACCAACTCGGCGACTTCTTCCGGGCCGATAAGTTCATCCCTTGCTATGTCGGGGCGTACCCTGGCGACCATGTCGGTAGCTACTCCGCCCGGGCAGAGGACGTGCACGCGGACGTTCGTGCCGCGAAGCTCCTCGGCTAGCGAGATCGACATGCCGCGAAGGGCGTGTTTCGAGGATGTATAAGCACTCTGCTCGGGGTAGCCCTTGACGCCGACCACCGAAGAAATGTTGATGATATATGCGCGGTCGGCCTTTCTAAGCAACGGCAGGGCTTCACGGCACAAAATGAACGGCGCGCGGGCGTTGACCCATATAAGTCTTTCCCAATCCTCGGTGGCTGTCTCTTCGAGAAGCGCCGAATGCGTGATACCTGCGTTGTTAACGAGGATATCGAGCCGCCCGAACTGCTCGGCGATTTCTCTCACGAGATTCTTAATGGATTGCTCTTCGGTTAGTTCCGTGGGAACGATGCTCGCTTTGCCGCCTGCCCCCGCCACCGCATCTGCGGTCTGGTGCAAGTGTTGCTGCGAACGCGACGCCAATACTATTGTCGCTGATTCTCTGGCCAGCGCAACACTGATCGCCCGGCCGATTCCCCTGCCGGCACCGGTTACAATCGCGACTTTTCCCACTAACAGTTCCGCCATGCGTCCCGTTCGACTCCGCTCAGTGCAGGTCTTAGCGCCGCCTTCTGTAGCCGCTGCTCCGGCCCCGACTGCGGCCTCGACCTCGTCTGCTGCGGATGTTCTGATCGGCGTTTCTACCACCCAGACGCGGATCCTGCCCCTGGTTCAGCGCTGCTTTCGCCGCTTCTTCCTCGGCCTTCTTAACGTAAGCATCGTACCGCTGCTGCCTGGCCAGAAGCAGACCGTCGATGCAGGCTGTCGTCTTCTCTGCTTCTTCCTTTTCCGCGATGCCGCGGATATAGGCGAAATCAGCATAAGTCAGCGGGTGTATGGACTTGGCCAGCTCGAGTTTCTTGTCCGGCGTAGCATCCAACCATTTGCGAATCTCCTCCTGCGTCTCGGGGTCCACCTGCTCTTCTTCGGTTCTCGCGCCTCGCCGGCCGTATCTGTCTCTCGTGTCACCATTATCCCCGTACGGTCCATACGCACTACTGCTGTCATAACCGCGTTGGTCGTATCCCCTGGCCGAGGACCTCGATGAATAACCTCGACCGGAGGATCTCGACGATCCTCGCGTTCGGCCCCTGCCGCGAGATGACCGACCGCCCATTTCCTCTCTTCGCTGTTGTATCAATTCCTTTCTGATCTTGTCGTATACATCCTCGGTTTTCTCAAGGAGCGTGTCGATCGCCTTTGTTGTCTTTTCGGCTTTTTCTTCGACTGCAATCTTTCGGACCAATTTGAACTCCGCCTGGAACTGGTCTTCCACGGCTCTTACCAGCAATGTTCTGTTATCCCGCCGCGTCTGTTCCCAGTGGCGTTGTTCCTTCGAACTCTTAGCCGCTTCCGTCTTAACGGCTTTTTCAAGCCCCTCGAAACTCTTCACCCTCTTTTTGAGCTCGTTCGGATCGGCGAGCAGATCCACCTGCTCGGCGGTCTGCGCTATGTTTGGCCCCACTGCCGGCCGCGGCGCGCCGCCGGGGCCGGGCGGGGACATGCCGCCTTCGTAGTAACCTTCGCCGTACGGATCCATAATTTCCGGCTCTTTAGCGCCCTTGTTTGCAAGAAGATCGACGATTTCAGTATTGCCGGCCTTCTTTGCGATCGAATAGGCGTTTTCATTGCCCCTGCTAACGGCGTTAATATCGGCGCCCTTTTCGATAAGAAACTCTGCGACCTCCTTACGCTGATATTTAACAGCAAGCATTAGAGGCGTCATCGCACTCTTTTCCTTGGCGTCGATGTCGGCGCCTTTTTCCACAAGCAGTTTGACAACCTCTAAGCGGCCGTTGCGCGCCGCCCCGTGCAGCGGCGTGTATTGCAACATTCTGTTTTTTGCATTAATGTCTGCACCATCATCCAAGTGCCTCTTGATGACCGCGACGTCACCGTCTACGGCCGCCTGGTGCAGGGACTTACGCGGCTGGGCCAGGGTGACTTCCGGGCAAATGCCTACTGATAGCATTAGTAACACAATTGTCAGTGAATAAATAAAGCGTTTCACGATATGTCCTCCCAAAGAACCTCTGAAAGCAAATGTCAAACTTGTCATCAACGAACAAAATCAGTTTCTTATTACATGCGCTTATACGCTACATCATTGTACACGAAATTATCAGACCGGTCACGCCAAAATTGCGTTATTAGAGCTTTTTCCTGCCGGATTTGCCTCTTTCAAATTGCCTCGGCGCACTGAATGCCCAGCCTCTCGGTTATGCCGTCGAACTCGTCGAGCGAGTAGAACTCGATTATGATCTTGCCTCTCTGGCCGTTTCGACGGGTTTCGATGCTGACTTTTGTATTCAACTCGCTGGCCAGCTTACTCTCCAGGTCAACGATATGCGGCGGCTTGCTGTGGGCTGTCGGTTTCGCCTGGCCCGTGTTGGCCAGATGCTTGCGGACTAATCGCTCTACTTCTCGCACACTCAACCGCCCTGCCATGGCGCGGTTGGCGAGTTTTCGGCGAAGCTCGTCCGTCGGCAGCGCCAGTATCGCCCTGGCGTGTCCCATCGAGAGACGGCTCTCGGCCAGCATTTGCTTGATCTCTTGAGGTAAGTCCAGCAACCGCAAGTAGTTAGCTACAACCGAACGGTCCTCGCCCAGCCTCTCGGCGGCCTGAGCTTGCGTCAGAGAGAAACAATCGACGTATTCGCGGTATGCCGTTGCCCGCTCGATGGGATTCAAATCAACGCGGTGAATGTTCTCCACCAGAGCCCATTCGTGCAGTTGTTCGTCCGTAGCCTGTCGGACCAGGGCGGGGATCTCCGTCAGAGACGCTTTCTTGGCCGCACGGAATCGACGTTCGCCTGCGATCAATTCATAACCGCCCCCCCTCGGCCTGACGACAATCGGCTGTATTACGCCGTTAGCCTTGATGGATTCGGTCAATTCGTCCAGCTCCTGCTCGTCCCAGACCGTTCGAGCCTGATACGGATTCGGAGTTATAGAATCAACACTGATCCGACGCAGAGAACTCTGTAACTCTTTGTCCGGAGGGAAGTTAGAGTCCTGAACGGATTTATCTTCTGCAATTGATTTTTCCATAGGCGTTGCGGTTATAGGACCAAGCAAAGATTGCAGTCCCCTGCCAAGGTGTTTCGGTTTTTCCTTATTTGTTTCGGCCATACATGCTCCTTCAGATATCGCTTGGCTGGATCGACACTCCTCACCAGCCATAGTCAATTGCGTATCAGCACAATTCTTACAGCATACACAATCTATATTTCGGTCTTTCTACTCAAAAAACTGTAAGTTTGCGAGTCCAAAATCCGAGTTTTACGAAAAAATGTTTCACGTGAAACATTCGAAAACTTGCTTCTCCGTAATAACGCGTAGGTAAGTTGCCGGAACGAGATGGCTTAGTTAGAGCGGAAAACAAGGATTTGTCGCTCTGCCGGGGATGCGATGTTTGCAAAATACCGGCACAAAATGGACATGCCCATGCCAGGCGCCACTGTCGAGAGGCCTGGGTTGTTCCCTGGCGGTCTCTATAACCCTACTAAGAAAACAGGCTTCTTCTATGCCGTGAAGATTGAGATTGCCGCAGTCGCTGCGCTCATTCGCAATGACATGTCGGCTGTTCGTCCAGTGCTTCCATTCTTGCCAGCGTACCCAACATCACGCAGCAGCTCAGGTGAAAAAAAGCGAACGTGTACGAGGGATCGATATGGTTCGAGAAGAATGTTTCACGTGAAACATTTTTGGTTCATCTGGCCAACGCGTAGGGGGCTTCCTTGTGCTCCCGCTGTCTGCTTGCGTAAGAATTCATTATCGCGCAGAGTGTGAGGGAATGTGGCTGTGCTATTTCCCGGCAGCCTTTTGCGTCTATCGCCTTGCCGGCTACCAGCAGTCCTGAGGACTTCTCACGCAGAATCACAAATCTACCTGCGGAGGCTGGTTCCTGTCGCTTTTCTGAGAGAATGATCTTACTATTTCCTCGCAGGCGCGGAGGATAGAGGCTGCCCCGTTCGACAGGCCCAAGGCAGGCTCCGGGCGTAGCCGAACGGGGCAACGCAGGCGTGCGACCTGAGCGCTGGGCCGACCCTATACACAAAGAGGGTTGCCGGCGACTCTCAGGGCCGTTTTCTTATCTGCTGTCAGTCCTAAAGCGATAAACGTCAGTCTGCCCACACCCCTGTTGCGCCCGTATGTTGGGACAATAATAATAATTTGTTTTATCTACCTTGCATCTAAAATACACATCGATTGATCTTGCCATTGTCTGAACGCCGGTTGTTAGTTAGCTATAAATCTACAAACCAGAGGCGTGCGCGTTCGTTCATACGCTATCAAAGTGAACCAGGAGAGCCGGGACGATAGGATTCCAAAAGTATTTGACAGGTGGTACGGGCTGACGTTATCCTGCCGTCGCCGGTCGAGATTAGAGACAATGTTGACCGAGATCCCATGTCGTTTTAAGGAGTCTGGTGCGTATGAAGATAGTAATAGCCTTAGACTCGTTTAAGGGCAGCATGAGTGCAAACGAAGCCTGTCAGGTCATAGCAGATGAAGTTGCGGGTGTGTTATCGGACGCTCAGGTTGAATTGAAGCCTATGGCAGACGGCGGAGAGGGCACTGCAACCGCGATGATCGAAGCAGCTAACGGTCGCTGGATTCCTGTAAATGTTATAGGACCTCTGGCTGAGATGCGAGTTGACGCCGGCTTCGCCTGGTTCGCCGACGGGACCGCGCTGGTCGAGATGGCTCGCGCCAGCGGGCTCGAACTGCTGGCGGATCATCAACTCAATCCACTGAAGACTACCACTTTCGGCACAGGCGAGCTGATCGCCGCCGCAGTGGATCAAGGTGCGAACAAGATTCTTCTCGCTGTCGGCGGCAGCGCAACTACGGACGGCGGCATGGGGGCGGCGGCAGCATTGGAATGGCAGTTTCTGGATAACTCGGGCGAGCCGGTACCATCGACGGGCGCCGGGCTTGACCAAATTGCAACTATCCGCAAGCCCCCGGATTTGAACCTGCCGCCTGTGGACGTGCTGTGCGATGTGGACAATCCGCTTACCGGCGAGCACGGAGCCGCGAGAGTCTACGGCCCGCAGAAAGGAGCCACGCCGGAGATGGTCAACCGGCTGGATCGGGGCCTGGCACATCTGGCAAAGTGCGTGCGCGAGCAGCTTGGTAAAGAGATTGAAAACGTTCCCGGTGCCGGAGCGGCAGGGGGGCTGGCGGCCGGAGCGTTGGCATTCATGGATGCCAACATCGTATCGGGAATCGAAGCCGTAATGCGCCGCAGCAAACTCGCCGAAGAGTTAGAGGACGCCGACTGGGTCATTACGGGCGAAGGCTCATTCGACAGACAATCGCTTTACGGCAAGGTAGTCTCCGGCGTCCTGAAACTGGCGAGGCGATCGAAAACGCGGGTAGCAGTACTGGCCGGGCAGATCAAAATCGCCCCGGATGAATGCCGCAAGGCAGGAATCGAAGCAGCCATCGCCTGCAAACCTGACGATATGCCTCTAAGTGAAGCTCTTGAAAAGGCCCCTGACTTGCTGAAAACAGCCACCACCCGCCTGGTCCGGCAATATATCACTCAGTAACCCTGTACACACTCCCCGCCCAGCCACGCCCGGCGGCAACGTTCGCGAGCAGATGCGATTTCGGGCCGATCTGGTCGGCATACAGACGGCGGTCAGGAGCCGCATCCACACCGTCCTCCACCGTCACGGGATATTCCACGATTTGAGTGATCTTTTCGGCACCAGGGGCCGCAAGTTTCTGTCCGAACTTTGTCTGAGAAAAAGAAAAAAATGAAAAACGAAAACAAAAACAAAACACTTGACGCCAGAGAGCCTTTCATGAATAGGGCGGCCGGTTCGCCGGCAAACACGGACGGCAAATAATCATGGAGCTACTTAGTCTGTCCGTGTTTGTGCTGGGCCAGGGCGCCGGCGCCGATTATGCCGGCGTCTTCGCCGAGGGTGGCGAAGCATATCTCGATCTGGTCCTCCTTCTTGATTGTCCAGATGTGCTTATCGAAGAAATGCTGAATCCGGCTCAGCAGTGCATCTCCTGCGGCGATCATCCCGCCTGCGAAGACGATCCGCTTTGGCTCGGTGCAGTGCAGCATGTTGATGCAGGTAATCGCAAGTGCCTCGGCGGTGCCGTCGGTGACCTCTTTGGCCGGTTCGTCGCCGGCGGCCAGGTGCTCGTAGACGTCCTTACTTGTGATTTTGCCCTTTTCGTCGAGAACCTTCTTTAGACTTGAATCGGCGCCGCCTTCGATGGCTTCAGTGGCCCGTCGGGCGGTAGAATCTGCTGATGCGTAGGCCTCTGCGCAGCCTTTCTGGCCGCAGTTGCAGTTTCTGCCGTTCGGATAGATAATCATGTGGCCGAGTTCTGCGGCGTTTTCGTCCCAGCCGTGGACAAGCTCGCCGTCGCTGACGATGCCGCCGCCTATTCCCGTGCCGAGCGTGAAGAAGACCATATTGTCAACGTCCTTGCCGGCCCCTGCGGCAAACTCGCCCCAGCAGGCGACGTTGGCGTCGTTGTCGAATACGACGGGCGCGCCGAGTCTTTCGTTGAGCATCTTGCAGATCGGCACATTTTTGAATTTCGGCATGTTTGTGGACCTGATGATGATTCCCTCACTGTATTTGGCCGGGCCGGGCGTGCCGATTCCGATGGCGACTATATCATCCAGCGGAAGACCGGCATCTGCCAGCAAATCCTTAACCGTCCGGGCCATCTTGTCGATCACGATTTCGGGTCCCATGTCCGCATCGGTGGTCACCGAAGTCTTGCTCAGAAGTTTCAACTCGGCGTCAAAAAGACCGATCTTGATATTAGTGCCGCCTACGTCGATTCCAACATACGTTTCAGTCATTATATGCTCCCTTGTTATCTATGTAGCCTTGTTAATCCTGATAGCCGTCCTGGTGGTTCGTGTGCCATTTCCACGCGGTTGAGACCATTTTGGTCAGATCGGCCTTTTCGATTTTCCAGCCGAGTGCGTTTCTGGCTTTTGTTGCATCTGCGGTCAATATCGGCGGATCGCCCGGTCGGCGCTCGGCCTCTACGATCTTGAAGTCCCTGCCCGAGACCTTCCGGACTGTTTCGATCACCTCTCGGACCGAATGGCCTCTCTCGTTGCCGAGGTTGCATACAATTTCACGTCTTTCGTTCAGCCTGTCAAGCGCAAGCAGATGGGCCCGGCATAAATCGTCGATGTGGATATAGTCGCGAATGCAGGTCCCGTCGCGCGTGTCGTAATCGGTGCCGAAGATTTTGATCTCGCTTCGTTTTCCCATCGCGGCCTGGATGGTCAGCGGGATAAGGTGCGATTCGGGCCTGTGGTCTTCGCCGAGCGTAGCGTTTTGGCCGGCGCCGCAGGCGTTGAAATATCGCAAGGCCGCGTATGACAGCTTGCCTGCCTGGCTTTGATAGCGGCACATCTGTTCGACGGCGAGCTTTGTCTGGCCGTAAGGATTGATCGGTTCGGTCGGTGAATCTTCCGGGATCGGCACAACTTTTGGGTTGCCGTAAACCGCCGCGGTGCTGCTGAAGACGAACTTGCGAACGTCGGCCGCTTCCATCGCCGAGAGGAGATTCTGAGTACAGCAAAGGTTATTGTGATAATATCGAAGCGGCTCGGCGACCGATTCGCCCACCTCGATAAACGCAGCGAAGTGCATCACGGCCTCGATATTGTTGTCGCCGAGAGTCGCCGCGAGCAATTCGTAATCAGCAAG
This sequence comes from uncultured Pirellulales bacterium, assembly GCA_964598225.1. Classification (GTDB taxonomy): domain Bacteria; phylum Planctomycetota; class Phycisphaerae; order Sedimentisphaerales; family Anaerobacaceae; genus SG8-4. The sequence goes on from CAZRBG010000009.1 coordinate 54,928, forward strand.
ATCGCCGCGTACGAACTCTGTCTGTGGAATCGCGGCAAGGTGGCCCTTGCTGAGATTATCGAAAACGACCGGCTCGTATCCCTCGGCGGCAAGCGAAGCCGTCATGTTGCTGCCGATATATCCGGCTCCGCCGCAAACCAGCACTCTCATGTCCGGCTCTCCGCTGTTGGGGATTCATTGTTCGCCTTGCGCGAGATTCTTTTTCTGATTTGTTTCACTATCTTGGCGGCAAGCTTCACATCTTTCTCCAGATCGATCCACTCGATGTCTTTAAGCTGTGCGGCATCGAATCTCAACTTTTGCAACGTCGGGGTGCTTCTTGTGTACATTGCATACACCCGTGCGGTGCTGACGACTTCTCGCTCGGGCACAGACAGCCTCTGCACTCGAACGTCGCAGTCAATCTCCAGTTGCCCCTGATGGTGGTTCACCTTCAACTCTACGGTTCGCCGGATGGTGTGCAGATTGGCCAGAAGCGAATTCTCGACGCCTGCGTTGTCGCTGCGCCAGAATTCCAAGAATTGCGCTCCGGGCAGCGGCCTTGTTCTTATATACCCGATAGATACGTCGGCTTTATCAATATCAAATTGCATATCCGCCAATACATTCTCGGCAATTTCCATTGCTTCGGCAATATTGATATCCGGCACCGGGGCAAGCTCTTTAGCTGCCTTCTGCCCGGGCTGGCCACACCCGCTCAAGGCAAGCGCAGAAGCGACAAAAGCACAGATGCTTAAGTAACGGCTGGTTTTATCATTTCTTATGAGCATTCGGTCAGCCTACGATTTCACTTATGTCGATCAGGTACATTTGCCGGCCGTTACCGCCGTGAGGCGAATCGATTACGACGCTCTTGCCGTCCGGACTGAAGCGCGGGTGCGTATCGCAGCGCCATTCGCCGCGGTATTCCGCCGGCAAATGGAATTTGCCTAAAGAAACGGTCTTGCCGGTCTCTACATTGTAGAGATAAACGTGCTGGTTTCGCTTCCCGTCGGGATATGTATCGTTGAGAATCCATTTATTGCCGGGCAGGTACGTGCAATGGCCGTTCTTGGTCATGACACCCTTTCCTATGACCTCAACTTTATCCGTCTTATCTTTATAAAGATAGAACGCATTCCCATGTGACGGATGCCATGCCCATGCGAGGATATGTTCGGGGTCGCGCCAGATGAAATGGGACGTCTTGCCGTAAGGATCGACCACGGCAATACCGCCGCCGTCGGGTCGGGCCGTGAGCATTCTTGTGCCGAAGCTTCGCAGGCCGGGCGCCCGCCAGCGATGGAGGAAAATGAATCGAGAGCCGTCCGTGTTAAAGAGCAGGTGATTGAAATAATGCTTGGCGTCCTTCGGTTCGCCCGGAATCTTGCCGAATTTGGCGATATCCGCCAGCGATATTATCAATTCCCGCCGGCCTGAATCGAGATCGACGCGGAAGATGCCCGAATCGGCCGGCGCCGGATCGTCCGCGTGCGGATCGGGCAGCCCGGCATAGCCGTAACCGGGCCGCATGTCCTGAACCCGACGAAAATCAGGCGCTGCGGCTGTGCGCCCGTCAGGGCTCAGCGTGTATATCGGATACGGCAGGGTTTTCTTTTCACCGCTGTGGACATTTAAAATATGGCAAACGAAGCGATCGTCCTGCCGGTCGTTCCAGATGATTTCGTTTTTCGAGCCGGGCCGCCACTGGAGCATGCAGCCCTGCTGCCAGCACCAGGAACGGCTTTCACCCAGTTCAATCCACTTATCGCCGTCCTTCAGATCCACCATCCCGATTTTGATAACGTCACTTGGCTTCGGGCTTCTATGCTCGAAGTCAACCTCCATGCCGAGTGCGTACCGACATGAAGGATCGAACTGAAGCTTATCGTAGTAGCCGAACCAATGAAACTTCGGGCCGCGAGTGATCGCCCGGACAGGCGGCAAAGAAGACGATTCCGCAATTGCTGTGTTTTCGAGCAGCGAGCCGACCAGGCCAGGTAGCGCCATGGCCCCGAGAGTGGTCTGTTGCAGTAACTTACGGCGATCGAGTTCGATAATATCCATGGCGGACAATTCTATTGTTTCGGATACTGAATGCAAGAACGAAGTATCAAGTTATTACGCCGTTGATTATGAATCTTCTACTGAGGTATAGAACTCATTGCTAAAGGAGGGGTCCGAATAATGCCGATGATGTTAATTGGGTGGTGCACCGTTGTTCGCGCTGCCGATTTTGAAGTTTGAGCAGCAGGAAATGCCCTCGACGCAAACACAATCTGTTGGCGAAAAACTGCTGACTTTGCCCCTGGGGGGGCAGGTCAAGAGCTTTTTGAATTATCTGACGGTGGAGGCCGGTCTTTCCGAGAACACCATTCTGGCCTATGGGCGCGATCTGAAAGGTTTTCTTGGATTCTGCCGATGCCGCGGCGTTACCGACCTTAGGCAAATACAGCCGGTGCTCATTCGGGACTATATGCGCGATCTTACTGAGAAGTCTAAAAGCGAAGGCTCGATCAAGCGTGCCCTGGTCGCCATTAGGATGTTTTTGCGGTTCGCGAAGATCACCGGTCTCGTGCAGGACGACTTCACCGGCATACTCGAAGGCCCGAAGCTGTGGCAAAGGCTGCCGACGGTGTGCAGTAAAGAGCAGGTTCTCGAACTGTTGAACGCACCACAGCCTGAGGAGCCGTTTTATCTTCGCGATAAAGCAATGCTCGAACTGCTCTACGCTGCCGGGATACGCGCCAGCGAGCTGGCTGGGCTTAAAATTTCGGACCTGAATCTCGATATTGGTTATCTGCGATGTTTAGGCAAGGGAAATAAAGAGCGAATTATTCCGATTGGCAAAGTGGCTATGTCTGCGGCTTTAAAGTACCTGAAAAAGCTCCGGCCCGCTCTACATAAGCCGTTCAGCGGGGATTTTTTGTTACTTTCGCGAACTGGCCGGCCTTTAAATCGTATTGAAGTATGGAGATCGATCAAGAAGTACGCAGTTCGAGCAGGGATGCCGAGGAATTTAACCGCGCATACTTTGAGACATTGTTTTGCTACGCACCTACTCGGAGGCGGGGCTGATTTAAGGAGTGTTCAAGAGATGCTCGGGCACGTGGATATTGCCACTACGCAGATTTATACGCACGTTGACCAAGATAGACTGAGAGAAATTCACAGAAAGTACCATCCGAGGTCATAAGTTGGTAGAAGTGCGGTGATTTTTTAGCCAAAAATCGCCGAAAATAGTTGACTATCGTCGTTTTCAGTATTAATATGTACGCGACTGAACGGGCAGGGACGCTCCATAGACGGAAACATCCAGTCTCTAAAAGGTTGTACTAATGGGCACTAAGCGGCTATATCTCATCGTTTTAATACTGGTGGTGCTATGCCGGTGGCCATGCCATGCCCGGGAGAATGAGCCTGCAAACGGCAACGAGGCGCCCAAGAAAGAGCAAATTGATCCCCAATTAAAGATCAACCGAGATGCTGTGCTGGCAGGGGACGTTGAGGCCGCAGGGTTGATGTTGATCGACGGTAATCCCAAGGCAAGGGAGATTTTACTGGATGTACTCAGGCAGGACGAGAATAGTCCAGCGAGAATGGCTGTCTGTCGAGCGTTGATCCAAGCGCGCGTTGAGAAGAAACAAGTCAGGGACGTCGAGGATTTCATAGAGCCGTTGCTGGAAGTATTTGAAACGCAGGCTGCTCAGGAAGCACAATGGGCCGCCGAGGCCGCACTTATCCTTGACTACGATCAGATACAGGAGCAGCTGGAGAAGTTCGTAACTGACAGCTCCAAGCTGGGCAGAGCAAGAATCAACGCTATACATGCACTTAAGCTATATCTGGATAAGAGGGCAACGATCAAGCTCATAGAACTCCTCGACGATCCGAACAAGCGTGTATCTACAGAGGCGCGAACCGCTTTGGATTCGCTCGGTATATCCCCCGGCGACAGCAAGCCCGCGCAAGAGGCGGCCATCGAGCAGATAAAGAACCAGGAGGCCGAGGTATTTCTTGGCAATAGCATAAACAGGCTGGAAGCGGCGATACGTAATTTGACGGCCGAAATTGATTCATGGCGTCAATCGCATCTGGGGTTGCTTGCGAGCACCTACAAAATGTTACCTGACGATGCTTCGAAAGGTAAATTCCTGGCCGAGCATCTGTCCAGCTCGAAACCTTCTGTCAAATTATGGGCGTTGGCAGAAGCATTTCAGTGGTGGAAAGGGACTAATCCGAACTTTCCGCAGAAGCAATTCGAGCCCATTCTGATCGGCCTGATTTCGGACCCTCACAGAAGCGTCCGGCTCAGAACGGCCCAGGTGCTGGCTATGATGGTGGAGCTGAACTCGGCCAGGCCTTTGCTTGCCCAACTTGAAGTGGAGAACGACGAGCAGGTTAAGACAAGGCTTTTTGAAGCCCTGGGTTGGGCTTGTTCTTCGGCAATTTCATCCAGTGAGCCCGACAAGCTTTCTTCTGAGATAAAGGAAATACGAACGCACACGCTCAAGTGGGCCGAAAAGTTCTTGTTCGACAAAGACAACACCGAGAACGCACAATTCGGCGCACGAGTAATAGAGAAGCTTCTCAGGCGTGATGGGCTGGAGGAAGCTGAGGAGAAGGTGTATCTGGATCGACTTTTGGACAGATACAAGCAGCTCAAAGACAATCCCGGCAGTGCCTTGCGGGTGGAGCTGCTCGGAGCGATGGCCGGACTGTGCACACAAAACAGCGCCTGCAGGGAAAGGGCGGTCAAGCGATATAAGCCCCTGTTTATTGAAGCTCTGCAAGAAGGATCGGATTCCGCCAGGGAAGTGGCGGTTGACGGCCTTGCCAATATTGATAAGGCCGAAGCCCTGTCGATTCTTCGAGACGGTTTCGTCAATGATCCCAGCCTGGCGGTGAGAAAGAAGATCATTGCATTGGCGGGTGTAGAGCGGGATTTGGATTGGCTGGTTGAAAAAATAGGGGTCAATTCCGAAAGTGAGCCGGCTTGGGGGGCAATGATGGGTATATTCGACCGTTCGGGCGCCGGTACCCTGAGTAAGTGGGTAGATCGACTCACCGCTGAGACGAGCAAGGTCAAGTTGTCGAACGAGCAGACAATTGCATTTCTCAAGGTAGCAGAGTCGAAAGCGGAGAAAGAGAAGAAAGCTCAGATGCTAAGACAGGTCAGAGAGAAGCTTGCTGCGGCATATATCGGAATGTCCCAATTCGATAAGGCGGCCGAATGCTGGGAGAGACTTCAGGCGTCGGCAAAGACAGACGAGCAGAAGTACGCCGCGTTAGCCAGGCGGCTGGACATATACCTGACCTGGCCCAAGCCGGACCTTGCCGCCGCACTTCTGGCCGAAGCGCTGGAGAAAAAGGACCTGGACGGGACCGGGGCCTTGTTGAAATCGCTCGACGAACATCTGGACAAACCGACAAACGGGTTGGATCCCAAGGATGTTGTAGCCAAGTTGGAGGCTATAAAGCCTCCCCAGGAAAGACCCAAGTGGAGTCAGTGGCTGAAGGAGCAGCGTTCCCGCCTTAGCAAAGAGGACACGCCTGCTGAAAATCCCAAATCACCGACGGGTTAGATACCATAAATCCACTCTAACATGCTTGGCCTTGGTCAGATGTTTGCGTTTGAAGCGACCGGCGTTTTTTTCGGTGTCAAATTTTGCTTTGCGAAAGATCAAGATTCGCTGTCCTGGCTGATTTATACGGATTCGGTTGTTGACCGGTCTCGGTACCGGCGCTTATAATCGGGCCATTCGCTAAACCTGGAGGTTCTCTTATGAGCAGTGGCAAAGCATTTTCAGTATTGATAACGGCGTTGTGTGTAATTCCGGCCTTCGGCGGCGGAATCGACGAAAGCTGGAAAGCATCTGAGGAATTAGTCGAGAGATTATCGAAAAGACGTTCCGCGACGAACTATTATGAGCGACATGTCCCAAAATACACTTTGCCTGATCCGCTGGTTATGTCCGACGGCACGAAAGTCACAGACGCACAGCAATGGCGGACACAGCGCAGGCCGGAGATACTCGAACTATTCCGCAAGCACGTCTACGGCCGTTCGCCGCTGGGCAAGCCAGAGAACATGACTTTCGATCTTTTCGATCTCGAAAGCAGAGCGCTTGACGGCTCAGCCACCCGAAAACAGGTCAGAGTGAACTTTGCCGCCGGCAAGAACGGGCCGGCAATGGACATCCTGATCTATGTGCCTAATAACATTAAGAAGCCGGCCCCTGCGTTCATCCTGCTGAATTTCGGCGGAAATCAAACGATTAACTCGGATCCGGCTATTAAGCTTTCCGAAAGCTGGATGCGCCCCGGACGGAAAGGAACGGAGAATAACCGGGCAACAGAGCAGTCCCGGGGGGTAAGTTCTTCGAGCTATCCTGTCGAGAGCATCCTTAAGCGGGGTTACGCACTGGCGACGATATACTATGGCGATATCGATCCTGATTTCCATGACGGCTTCGAGAACGGCGTACACGCGACGTTCGATAAACTCGAAAACGGCAAGAGAGCATCTGATGCATGGGGCTCGATCTGCGCCTGGGCGTGGGGGCTGAGCAGGGCAATGGACTACTTCGAGACAGACGGCGACATCGATCACGAGGGTGTTGCGGTGCTCGGACACTCCCGGCTGGGCAAAACGGCTCTGTGGGCCGGTGCTCGGGACGAACGTTTCGCAATGGTGATCTCGAACAATTCGGGTTGCGGAGGAGCGGCTCTGAGTCGCAGACGTTATGGAGAAACAGTTGGCAGGATCAACAAGAGCTTTCCCCATTGGTTCTGCGAGAATTTCAAGAAATACAACGGCAACGAAAACGATCTGCCCGTAGACCAGCACATGCTAATATCGCTCGTTGCGCCCAGGCCGGTTTATGTTGCCAGCGCCGACAAGGACCTGTGGGCCGATCCGCGAGGCGAGTTCCTTGCATGTAAACATGCCGAACCGGTATACCGCTTGCTCGGCGCAGATGACCTCGGCGCAGACCGGATGCCGGGGCTGGATAACCCTCTCAAGACAGGTTCGATTGGCTATCACGTTCGCTCTGGGGGGCACGCACTGACAGAGTACGATTGGGGAAATTATATGGATTTCGCAGACAGGCATTTCGGCAATCAGAGCAAATCCAGTGATTAGAGTTTCATTTGCGTTGCTTATGATCGCATCGGGTGCTTTTTTGAGCCGACCCTGGCCAAATCCGGGCGGCGCCTTGAAATTTTTTCTTTTTTTTGCTTTTTTCCCCTTTTTTATTTGCACATTTTGCCTCGGCTGGATAAATTATTGGGTTTATATTAAGAAGAGCCGGTAAAAATGACGTATTCTCGTGTTCTGTCGGCATATCGAAAGGGGTGCCGAAGGAAGAGATATTGTTTTTGCATTATGGTGTTCTAACGGTTTTGGATGGATTTTTTGGCTCGATTTGCAGCAGATTTAATGCGAGCCGGTGTCCATTCTTGCATTAAGAAAGCTGCTGTAGCTCAGTGGTAGAGCGCGTCCTTGGTAAGGACGAGGTCATGGGTTCAAGTCCCATCAGCAGCTAAATGTAAGCGGATCAAGCCGAGACGGTGGCTTGAAGCTGTCGGAAGTTAGCCTTGAGCTTCAAGCGGCATTGGCGTTCGTGAAAACGCTTTTTTGGCTTTGAGTTGACTATAAATTAGATTGGGCATCAATAATTTGAAACCTGATACTTGGAATTTGGAATCTGAAAATCTGAACTTTACGATTATTGGAGGTTTATACGAAGATGGCAAAGGCGGTATATGAACGGACAAAACCACACATCAATATAGGAACAATCGGCCATATTGACCACGGCAAGACCACGCTAACGGCTGCGATAACAATGCGGCTGGCGCAAAAAGCCGGAGCAGGCAACGTCAAGAAATTCGATGATATCGACAATGCTCCCGAAGAAAGGGAGCGCGGCGTTACGATCAACACAGCTCATGTGGAGTATGAGACTGAAAACCGCCATTACGCCCACGTGGACTGCCCGGGACACGCAGACTACATCAAGAACATGATTACCGGAGCGGCCCAGATGGACGGAGCCATCCTTGTGGTGGCTGCCGGCGACGGCCCCATGCCTCAGACCAGGGAGCATATTCTGCTTGCCCGTCAGGTTAACGTGCCCAAGATCGTGGTGTTCCTGAACAAGGTGGATCAGGTGGACGATCCCGAGTTGATCGACCTGGTGGAGCTTGAGACCAGAGACCTGCTGAATAAGTATGAGTTTCCCGGCGATGATATTCCGATCATCAGGGGATCGGCCCTGGCTGCGATGGAGTCCGAGGGCAAAGATGACGAAGCCTGTGCCTGCATCGACGATCTGGTGGCTCAGGTCGATGCTTACTTCCCCCTTCCCGAGCGTGATGTGGACAAGCCTTTCCTTATGCCGGTCGAGGACGTGTTCAGCATCAAGGGGCGCGGGACGGTCGGCACGGGGCGTGTCGAGCGCGGCGTGATCCACACAGGCAATGAGGTTGAAATTGTCGGTCTGGCCAAAGAAACGCGCAAGACCGTTGTTACCGGCGTCGAAATGTTCAACAAAACCCTCGATGAGGGCCAGGCCGGCGACAACGTGGGTCTGCTCCTTCGCGGAGTAGAGAAGAAAGAGCTTGAGCGGGGACAGGTTTGTGCCGCGCCGGGCAGTATCACGCCTCATACCAAGTTTCAGGCTGAGGTTTATGTTCTGACCAAAGAGGAAGGCGGACGTCATACGCCGTTCTTCGCCAATTACAAGCCGCAGTTCTACTTCAGAACGACCGATGTTACCGGTTCGGTTCTCGGTCTGATGAGCCGGGAAGGTAAGCCCGCTGAGATGTGTATGCCCGGGGACAACATTGCCATGGAGGTTGAGATTATCTCGCCGATCGCCATGGAAGAAGGTCTTCGATTCGCTATCCGTGAGGGCGGAAGGACCGTAGGCGCCGGCGTTGTGACCAAGGTGATCGCCTAAAAAGTTACTCGGTAAACTGCGAGCGTCAAAACCAGTATTCACACCGGCCAAACGTATCCCGGTGGGCTATTCGCACGGCGGATAAGATGGCTTGGCTTATCGGTTGTGCTTAGTTGGGACGAATCTTATGGCTAAAAAGAAAAGCAAGCGGGAAAATGTCTGGCTTGAATGCCGCGAGTGCAGCAGTAGAAACTATCGTACTAATATCAGCGTTGCCGAGGGAATGCCGAAGCTGGAGCTGAAGAAGTACTGTAAGAACGAACGCAAGCACACCAAGCACAAGTTGCGACGCAAGTAATCGATTTTGTGAAGATTGGGGTGTTCGGGGCAAAACAAGACAGAATTGTGTTTAGCAACAGGCAATTGAGTAGGCCAGTAGCTCAATTTGGCAGAGCGTCGGTCTCCAAAACCGAAGGTTGCGGGTTCGATTCCCTCCTGGCCTGTTATGAAGAGGCATGCCGGACGTGAAGCCGGCGGTTTTGCTTCTGTCTGAATATATGTGAGGTCAGTATGGTCTTTAAGATTTACAAACGCGGGCAAGGCAAGTACACGAGACTTTGCAGCGCATTTGCTTTCGCCATAATCGCCGGGCTTGGCTGCATGAGGTTGTTCAGGCGGCTGGAGGCCGTATCCTGGGGCCTTAGCAACAGAGCGGAAATGTGGATTGCGACTATGGTGCCCGCCGGTTTGTTTCTCGTGTTGGCCTTCTTGATTTACTGGCTGGTCAACAAACCGTCGATTGCTGACTTTATGATCGCCGCCGAAGGCGAGATGAAGAAGGTTAGCTGGTCGAGTAAGCAGGAGATAACCGTCTCGACTGCTATTGTTATAGTCGTTGTAATAATTATGGCAACAATTCTCGGGAGTACTGATTTCGCATTCAGACTGTTCTTTAGCTGGTTAATTTAGGTTGAAAATCAAACGTGTCCGGCTGACAACGGCCGGGGAAGAATAATGCGAGTATAAGTATGCAGTGGTACGTTTTACGAGTGGCGGCAAACAAAGAGGTGCAGGTAAGAGACGCTCTCGCTCAGAAGGTCGAGCGAGAGGGCCTTCAGGATATTATCGGCAGGATCGAAGTGCCTATTGAACGAATCAAACGCATCCGCGGCAACAAGCAAACCGTCCACAAGCGAAAGCTGTATCCGGGCTATGTTTTCATGGAAATGGACTCGACCGAGGACGGCAGAGTTCCGGAAAAGGCCTGGTTTATGATCAAGGGAACTACCGGTGTCGGAGATTTCATCGGAACCGAGGGCCAGCCGACACCGATGCGCGACACGGATGTTGCCAAGATGCTCACGGAGGCAGAGAAACCCGACGACGCTCCGAGCATCAAAGTCGAATTCAAAAAAGGGGATATGATAAAGATCCGGGAAGGCGCCTTTGAGAACTTCGAGGGGGTCGTAGATTCGATAGATTCCGAACGCGGTGTTGTCAAGGTCATCGTTACGATATTCGGCCGGAGCACGCCCCTGGATATTGAGTACTGGCAAATCGAAAAATTGTAAGTGGATTGGCACTTGGAGATCTCTGCTTAAAAGACATAAAAAACTATGGGTGAAGAATGGCCAAAGAAATAGCAGTAAAAATTAAATTGCAGGCGTCCGGCGGTCAGGCGACGCCGGCCCCGCCGATAGGACCTGCACTGGGTCAACACGGGGTTAATATAGGGCAGTTTGTCTCTCAGTTCAACGAGCGGACACGAGACCTGAACGGCACAACCGTGCCGGTCGTGATAAGCGTTTTTACCGACAAGAGCTTCGCTTTTGAGGTCAAAAGCCCTCCGGCCGCGGTTCTGATAAAGCAGGAGGCGGAAATCGCAAAGGGCAGCGGCGTCCCAAACAAAGAAAAAGTCGGAGCAATCACATCAGAGCAGGCGCGCAAGATCGCAGAGACCAAGTTCAACGACTTGAATGCATACGATCTTGACCAGGCCGAGAAGATCATCAGAGGAACCGCGCGCAGCATGGGCGTCGAGGTTACTGATTAGGGTATAATCTTCATAAGATACGAGAGTGGAAAAATGCGGGTTAGAAGCAAAAGATACAAAAAGGAATCTCATCAGGCGGCCAAAGAGCCGCTGAGTCTCAAAGCGGCGGTTGAGAAAGTCAAATCATTCAAGTCGGCTAAGTTCGACCAGAGCGTGGAGTGCGTCATGCAGTTAGGTATAGATCCGAAGCAGGCCGACCAGTTGGTTCGCGGTTCGATATCTTTGCCCAACGGCATAGGCAAGCAGAAACGCGTGGTCGCATTTTGCGAAGACTCGGACGTCGAGGCGGCCAAAAGCGCCGGCGCCATTGAGGCCGGTTCCGATGAGTTGGTCAAGAAGGTCACAGATGGCTGGACCGACTTTGACGTTGCCATAGCTTCGCCGAAAGTAATGGGCAAGGTGGGCAAACTCGGACGCGTGCTCGGGCCCCAGGGAAAGATGCCCTCGCCGAAGAACGGCACGGTTACCCCTAATGTGGTGGAGGCTGTGAAGGAGTTTGCCGCCGGTAAAGTCGAGTTTAGAAATGATTCCGGGGGCAACGTTCACGTGGTGGTCGGAAAACAGAGCTTCGAGACGAACAAGCTTGTTGAGAATATCGAGGCGTTTCTTGCTCATATTAGGAAAATCAGGCCTTCGGCTGCAAAAGGGACTTACCTCAAAAAAATGTGCATATCGGCGACCATGAGCCCCGGGATACCGGTTGAAATATAGAACTACCATCAAGACAGCAAGCAAATCGGGATACGCAAGATGAGCAAATACGTAAAAGGGCTGCTCCAGGCTGAACTGGAAAAGAAGATCGAAAACGAGAACATCAGCGAGTTCCTCGTTGTCAACACCAAAGGCATCGATGGAATAAGCAATAATGTAATGCGCGGCGAGTTGAAAGAAAAAGGCATCGGGTTGTCGGTTGTCAAGAATTCGCTCTTCAAAAAAGCGCTGTCGGCCCAAAAGATGGATTCGGCGACGTCGCTTTTCGAAGGGCCGTGCACAATCGCCTACGGCGGCGACAGCATCGTCGATGTTGCCAAGGAACTCGTCGACTGGGCCAAGAAAGCTCCGGTTTTGGAGTTCAAGGGCGCCTTTCTTGATGGTGAGGCCATGGACGCAAGTGCGGCCAAGGACCTTGCGAAGATGCCGAACAGGGTCGAGTTGCTCGGTGAGATTGTTACTCTTATACAATCGCCGGCCCGAAAAATGGCGTCGGCTGTTACGGCGCCGGCGGGAATTATCGCCGGCTGCATAAAGACTATAGCCGACGAGGACGAGAAACAAGCCGCTTAGAAGCGAATACTAACCTGCCTGCGTGGCTGTCCCTGCTGATGAAAGGGTTAAACGAAACGGCGGAGTTTCGGCTACCACGAGGCGCTGGATTATAGGAGTTGTTGGAAATGGCAGACGAACAAAAGACAGAGGCAGCAGTAGAAGAACAAAAGAAAGAAGCGCCCGCAAAGGGCTGGGATAGTGCGATCAAGGATCTCGGCGATAAGATAGTAGGCCTGACGTTGATGCAGGCGAAGGAGTTGGGCGATTACCTCAAGGAAGAACACGGTATCGAACCTGCTGCAGGCGGCGGCCCCGTAATGGTAGCCGGAGGCCCTGCCGCAGGAGCTCCGGCAGAGGAAGCGGAGGAGAAAACCAGCTTTGATCTGGTGCTCAAGGAATTCGGAGACAAGAAGATTCAGGTTATCAAGGAAGTCAGAGCTTTAACGGGATTGGGGCTGAAAGAAGCCAAGGAACTCGTCGATAGCGTTCCGAAGCCCATCAAGGAGGGCATGAGTAAGGAAGACGCCGAAGCCGCCCGCGAGCAGCTTGAGGCGGCAGGAGCGGTTGTGGAAGTAAAATAGGACATGGTGTCGGCACGGCGCCTGCCCTTTTTGTTGGGAGTCTGTGACAAGAGCAGTCGGATGCGGTTGCTCTTGCCGGGCTATTGGGGCATTTAATGCTGGAGATAAGTAATGCATGATAACAATACGAGCCGAACGTTTCGTAATTTTGGCAGGATGCAGGACGCTGTTGAAACTCCAAATTTGGTGGCGGTACAAAGAGAAAGCTACGAAAAGTTTCTGCAGAGAGACGTTGCGCCGACCAAGAGAAAGGGCATCGGGCTCGAAGCCATTTTTCAGGAAACTTTTCCTATCGAGAGCTACGACAAAAAAATGGTGCTGGAATACCTCTATTATGAGCTGGAGAGTCCGCATTACACGCCCACGCAGTGCCGTCAGTTGAGGTTGACCTACGGTTATCCGTTGAAAATCTGGTGTAGATTGCGAAGCAAAGAAGGAGATGACCTGGCCGAACAGGCGATGTATCTCGGGGAAATGCCCGTCATGATAGGCGGTGGCGAGTTCATCGTTAATGGTGCTGTAAGGGTGATCGTCAGCCAGTTGCACCGAAGTCCGGGTGTTGATTTTCTCATCGAGAGCAAGGAAGGCGACAGAGTTCTGCACGGCGGGCGGGTCATACCCGAGCGAGGCAGTTGGATCGAGATAGCGGTAACCAACAAGGACATTCTGGTAGTCAGGATCGACCAGTCGAGCAAGATTCCGGCTACCGTATTCCTGCGCGCGATGTCCGAGGAGTACGGTACTACGGCACAGATCCTGCGGAATTTCTATGATACGACTACCGTTGCCGTCTCCAAGCTGACTCCGACGATGTGGGCCGTTGAGCCGATCGTGGACGAAGAATCAGGCGAAATTATAGTCGACGCCGGTTCGCAGATAAGCGACAAGGTCTCGATAATACAGGCCGCGTATGAAACACCGAAAGGCGGAAAGCAAGCCAAGAAGAAGTCGAAGGCATCGGTGGAAGTTATCGAAAACGCCCGAGATATCCTGATTCTTAATACCCTTGCCGAAGACGACTGCGAGAACCATGAACAGGCCCTATTGAAATTCTACATGAGGCTAAGGCCCGGCAATCCCCCGAATAAGGAGAAAGCCGAGACGTTTTTTGCCGAGAAGTTCTTTGATTCGAATCGCTACCGCCTCGGCAGGGTCGGCCGCTTCAGGATCAACAGGACCTTTAACCAGTCGGTTGACGAGAGTGAAATGACCCTGAGGCCGGACGATTTCTTCAAGACGATGAAGTACATAATGGCTTTGCGCAACAATGAGGGCCAGGTTGACGACATCGACCACCTGGGCAACAGAAGATTGCGCACGATCGATGAGCTGGCGTCCGATGAGATCAGGAAGGGTTTGCTCAAGCTGCGTCGTACGGTTCAGGAACGGATGAGTATGAAGCGGGACCCCGAACATACCCTGCGTATCGCGGACCTGGTAAACTCAAAAAGTGTCTCGAGCAGTATCAACTATTTCTTCGGCAGGGGCGAGCTGAGCCAGGTCGTCGATCAGACCAACGCCCTGAGCCAACTGACTCACGAAAGACGCCTGTCCGCTCTGGGGCCGGGCGGATTGAACAGAAGGCGGGCCGGCTTTGAAGTGCGCGACGTTCACATTAGCCACTACGGCAGGATATGCCCCATTGAGACGCCCGAAGGAACGAACATAGGGCTGATCGCTTCTTTGGCGATTTTCGCCGAAGTGGACGAATACGGATTTTTGCTTACCCCCTACCGCAAGGTCAAAAACGGCAAGGTGTCCGACGAAGTGGAGTCTTTGCGAGCCGATGAGGAGATGAAAGCCATATTTGCACCGCCGAGCGCCGTCGATCGGGATACCGGCAAAATAAAGGAAGGTCTGGTCCTGGCAAGAGAGGAGGGCGAACTTGCGGAAGTTTCCAGCAAAGACGTCGGTTACGTTGATATTTCACCCAAACAGATCGTCGGTGTCTCAGCATCGCTGATTCCGTTTCTCGAGCACGACGACGCGAACCGCGCACTGATGGGCTCGAACATGCAGCGACAGGCCGTTCCGCTTTTGAAGACCGAACCGCCGCTGGTCGGCACAGGGATGGAAGAAGCGGTCGGCAAAAACTCGAGCATGGTCGTTCGCGCCACCAATAGCGGGACCGTTACGGCGGTTGACGCAAGCAAAATAGTTATTAACCACACCGACGAATACAAGCTTTACAAATATGAAGGTCTCAACGAAAGAACCTGCCTCAATCAGGAGCCGATTGTCGAACTCGGTCAAAAAGTAAAAGGCGGCCAGGTGATAGCGGACGGAGGAGGCACATCCGATGGAATACTGTCTCTCGGCAAGAATATTCTCGTAGGATTTGTCTCTTTCGACGGCTTCAACTTCGAGGATGCGATCATTGTCAGCGAAAGGCTCTGCAAAAACGACAGCTTCACGAGTATCCATATAGACGAGTTCACGGCTGAAGTCAGGGAAACGCGTCTGGGCAAAGAGGAATTTACCTGCGATATACCCAACGTCAGCGAAAAGGCTCTGCGCAACCTCGATGAGCATGGAGTTGTCTGTCCGGGCACAAGAGTGTCTCCCGGCGATATTCTGGTCGGCAAAGTCGTCCCGAAGAGCAAGACGGAGCTGACCCCGGAAGAAAAACTGCTTCACGCCATATTCGGAAGAGCCGGCGAAGATGTGAAGAATGACTCGCTCGAGCTGCCCAGCGGTTACGAGGGTGTAGTGATAAAGACCGAGCGCTTTACCAGGCGCGGAGCCGGCACTGATGAGCAGAAAAAAGCTGTTGCCGGCGAGATAAAGGAACTTGAAGCCAAGACACGAGTCAAGGAATGCACCATATTCAGACAAATGATCGAGGCGATCCACGATAAATACAAGGTCAATATCGTAGATCCGTCCACGCGGCAGAAAGTCGGAGCAAGCGAGGATGACGAGGTTATCCACGAGCAGATAGAAAACTTCAGCATCAAGTGGGTAAAACCCGCCGCAATGCGAGATGACGTGCAGAAGATCGTGGATAAATTCCTGCCTAAGATCAGTGAAGTTCAAGAGGAGAGAAAACGCAAAATCGAAAGTCTCAAACACGGCGACGAACTGCCGAGCGGCGTGTTGCAGATGGCTAAGATTTATGTAGCTATAAAGAGGCCGCTGTCGATCGGTGACAAAATGGCGGGGCGTCACGGCAACAAGGGGGTCATCGCCAAGATAATGCCGGAAGAGGATATGCCGTTTATGGAGGACGGCACTCCCCTGGATATTCTGCTCAATCCTCTCGGTGTTCCGAGTCGAATGAACGTGGGCCAGATTCTCGAGACGCATCTCGGCTGGGTCGCAAAGGTGTTGGGCTTCAACGCCGTCACGCCGGTCTTCGACGGCGCCTCGGAACAGGATATACAGGAATTGACCGCCGAGGCTAACAAGATGATCGACGATAGAAACGCGGAACTTGAGGAGAAAGGTCTGGGGCCGTCCGACGACGAGTTCTCTGCGAATGTCCCTGAAACATTGAAGACGCAATTATACGACGGCAGAACGGGTGAGCCTTTCGACCAGCGGGCGACGATTGGGTACATCTATATGATGAAACTGCACCATCTCGTCGATGATAAGATTCACGCCAGAGCGACAGGCCCGTACAGCCTGATCACTCAGCAGCCGCTCGGGGGCAAAGCCAGAACCGGCGGGCAAAGGTTCGGAGAGATGGAGGTTTGGGCGCTCGAAGGATACGGCGCCGCGTACACATTGCAGGAGATGCTCACCGTTAAGAGCGACGACGTCGAGGGACGGACTAAGATATACGAGTCTATGGTCAAGGGACAAAACACACTCGAAGCGGGGACCCCGCTGTCGTTTGACGTGTTGTGCAATGAGATAAGGGGCCTGGGCCTGAATATTCAACTCGAAAAGAAAAGACTGGGCGGCACCGCTCTTTAAAAGATAATTATTGATAATCGCTTAGGCGAGTATCGATTGTAAGGGGCCACAAATGTTGGGAAGTATATACGATCGCATAAATGATTACGGTTCGGTGAAGATTTCGCTTGCCGGTCCGAATGATATTCGCAGTTGGTCTTTCGGCGAGGTGCGCAAGCCCGAGACGATCAACTATCGCACCTATCGACCGGAAAAAGACGGACTGTTTTGCGAGCGAATCTTCGGACCCGAACGCGATTGGGAATGCGCTTGCGGAAAATACAAGGGCACGAAATTCAAGGGAATCATCTGTGACCGATGTGGTGTCAAGGTGACCCACAGCCGGGTGCGAAGAAAACGCATGGGCCATATTAATCTGGCTGCGCCGATTGTACACATCTGGTTTTTTAAGGCGATACCGAACAGGTTAGGAAATATCCTGGCCATGAAAAGTGCCGATATCGAGAAGGTCATTTATTTCCAGGAATATGTCGTGGTCGACTCGGGGGAAACGCCGCTGAAGGTCGGCCAACTGCTCACCGAAGAAGAATTCCGTGACGCCTTCAATAAATACGGCAAGGGTTTCAAGGCATTGATGGGCGCCGAGGCCATAAGTGCCCTGTTGGAAAATTTAGATCTGGAAGAGATCAGCGTCCAGCTCCGGCAGGCTATCACCAAAACCAACAGCAAGCAGAAGATCAAAGACCTGACAAAACGGCTCAAGATTATCAACCAGGTTAAGAACAGTGAGAACAAGCCTCAATGGATGGTAATGGAAGTCATACCGGTCATACCTCCGGATCTGAGACCGTTGGTATTGTTGGAAAGGGATAATTTTGCCACCAGCGACCTGAATGATCTTTACCGGAGAATCATCAACCGGAACAATCGTTTGAAGAAGCTGATGGATCTTAATGCTCCTGAAGTGATTATTCGCAATGAGAAGCGCATGCTTCAGCAGGCGGTGGATTCGCTGCTGGATAACGGCCGTTGCCGCAGATCCGTACTCGGCAGCAACAATCGTCCCCTGAAATCATTGACGGATATGATCAAGGGCAAACAGGGCCGATTCAGAGAGAATCTGCTCGGAAAGCGCGTGGACTACTCCGCGCGGTCGGTAATCGTCGTTGGCCCCAATTTGAAGCTTTATCAGTGCGGCCTGCCCAAGAAGATAGCCCTGGAATTGTATCAGCCGTTCATAATTCGCAAGCTCAAGCAGCACGGACTGGCCGATACGATCAAGAGTGCCAAGAGGATGATCGAAAGACGTGACGAACAGGTTTGGGACGTTCTGGAGGAAGTTATTCACCAGCATCCCGTCCTGCTGAACCGTGCTCCGACCCTCCACAGAATGGGCGTTCAGGCTTTCGAGCCCGTACTCGTCGAGGGTAACGCCATTATGCTTCACCCGCTGGCCTGCAGGGGATTCAATGCCGACTTCGACGGCGACCAGATGGCGGTGCATCTGCCGCTGAGCGTCGAAGCCCAGGCCGAAACTCACATTCTTATGATGACCACTGCCAATATCTTCTCGCCGGCAAACGGCTCGCCGATGGTTGGGCCTTCACAGGATATGGTGATGGGTAATTACTATCTTACCCACATTGATATGCGGGAGGCGCCGCCAAACGAGCAGCTATTGGCATGCAGAGACGCCTTTGAGGCAATGATGGCCCTGGATAGCGGCAAGATCGGATTGCACAAAATGATCAGGATCCGACGCGATAACGCCAGAGTTGTTAGCGAATCTGAAGAGGTGCATAATCCGAAGATGATTGAGACAACCGCGGGGCGGTGCATCTTCAACGATATGCTTCCCGAAGAAATGCCGTTTTACAATATGACAATGTCGCAGAGGAGACTGAGCCGAGTGATTAGTGACTGTTTTGAACTCACGGGCGCTTCCAAAACGGTGGAGCTGCTGGACAGAATAAAGGAGCTGGGGTTCAAATATGCAACGCTGGCGGGATTGAGCTTTGGCGTAACCGACCTGAAGATACCGACCAAAAAAGCCGGGATCATAGATCTGACCGAATCCAGGATCAACAAGATACGCAGCAATTACAACGATGGAGTACTGACTGAAGGCGAAAGGTACAACCAGGTTATCGACGCATGGACAAACGCGCGAGTGGCCGTAACCAGCGAGATGATGAGGGGGTTGAGAGAAGATACTACGGATGACGGGAGGCCTTATCTGAACCCCATTTTCCTTATGAGTGATTCCGGGGCGAGGGGCAGTGTGGACCAGATTCAACAGCTCGCGGGGATGAGGGCGTTGATGGCCAAGCCCAGCGGCGAGATTATTGAAACTCCGATTAAGTCCAATTTCCGCGAAGGACTGACGGTTCTTGAGTATTTCAGCTCGACGCACGGAGCGCGAAAGGGTTTGGCCGATACTGCGCTTAAGACGGCCAACTCCGGTTATCTTACTCGCAAGCTTATTGATGTGGCGCAGAATGTCATCGTGATTGAGCGTGATTGCCAGACCCTTCAGGGTATCACCAAAGGCGCGGTCAGTCGTGGCCAGCAAGTCGACATACCTCTTTCGGAGCTGATCATAGGCCGAACCGCGAGGGACAACATCCGTAATCCGATCACTAACGAGATGATCGTGCGCGAAAATGAGGTTATAACAACTGAAGCGGCTGCAAAAATCGAGGCTCTGGGGCTCGACACCATCCGGGTCAGGAGCGCTTTGACCTGCGACAGTCCGTTCGGCGTATGCGCCAAGTGTTACGGCTGGGACATGAGCACGGGACTGTTGGTCGAAGAGGGCTCTGCTGTCGGAATAGTCGCCGCCCAATCGATCGGCGAGCCTGGCACGCAGTTGACGTTAAGGACCTTCCACACCGGGGGCGTTGCCGAAAGAGCTATTCTTGAAAGAGAGCAAAGGGCCACACATGGCGGAAAGATTCAATATCGCGATATAAACGCCGTCGAGTTCGAACAAAACGGCAAAACGGTGACGGTGGCCCTGAAGCGAAACGGCGAAATCGCTGTTCTCGACAATAAGGACCGCGAATTGGACAGGTTCAAGGTCCCGTACGGCGCCACTATTGTTGTCAAGGACAACAAGAAAGTCAAGGTCGGGGCATCGTTGTTCAAATGGGATCCGCACCGTACGCCGATACTGGCTGAGGTAGAGGGAATTATTCGATTTGTCGATATCATCGAAGGCGAGACCATCGGAATTGAGGAAGAGCGAAAAGGGCAGATCGGCAAACCGGTCGTGATCGAGCACAAGGGCGACAAGCATCCCCAGATCATCATTGAGGACGCCGACAGCAAGATACTCGACGTTCACTACCTGCCCGCCGGCGCAAGAATCGAGGTCCTTGAAGGCCAGCAGGTTCAGGCGGGCCAGTTGCTCGCCCATCAGCCGAGAGCCACCGGCGGAACTCAGGATATCACCGGCGGCCTGCCGAGAGTCACGGAAGTATTCGAAGCGCGCAAGCCAAAAGATCCGGCCGCGATGGCTGAGATCAGCGGGCGAGTCGAACTCAGAAGTGACAAACGCAAGGGTAAAATGACGATCACAGTCCGAAGTGAATCCGGGATGGAAAAAGAGCACCACGTCCCGCGCGACAGGCATTTAAACGTTCACACCGGCGACCTTGCGGAGGCCGGCGATGCCCTGACCGACGGTCCGCTGGTGCCGCATGATATTCTCCGGATCAAGGGTGAAGAAGCCCTGCAAAGATATCTAACCACAGAGATACAGAACGTTTATCGTTCTCAGAATGTAAACATCAATGATAAGCACATTGAGATAATTTGTGCCCAGATGATGCGAAAGGTCGAGATCGAATCGGTCGGCGACAGTTCGTTTTTGCCGGGCGAGGTTGTCGATAAGTTCGTGTTCAGGAAAGAGAATGAGAAACTTACGGGCAGCTTGAAGATATCTGATCCCCGAGACGCCACGGAGGTGAAGGAAGGCCAGATTATCGACAAGAAGGAACTGGCTGCCATCAATGAAAAGGTAGAGAGCATCGGCGGCAGGGGAGCTATCGGCAAGAAACCGAGGCCTGCGACCGCTATCACGTTGCTCTTGGGAATCACGAAGGCATCGCTGTGGTCGGAGAGCTTCATCGCCGCGGCGAGTTTCCAGGAAACAACCAAAGTCCTTACCGAAGCGTCTCTGGCGGGCAAAATTGATGAATTGCACGGTCTGAAGGAAAACGTTATCCTCGGTCACTTGATACCGGCCGGAACAGCCTTCAAGCCGCATCTGGACATCAAGGTCAAACATCTGGTCGAGGCGCCGCTGCCGAAGGAATTCGCCGAGGTCGAGGAGATGAAAGAAGCCAAGGAAGCCGAAGCAAAGGCCGATGCCGCCGTCAGGGAAGCCTTGGGAATCTAAACGATTTGGGTATACGCAATCCGAATTGTTTTTGCTGTGGTTTTGTCCGGTCTCTACAACTGTGGATGCGACAAAGGGGAGGTCCCTTTTGTCTGATTGGCGCGCATCAAGGCGTCGCTGTCTAAAATTTTACAAAAAAGTTACAATATGGCTGTAAAATCTATTGGAATCTACGAGATTAACAGTACAATAATGGGTTATCCTGTGAATAGGCTGTCAGGATTAGTTGATATCAAGAATCAGGGATTACGAGTATTATGCCGACTTTAAATCAGTTAGTAAGGCGCCCGCGATCGAAATCGAAGAGGCGAAAGCGTGTATCCGACATCAGCGGATCACCGCAGAAACGAGGCGTTTGCCTTATAGTAAGGACTCAAACGCCAAAGAAGCCGAACTCCGCTCTGCGTAAAATAGCGCGTGTCAGGTTGACAAACGGCAAAGAAGTAACAGCCTACATTCCGGGGATCGACCACAATCTCCAGGAACACAGCACCGTTATTATTCGTGGAGGCAGAGTAAGAGACCTGCCGGGTGTAAGGTATCATATTGTTCGGGGTGTTCTCGACTGTGCAGGCGTGGCAAATCGACAGCAGGGCAGAAGTAAATATGGTACGAGGAAAGCAAAATGATTCGGTAATCGAATTGCCGGCCGCTTTGGGCAAAGGGCTATAGTCTGCCGGACCATGTATAGAGGAAAGTAATGGCAAAAAAATTTACCGCTTCCAACCAACAACTTAAGCCGGATCCGAAGTACAACAACAAGCTGGTCTCGAAGTTCATCAATCGTCTGATGTGGGACGGCAAGAAAAGTACCGCTCAGCGGGTGTTCTATGACGCGATGGAAATCATGGACAAGAACATCCCGGATGCCGGTCCTCTCGAAATTTTCGAGAAGGCGATTAACAACGCCAAGCCGTTGATAGAAGTGCGTAGCAAGCGAGTCGGCGGGGCCAGCTATCAGGTTCCGATGCAGGTCAACGCCAAGCGGCAGCAGTCGCTTGCTTTCAGATGGATATTGGTCTCTGCAAGATCCAAAAAAGGCAAACCCATGTGCCAATGTCTGGCAGACGAGTTGATGGACGCTTATAACGAGCGTGGCGGCGCAATGACCACGCGGGAAAACATCCACAGAATGGCCGAGGCGAACAAGGCTTTTGCTCACTTCGCCTGGTAGAAATCGTTTTTTATCACTGCCACGGTGCGTTTGTGAAACCGACCGTGGCAGTTTTTCTATATAGTGTTCTCGCTTAACTGGGTAAAGAAAAATGTCGGGTGACCTGGAAAAACTTCGTAATATCGGGATAATGGCTCACATCGACGCCGGCAAAACGACGGTGACCGAGCGAGTGCTTTTTTATACCGGCAAAACCTATAAAATGGGCGAAGTACATGACGGCACGGCGGTTATGGACTACATGGAGGAAGAGCAGAAAAGAGGCATTACAATCACTTCGGCGGCGACAAAATGTCCGTGGAAAGGCTTCGGGATAAATCTCATCGACACGCCGGGTCATATCGATTTTACGGCCGAAGTCGAGAGGTCTTTGCGCGTCCTTGACGGAGCGGTAGCGGTTTTTGACGGCAGCGAGGGCGTGCAGGCTCAGAGCGAGACTGTCTGGCGCCAGGGACAAAAATACGAGCTGCCTTCTCTTTGCTTTGTCAACAAGATGGATAAAGTCGGCGCCGATTTCGAGATGACCATAGACAGCATCAGAGACAAACTTTTGGCTAATCCGGTTATGCTGCAGTTGCCCATCGGCGCAGAGGATTCATTCTCGGGGGTGGTGGACCTGCTGAATATGCAGGCGGTTTTCTACAAACCTGAGAAGATGGGAGCGACGTTCGACGAGAGTGATATTCCCGCTGAAATGAAAGAACTCGCTCAGCGACGCAGAAATGAGCTGATCGAGCTTGCAGCCGAGCACGACACCGAGCTTTTGGACAACTACGTCCACGATAAACTGATCGATATTGCTATGATTAAACGTGCAATCAGGACGGGAACGCTTAGCGGGAAACTCCATCCTGTATTTGTCGGATCGGCCTTGAAATATATCGGTGTGCAGAGGCTGCTCGACGGTGTCGTAGAATTTCTGCCCTCGCCTCTTGAGAGGAAGGTCCTTACCGGGCACAAGCCGGGCAAGCCGGACAAGACCGTATCCATTAAGTGCGACCCGAACGACAGTCTGGTTGCTCTTGCGTTCAAGATCACCGGCGACGTTCACGGCGATCTGAGCTTTCTAAGAATATATCAGGGCAGGCTTAAATCAAGCAGCAGGGTATTGAATGCCAATCGTGACAAGCGCGAGAATATTACCAGAATATTCGAGATGCACGCGAAGGAGCGAATAGTTCTCGACGAAGCCGCAGCCGGGGATATCGTGGCTGTTGTGGGGCTCAAACAGTCTCTCACCGGCGATACGATATGTGACCCCAAAAAACCAGTCTGTCTGCCGAGCATCACGTTTCCCCAGACTGTCATGAACATGTCGATCGAGCCCAAAACAACCGCTGAAAAGGCAAAGCTGGCCGATGCTTTGGCCGATCTGAGGCGAGAGGATCCGACTTTCGAGTGCAAAACGGATCCTGAGACGGGCCAGACTATCATAAGCGGCATGGGCGAATTGCACCTTGAGGTGCTTCAACACAAGCTGATAAGAGAAAAAGGCGTCAATGTAAGAGTCGGCAAGCCCCGAGTGGCATATCGCGAAGCAATCACGAAAACCGCAGAAGGGGAGGAAAAATTCGTCCGTCAGACCGGTGGGCACGGCCAATACGGCCACGTGATTCTTCGGGTTGAGCCGCTGATGACCGAAGACGGCCACTGGCTGACGGAGGTTGAGTTCGAGAACGTTGCCGGGGGCGATGCGGTTCCGAGAGAGTTTGTTCCCGATGTGGAAAGGGGAAGCAGGGATGCTCTCGGTAGTGGCCCTCTGGCCGGTTATCCCGTTGTCGGGATTAAGGTTACGTTGCTTGACGGCTCCTTTCATTCTGTGGATTCATCCGGCCTGGCTTTCGAGCAGGCTGCCGCGACGGCTCTGGAGAAGGCGGTATCGCAAGCCGAACCGATCTTGCTTGAGCCGGTCATGCGGTTGCAGATAGTAGTCCCGCTGGCCAATTTCGGAGCGGTTCAGGGAAACCTGCTCGCAAAAAGGGGCGTCATTACCAATTGCCGGGCGCATGGAAATATGCAGGTCATCGACGCCAAAGCACCTCTTGTCGAGACTTTCGGATATTCGAGTGAAATCCGAAGCGTAACCGGCGGCAGGGGAACATTTACGATGGAGCCGTTAAACTACGAAAAGGTTCCAGAGCAGATTGCCAAACAGGTTGTTTTGTAAAAATTTTGATTTTTTTGTGTTTTTCGGAAAAATTCTCTGCATTATGTTGACAATGCCGGATTTGTATGGTATTTTGCTAAGTTTTCGGCCGTGGCGAGCATCGCCAGGGATGGCTTTGCGACTTAGTTGGGCTGTGGCATGTCTGTGATTTTGTGGTCAGGACGGCTTGTTTGAGTTTTACGGGGCTGTGTGGTAACGGCCCAAGGATGGTTTTGGATAAGCCGGAACTGATCTGAATCCAAGTTTAAAGGAAGGCGAAATTGACAATTGATTGCTGAGAGTTTTCACCCGGCGGCTGATGCCGGAGGGCAAAGCGGAAGTCAGCAGTCATTGACCAAGGACAGGCCTCTCCTGCCAGAATCAAGTAAGACTGGTTCAATGCTTTGCAGGAAAACTGTAAACTGACTTTAGAAAATGTGTATTCGCATCATAAGTGAAGGTGGCGCAAGGTGCTGATGGTTAAGATGGGTAAGAAACGGAATGTTTGTTGTGAAACTGGCAGAATAGTCCAAATGGGCAATATGTGGGCATAGAAGGCTTGGGTTAGGCTGTGAAGTAGCGTAGAGGAAAATTATGGCTGCTGATACCGAGAGAATAAGAATCAAGATGGAATCTTACGATCACAGGGCTCTTGATGCATCTGCGAAGGAAATTGTAGAGCATGCTCGAAAGACCAATGCCCGTGTCAGTGGTCCGGTTCCTTTGCCTACGCGAGTTGAAAGATATACAGTGCTGAGAAGTCCGCACATAGACAAGAAAGCGCGCGAGCAGTTTGAACTGAGGACTCATAAACGTCTGGTCGATATTTACGAGGCCAACGCACGAACGGTCGAGGTATTGAACCGTCTGGTGGTGCCGGCCGGAGTCTTTGTAAGAATAAAAGCCTGATTCGGGCAGCGCCCGCAGGCGTGATTCGAGTCACGAGAATAAGAGCTAAGAAATTATGGCGATGCTATTGGGAAAAAAAGTCGGGATGACGCAGGTATACAACGAAGCGGGTGATTCAGTGCCTGTTACGGTCATAGAGGCAGGTCCCTGCGTCGTTACGCAAGCAAAGACCGTTGAGAGTGATGGCTATAACGCGGTACAGCTCGGTTTCGATGAAACCAAAGCGGTTCGAAGAAAGCGGCCGGAGATCGGCCATGCCGCCAGGGCCAATACGACGCCCAAGAGGTTTGTCAGAGAAATGCGGTTGGCCGACGATGCAGAGTTGCAGTACCAGTCGGGTGATTCTCTGACGGTGTCGGTTTTTTCAGACGATGAGTTCGTTGATGTGATTGGTACAAGTAAAGGCAAAGGCTTTACCGGCGTAATGAAACGGCACGGTTTCGGCGGCTTCCCAGCTTCACACGGCACCGAGCGAAAGCACAGAGCGCCCGGCTCGATAGCGAGCTTTGCGAGTGATGCCGGCCGGGGGCCCGGTCCGAAGAGAGGCAAGAGAATGGCGGGCCAATCAGGGAACGTTCGGGTCACGACGAAAAATCATGAGCTGGTGAACATTGATGAAAAGAAGAATTTGCTGGTCGTCAAAGGTTCCATACCCGGCCCGGCCGGCGGTTATTGTATTATTCGCAGCGCCGGCAAGGCGTAAATAACACTGTAATGGAATTATCGAAAATGATAGATTTGGCTGTTTATAATAAAGACGGGGAAGAGGTTGACAGCTTAAAAGTTGATGAAGCTGTTTTCGGCGGGTCTGTTAGATATCCGTTGCTCAAGCAGGCAATCGTCATGTATCAGGCCAATAAGCGCGTCGGCGCGGCCGCAACCAAGAGCAGAAGTATGGTGGCCGGTTCGGGTGGAAAGTTGTTCAGGCAAAAAGGGACCGGAAACGCGCGAGTCGGCAACATCAGAACGGGCAAGCGTCGCGGCGGCGGCATGACTTTTGCCAAGGTCCCCAGAGACTTCAGCAAGCGCATGCCTAAAAAGCAAAGAAGACTGGCCAGGGACTCGGCCATACTGGCAAAGCTTCTGGATAACGACGTTATTGTTGTTGATGGACTGAAGTTCGACAGGCCGAGGACGAAGGACTTTGTAGAGGTTTTAAGTAACCTGAAAATCGACCGCAGTTGTCTTGTTACCACAGATTCGGAAGATTCCAATCTGCGAAAGTCGGCAAATAATGTTCCGAAAGTGGCTGTCCTTCCTGTGAGCCGGCTAAACGCCGGCGACATCTGCGGCCACCGTAAGATGTTAGTGACGAAGGAAGCTCTTTTGTCGGTTCTGGAGCAAGATCGGACGGCTGAAGAATAACGGGTATTAATGTGGATGATTATAATATTATAATTCAGCCTCTAATCACCGAGCAGGGGATGCATTTTGCCAATATTAAGGGTGCGTATTCCTTCGAAGTGAATAAGAAGGCCAATAAGACTCAGATAAGGAACGCAGTGGAAAGAATTTACAACGTAAAAGTCCAGAAAGTCAGGACCGCCAACCGCAAAGGCAAGTACCGCCGAAAAGGCAGATCGTTCGGTATGACGCCGAGCTGGAAGAAGGCGGTTGTATACCTCGATCCCGACTATCATATTGATTTGTTCTGATTAGGATCCTGGCTTGCATGAATAGGTAGATCGCGGAAGAGATTTGCCGAACGAAGAATTGATAACCGAAAGTTGCTATTATGGGCATTAGAGTATATAAACCAACAAGCGCCGGGCGGAGAAACAGTTCGGTTAATGACTATGGCGATTTGACCGCGACTAACCCGGAGAAGTCGCTGTGCAGGCGAATCAGGAAGAATGGCGGCCGGAATCATCATGGTATAACAACAACTCGATACAGAGGCGGCGGCGCAAGAAGGATGTATCGCATTATTGACTTCAAGCGAGACAAGGACGGCGTTCCCGGCAAAGTTGCGACCATTGAATACGATCCTAACAGGAATTGTTTCATTTCGCTGTTGCACTACGCCGATGGCGATAAAAAATACATATTGACGCCACTGGGCATAAGGAAGGGAGACTTCGTAGAAAGCGGGCCTTCCTCTGAGCCTAAGACTGGCAACGCACTGCCGCTTTCGGCTATTCCGTCGGGTATGGAAATTCACAACATCGAGATGCGGCCCGGCCAGGGAGGCAAGCTGGTCAGAGGTGCCGGCAGCGCAGCAAGAATAATGGCCAAGGAAGGCAATTGGGTCACCGTTATTCTGCCGAGCGGCGAAATGCGAATGCTCCGCAAGGAATGCCGGGCGACAATCGGTCGATTGAGCAATCCCGACTATCAGAACGTAAGGATCGGCAAGGCCGGGCGAAAGCGGCATATGGGTCGCAGGCCGCGAGTAAGAGGCAAGGCAAAGAATCCGGTCGCACACCCGATGGGTGGTGGCGAGGGAAGATCCAACGGCGGCAGACATCCATGCTCGCCGACCGGTGTGCTTGCAAAAGGCGGCAAGACGCGGAATCCGAGAAAACCGAGCAATAACAGAATTATCCGAAGGCGCAAAACCAAACGACAAAAACAATTAGCCCTGTAATTTCGCCGTGCTCACCTATTGAAGCATCGAGCGAAAGATACACGAGAAAAGTGAAATGGGAAGATCTCTGAAAAAAGGACCGTTTGTTGATGAGAAACTGTTTACCAAGGTCAACAGGCAAACTGCCTCGGGTTCTCGTGAGCCTATCAAGACCTGGGCGAGAAGATGTACGATAGTCCCGGAGTTCGTTGGCTTTACGTTTATGGTTCACAACGGCAAGATGTTTCACAAGGTATTTGTAACCGAAGACATGGTGGGACACAAGTTGGGTGAGTTTTCACCCACACGTTTGTTCAAAGGCCATGCAAGTAAGAAAATAATAAGATAAGCAATTATGTTAAGCGATGAGAAACTAAGAGAGCTTTGCCGCCATCGTAATATGAGCGTGGACAGTCTGGCCGGTCATCTTGCAAGGGGGGCGTTCGACAGGCAAAAGGCGGCGGTAGCTGTCAGGAACTGGCAAAAGGGTCTTTTCAAGCCCAAACCGAGCGCCGATGACATTCGCCGTCTGGCAACGGCATTATCGGTGGAGCCAAACGATCTGGCGGATTGGCGGTCCTCGTATCGCTATGCTCCGATCTCAGCAAGAAAGGCTCGGCTGGTCACTGAGTTGATAGTCGGTCGCAGTGTGCAGGACGCAATGGATATCCTTAAATTCACGGGCAAACGCGCCGCTGAAATGATAGATAAGGTCTTGAAAGCCGCGGTTGCCGACGCAGACGAACAGCAGGCGGATACCGATAATCTGTATATTAGCTGCGCCCGCGTCGACGATGCGGGGCTTCGGATCGGCACGAAAAGATTCATCGCAAAAGATAGAGGCAGAGCGCATCCGATTCGCAAAAAGGCGTGCCACATACACGTAACGGTTACGCAAATATAAGAAAACGATCAGAAATTGACAGAGCAATAAGAGAAACGGGACTATGGGTCAAAAAGTATCGCCAGTAGGTTTCAGGACGGGAGTAAATCTTGGGTGGCGAAGCACGTGGTACGCCCCCAAAGCCAATTATGGCGATTTCCTTGTCGAAGACCAGAAGATCCGCCGGTACGTCGACAACAGGTTTAACCGCCGTATGCCCAAAGGCGCGGTGGCCAAGACCGAGATCATACGGACACGAAATGAGATAAAAGTTACATTGCACAGCGCTCGGCCCGGCGTGGTCATAGGGCCTCGGGGTGGCGAAGTAGATAAGCTACGGGAAGAACTTGAAGATATCACGGGTCACAAGATCAACGTTAACGTCGTTGAGATTAAAGAGCCGGACCTGAACGCCACTATAGTGGCCGAGGCTATAGGCGAGCAGTTGGGCAAAAGGGCTTCTTTCAGACGTACGATGAAACAGTTCTGCGAAGCAGCGATGAACGCCGGCGCCAAGGGCGTCAAGATTATCTGCTCCGGCCGGCTCGCCGGTTCGGAGATGCGCAGGAGAGAGACGCAGAAACTCGGCAGCATTCCGCTGCATACGTTGGATGCCGATGTTGATTATGCCGTAGCAGCGGCAAGAACCACCTACGGTACGATCGGCGTAAAGGTGTGGATTTACAGAGGCAAGTTCGGCGAGGAAATTACACCGGGGCCGCAGCGTAGGAGACGTCCGCCGAGACGTGTAAGTCCGGCAATGAGAGGCCGGGGCGGCGGCAAATCCGAGGCGAGTCGTAGTGGTAAGGCCCCTGCTAATAAAGAGCCGGCCGCACCGCCTGCTCAGGCGCAGCCCGATGAAACGACAAGCAGTAAACCGGATACAAACGAGACAAGTTGATCATTGAAGATTTTGATCGAGGTGATTACCTCGATAGTAACACTTTTGCAAAGGTGTATGACATATGGCGATGATGCCAAAAAGAGTGAAGCACCGAAAAAGCCAACGCGGCAGGATGAAAGGCAATGCGTCGCGAGCCAATTATGTGGCGTTCGGTGACTATGGCTTACAGGCTTTGGAGACAAGTTGGATAACCGCGCGGAATATTGAAGCCGGCAGAATTGCAGCGACTCATTTTTTACATCGTGAGGGCAAGGTTTACATAAGGATTTTTCCCCATAAGCCGGTCAGCTCCAAGCCGCTGGAGACACGAATGGGCAAAGGCAAGGGCGAACCCGAATTCTGGGTGGCAAGAGTGAGGCCGGGCCAGGTTTGCTTCGAGATCGGCGGAGTTGAAGAGGACGTGGCGAAACAAGCGCTGGTCAGGGTCGCTCATAAGATGCCGATTAGGTGCCGGTTTGTTAAAAGAAGGCATTCACTGTAACAGGAAAAGCTTGAGATGAAAGCGCAGCACTACCGAGAAATGAGCCCGGATGAGCTTGAAGGTAAACTCGACGAACTCGAGAGGCGCCTGTTCGATCTGCGGTCGCAGGCGGTTACGGAAAAACTTGAGAATTCAAAGGCCGTTACTAACGTCAGACGTGATATTGCCAGGATCAAGACAATAATGCGACAAGGCGAATAATGGCTGATTGGCAGGTGCTTGTTTAGACGGAAAAGCAAATATGCAGGATAGTAAAGTAAAAACAATAGCGGCGGCGGTGGTAAGCAAGAGCGGCAATAAGAGCGTCACAGTCGCCATCGATTACAAGGTCAAGCACCCCAAGTACAACAAGTACGTAAGGCGCAGGACGAGGCTGGCCGTTCACGACGAGCACAACCGGAGCAACGTAGGCGACGTCATCGAAATCGCCCAGTGCAGACCTCGCAGCAAGAGGAAAAGTTGGCGTCTTGTAAAAATCTTAGAACAAAAACAATCGTGAGTTGAGATTCGAGATAATGATTCAACAGGAAACAATGTTGGACATAGCCGACAATTCCGGAGTCAAGTCGGCATTATGCATTAAGGTCCTTGGTAGAGGCGGATCCCGCGGAAAGATGACCAGACCCAGTGCGGGAGTCGGCGATGTTGTCAGTGTTACGATAAAGAAAGCTCTGGCGAACTGTCAATTGGACGACAAAAAAGTACACAAGTGCGTCATCATCCGGACGAAGAGCCCCGTCAAACGGTCGGACGGCAGTTACGTGAGGTTCGACAGCAACGCCGCGGTGATGATTGACGGAGAAGGCAATCCGATAGGAACGAGAATTTTTGGTGCCGTTGCTCGCGAGCTTCGTGAGAAAAATTATATGAAAATCATTTCGCTCGCCAGCGAGGTGGTCTGACGATTTTGAAATGTGAGACGTGAAGTTATGGCTTTGCATGTAAAAAAAGGTGATATGGTAGAGATCGTGGCCGGCGATCATAAAGGTGCAACCGGCAGGGTGTTGCGGGTAATACCCGCCAGGAACTGCGTTGTTGTCCAGGGTCACAATTTGGCCAAGAAGCACGTCCGGCCTTCGCGCAGGAATCCGCAGGGCGGACGGATAAATGTTGAAAGGCCCATCCATATCAGTAACGTGCTGCCGGTGAACCCGAAGAGTTCCAAAGGCAGCAGAGTTCGTTATGAACAGAGTGCGAAAGAAGGCAAGAAGCGTACGACCGTCGACGGCACTGAAATCGGCGTAGTCAAAAAACCGGAATAGGACCGCCCGGAAACGCTTTACCTGAGTATTTGAGCTATTGCGAATTAAAGAAAATGGCAAGGTTAAAAGAATTATATAAATCGAAGATAACCGAGAGCTTGATCGAGGAATTCGGTTACAAGAACCGGATGGCTGTGCCTCGCATGGAAAAAATCATCATTTCCATGGGCATAGGAAGAGCCACTCTGGACAAAAAGTTTCTGGAGTCTGCCAGAAAGGACCTGACGATGATCGCCGGGCAACTGCCCGTGGTCTGCGCGGCCAGAAAAAGCGTCTCAAACTTCAAAGTCAGGGCTGGGCAGGAAACCGGTCTTAAGGTAACCCTCCGTGGTGTGAGGATGTATGAATTCATGGACCGGCTCATTAGCCTCGCTATCCCAAGAGTCAGAGACTTTCGAGGTCTGAACGACAAAAGTTTCGACGGCAGGGGCAATTACTCGATGGGCCTGACCGAACAGAGTGTTTTTCCCGAAATCAACACGGCAAAGATCGAATTTCAGCAAGGAATGAATATAACCTTTGTGACTACTGCGAGAACCGACGACGAGGCAAGAAGAATGCTGGAGCTTTTCGGCATGCCGTTCAGGAAGCGTGAATCACAAAATGCCTGACAAGGTAATTAACCGGAGTGTGTGAATGTCAACAAAAGCACTGGAATACAAGGCAAAGCAAAAGCAAAAATTTCGCGTCAGACAGTACAGGCGTTGTGAGCTTTGCGGCAGATCTCGTGCGGTCTATCGGAAATTCAAGATTTGTCGAATTTGTTTTAGAACGTTGGCCAATGAAGGCAAGATACCCGGCATAAGAAAAGCCAGTTGGTAACGGCCGGTTGTATGCAGTGGACTGTAAGCCGTGTGCAACTGGCTTAAATAACGGAATAAGAGATACGATATTATGAGCTTAAGTGATCCAATAGCTGATATGTTGACGAAAATTCGCAATGCTCTGCGAATAAAAAAAGACCAGGTCAACATCAAAGCGTCGAAAATATGCGAGGGCGTCGCCAAGGTGCTGAAGGAGGAAGGTTATATCGAAGACTGGGACCGCATCGACGACGGCAAGCAGGGCTTAATAAGGGTTACTCTGAAGTACGACCAGCAAGGCCGGCCGATCATAGACGAGATAACCAGGACGAGCAGGCCGGGCTGCAGGATCTATTCGTCCGTTGACGACCTGCCGCAAGTCTTGGCCGGTATGGGAATAGCCATTGTTTCTACGAGTAAAGGTGTAATGAGTGACAGAAGCTGCCGCGAGACAAACATCGGCGGCGAAATACTTTGTACGGTAAGCTAATGAGTCGCATAGGAAAAAAACCCATTGATATTCCGGGAGGCGTCAAGGTCGAAGTCAAGGGACTTTGCGTTAAGGCTACCGGTCCGCTCGGCGAGCTCCAGATCGACCGTCATCCCCGCATAAAGGTAAAGGTCGACGACAAGCAGGTGATTGTTGAGAACGATCGCCCTGAGAATCGTCAGAGCAAGCAGTTGCACGGGACAATGCGTGCCCTGATCGGCAATATGGTTACCGGTGTGAGCAAGGGCTTTGAGAAAAAGATGGAAATATATGGCACCGGCTACAGCGTTAAAGAACAGGGCGGCAAGCTTGTATTTCAGATCGGATTCTGCCATCCCGTTGAGCTTGCGGTTCCCGAGGGAGTGAAGATAGAGATTCAGACCGGCGCCACGCGGGGCAACGATGTTCCTGCGAGGTTTACGCTCTCGGCGATCGACAAAAAGCTGCTGGGGCAGTTCGCCGCCAACATACGCAAGATCAGACCGCCGGAGCCGTACAAGGGCAAAGGCATCCGTTATGCCGATGAGCACATCAAACGTAAGGTCGGTAAAGCATTCGCCTCGGGTGCGGCGTAGTAATTTCGAGTCAGGAATTGAAAATTGAAAGTAGCAAGACATAGAAAAGCAGCAATAAGGCGAAAGTATCACGTTCGCAAGAAGGTGTTCGGGACGCCGGACAGGCCGCGGCTGGCGGTGTATCGGTCGAACAGGCATATTTACGCTCAGATTATCGATGATACCGCAGGAGCGACACTCGCTTCGGCCAGCACCGGAACTAAGGCGTTACGAGAACAACTGAACAACTCCGGCAATAAGCAAGCCGCCGAAATGGTAGGTGAAACCGTTGCAAAGCAGGCTCTCGGTGTCGGCATCAAGTGTGTTTGCTTTGACAGGAACCGTTACAGATTTCATGGCCGGGTCAAGGCCCTTGCCGAAGCGGCGAGGAAGGCCGGATTGGCATTTTGAGAAAGAGAAACCATAACGTTTGGAGAAGAAATTGGCAGAAGAACCTGTGAAAAACGTTGAGTCTGAAGAGACTGAGGATAAGCCGCAAGGCGCTGCGCCGGAAGAACACAAAGCTTCTCCGCCGGACCAAAAGGCCTCATCTCCGGAGCAAGGTGGCCCGCCTCCGGCCAAGGAGGTTTCGCCTCCGAAGGAAAGTACAGCATCTAAGGTGAAGGATACTTCGCCGACGGCGCGACCGAGTGAGGCGCCCGGCCCGTCCGAACGGGAAGAAAGGCCATTGGAGGATACGGTTGTCAAGATTTATCGTTGCTCCAAGGTTGTCAAGGGTGGTCGGAGGTTCAGCTTTGCGGCCCTGGTTGTGGTTGGCGATCGTGCCGGAACAGTGGGCGTCGGTTACGGCAAGGCCAACGAAGTGCCGCGAGCAGTCGAGAAAGGTGTGAAGGACGCCAAGAAGAAATTGCACAAGATAGCCCTCGACGGCCGGACGATCCCACACCAGATCAACGGCAGATACAGGTCTACGAAGGTAGCTCTGGTGCCGGCCAGTCCCGGTACCGGTGTTATAGCCTGTTCGAGCGCCCGGGCGGTGCTCGAGTACGCCGGCGTGCTGGACGTTTTGACGAAAGTGTACGGAAGCAATTCGGCCAAGAACGTTGTAAAAGCAACGTTGCAGGGATTGCTGGAGCTTCGAGACAAGGAAATGGTCGAATCTCTTCGCGGTGTACCGGTTAACGTATAACAATTGCCGATTGATAATTAGGTGATTTTGATGCTTAATCATGAAATAACTTCCAAAGTAGGTAAGCAAAGGCGTCGTCGCCGTGTTGGCCGGGGTTCGGGCAGCGGTAAGGGCAAAACCTGCGGCCGGGGACACAAGGGGGCCGGCAGCAGGGCAGGCTCGGTTTCTGTCTCGGTCTATGAAGGCGGGCAGATGCCTCTGTTCAGGCGATTGCCGAAACGCGGGTTTAACAACAGCAAATTCGCTAAACGCTGTGAGATTGTCAATATCTGTCAGTTAGAGCGATTCGAGGACGGTGCCTCGGTAAGCATTGAGCAATTGTCCGACGCCGGCCTTGTAGACAGCGTTAAGAGCAGAGTAAAAATTCTGGGTAAGGGAGACCTGACGAGGAAGCTGCAGGTAAGCGCCCACAAATTTAGTAAGTCTGCTGAGGAGAAGATTACCGCTTCCGGCGGCACGGCAAAAGTTATTTAACCTATGTTTGTTACCGTATTATATGAGACCGAACGCTGCAACATAAGATAGATACTCCCTAAGGGACGCCTGAGGCGGAGAAACGAAATAATGCTTGCAAGAATTATCAACATATTCAGAGTCCAGGACCTGCGGAACAAGATATTGTTCACGGTTGCGCTGCTGATGATCTACAGAGTTGGTTTCCACATCTCTGTTCCTGGTTTCGATTATGAAGGTGTTGCAGAGGGCGCGGCCCAATCGAACACACCCTTGGGCAGAGCTGCGGAAATGATGCAGATGTTCACCGGCGGAACTCTCAGCCGAAGCAGCCTGTTCGGCCTGGGAATAATGCCCTACATTACCTCCTCGATTATTCTCATGTTGTTGGGCGAGGTGATTCCCTCCTTGAAGAAACTGCGCCAGGAGGGCCAGACCGGGCATAAGAAAATACAGGAATATACGCGCTACCTGACCGTTCTGATATGTGTGATCCAGTCAATTATGTTCATGAAGCTGCTGGGAGGTCAGGGCATGACCTATGGCGGCATGGAAAGAACGGCTTTATTCATGGGTGTTTTCGCCATGACCGCCGGAACTCTTTTCCTCATGTGGCTGGGCGAACAAATAGATGAATACGGCATAGGTAACGGCATTAGCCTTATAATTATGGCCGGAATCGTATCGAGGATGCCGTGGGCGGTTCAGACCCTGTGGCAGAATGTCGATTTATCACTCGATGCAACGGCCGGAAGCGTCGGACCAGCCAAGATATTGTTCTTGATAGCCGCATTCGTGTTCGTGGTAGCCGGCGCCATTTTGATCACACAGGGACAACGGCGAATACCGATTCAGCAGGCTAAGCAGATGCGGGGCCGGCGCGTGTACGGCGGACAGCGGCATTACCTGCCCCTGAAAGTCAATCACGGCGGCGTGATGCCGATCATCTTCGCGTCCAGTTTTATGATGTTTCCGCCGATCATCATCCAGCAGCTACTCAACATCGAAAGTCTGGCGGATTCGAGAGTTCTGCAAACGATCAGCTATGCTTTGAGTCCGAGAGCATATACGTATAATGTTCTGTATATGCTGCTGATCTTTTTGTTTGCGTACTTCTGGGTGACCGTTCAGTTCCAGCCGAAGGAAATGGCGAAGAACCTGCGTGATGCCGGCAGTTTTATTCCGGGTCTGCGGCCGGGGCGCAGGACCGCCGACTATCTCGAGACTGTCATGACGCGCATCACTTATTTTGGAGCGTCATTTCTGGCAATAATTGCTATAGTGCCCCAACTGATCATAGTGGGGCTGGGAATTCAGCCTTCTGTTGCGAATTTTCTCGGCGGCACCGGCCTGCTGATTGTAGTCAGTGTTTCGCTCGATCTGGTTCAAAAAATAGAGGCAAACCTCCTGATGCGAAGCTACGAAGGTTTCAGTTCAAGCGGTAGAATCAAAGGAGCACAGGGATGAGAATAGTGTTGTTAGGTGCGCCCGGCGCGGGCAAGGGTACTCAATGTAAGAATATTGTGGACCGATACAACCTGGTTCATCTGTCCAGCGGTGATATCCTGCGGCAGGAAAGGGCCGCCGGCACCGAACTGGGCAAAAAGGCCCAGAGTTACATGGATTCCGGGGCGCTTGTTCCGGATGACATAATAATCGAGATGATGTCAAAGGCGATTGAAAAGGCGCCGGCGTCCGGCTTCGTTCTGGATGGTTTTCCCAGAACGGTCAATCAGGCACAGGAGCTCGATCAGGCCCTGGCGGCGACCGGACTCGGAATTGACGCTGTCTTGAACCTGGAAATAGACGACGAAATTGTGATGTCGCGGCTGACCGGAAGAAGAAGCTGCCCTGAATGTGGTGCGGTTTACCACATTGAAAATATGAAGCCGAAAAACGACAATGTTTGTGACAACGACGGTACTGAACTCGTTCAGCGTTCGGATGATACACCGGAAGTGGTGGCCAATCGTCTAAAGACTTATCACCAGCAGACGGAACCGCTGGTGAATTATTATAAGAGCAACAATACGGTTTATGACTTTGATGCCGGACGAAGTGTTGACGAGGTGAAAGCCTCGATGTTCGAAAAACTGGATACGCTAAACGACGCGTGCAGCGGTGATCCTGTATCGAAGCAAGAGGCGTGACCTCGATACGGTTAATGTAAATGGCTATAACGCTGCGCAGCCGAAGAGAAATTGAGTTGATGAGCCGGGCAGGCGCCGTTGTAGCAAATGTTCTTTCAAAACTACAGGAAGTTGCACAGCCGGGAGTTACCACGGCGCATCTTGACAGCATAGCGCTGAAGATGACCGCCGAGGCCGGCGCGCAGGCTTTGTTCAAAGGCGTTCGAAATCCGTATGCCAAGGCCCCGTTCCCGGGTGCGATTTGTGCCTCGACTAACGACGAGGTCGTTCACGGTGTTCCTTCGAGCAAGGCAAAGCTCAAAGACGGCGACATCCTCAGCGTCGACTTTGGCGTCAGGCTCAACGGCTATTGCGGTGATGCCGCGATAACGATTGCTATTGGCGATATTTCTGATGAGCGACGTCGGTTGATGGATGTTACGCGGCGTGCCCTCGAAACCGCGGTTGAAATGTCGGCCCCGGCTGTCAGGTGGAGTCAGGTTGCCGCCGAGATGCAAAAATGTGCCGAACAGGCCGGATTCTCGGTGGTAAGAGACTTTGTCGGGCACGGCATCGGCAGAGATATGCACGAGGAACCGAGAGTGCCCAACTTTGTGAGCAAGGAGTTGCGGAAACACGATATTGTATTGGCCGAAGGAATGGTCCTGGCCGTCGAGCCGATGATAAATGCGGGCTCCTGTGGCGTGCGAACTTTGAAAAATGGATGGACGGTTGTAACCAAGGACGGCAAAAGCTCGGCGCATTTTGAGCATACAATTGCTATAGTAAATGATGGTTGCAAGGTATTGACGGTACAGAGGCCGTAAGAAGCGGCTTGAAAAAGGCGAAAATGAGTTGCGAAACAGGACGAAATGCCCAAGAAAGACACAATTAGGTTAGAGGCTACGGTGATCGATGCACTGCCCAATGCTATGTTTAAGGTAGAGCTCGAGAACGGTCATCAGGTCTTGGCGCATGTTTCCGGTAAGATGCGAATGCACTTTATTCGTATCCTGCCCGGGGATTCCGTGGTCGTAGAAATGTCGCCGTACGATCTGAACAGAGGCCGAATCGTGCTTAGAAATTAATCGCAACTCGCAACGTCGTTCTGTTGTGGAAGGTAACCACGAGAGCAGGTGGTATGTATGAAAGTAAGAAGCTCGGTAAAACGAATATGTGAAAATTGTAAGATTGTTCGTCGCAGAGGTGTCGTGCGGGTGGTTTGTACAAACCCGCGGCACAAACAGCGCCAGGGGTGATTTTATAAACGGGATAGATTATCAAGCAAAGCAACAAGAATGAAAAGGAGCTGATATGCCGCGTATAGTCGGTGTTGATATTCCCAACGACAAATCCATATTGATTGCGCTGACTTACGTTGTCGGTATAGGTCGGCGTACGTCGAAACAGATACTTAAGGAAGCCGGGATCGATGAGAGCACCAAGGCAAACAAGCTGAGCGAAGACGAGCTTAGCCAGATAACGCAGATTATCGACCGCGATTGCATCGTCGAAGGCCAGCTTCGCAGGCAGGTGGCTCAGAACATAGCCCGCTTGCGTGATATCGCCTGTTACAGAGGTATTCGCCACAGAAGAGGATTGCCCGTAAGGGGGCAGTGCACTCAGACCAACGCACGCACCAGAAAAGGTCCGAGGAAAACAGTGGCTGGCAAGAAAGGTATGAAGGAAGGCCGTTAAGAATGCGGTTGCCCGGGATAATGACAAAATAAGAGAAAAGTAATGGCAAAAAAAGCGAAGAGAAAAGCAAGAAAAAATATTGTTCGAGCCATCGTACACATAAAAGCGACGTTCAACAATACATTGATTACAATCACGGATATGGAAGGTAAAACGATCAGTTCGGGCTCGCCCGGATGTGTCGGTTTCAAAGGTTCCCGCAAGAGCACACCATTTGCCGCCCAAAGGGCGGCACAGCGATGCGCCAGTACAGCGATGCGTAACGGTGTGCGTGAGATCGAAATCAAGGTCAAGGGGCCCGGCTCGGGTCGAGAATCCGCCATATCGGCTTTGCAGCAGGCGGGATTGCGTATCTCGTCTATAGAAGATGTAACGCCTTTGCCGCATAACGGCTGCAGGCCGCCAAAGCGAAGAAGAGTATAAATTATCAAAAAAGAAATTACTTTGATGGAGATAAACAGATAAGATGGGACGTTATTTGGGTTCATCTTGTAAACATTGCCGTCGCGAAGGCATGAAGCTGATGCTCAAGGGCATCAGGTGTGAGACGGCTAAGTGCCCCGTTGAGAAGAAACAGCGCAATCTGACTCCAGGTATGCACGGATGGCGCAGGGGCAGAATAAGCGAATATGGTGTTCGCCTGCGTGAGAAGCAAAAAGTAAAAAGGTATTACGGGCTTCTGGAACGACAATTCATAAGGTGCTATCACCAGGCTGAGCGTATGAAGGGCAATACGGGAGAAATATTGCTCCAGTTACTCGAAAGACGGCTTGACAACGTAGTGTACAAGCTGAATTTTGCTCCTTCCCGCAAGGCCGCCAGACAGACAATCGCTCACGGCCATGTCTACGTTAATGGACATAAGGTCAACACCAGCGATTACACTACGGGTATCGGAGAGAAAATAACGGTCAAGAGATCTGAAAAGAGCCGAAAGAGAATAAAGGAGCAGTTGGACACCAACCCGAATTTTGCGGCACAGAGTTGGCTGCAACTGTCCAGAGAAAATCTGGAAGCCACTATCGTTGCACTACCTACACGAGATGATGTCCAGCTTCCGGTCGAGGAGTTGCTGGTGGTGGAATTTTGCTCCAGATAGAAGTTAGATTGCTGTATTATATTGTCATATTTTGCACGGATTTCGTGACTAAGTTTTTTAATTGTAAGCAGAACCCGTTTGAGTCAGGGACTGATAACTCAGAGGTTGCATAGGAGACCTAAATGCGAGTTACATGGCGCGGTTTGGAGTTGCCGACTCGTGTCGAACGAGACGCGGTGATATCGAGTGAAAAGTATGGTCGTTTCTATATCGAGCCCTTCGAGCGGGGTTTCGGTACGACAATCGGCAATAGCCTCAGGAGAATATTACTTTCTTCCCTCGAAGGCAGTGCTGTAACATCACTCAAAATTGAGGGTGTCGACCATGAATTCAGTTCGATAAACGGAGTGATGGAAGATGTCACTGAAATCGTTTTGAACGTTAAGAGCCTTGTCATTAGACTGTCCGAGCCGGGACCGAAAACGATGACGCTCTCGGCGAGCAAGGCCGGTGTCGTTACGGCTGGCGACATAGTAACGGATCCGGCGGTTGAGGTGATAAACAAGGATCTTACCATTCTAACGTTGACCGAAGATGTGAAATTCAAAATGGAGATGCTGGTCGAGAGTGGCCGGGGCTACGTGCCGGCCTCCGAGCGAATTGCCGCCGCAGACAGGTTCGATCAGGAAATCGGCAGAATAATGCTCGATACGGTTTATTCACCCGTTACAAGGGTGCGATATACGACGGAAAACACTCGCGTCGGACAGAAAACAAACTACGACAAGCTCATCATGGAGATTTGGACGAACGGAACTGTAACGCCGGAGATGGCGCTGGTAGAAGCAGCTAAGATTTTACGCAAGCATGTTAATCCGTTCGTGCAGTATTTCGAGCTTGGAGAAGAAACCGTTTCCACCCCACAAGTCGTCGAAGCAGAGCCGGCAGAGCCGTCGGTAGACGAAGAACTCGCCCAGAAGCTGGCTATGCCGACACAGGAGCTGGAGCTTTCGGTAAGGGCGAACAACTGCCTCGAATCGGCAAAGTGTGACACTGTCGGACAGTTAGTGAGAATGAACGAAGCGGATCTGCTGAAGATTCGCAGCTTCGGCAAGACTTCCCTCCGTGAGATTAAGAGAAAACTTGCCGACATCGGACTGTCTTTGGGAATGACAGAAGTGTAAATGACTTGAAGATAAGAAGATAGGACGAAAGAATAAATATCCAATATCCGCCTACGGCGGCTAATGGGGAGAACAAGAAATTTCGACTGTCGAGGTTCGACGCTTGGACATTCGATTATTCATTGTTCTGTTTTATCTTCTCTTGTTAACTTCTTCTCTTCTTAGCTTTGAATAATTGAGGAGTTCAGGTATATGCGTCACAGAGTAGCAGGACACCGATTGAATCGAAGTAAAGAGCATCGCGTGGCTATGCGGCGAAACATGGCCGCTTCGCTCTTCCAGCACGAGACAATTTCCACAACGATGGAAAAGGCCAAGGACGTCAGGCCTTTTGCAGAGAAGCTGATCACTTTGGCCAAGAAAGGTACTCTTCCCGCAAGGCGCCGGGCAATTTCAATGCTTGGCAATCGAGATATAATAGATGAGGAAAACGGCGAACTCATCCGAAAAGGCACCATTGTCGGCAAACTGTTCAGCGAACTGGGGCCCAGGTACCTCGACAGACCCGGCGGTTATACGAGGATCATCAGGCTGTCGCTCAGAAGGCTGGGCGATAATGGCCAGCTCGTCCTGCTGCAATTGCTCGGAGCGGATGAGCCGGTCAAGGGACAAAAGAAGAAACGTGTTCGCAAGAAAAAGCCGCAACCCGTCAAGGTTGCAGAGCCTGCGGCAACCGAGGAGATAGCCGAAGCCGAAGTTGCCGAAGCGGAGGAGGTCGCCGAGGCTGAAGCGGCTGCTGAGCCTCAGGTGTCTGCCGAGACCGAAGAAAAGGCGGAAGCATCAGACGCTGATGGGCAAAGTGAGAAAGACAAGTAGTTTTCCCTTTAGAAGGATAGTCGCCAATGAGTGCCGGTGATTGCATCTTCTGTAAAATCGTAGCTGGTGAAGTTCACTGTAACAAGATTTACGAAGATGAAGTTGCTCTGGCATTTCTGGATATCGGCCCGATAAGCGACGGCCACACCCTGG
This sequence comes from uncultured Pirellulales bacterium, assembly GCA_964598225.1. GTDB lineage: Bacteria > Planctomycetota > Phycisphaerae > Sedimentisphaerales > Anaerobacaceae > SG8-4. Next base: position 96,773 of record CAZRBG010000009.1, read on the forward strand.
TCATTCCCAAACAGCACTTCGAGAACTTGCACGCCTGCCCGCCGGAACTTCTGGGCCGGGTATCGCACTGTCTTGGTAAAATCGCAAAGGCGGCAGTGGGGGCCACGGACGCCGACGGCTATAACGTACTGTGTAATAACGGCAGGGCCGCCGGCCAGCTCGTTAAGCACGTACACTTCCACATAATCCCCCGCAATACCGGCGATGGCGTATTCAACCGCTGGCCTTCCTTCAAATACCCCGAAGGAAAAATCGAAGTCCTCGAGAAATCGATTCGAGAAAAGCTTTAGTACAGGGCGCTGGTGAGGCGTCCACAGGTTACGCCGAGATACACTTCACGAAATTGAGGCCAGGGGGACTATTGACTGTATTAGCTGCTCGATGGTGTAGAATTTTGCCAGGTCGATCGAGAGTATTCGGCCGTGATTGTGGTTGGAGGCGAGGATTATGAGGTTTTTTCCGGCCCGGCACCAGCCCTGGTCCTGCGGCTGGTGGCCGAGGATGAAGAAGTCGGCGTCCAAAGTGGAGGCCATTTCATCAAGCAACTCCTGGCTGTGTCGTCTCCCCCACGTCAGAATATAGGCAGAGCCCGGCCTGACCACGTCGTTTATTTTCAGTTGCTTGTCGAAGATTCCTGGATCGAATTTTTCCATTAAACGGTCGGCCGGCAGCGAGTGCGAGATCCAGATCCTGTTTTCACATCGAATCGCCAGAGGCTGTGAAAACAACAATTGTCTCGTTGCCATCTTGATGTCTTCGGCGGCATCGGCGAATTCACGCTCCATTGCCCGGCGCATCGCTCGGTTCATTTCCTTTCCGTCTTTCATCACTTCGCTGTTGTTGATGAAGGCGGTGTCGTGGTTGCCCATGATAACGTGGGTGCGATCGGGGAAACTCAGCTTGTATCGAAAGACATCATACAGCAGTTTATACGAAAGGTCGCCCCCTGACTCGTCCTCCGTACTGCCGTGTATGATCTCCTGGAAGACCAGATGGCGATCCGGGTTGTTTTCCAGGTCTGCGTATTCGATGATTTTCTCGAAATTCCGCCTGTGCCCGTGAAGATCACCGGTCACAATCACGCTGCCCTCAGCAGGCAAACGAACGAGATTCCCGCGTCGATATTTGTCGGCTTTGTTGGCTTCCGCGCACCTTTTGAGCAGGTCAATTATTGTTTGAGCCATTTTTATTGTTTTTGATTTTGCCGCCGAAAATGCTGTGGATTATCACGTCCAGCCTCATTGTAACCTCCGCCATGCTGGCGGGCCGTTTCGTCGCGTCTTTCTCCGTGCAGTCCATCACGAGCTTTGAGACGCCCTGGGGAATTCCCTTCTTGATTTCGTGCGGCGCCCGTCGGGCTTCTGTTACCGGCAGGCCGAATCTGTTCTTCTTGGGGATCAGAGTCGGAGCGTGCTTTCCGGTGAGTGCCCAGTACATGGTCGCTCCGAGGTTGAATATGTCGGTTTTGGGGCCGAGAGGTTTGCGCTTGACCTGTTCGGGGGCAATGTAATCGGGCGTGCCCTGGATTCTCTGCTTTATGGTGCCGATCCTGCAGCTTTGACCGAGATCGATGATCTTGATCGAGCCGGATTTGTGAATCAGAATATTATTCGGTTTGATGTCGCAATGGACGATGCCGTGCTGGTGCATTGCGCTAAGTCCGGTAGCAACCATCCTGAAGACGAGCAGAACGTCGCCCAAGCTCAGGGTGGAGAAATCTTCGAGGGTTCTTGCATCGAAATATTCCATGGCCAGAAGCATTTCCCTGACCTTGAACATGCTGCGGATTTTTCTGAGCTCGTAGCACTTTCGGACGTACGTGTGGTCTATCATCCCGGCGACTTTGTACTCGGTCTCGACCTGCTGGAAAACCCTCGCATCCTCGGGCCTCTCGAATATGACCCGTTTCAGTGCGACTTTTTTGCCGTCTTCCTCGTCCGCGGCCAGATAAATAGTGCTTCGCGCACCGGTGCCGATGCGTCTTATTATGGTATAACCCCCAACATCGAGTATATCTTTGCCCATATATGTCTACAATAATATGATAACCTTATCACCAATACGGCGCTTTAAGCCACTAATGATAGATGCGCGAAACGGGCTTTATGTTCGGTAAAATCACAAAAAGCACTATTATATCGAACGTACAGACGACCTACTTAATTTAGATAAAACCGGCAGTATACAGCAAAACAGGCCATCTATCCAGATATCAGCACTATTTTTCCCAAAATACGGTCCGAAAAGTGAATTTTTAGCCTTCCTCACAAGCCGCAAATCGGTTCCCAAACTGCCGCTTCGTGCCGTAAGCCGATGAACCAGGCCATTACCGCCTTGCGTTTCCGCCGGCTTTGCTTATAATCTCACCGTGTATTAGCCATTCATTTTCGCAAAAACAAAAATACGAAAGGAGACCTCGTATGTTTGGAGCGCGTTCTGTATTTGTGTGTCTTTTGGCAGGAATTCTTCTCGCCGGCGCTGCTCAGCCGGTCGCGGCTAAGAGTGTTGCTGTGACTATTGACGCCGGCACGACCGCTGAGCCGATTTCCAGCTACAGTTTGTCGAGCATCTCGGGCGGTGCATATATGGCGGAATCTGGGCCGAGATGCTCGAAGACCGCAAGTTCTATTTCCCGATTACGCCGGAGTACGATCCCTATCGCGGCACGAGGAACGTCTCGAAGGAAAGCCCGTTCGCCGTGGTCGGCGCCTCGCCCTGGCAGATCACCGGATCGCCCGATTCTGTAACGATGGTAGATGAGGATTCTTTCGTCGGGGACCATACACCGCTTATCCGGACCGGCGGCGGCATCCGGCAGCTCGACCTCGGACTTCTCAAGGGCAAGCAATACGTCGGTTACATCTGTCTCAAGCCGCAACAGCAAAACACAAACGTGATAATATCGCTCATCTGGGGCGATGATCAGCAAGCCCGCACGTCCACCCAAATGCTGGTAGTCTCGAACGAGTACGGCAAGTACAACTTCGAGTTTACTGCCGGAGCCGACACGACCGAGGGCAAGCTGGAAATACAAGTAACTAACGGGCCGTGCTTTGTGGGGACGATCTCTCTGATGCCCGCCGACAACGTTGAGGGGATGCGGGCAGACACTCTAAAATTGCTCAAAGAGTTGAACGCCCCGATGTATCGCTGGCCCGGCGGGAATTTCGTCAGCGGCTATGACTGGCGAGACGGGATCGGACTGCGAGACAAGCGCCCGCCTCGCAAGAATCCCGCCTGGACCGGCGTCGAGCACAACGATTTCGGCTTTAACGAGTTCATCCGTTTCTGCCGTCTGGTCGATGCCGAGCCGATGGTAACGGTCAACACTGGCTTCGGCGATGCTTATTCGGCGGCGGCACAGTTGGAATACGCCAACGGCTCGACAGGCACGAGGATGGGAGCGAAGCGGGCCCAAAACGGCATGCCCGAACCTTTCGACGTCCGCTACTGGGCCATCGGTAACGAAATGTGGGGCTCCTGGCAGCTCGGTTATATGAAGCTCGAGCATTACGTCCGCAAGCACAACTGGGTGGTGGATAAGATGCGCGAGGTGGATCCGGATATCATTACGATCGCCTCGGGTAACGCCGGCTCCTGGAGTGAGGGCCTGCTGCGAAACTGTGCCGATCATATCGACCTGATCGCTGAGCATTTCTATTGCCGCGAGAAGGAGGACCTTGTCGAGCATACTTCTCAGATCGCCGACAATATCAGGCGTAAAGTAGAGTTTCACAAGCAGCTTCGCGAAAAACTGGACTCGCTTGAGGGCAAAGATATCGATATAGCCATGACCGAGTGGAATTACTGGTACGGCCCGCATGTATTCGGTGAGCTCGGAACGCGGTATTTTCACAAGGACGGCCTGGGCGTTGCCATCGGCCTGCACGAGTACTTCCGGCAATCGGATATGATCTTCCTGGCCAATTACGCCCAGACAGTTAACGTCATCGGCTGCATCAAAACCAGCAAGACCGCCGCCGCTTTCGAGACGACGGGGCTGGCCCTGAAACTCTACCGCAACCAATTCGGCTCCGTGCCCGTGGCCGTTAGCGGTGATGCTAAGCCGCTTGACATAGCTGCCGCCCTTACGGAGGACGGCAAGGCCCTGACCGTGGCGGCGGTCAATCCGACTCAGCAGCAGCAGGAAGTGACGGTGGATCTGCGTGGAACCGAAGTCGATAGTAATGCCGTCCTGTGGCGCATTGCTCACACCGATCCGGAGGCCTACAACGAACCTGGCGAAAAGCCCAACGTGGTCATTGAAGAGACTCAAATCACGGACATATCCAACACAGTGAGCCTGCCGCCGCTGAGCATAAGCCTTTACAAACTCCCGATCATACGTTAGAAAAGGAAAAGATGCGAAGATAAGAACTTAAGAAGATAGGAAGATAAGATCATGGCGTCGCAAGTTCGACGTGCACGTTGCTTTCTTATCTTCTTATCCTCCTGTGTTCTTATCTTCTTATCATTTTCTTGATGACTTTGTGCCTTCGTGGCCTGAATTCGAAAATCGGAGTATTTCATGGAATGTAACCAAGACCAAAACATGCAGAACTGCAATTGCTCATACCCGGGCTGTCCCAGAAAGGGAATCTGCTGTGAGTGCATAAGCTACCACCTCTCATCGAAGCAGTTGCCGGCATGCTGTTTCCCCGACGACGTAGAGAAAACCTACGACCGCAGCTTCAAAGCTTTCGCAAAGGCCTGGAACCTCTGACAAAACCGGATTGAGATCAATGACGGTATGGCCTTTCACATGCTCTTGTCGTAGTAGACGATGTATTGGCCTTCGTGGTTGGCGGCGGTGAGTTTGTTCCATTTGACGAAACGGTTCGAGCCGTCAAGGTAGCCGACTACGAGACCGTCCGGTTTCGGCTTCATGGGGGTGCCGACACCATGGGCGAACTGTCCGCGAACGTGCGATGCATACCAGGCTGGCCAGTCGCCGGTTGCGCCGACGGCGTCGAATCTGTTATAGCAGAAGCAGCTCGCCAGCGTGCCGGACGTCGCGCGGTCGTTTATCTTTTTGGCGGTGATGTATTTCTGGCCTGTATCGACATCCGTGAAGTCGCCGCGATTGCCCCAGTAGATCCAGCCGAGCATGGTGCTGTCGACAAGGGCGCGGGTTGGCTTGACAGGGCTGAGCCAGTTTTTGGTCGATTCGAAGTACTTGCGGGCCGTTTCACAGGTAGCGTGCTTTTCGGTCAGGCCGTAGCTGCCGAGCTGAACCATTGCCTCGTAGTTGATAAGCGTCATAAGGTCCGCCTTGTCCCAGCCTTTGTTGTAGCCGGGAATTGATTTGTCAACAACATTTCCCTCGGGCAGATAGCCGTCGAAATCATCGGCATAAATGAAAATCGCCGTCGCACCCTGGTGTAGATTGCTCTGGCAGATCGCTCTGCGGGCGCGTTCTTTAGCCACATTCAGACACGGCAGCAAAATGGCAATCAACACAGCCAGTATCGCTATCACGACAAGCAGCTCGATAAGCGTAAAGCCGCAACTTCTTCTGCCGATCCGGTCAAATCGTTCTGTCATCTTGTTTGCCTCGATCATTGTGTGCGCTTTCGTATTACATAGGTCGGCATAGTCCGCGTTTCTTCGGTGAAGGTGACGCCGAAATTCTCCTGGAACCATTTCTTTGCGAGCCTGAGCCCTTCTTCTCCGGGCCAGGAAGCCATTTCGGTGCTGACCGAACCTTCGATCCCCGTTTCATCCACGATGACCAGCTTTTTGTCGTCGTCCTCGATGCCCTTATTCTGGTGGTACGCCAGGTAGCTCAACAGGCTTGGCATTGAGAAGCCCGCCATTGCTGAAGCCGACGTGGCGCCGACCCTGGATTGGTTTTTCCCATCGTGGCCGAAGGGAGCTTTGACGTCCTTATAGTTCTTGAGCGGGCGTCCGTCGTACCTGGCGACAAGTACCTTTCTTGTTTCTCCCGGTTCGATAGCCAGTTCCATACCAAAGGAATTGAGCACAAACTCGGCTCTCTCCCCGGGTCCGATGCCGTCCTTGTAGATCAGGTCGGCAAAGAGTTCCTGTTCGGCCGCTTCGGCTTCCACCCGCATCGGTACAAGCTCGTAGGGCTGGACGTTGCTGTGCCATCGCAAACTTGAGACCAGCCCGCTGATCCTGTAGTTGATCGGCAGAAACTTATAGTCCGCGTGGCCCGGCACGGTGTTCGGTACGCCAATGAGGTATATTCCTTCGTCGTCAGATCGCTCAAGAAGCTCCATCCGACCGGGCAGCGGATGACTCATATAATACTCGGCGATTTCCTTCCTTCGCTGTTCGGCGGCTTCCTGAGCCTCTCGATTGGCGGCCTTTCGTTTTGCGGTTTCCATTATAGATTTGTAGTCTTGGCGCTCGGAGATATCGAACCCAAGAATTCGACTGATTTGCCCGGGTTCAAGCCTCCCTTCGTCCGCGAGAAACGCAGCGGTGTATTTCACGAAACGCGGATAATACCTCTCGTCGGATTTTTCAGGCGACATTTCTTCAATAGCGTCGATCTTTCTGAAGAGTTCCGCCGCTTCGTCGATGCGACCCATCCGCCCCAGGGCAATGAGGTACTCCCTGAAACTGTAGCGCGATTCTCTCCCGGGATTCTCAAAGATCCGCTTTGCCAGAGCCTCGCCTATTTTGATGACTTCTTCATAATCCTTTTGTTTGTAAGTCAGGCGTATGTGGAACAAAAGCAGACTCTTGTTGCCGGGCTGTTCGGTCCAGTTGGGCATCGTTTGGAACAGACGATTCAGCCTTTCGGCGTGTTCCGAGCCGAAGAGCTTGTAAGCCAGCGATATCTTCAGGCTCAGCGTATCTGTTGTATAGTTCGGCCCGAAGATGTCTGGGAGAGGGGCATTCTGTTCCCATTCTGTCACATCAACGATCCCGATCAATTCCGGCTCCGTTCTAGGATTGTGGTTCTCGACTTCGCAGAAGAGCGTGATCTTCGCTGGCTTCCTTTCGTCGAAGGGAAAGTCTATGGGCACGAAAATATCGTATGAAACGTCCCCTCCAAGGCGGTGGCCGCCCCTGACGCTGAAATAGTTTCGTCCGAGGTCATCCTCGATTCGCGAGAAACCGTGGAAGACGTTGCCGTCAGGCGTTCGGTTGCGGCCCTTGCCGGCCGTGACCCAAACGGCCCCTTCCGGCGTGATGCCGACATGTCGGATCTGCGGCATGTGATAACCCGAGCGAGCGAACATGTCTTCCGGCGTGATCTGCCTGCCGCCGGGGTCTTTGAGAAAGGCGTAAGCGAGGTTGACCCTGCTGATCGCTTGTCCGCTTTGCGTGAGTTGCTCGAAGGCGTTCGGATCGAAGAACTCATCGGCCTGCTCTTTAGAGTATTCGAAGATGGCGTCGGTCGAATCGCCGTCGCGCGGGTCCCATACTTTGAGTCTTACCGGCAGGCGGCTCTCGCGCAAGGCCCAGATGCGGACCCATTCGGGGGTGTGGGGGATATCAACATCGAAGACGACCACGTCCTGAGAGATGACGGCGCTGGGATTTATCAGGGGCGTTACCTCCCGCATTTCGCCTCGAAACATCACCTTGATAATCGAATCAAGTGAAAGCTCGTCCGCCTCGCCGATTCTTTGCAGGAAAAAGACAGCCATCTCGTCAGGCTCAATCTGGCTTCGTGACGTGATGTCGAAGGCTTTGATTACCTTGCCATCGTCTGCAAAGATGACCTGTTTGCCCACGCGTAGGCGACTTCGGCCGTCCCGGCTCATCCACAGTTCCATCTGCTTCGGCTCGGAAATCGCGCCGTCTTCTTTAATGTATATTGACGCACTGAAGAAAGGCACCGATTCGAACTTCTCGACCACATCGGCCCAGGCGACACTCGAGCCTGTCCAATGGTATATCCCGAACAGGACACCAATGATTATTAATGCCGCCGCTGCAAGTTCCGCCACTCTCTTCGGCGTTCTCGAAACGCCCCGGAGACGATACAGAATCGAGGTTCCGGAAGGATGCCTATTTGAGTCTTTTTCATACTCTGCGACAAGTCTCTCCGCCGCCGCTTTGCTACTATTTTCTATGGCCGCAAATGCCGATTGAATTGCCTCTTCTTCTTCGGTCAAGGCCTCGCAAAAGCGACGGCAGTTTTCACAGGTATCAATGTGCTTTTTGATCTCATCCGCCGCCGGGGCTTCCAACTCTCCGAGCACCAGAGCGGCAATTGTTTCTTGTCGATTTTTACAGTCATTCGTATTAGTCATGATTTATCCTCTGCAAGCATTTCGTGCAGCATCAGCCGGGCCCTGGTCAACCGGCGCCTTACCGCTTCGTTGCTGATCCCCAGGCTGTGCGCTACACCGGCACAATCGTGTCCGTCGAGGTAATAAAGTGTGATCGTTTCGCGATAACCGTCGGGCAGCTTTGAAACCGCTTCATGCACGCGCCTGTTACGTTCTTCAGTATACTCAGGCCGATCCTGTATGGCGTCGGTTTCCGAGATCGGACGGTTTGTCCGGTGCTTTCTGAAATGGTCGATGCACTTGCGTCTGGCGATTTTGAGCAGCCACTGCCGCGCCCGCGTGTGATCCCGCAGCGTGTCGATCCTTGTAAATGCCTTTAAGAAAACATCCTGCATGATATCCGCACCGTCGTGAAAATCCTTGGTATAAGCTATACAGAGCCCGAGCACCGCCGATGCATGCTCACACACAAGCATCTCAGGCGTAACTTTTTCTGCCGCACTCGCCTTCTTCGCGGCTTGGCGAGCGTTCTGTTTTTCGTTTTCAGCCATTAATTTCTTTCACTAAGACTGACGGGCAAGAAATGAAAATTGTGACAACACATTGTAAGATTTCCCCGAAGCTTTGAAAAGGCGTGCTGCGCTGAGGACGAGAAGTTTATCGGTCGGAGCAAAGACACGCATAATCCTTTTTAGAGAACTACGCAAATTGCAGAAAATTCATAATGACGTTATAATACGCGGTTCGTAGTGATGCCGTAAGGCGTTTCTTGAAATGCCCATGTGGCGAGGGCGTCTCGCTCTTGCGTCGCCAGGCCGTCTCGGCCCCGCTGTGCCGAAGAACAAGGACAACATGCCCTTACCACTATTCGGTTCGTAGCGTGGCTTGGCCGCTAAGAACAAAATACTTGATGACAGAGGATAGACACATGAAAAAGATATCGATCTTAGCGTTTTTATGCATAGTTTTTGCAGTTGCCGGTACTTTCGGTTGCCGATCCACAAACTTGTCCGCGGAATCTTCTGACAGTTACGATGTTGTTATCTACGGCGGCACGTCGTCGGCGATTTCGGCGGCTGTCCAGGCCCGGCGGATGGACAAGGTCGTCGTCGTTGTATGTCCGGAAGAGCATCTGGGTGGGCTGACGGCAGGCGGGCTCGGCTGGACCGACTCGGGACGCAAGGAAGTTATCGGCGGCGTTTCACGAGAGTTCTACCAGCGCGTCAAGAGGCATTACGACAAGCCGGAAGCGTGGGTGCAGCAGAAGCCCGAAGATTACTCACGATACCGGCCGAACGACGACGCGATGTGGGTTTTCGAGCCGCATGTAGCGGAGCAGACGTTCGAGGAGCTTGTTGCCGAGTATGAGATTCCGGTCTTTCGAGACCAGTGGCTCGACCGCAAGAGCGGCGTCAGGAAAGACGGCTCGCGAATCGTTTCTATAACGATGCTCGACGGCAAGACTTATCGCGGCAGAATCTTCATCGACGCTACGTACGAGGGCGATCTTATGGCGGCGGCAGCGGTGAGCTATCACGTGGGCCGCGAGGGCAATGACGTTTACGGCGAAACTCTCAACGGCGTGCAGACCCGCAACGCCGTCAAGCATCAGTTCGAAAAGCCGGTCGATCCATACGTCAAGCCGGGCGATCCGACCAGCGGGCTGCTGCCGAGAATACACGGAGGCGGTCCGGGCGAAGAGGGTAAGGGTGACCACCGCGTTCAGGCTTACAATTATCGCATGTGCCTGACGAAGGTGCGCGAGAACCGCGTGCGATTTCCCAAGCCCGCCAATTACGATCCGATGCAGTACGAGTTGCTCGGCCGGTATCTCGACAAGGGCTGGCGTGCTATATTCGTCAAGTTCGATCCTGCGCCGAACGCCAAGACCGATACGAACAATCACGGCGCGTTCTCGACCGACAATATCGGCATGAATTACGACTATCCTGAAGCCACTTACGAGCTACGCCGCGAGATTCTCAAAGAACACGAAGATTACCAGAAAGGGCTGATGTGGTTTCTGGCGTACGATCCGCGCACTCCGGCAGACGTAAGAGAGAAGGTCAGCCAGTGGGGCCTGGCAAAAGACGAGTTCACCGACAACGGCAACTGGCCCCACCAGATTTACGTACGCGAGGCACGCAGGATGGTGAGCGACTTTGTAATGACCGAGCTGCATCTGCGGCGGATAAAACCGACACCCAAGCCAATCGGCATGGGCTCGTACAACATGGATTCGCACAACGTTCAGCGGTACGTCGATCCCAACGGCCACGCGCGCAACGAAGGGGATATTCAGGTCAACCCCGGCGGGCCTTACCCGATCTCATACGAGGCGATAGTTCCGAAGGCTTCCGAGTGCACTAACTTATTAGTCCCCGTCTGCGTATCTTCGTCCCACATCGCGTACGGCTCGATTCGCATGGAGCCGGTCTTTATGATACTCGGTCAGTCCGCCGCCACTGCCGCCTCCATAGCAATAGATGATGCCGTCGCCGTGCAAGACGTCGACTACAGAAGGCTTCGCGATCGTTTGCTTGCCGACGGTCAAGTACTGACTCTGCGGACTCTGCGGTAGGCTGTGCACCCCGTCAGGGGTCCTCAGGGCAGCACGCCATCGCGTCCTGGCGACGTGTCAATAAGGGGCAGCTTTGAGAAGGAAGAGATTGTCGGAGATGGCAACAGTAGTAACCGTAGATAATATCAGCAAGAGCTTCGGCAAGGTTCAGGCCGTGAAGAACCTGAGTTTCTCGGTCGAATCGGGCACATGTTACGGCTTCCTGGGCCCCAACGGCGCCGGCAAAACCACAGCCATGAAGATGATCTACGGCAAGTGCCTTCGAAACAGGGGCTGTGACGGCCTGATGGACATTTTCGGATACGATCCGGCCAAAAACGAACTGGCAATCAAGTACCTTTCCGGCGTTGTCCAGCAGGAGAACAACTTCGACGAGGAATTAAATGTTGTTCAGAATCTTTTGATATATTCGCGTTTCTACGATATGCCGGCCAAGGCGGCGAAAGAACGCATAGACTATCTCCTCGACTTTCTGGAGCTTTCCGAGAAGGCCGATTCGAAGATCAGGGAGCTTTCGGGAGGCATGAAAAGAAGACTGGTCATCGCACGGGCTCTTCTGAATTCGCCGAGGCTGCTCATTCTCGACGAGCCGACAACGGGCCTCGATCCGCAGGTTCGTCATGTAATCTGGGACAAGATTCGGCAACTTCAAAAACAACAGACCACGGTTCTGCTGACGACCCACTACATGGAAGAGGCGTTTCAGCTCTGTAATCGGCTACTGATTATGCACAAGGGCCGCAAGATAATGGAAGGAAAGCCGCTCGAGTTGGTAGAGAAGAACATCGAGAAGTATGTTGTTGAGGTTCTCGATCCCGAGTTCGACGGGCAGGCCGGTGACCTTTCGGATCGCGTCAGAGTCGATCACGCACTCAATGTCGTGCGCTACTACTCCGACGATATGGATTCGCTGAACAGCCTGGCCGGATCGCAATTGAAGGACGGCAGCTATCTCCTCCGCCAGACTAACCTTGAAGACGTCTTTCTAAACGCTACCGGGAGGCATCTCAATGACAAACAGTGACGCGATAGAATATCCGCCGCTATATCGCAGACTCTACTCCATCTGGTACCGGCACTTCCGCGTATACACGACTAATCTGTTGAGTAACGCCTTCCCGCCGTTTCTCGAGCCTCTGATATTCCTTGCCGGTGTAGGCCTCGGCCTGGGCAAATATATCGCCGAACCTGTGGGCGGCGTCGAGTACATCGAGTATCTCGGCACGGGGCTTCTCGTGACCACCGCGATGTTTACATCGGCGTTCGAATGCAGCTTCGGAACATTTGTGCGGCTGGAATTCGAAAAAGTTTACGACGGGATGCTCGCAGCGCCGATGACCGTTAACAATCTCATAATCGGCGAAATGATCTGGGCCGGCTCCAAGGGGTTCTTCTTCACGTTCTGCGTGCTGTGTATACTTGCGGTGTTCGGAATTGTGAATATACCTTACGTCCTGCTCACACCATTTGTTGGGTTCTTAACCGGACTGATGTTCGCGACGATATCTATGCTGGTCACCTCGTTCGTCAAGACGATCAATCACTTCAACTTCTATTTCACCGGTTTCATATCGCCGATGTTCTTTTTCTCCGGCGTCGTTTTTCCCATCGCCAACCTGCCTGCGTACATAAGACCCGTATGCGAGATCATACCGCTGACCCACTCGGTCCGGCTGGTAAGGGCAATTTGCACTAACAGTTATAGCCCCGCCCTGCTGCTCGATCTGCTCTACATCGGAGCCTTTACAGTTATCGTAGGTTTCTTCGCGATCAGAAGACTCCGGACACGGTTGGTAAGCTAAGTCCCACCCTATGGGCTGAGTCTTTTCGCGTATCGATCTTGATTTGTGGTTTTGCATATAGTAGCATCATGCACCGTTTCGGATATGCCGTTTGAGTCGATGAATTATATGGTTGAAATAGGAGACTGGCACGGGCTGAACTTGTGCGACGATCTCCACCGCGGAGGACTCTGCATCAAGAGTCAAAATCTCGAATATTAGTTTTGGCTTTCTGTAATGATACAAGCATTTTCAAAATCTATTCGTCAGGCTCTGGCAAACGTATGGCCTCTGTACGGGGCGGCGTTCTCCATGTCTTTGGGCCTGCACGGACTGTGGACGGCGATGCCGTTTATTATACGCAATATCGGTGGAACGAAAGAGCACGTCGGTTACGCCTGGGCCGCCAACATGTCGGGTTATCTTTTATGCCTGTTGTTTGCCGCAGCGAGACTGGGACATCTCGACCCGCGGCGTACGACACGTGCTTCGGCGGCGACAATGTTCTCGGCCGCGTTCGTAATGCTCGTGGTTGTCAATTACGCTGTGACAAATTCCCTGATCGGTAATCCCGGCATTATCTGGACTGTAATCGCCGCCGGGACAGTCATCGGGGGGGCAAAGTCGCTTTACTGGCCGTATTTAATGGCATGGGTTTCGTCGGATTACGAAGGCGCCATTCTGAATCGCCGGCTGGGAACGTACAATGGCATGTGGTCTTCGGCCGGAATAATAGGACCCGCCGTCGGAGGCGCCCTCGTGGCCTGGAATACATCGGGTCCGGTCGCTCTCTTTGCAGTATGTCTGTCTATGTGTTTTCTGCTGCTTTGTCTTGCACGTGACGGGGCTGCCGGCAACGCCGCGTCTGCAAAACCTGTCGATGCACCTGAAGTCTCCTTCGATGAGAGCTTTCTCCCATCGCTGAGGTGGATGGCGAGGATCAGCATGTTCTGCTGCTTTCTCTGTATGGCCGTCTTTCGCTCACAGTTCGCATTACTGTTTACCGATATGGGCTACACCGAACGTCAGTTTGGCATTCTCGTGATGACTTTCGGCCTGTGCAATTTCCTGAGTCTTACCGGTGCGGGCCGAGTCAGCTTCTGGCATTACAAGCCGGCGCTGCTGCTCGGCGTTCAGGGCATTCTTGCAGTCTCGGTTTTTCTGCTCATTTTCGGAAGCTCGCTCTGGGCATTTGCTCCGGCGTTTGTGATCCTTGGCTGCGCCTTCGGATTTGCCTTCAGCTCGCATCTTTATTACGGCACCAGCGGCAGCAGAAAACGCTCCAAACAAATGGCTATACACGAGGTGACGCTCTCGCTCGGTATCATCGTCGGTTCCGGAACGGGCGGATATCTGGCCGAAAATTTCAGCGACTATGACCCTTATTGGTTCGTCGTGGCTGCACTGGCCATCGGGCTGCTCGCCCAGGTTGTGATATGGACCGTTGGGAGAAAGACAAGGCCCGGCAATTAAAGAGGGGCTTCGATAAGCCTGCTGCAGGATAATAGAGGATCCATCTTAGAGCGATGAACTGCGCGAGGCTCGCTGAGCGAGTATTAGTAGAGTGCCTTTCTCGGCAGGAAGAATGTGCCGAAACCCATACCCTCCGGATAGGGTTCGGTGCCGTACGGGCTGACTGATACTCTCATCGGCACGACATCGGAAGGCGAGTAGGTCTCCACGTGCCCGTCGGTGTAGGCGGCACGCAACTTGAATTCGGGAGTGCTCTCAGCCGGATTGACGCGGGACCAATAAGCCGAAAGGAGCGAAGTCTCGGGAGTGACGCCCGCACCGCGGAACGGCTCGCAACTGCCGTAAGCCATCTCCATTCTCCAGTGATTGTAGCCGAAGTAGTCGGTCACGAGCAGCTTGCTGAATCTTCTGCCGCCGCTGGCGGGGCCCCGCGGCCCGGTGAAAACGGCCTCGCGTTCGGGAAGATAACCCCTGTAGTTCCAATAGAAGCAATACGTGCCACCCATCATATCGCTTGTCATGGGCGTATCGGGATTATCCCAGTCGTCGCCTGCATCCCACGCCTGCTGCAGATACTCGTGCTTATGCGGAGCACTCGGACAATATATAGTGTCTGCATCGGGAATATAAGTGCGGAGATGTTCGCTCATGGCCCTGTGCGGCGCCCAGCCAGGAACCTTGATATTGGCAATTCTTGTCGGATCGGACCAATTCCAACTAGTGCCGTCGTTCGACGCGACAACGGCGACGGGGCCGGGATATCTGTCGTCATTGTCCGAAGCGAACAGATTCAGTGCCGAAGCAATCTCCTTCTGGTTGTTCATACCCTTAATCGCTCGGGCCTCCCGGCGAACCTTATTCATCACTGGGACAAGAATTCCCATAAGAAGTGAGATTACAGAGATTACCACGAGGAGCTCGATTAACGTAAATCCCCGACCCTGAACCCAACCTGCCTTCGTTTTCCCGTCTCGGACGCGAATTTTCTTCTCCTCCGATCGTGCCCTAGCCTGCCATATTGTAGTCTTAAAGCACATCGACCTAAACCGCCCTGATTTCGATGTTATTATAGGTGCTAATCAACTACCTGTCAAACATTAAATACAGATTTTCTTGGAATTCCGTTCACACTTGTCTCCGCTTTTTGGGGATTTTAGTGCTTCAGGTCGTAAGAATGTCTCCTTTCTTCGGCAATCCATCCGCCTTTCACTGCGATAAATCGTGTACTTGCAGATGCTTACAAGCATTCAAGCTCCGTGGTCAGCCTCCGGCCGGTGACCCGGTCGTAAATCCCTCCCGGCAGCTTCTTACGACCTATAATAATTTGTGTAACAATATCAATTCGATGGATTGGACTGAACGCCGGAATTGACATTGTCCCAGGACTGCCAGCCGCTCAGGCTCGCAAAGGGAGTCCCGCCGTAAGCGCCCATGTTCACCCTGCCTCCGTGAGGCCTTCGTTCACGTCCCGGAGATACATCAGGATCGCCGCTATCGATGCAGGGACTCGTCAGTGCATCTGTAACCCAGTCGTTGTCGGTGGGAGAATATCGACCGTATCTGGACTGCAGGTGGTAGTCGCCGTTTGCCGGATCGGCAAATAAGGGATCCACACTTATATTCCCATTTTCGGCATCCAGACCCTTGAGTTCCTGCAGGCAACTGAAACGAGCACTGCATCCCCATAGGTCTCCGTCAACGTTGTTGTTAAAAATACAACTGGTTATACTTGGGTCCGATCCGCTGACCGCTACTATGCCGAATTGGTTATCAGCGATAGTCAGGTTGTTCAAAGTGGGCGAAGCGACGTCACAGTAGATTGCACCTACGCCACAATTTATTATCACGAAGTTGCGCAACACACTTCTGGACGTTTCCGTGCCTGAGAATGAAAAGGCGTAACCGGTAAGCTGGTCCGTGCCCGGGGCAGATATCACCGCCGGCTCGTCCGCGCTTTGGAGCGTTATTGCCTTACTGTCAAAGCTAATCGTTTCTCTGTACAGTCCGGGCCATACCAATACTGTATCGCCGTTAAAGGTCACTTCAACCGCATGATGGATAGTTCTGAATGCCTGGGATCGTGTGAGGCCCGTGTTGTAGTCGCTGCCGTCGGTGCCGTCTACGTGAAAAATCAGCCCTCCGAAACTCTTGCTCGCCTCAGTAGTTCCGCCGTAGGCCCCCATGTTGATGTGACCGCTGTTAGGAAAAGGCTCGGCCCCTACGGGATCCTGAGGATCGCCGGCGTCTATGCACGGGCTGTGATCTTCAGGGTCGTTTACTGTTAACCAGGCGCCCTCGAACAAGTGGCCCGTGAATGACTTCAGGTGATAGTTTCCCGTCGTCGGCGACACAAACGAAGGCTTTAGGTCTATATTGCCTTGCCCGGGATAACCCCCCTCGATATTCGAGAAGAGAACCGGATTAGGAGACACTGAATCCATAATTGAGAGTGCCTCGCCCTGGTTGTACCAGATTATGCTGTTTCTGATTACGACATCGCCTTCGATCGTATGGACCCCACCTGCGGAGGACGGAGTTCCATCTCCGGAGAGTTTGTTGTCGGCGATCGTACAGTTAGTAAGGTGAGCGTAATCGAATCGCTCTGTGAAGATGCCGCCGCCGACTTCGGCGGAGTTGTTTGTGATACGACATTTTTCCAGCGTTAGACTTGCACCGGTCCCGCCGCAGTAGATGCCTCCGCCATCGACAGCGGCTCGCGCGCTGTTATGAGAAATGTCGCAATTTACAAGCCGCGCGTTGCTCTGATGGCAGTATAATCCTGCGCCGAGACTGCGAAAGTATGCGGAGTTGTTGTTTATGGAACAGTTGAATATCGATGCCTCCGCGCCCCTGATCAAGCCGATTCCGGCGCCGTATCCGCGAGATTGATTCCACGTGCCGCCGGCCCGGCACTGCTCGATCACACAGTCCAAGATCGCCGGCTGCCCGCCGACCACGCCGATTCCGCCCCCGATTTCGGCCTCGCAGTCTGTTATTACGCAATCGATTATCGTCGGACTGCTGAATTCACAAAATATGCCGGCCCCGACCGGGTGAGCGTAACTCCGGGACCAGTTATCAGTCTCTGAGGGAATTGCCGAGCCTGTCTTTCGCCCGCCGGTGATAGTAAAGCCTCTCAGTATCGAATCAGACGTTTCTCGGTTGCCGAAATAGAAACCGTAACCGCCCGAGCAGTCTATCGTAGTCCGCTCCGGCCCACTTGCGCTACGCACAGTAATAGCCCTGCCGCCGAACCTTAAGTTTCTGTTGCCATAACCTCTATATGTTCCCGGCGCAACCTGGATGATATCATCATCAGATGAATGCTCGATGGCTTCCTGGATCGTATTGTAATCATCGGGCACGTAAATCGTTGCGGGCGATGAATTCAACTCCACTCGGAGCCTGCTTATCAACACATCGGTTCCGGAAAAGACTATATGGCAGGTGCCTGGGACCGATGCAATCGGGATCTCATTGCTGCCCAGCTCGAGTTCTATCGAAGCTGACCAGTTTACACCATCGGCTGAGAAGGAGTAGCTCAAATAACCCGACCGAGACGACGGTATGCTTGCGTCAAAAGGAGACCTCACGTCAACTGTCAGAGTTCCGCTCATTGCGCCTTGCGGCTGGATTGAAGCGGGCGGAAATCTGTACCCCAGAAATGCCGGCTCACCATGACGGTCGCCGAAACCCAAATCTCTCTCCCCCGATTCGGTTTCCGCATAATAAAGATACGGCTCCGGCGGAGGAAACGCTCCTTCGGGCCAGAAGACCGAATGAAGGTAGCTGTCCGACTTGGCAAAATCTTCCTTGAAATTATCGTCGTAGGTATAGGCTCCAAGCTTTCCGGGCGACAGACAGACGCCGACCGCCACAATCATGGTAGTGGTAATCCAAAGCCAGCTTGCGCCCTGCAATCTCATCTTAATCAACTCCTTTTGAATTCGTGGATGGGGCGGATTCTTCTTCAAATCAATCCCCAACAAGATGCACAAGCCAAAGCAGGCCCGGATCGTCTTTGAGAGAGGTACGCCGTCTTGGTATGTCAGGACGGTCGAACTCTACGCTCTTACCCGTCCCTTCGATGGACTGAAGGTAAGAGAACTTCAGATTTCCGACTTCGCCCTCATCGGCTGTGAAGGTAATTTCGTCAATGACATCAGTCATCAAATCGATCGTATAGACAACTTTTACACCCTCACAATCCATTTCAACTTCCGCAAATCGGTCATTCTCCAAATACCTGGTCTCGAACCAAATGCGCTGCTCGGCGGCATCCCTGCGCACCGTGTCAATTGTGTGCATCCCCATCCACGGTCTGGCCAGGCCTTTGAAGAAACTGCCGCCCGAGTACACACCGGGATTATCGGAAGAATCTTCCAATACGTTTGCCTGGCTGTAAGTATCTACGATAGTAATATTTCCAACCTGTAACTTCATCCACGGACTTTTCTCGCGACTTGCCGCATATACGAAAGGCATTCTTCCGGAGCCCATAACTTCTTGACCGTTCAAATACCCGCGGATTCTAAAGTACGTCCAGCCGCGTTTGTGCATCTGGTCCCGGTTGTCAATTTCACCGGCGGTGGTTGGCCAGTCGGGCTGGAAGATATGTTCCTGCAGGGCGGTACGATTGTATGCAGCCGAAGGTGACTTGTTTTCACCATTTTCGCGAGAGTATGCCACCAGCAAAGAGCTGCCTTCTTTGGCGACATGCCCCGCTTTTTTCGTGCCTGGAACGACTTTGCCGAGGAACTCGACCATTTTCGGATCATCGGTCGGCAGCGTCGGCACGCTCAGGTCAGCGGCATACATCCGATGATTGTTGATATGAACGGTGTTGTCGTGATAGTCATAGTTCGCATATTTGTCCTGCAGTATCTCTCGCCTGGGCATACCTCCGGCAGGATCGGATTCTGCGCGCAATATCATTGCTCCGTCGGAACCGTCAGGAAAGAACTGCCAGTACCGCTCTCTCGCCTCACTATTAACGCCGAATTGAGCTACAACGGCAGTGTTGCGAGGCATTTCATGCCTGGGCAAAATCGATGGCGCAACAATCGTTCCGGCTGTTATCGCGCCGGCCGCCGCTACCGAAACCACGGCTGTTTTCGATGTCGCCAAAACGCCAGCTTCTGCGAGCAAACCAACCTTTGTCGCTGCAGAGGTAACCGAAACCTTTGCCGCCGCCGCTTTACTCGGGGCCGTCATCTTGCCGAAGACAACCAAAGCAGTCAGTAGCGAGGCTTTGCCGAAGCCGTTACGCGAAAGCTCCCGTTGCAGAGCCCTCTTGGCCCGCAGGAAAAGCATTCGCGTGCTGAACTCGCTGCAGCCCAACGACTCGGCGATCTCGGCGTGAGACATCCCGTCGTAACAGCGCATAATCAGCACGGCCTTGTGCCGCACCCTGAGCCGTTTGATCGCCGTGCCGACGATACCCTTGAGTTCCTCGCTGACGAGGTTCTCCAGTCCTTCCTGGCGGTCCGAGGGTGAGCCTTTGCGCTTCGCGCTGGCGGCCGCCAGATTTCGCTGTTTCTTCTCCGTTCTGTAGAAACGCCGCAACTTATTAGTGGCTATGCCGTGAAGCCATGGCCAGAACCGATCGTTGCTCTTCAGTTTGCCTAATGCTTTGCACATCTCGAACAAGGTCTCCTGTACTATTTCTTGCGCCAGGTCATCCTCTTGCGTCATACGGTACACGTAGGTACGCAGGCGTTCTCGTGCCAGCGTCGCCAGTTCATTGAGGCTTTGCCTATCACCGCGCCGAGCCCTTTTGATCAGTTCCAACTCATACTTCTTCTGATCCATATCGGGCTCCTGTTAATAAAGGTACAATTGCACGAAACCAAAAACTGCAATAAAGTGCCACTGAAGAGGCAATATGTAACGTTTTTTCCGATTTCCGCCAATAATACGCCATTTGAGCGGACTTTAACCATCAGATTATACGTTCCTGATTGGCAGTCGTTCTCAATAGTTATAAATCTTGCCATAGACTACACTTGCAGACCGGGGTGTCCGTTGCTCGATCAGATGCAAATCCTCTTCGTGTCGAGAGCACCAAACCTACTTCGGGCCGCAGCCCGCTAACGAAAGGCAACCGGGCCGGTGTGAGCATATTTCTGCTCCCGGGCTCCGGGCACCACATGAAATTATCTAAGTAGTCCAATAGTATGCGCATGAAAAAAAGGAGCTTCTCGGACGTCACGAGTCTTGACTTCCGGCAACAGTCACAGTCCATCCAAACATAGATTTATGGAATGACCCTCATCCTCATGAACTACTTTCATCACAGCCGCCAAATACCGTTATATGGTAGCATTTTTCTCACTTCGGATCAAGAAGAAGATGCCACAATCTTCACATAGTCTACTGGTCTCATAATGGTTTTGCAAGTTATCATTTCCCGTAATTTGCTCTGTTGCTTGCTATTTGAGTTGTGTTAGTTATACTTGCCGATGTGTTTCGTCGTGGCAGCTTTGGCTGCGACACCGGCCGGAAAGGCGCATATACCGGCTTTATGATCCTTATCGATTGAATCAGGAGGTGACAAAATGAGGCTATTGAGAAAATCCTTCTTCGGCGTTGTTTCTTTGGCAGCCCTGTGCAGTTTTTTCGCTGCGGCAGCGGGCCCGTCGGTTTACGGCGGCAATGATGACAAGGCCGAACGAATGGTAGCTGAGATTCTCGGAGCACATGTCAATCAGACACAGATCCAATGCCTGACCGAAACTTATGGCCCGTTCTCTATCGAGCGAGCATATCAGATACAAGATCTTGTGGCAGAAGAACTGAGCAAGAGACTCGGCGCCGTGAGCGGTTACAAGGTCGCGTACGCCAGCAAGGCAGCGCAGGAGCAGTTCGGCGTCGATGAGCCGGCGAGCGGCCCTCTGTTTCGACTTCAGCGCGTCCCGAGCGGCACTAAGCTGCCCATAAGCGCATTCATGGAAATTACCCTGGAGACGGAGATCGCATTCACAATCGGCAAGCGGATCGATCAGCAAATCAGGGACGTTAAAGAGCTGAAGAAAGATGTCAAATGGGTGCACGCCGCATTCGACGTCGGCGACTATCGCTTCGTCTCAGGGCCGACCAGGCCTACTCCACAGGACGCGATCGCCGCCGGCGTCGGCGCACACTTTCACGTGCTCGGTCCCGCTGTGGCGCCGGCCGAAGTCGATGTTGACGCCATCACGCTGAAACTAATGCGAAACGGACAGACCGTTGCTGAGAGCCCCGCTACGAACGTCATGGGAAGCCCCTGGAACTCGCTGATGTGGCTGGCCAATAAACTGGTCAAGACCGGCAAGACACTGGAGCCGGGAGACGTGGTCATAAGCGGAACGGCGGCGCCCGCGTTCAGGACCAGGGGCAATAAGATAAGGGGTCGTTACAGAGGAGAATGCGGGGACCTGGGGACAGTGACTTTGACGATCCGGTAGCGGGAATGAAATCGAAACATTAAGGGAAGATAGTCAATGAACGCACCAAAGACATTGAAGCGGGTCCTGATGGGCCCCGGGCCGTCCGACGTAGATCCAAGAGTTCTGGAAGCCCTTTCACGACCGACCATCGGGCATCTCGATCCGGCGTTTCTGGAAGTGCTCAATGAAGTGCGCGAACTACTCCAATACACCTTCCAGACCAAAAACCGGATGACTTTCGCCGTTTCGGGTACAGGCAGCGCAGGCATGGAGACGGCGGTTGTGAATCTCATCGAGCCGGATGATTCCATGCTCGTGTGCATTAACGGCGTTTTCGGCATGCGCATGACGGATGTTGCTCAAAGGTGCGGCGCCGATACGACAACGGTCGAAATCGACTGGGGCAAGGCGTTCGATCCGCAGCAGATCGCCGATGCTCTCAAGAAGAAATCGGCAAAAGTCGTAGGTATAGTACACGCAGAGACTTCGACCGGTGTGCGCCAGCCGCTCGAAGAAATTGCAGAGATCGTCCACGACAGCGGCGCACTGCTGCTTGTCGATACTGTAACGAGCCTCGGCGGTATAAACATTGACGTCGACGGCCTTGGAATAGATGCCTGCTACTCCGGCACGCAGAAATGCCTGTCCTGTCCGCCGGGCCTGGCGCCGGTTACGTTCAGCGACAAAGCTTTGAACGTGATCGAGAACCGAAAGACCAAAGTACAGAGTTGGTATCTCGACGTGTCCATGATCCGCAAATACTGGGGCAGCGAGCGCCTATACCACCACACAGCGCCTGTCAATATGAATTACGCATTGCTCGAGGCACTCAGGATAATCAGAGAGGAAGGGCTGGAGCAACGCTGGGCGCGTCACGCCGCCAACCACAGAATCCTCAAAGCGGGACTTGCGGCTATAGGAATTGAATACATTCCTCGGCCCGGTTTCGAGCTTCCGATGCTAAACGCCGTATCTATTCCCGACGGTGTAGAGGGTGCAAAGGTAAGGACGCAGTTGCTCAGTGAGTTCGGCATAGAAATAGGCGGCGGCCTCGGAGCCTTCAAGGGCAAGGCCTGGCGCATCGGTTTGATGGGGGCCGCTTCGACGTTGAGCAATGTCATGCTGTTTCTGTCTGCACTGGAAAAATGCCTTGCGGAACAGAATGTGAAATTCGAGCACGGCGCGAGCATAGCCGCTGCAACCGAAGAGGCGGGTTCCTGATGCCAAGAATCGTCGTACTCGATGGTTACACTCTTAATCCCGGCGACCTCTCCTGGAAGAGGCTCGAAGAACTGGGCGAATGCAACATCTACGAGCGCTCGTCACCGGAAGAAGTGTTGAATCGGGCCGCCGGCGCTGAGATCATCCTGGTCAACAAGATCGAGTTGTCCTCTGAGATGATCGAGCGCCTCGACTCACTGAAATACATCGGTGTTACTGCGACAGGCTATAACATCGTGGACATCGAGGCCGCACGACCGCGCGGCATTGCCGTAACCAATGTCCCGACTTACGGGACCGACTCGGTATCGCAGATGGTCTTCGCACACCTGCTCAACCTCACGCAGAACGTTGCCCACCACGCGCAAACCGTCAGAGACGGCCGGTGGTGCAAGAGCGAGGATTTTTGTTATTGGGACACTCCGTTGATTGAGCTGGCCGGCCTGACAATGGGCATCATCGGTTTTGGCCGAATCGGCCGGGCGACAGCCAAACTGGCGCTTGCGTTCGGCATGAGTGTCATAGCTTGTGACGTGAAGCCGCCCGAGAAGATGCCCGAAGGGTGCCGGATGGCGAAGATGGAGGATATTTTCCGGTTAGCCGACGTCGTCAGTTTGCACTGCCCGCTGACGCCGCAAACAGAGAAAATGGTTAATGAGCAAAATCTCGCTCGAATGAAGAAAAGCGCTTTTCTAATCAACACCAGCCGCGGCCCGTTGATCGATGAGCAGGCTCTGGCCGATGCCCTTAACAATTCACAGATAGCCGGAGCCGGCGTCGATGTGCTTTCCGCCGAACCGCCCGACGTGCGAAATCCGTTGCTGAAAGCGACAAACTGTCATATTACACCGCACATAGCCTGGGCCACCCGGTCTGCAAGGGAACGATTGCTCAACGAAGCCGTGGACAACGTCGCGGCCTTTCTCTCGGGGGAATCCAGAAATGTGGTAAATGCACCCATTGCAACACGCGGTTGAAATCACATTTACCTCGATTTATTATCATTGGTCGTTGACAACGGAGCAATTCGGTGCTTTAATATACCTTATATCCGTTGATTAGCAGCGATTAACGAGATGGGTCGGTGCCCGAGTGGCTAAAGGGAGCGGGCTGTAAACCCGCTGGCGAAAGCCTACGTTGGTTCAAATCCAACCCGGCCCACGTAGGCCCTGCAAACTACTGCAGCAAAAAAACGGGGTCTGGTTGTTGAGATATGGAGGAGAATTAGGAGGACGAACGGGATCAACTCTTAGCAAGTAAGTGCCGAGCATTCGCTGAATGTCGAGAGGTTAGAAGAGGGGCTGTCCGATTCTTTCCTCGATCTCTCGCATTACCTCGTTGAGGTAGACGTTGCCGTCTTCGCCGGCTACGGTGTATCCGGCTCTTTGCATAAGGCCAGCGACTTCTTTCGGCTCCATGCCGTGCTGCTCGACCAGGGCTTCAAAGATCTCGTCCAGCTTCCGCCTCACGCGCTCTATTCTGTCCGGTTCGAGAATCTCCATAACCCACTCTTTCGCAAGAAAGATCTGGTGCCTGAATGACTCCGGATCGACGAGATCAGCCGCATTCAGTTATGCACGGTCACTTCAGCTTCCATGCAACGCTTACATCTGCGGGCCTTATCGGCCAGTGCGGCCAGCATAGACCTATGCTGCTCGTCCTCCGTTCGACAGACTGTATCGCCCAGGCGTTCGATTGTCAAGTGGAGCTTGATCAACTGGCGATGTGTTGTTGCCGGATTGTGGCGATCGGTATCGCCAAAGCTGTTTTCAAGGTCCTCGATGTAGCCGGCAATAAGTTTAACTTCGGCGTTGTCCATAATGCCCTCCTGCAGTGGCTTCGCCGGGCGCGGCATGTGCTGGGGATTATCGCAGGAAGGAATATAGTAAAAACTACATCTCTCATCGGAGCACTCCTTCGCTATAGAAAACGACCTCCCGGAGCCACGCACGCATGTTATTAGAGTCTCTTTTGCCTCTTGAAAGGGCCCTCTTCGCCGGCAAGAAGGCTCGATTCGGAAAGCCAATCACCCTCTCACCGCTTCTCCATATTCTTGCCATTTCGCGATATTACACAACCATCGGCGACGCCTGTCAACCATAAAGTCCTATAAAATACTGATTTTTCTTAACAAAAAACCGTCCTCATGAAGCAAAAAAGGCGATTTGGTGCCGGGAGATGAGAAATAAGTAATTACCCTAATAGATTAAAAGGCGAATTTCTGGTATATTTGTAATCAGGTGAAGCACCTCAAAGGTAAGCACAGGCCAGATGGAGAGATTATGGTCGTTACGCAGGAAAACAGGCAGCAAATCGAAGAAATCATCCGTACGATGCACTGCCCGAGGGATTTCAAATGCTACAAGTCGGATTTCCAGAACATCGGCGAAGTGGGCATCGTAGGAGACGCTGTGATGCTCGAATGTATCGAGCCGCGGGGAAAAACATGTGAATTCGGTTCTCCGGAAGGTTTTGGGATAATCTGCACGTGCCCGCTTAGAAATTACATTGCCAGAAACTTCTGGCGGTAAATTGCCGCGGGCGTTGTTGCAGGTTTGAGAAAATATCTGATTTTTCTTCCGTTGTTCTTGACAGAATTGTGTTTTTCCTGCTATGTTACATAGTTATTCGCGAAAAATTATCGCGGGGTAGAGCAGTCTGGTAGCTCGTCGGGCCCATAACCCGGAGGTCGGCGGTTCGAATCCGCCCCCCGCTATTGCTTGTAAATAAAGGACTTGCGTTGAATCGCGGGTCCTTTTTTTATGGCCAAAAATGGCAAGTTGTACATCATTTTGTACATCACTTTTTGCCAAGCCGCAAAAAAGGACTCCTAAAAACTGTACATCATTTTTAGGAGTTAGAACAATGGCAAGTTTGGTGCAGAGAGGTGAGACCTACTATGTTCAGTGGAGGGTAGGAAGGAAAATCAAACGAAGAAGCTTGCGGACGGACAGCCTGCAAATCGCAAAGGAAAAACTCAGACAGTTTGAATCTGCTCAGGTCCAGGGCTATGACTTGCCTTTGCCGACTCGGACCAAAGTGACAGAGATTCTCACACGGTATGTAGAGCACATAAGGACCACTAAGACGGCCAAAAGTGCTCAGACCGATATTTACTATCTCCGGCAGGTCTTTGGGCCGATTTGCCCTGCATTGCAGATCAATAGCCGCAAGACAAGTGTCCGAGCTATGAAAAGGCCACCAAAGCCAGGACAAGACCGAAGATACAAAATGAGTACGATTGACGTTTCTTATGTGGAGGATATAACGACTGCCGATATAGCCAACTTCATCGGCGCTCACGTAAGAAGCAGGGGGCTTGCCCCCAAAACCGCGAACAGATACCGGGAGATATTGCATACCTTCTTTAGTTGGGCAATCCGTGAGCAAGGGGTGAAAATGCCCCGCAATGAGAATCCGGTATCAAAAGCGTCAAAGTACAAAGAGCACGCTCCAAAGATACGATTTCTTACGCTTGCTCAGGTGGAGGAGCAGCTTCACGCTTTAGAACCATACCCGCAACTACGAGTCATGGTTGCGGTTTTGATTTACGCGGGACTTAGACGGGAAGAATTGCTTTGGCTTACACTTAACGACGTGGACTTAGAAGCGGGGTCCTTTGGCTTAATCCGGGTACAAGCTAAGACGGTTTGCGGTGAATATTGGCAACCGAAAACAAAGATAAACCGAGCGGTCCCGATTAGCTCAGCCTTACGGTATTATCTTGAAAAGTATGTGCCGAGGCTAACGGCTGACAGGTGGTTTTTCCCAAGTCCACAGGGCAAGGGATATGATCCGGACAATTTTAGCCGGGACCTGCGGAACGCCAACAGAAAAGCAGGTTTACAATGGACGTGTCTGGATTTTCGGCATACTTTCGGCTCACAGCTTGCCATGAAGGGAGAATCATTGTATAAAATATCTGCGTTGATGGGAAATTCGCCGGAGATTTGCAGAAGGCATTATGCTGCTTTGATTCCGGACGTTTTGACAGAAAGTGTAGAATTTGTCCCGAACGGTAAAGTATCGACAAGGGAGGTTGTTTAAGACTCCATGTCAACTCAGTTCATTACAGACCAAAATAAGCTTGATTTCGTCTGTCTGGAGTGCTAAATTCTGGTTTTGCGGGAGAAGCGGCCCGCAAGGTGGCTTTTTGAGAAAGGCGATATGGCGGAGAAATTGCCGGTCATAATAGACAACCGAGGCGAGAACGCGGTCCTGCACGCGCTCCAAAGGCTCCTGCCCAATCTTCACCGGATGGACGTTGCCACGGGCGTCTTTGAAGTCGGTTCTTTCTTACCCTTAGATGAGCTTTGGCAGGATTTGAAGCAGATTCGCATTCTCATGGGCGATGAGACTACAAGACGGACAAAGCGGGAGATCGTGCAGGGGATGCTCCAAACGTCCAACGACAGCATAGAGCGGGAAAAAGAACGTGATGATGCCCTGACCGGCCTTGCAGCGGTCCGAGACGCCATTGCCCAAAAACAGATCATGCTGAGGACCTACTCCAAAGCGAAGTTTCACGCAAAATCATATCTCATGGAATCCAAGGATACCAGCCCGGTCGATTTCGCCATTGTAGGAAGCTCTAATTTCACCAAGCCCGGCTTGACGGAGAATGTGGAGCTTAACCTGTTCAGCACCGACCAGGTCCATATCGAGAATCTTCGCAAATGGTATGAAGACGTCTGGGATGAAGGAGAGGAAGTCAAAGAGGAAATCCTCAAAGTCATCGAACCGCACCTGAAGGAATACGATCCGTTTACC
>CAZRBG010000010.1:0-112858 GCA_964598225.1 uncultured Pirellulales bacterium
TCACGACAAAACGCATTGCATCCGGCCTGAATCGTCCGGTCTATGTGACTTCTCCGGCGGGCGATACGGGGCGTTTGTTCATCCTCGAGCAGCATACCGGGCGAATCAAGATACTGAAGCTGGAAACGGGACTCGTAAATGACACGCTCTTTCTGGATATTGACGGGCTCGCAACCGGCAACGAGCAGGGCTTGCTCGGCCTTGCTTTCGATCCGAATTACGCCGAGAATGGTTTTTTCTACGTCAACTTCACCGAATCCGACCGGACAACCAATATTCGCAGGTATCAGGTATCGGCTGATAACCCGGATATCGCCGATCCGGCCAGCGGCACGACGATAATCAGGTACAGCCAGCCTTTCAGCAACCACAACGGCGGCTGGCTCGGGTTCGGCCCCGACGGTTATCTCTAGGGAAACTAGGGACAGTCACCTATTTACGGTGACAGAAAAGGGTGACTGTCCCTAGTGGGAAACTTCTAGTATTTCGAACGTAACAGTGGACTGTTCCCTTTCCATGAACCCTCATTACGTGTCATGGAGGGACGCTTTAGTGCTGCTCAGATCAAGAGACGCAAACGTGCTACACTGGTTGAGCTACTAGCAAGGGCCGGAGCGCAAGAGCCAGCTCAGAAAGCAAAAAAGTTGCAGGAGTATGCTGCCAACGTTTTACAGCCGCCTAAAGAATATATCGCAACTGTGCAAACCTCGTTAACGCAACATGTTGGCTTATATAGGTGTCTAAGGAACAATATCACCTCTCTGGAACGTGAGATTGCTATCTGGCTGGCCCAAACACAAGGCGCCTTTCTGATGACGGTCAGAGGGATCGGTATGGTCCTTGCCGCAGGTGTCACTGCTGAGATCGGCAATCCGGCCACCCAGAAACCGGTTAACAATCTTGTCTCCTATGCGGGCATCATCCCGCGTGTCTCTCAGACCGGCGGGTCCGAGGGTAGTACGTATGTGGGCTCGGTAGCAAAGCGTTGTAATCGTATCCTAAAAGACTACCTAGTTCAGTCTGCCTCTCACCTTGGTCTCCATGGTGCTGATGATCTTATGGCGGACCATAAACGAAGAGATGCTGCCGGGCAACATGCTAATTATGGTATCGCCCGTCGCTACCTACGGATCGGCATGCATATGATGCGACATTGTCACATCTATTTACCGCAAGACCTACGAGAGTCCTCTACCTTGGAAGCACGAAGAGAGTACTACCAAGTGACGTGGCCCTATTTACTCGATAAATGGAAAAGGTACGGTGCTCATGAAGTCGCCTTTGCTCCTGAAAATCCACTTGGCCAATGGCGTGACGTGGTGCAGGATGTCTATAACATTACTTTAAGAATAAAGTGACAGAGTTCACTATTTTAAACCGGTGAGTATGTTTTTGAACGTATGAAAACGGTTGAGGTCGCGGCGGACTCCGATGGCTCTTTTAAGGGTGCACGCATGGCTCCTCGTTTTCCTTACGAGGATGTCCGGGACGGCTTGGGTCAGAATGCCTTGACCTGTTCGCCCGACCTTAATGATGGCTCCAAGGTACTTTGATCTTAGGAAGGTATTTCAATCCTAAAGATCCTGTAAACCAGCCTGCCACAGTCGGGCCCTATGGACAGGTTTCGCCACCAGCTACGCCGCACCTCAATCATGTTTCTGCTGATGGGACATACATCGCTTGGATGGCTAAAAAGAATCTCGCCTCAATGCGAGACCAGGGGAATTCTTGTCTCAAAATTTATTTTATTTTTCTATTGATTTACTCCTGGTACTCTGACCC
This sequence comes from uncultured Pirellulales bacterium, assembly GCA_964598225.1. Lineage (GTDB taxonomy): Bacteria > Planctomycetota > Phycisphaerae > Sedimentisphaerales > Anaerobacaceae > SG8-4. The sequence continues at coordinate 1,783 of CAZRBG010000010.1, forward strand.
TAAAATCCGCGGAAGGCTTGGCTGTTTCGGCGTTTCCACGTTACGTGCCCGTTTAGCCCTTGCCATAGCTCACGTTTCCGTAAGCCTCCCTACGATCCCGGACGGTCGGATTTCCCGAATCCGGTTCTCGAATCCGGTTCTGACCTCGGCTTTTCCTCCGCAGGCCTTCCTGTCTGCAGCGAGGCTTAAGCGTTAGCTCGCATACACCCCCTGCCGCAAACAGTTTACCTGTGGGCTCGCCTCAGATCCTTGGATTTTCAACTCGATCCGGCTCAGTGTCCGGCAGTTGCCCAGGTCTGAGGCCGCCAAGTGCCCAGGGCTCCTTCACACGCTCCGGGCGTTACCCGTTACGCCGTGACCAACTGCCACGTCAGTGAACATTACTTCACCTTCATCGTTACTACGAACCCATGCGTCAGACCAAAAGCCTCCCGCCAATTTCGGTTTTCCCTATATGGCGGGTCTTTGCAGGTTGTCGCTAATCCCTGCCGGCAGATGGCCCTTCCCGACGTTATCTCCGCCATCCTTGTACAGGCGCCTGGACCCCTGCCCCGCAGCATCCCTTCGATGCGATTACCCGTTTCTTCTCGAAGGGCTTCGGCCTCACCTTAGACAGCAGAGGTTCGGCACGCCGGATGACCGTCGCTATGCAACTCCAACGACGAAACTATTTCGGGGCTGCAGTCATTCCTTTATGTTCAAGCTCCCATACTTGCTAGACTCTCAGGTTGCACCCACCACCGGACGTCAATGTCCAGGGCGGCCGAGCCGTTTACGCCACGCAGAACTCATGTGGTTACCCGACATGAGCCGTGGTATCGCTACATGCCTGAATCGGGCAATTGGCACGGCGGGACTTTCACCCGCTGGATGGCGGCCTTGTCGGCTGCTCCACTGTCCCTAGTTTCCCCGACAGGGTCTGCTGCGCCGGACCGCCAGAGCGAAGCGGCGGCGGTGCGGCGTCAGCAGCACCCATTTGTTAGCATTTCCTTCCATGCTCCAGAATCATGTCCGAAGCCCAGTTGATTGCTTCGGGGTATTCACCGCAGTCGAGCACGAATTCCTGTCCTCGTGCCACCGCCCTCAGCTCTGAACGTGAGCCGACTCTCCCCCATCGGCCAGGGTCGGAATGGTACGTCAGGGGCCTTCGCCCCTCCCCGGGATGGAACCAGCCCGGGAGTTCCCAAGTGCTGGTGTTGTCCGCGTTGGGCGCAGTCAATTGCAGCTCATGCGAGAACTGTGGGAATACCCCCGCACCCGGCAAATCGCCTTCCGCCACGCGGTCGGTTGCGAGGTAACGCCGCGCGACGTAGACCACATTGTTCCGGTCGCTTCCACGATGGAAGTGTGGATGGTACTCCGCCCAACGGCACCCAGTAGGCGTGGCCACGCCGAGCGGCAGAGTCTCGGCGATTTGGAGCCACCCCCACAGGACATGACGTGGCCGGCTATTGGCGGCCCAGTGATGGATCCCGTTGCTGCTCTCTACGCCCCGAAAGAGACCGAAAAAGAGAAAGAGATCGCCAACCCCCACTTCGCACTTCCGAAGGTGACCTTGTGCTTGGCCGGTCTGCCCGAAGATTGGTCGCCATCCTCGTTGGCGGGGAAGCCTGTCCCGAACGATGTCCGGATCGATATGGGCACGGTACTTCGAGGGAATCCGCCCTCCAGTGAGTTCCTCAACAAGCGGGCCAATCGAGCCGCCCTCGTACTGTATCTCTCCGTAGGTGACAACCGATTTCTTGTCTGGAATGGGCAAGGAAACCATCCGGCCATCCGGGAAGATCGGGCTCGGCACCCCACCTGAAGCTGAGTCAAATCCCTTTCTGCTGAGAATCAGCTTCATGCTTTCTGCTTCCATGACATATCACTGCTCGGCCATTTCGTTGGTGGTGCGCTGACCCCTTGAGGATACGATGAGATGAACTCCAGGAAGTCGTCAATGGTCTCTCTGGAGAACCGGTTCTTGTGCGCCCGTCCTACCTTCAGTTCCTCCAAATGCGGCGGCAACTCCGGCCCGGAACCCCCGAAGTAGTGGAACTTCCTGGCTACGAGAACATTCACCCCACCCAGATCATGGGCCTTCGTCTCGGGGTTCTCTTCGTCGCCGTGCGAGTGCATGGACCGTAACTGCTGGAAATCGCCATTTGGTAGCGGCTTGTAGATGTTGTCCCCTGCCTTCCAGACCACTTCGCCCCTGCTGTAATCCGGTATCTTGTTGGTAAAGCGTCCGTCGCTGTGGTAACTGGCGTAGTCGAGAATCTCATCCACCGCCATAGCGAAGACCACGCGATTTCCGCTTCCTCTTGGGCTGAGGCCGACAATCCAATCACCGACTTCTGCCGTCCGTCGGATTGCGGGTTTGCAGTCGGCAAGCGTACAGCATCCCCAGAAGGGATTCGGGGAGAACCCGGTGTCGTGTGTCACGATGTAAGAATAGAGCTTCATGCGTGGCATGTCCTTCCGCTGCTAACGTTGCGGCTCAGGGGCCGAGCGCAGCGAGGTCCCTTTGCAGCCGCTTGTTGTGTGCATTACTTCTTTACTACCTCGACAGCGATCCACGGAGTAACGAGAACAGGCGCCACCTCATCACCGCACTCCCCAACGAAGATCGCATCATCGTATCCCACACGGAATCTCACTGTAGCAGGCCTCGGCTTGGTCACGAATTTGTGCCTAACGCCGGTGCCTTGGAATCGAACTTGGATAGAAAAGGGCCACTCCTCCGTCGGCTCACCAATCCTCAACTCAACCCATCGAGGAACGCTTTCTCCTGCTGAGAGAGTAATAGTAGGTTTCTTGCCGAAGGGGCCCCCGCCTACGCAACCCCATTCTCCCTCAAGTTCAGGAATAACGCTGTTTTCCAAATCATGAATGACGATCGGTTTGTCCGTCGTGTTCTTTAGGGTATGCTGAAGCCGAATCCCTTGGGACGAGAGTGTAGTGCCGCCGAGACTCCTGATTGTTGCGACGATCCCGCAACACTCGTTCTGACCCGTATCTCGCGTGGTTGATTGGGTCTTCTGAGATGGATCACACGGTCTGCATCCGGCTACCGCCAGGAGCACAACAAAGCCCAGACTGCAAATTGTTGTTTTTTCGTTCATGGCACACAACATGATATTCTATGGTTTCCGTACGATACCATAGAAAGATCAACTTGACAAGCTTTTTTGGTCAAATTACACTTGATTGCTAACCGGATAACCTGAATATCGTAATGATATACAGAAACTGGAGTTTCTGCGGATGATACGTGTACCTGCCGAATTGTTGAAACAATACACCAACTTATTGGGAGAAAGAAATACCCCAAAAAATCTCTATTTTAACTACCAGAAGTGGTTGAGATATTACCTATATTTTTGCTATAAGTATCATTTCTAGTCTAACTAGGGACAAGTCTAACTAGTCTAACTAGTCTAACTAGGGACAGTCACCTATTTATTGCTTGACATATGGTGATTTATCTGCTAATTTCGGTTTATGCCAAGATTAGCCAGAACAGTCGCGGTCGGATTTGCACATCATATCACGCAGCGCGGCAACAATCGCGATGCCGTGTTCTTCGTTGACGACGACCGCCGGGTGTATCTGCAACTGCTGAAAGAGCAGGCGGGTAAGTACGGCCTGGAAATGATCGGCTATTGCCTGATGAGCAATCACGTTCACATCGTCGCGACCCCGCACGCGGAGGATTCTCTTGCCAAGGCAATCGGCCGAACGCATTTTCGCTATACGCAATATATCAATCGTTTCCATCGTCGCAGCGGCCATCTGTGGCAGGGGAGGTTCTACTCGTGCGCGCTCGATGAGCGGCATTTCTGGCTTGCGATGAGGTATGTCGAGTTGAACCCAGTTCGCGCGAGACTCTGCCGCAAGCCGTGGCGGTATGAATGGTCGAGTGCGGCCGTGCACGTTGATGCCGGGGCTAAGTCGGAGCTATTGGATCTTTCGCGGTGGTACGATATGATATCGGCGGCTCAATGGCGGCAGCGGCTCGCCTTCGGAGTTTCTGATTCCGAGATTGGCAGGTTACGCTCGAGCACGTATACGGGAAGACCGTTAGGCAGCGACAGCTTTCTGAGCAAGCTCGAAACCCTGTTGGGACGACGGGTCCGGCCACTGCCCGTAGGCAGACCAAGAAAGAACAAAACGACAAGGAAACAAAAAAAGACAAAAAGGAAGGCAAAATAGGTGACTGTCCCTAGTATTCCTTGTTTCTCCATTTTTGTTTGCTGCTAACGACACCCATCAGCCGCGCCGCTTTTTGGCGTCGGCTGTATGGGCTTGTTATGCAGCATTGACTTCGATGAACTCACCGACAGATGAAGGAGGGGGAACCGGTTCGCCCGACTCGCGCAAGCCTTCTATATGGAGTTCAATCGCTTCCCTGATGAGTGAAATGACCTCTTCTCTCGATTCTCCGGCCGCAATACAGCCAGGTAAATCAGGCACATGCGCCCCGTAACTCGTCTCACCTTTCTCAATAACTACCATATATTTCATATTCGTGTACCTCTGTGTTTATTTTAGCCCAGCCTGTTTTAAAATGCTCGCTAATGTGCCGGGCGGGATATCGATGCTTGGTTTTCCTGCCACGGTAACGGTGCCTGCTTTGGCAGGATGCCGAAATTGCCGGTGACTCCCTTTCATTCTTACCTGTGACCACCCATCCTTCTCTATCAATTTAATAAGGTCCTTTACCTTCATTCAACATTCCTTATCGTATGTTCTGTTTGTCACTGCCTAACAATAATTAGATTGATCCGCATAAGATGCGGGATTCTTCGTTTCTGCCCGTATAAGACGCCTTTGGAAATCCTGTCAAGGGCACGATAAGTCTTTTTCTTTGAATGGTTTTCCGTTTATCCTTCCATTTAGCTCGGTGTGTTATGCGGATCAACAATAAGAACCTCCTTCTCAAAGTCCATCTACCGGACTGCGGACACCTGTCGGGCCGCGATTGAGTACTTGTGTATAAATCATGGTCGTCTTGACGTCGTTGTGGCCCAGCAGATCCTGCACGGTTCGGATATCGTAGCCGCCTTCCAGAAGGTTCGTTGCGAAGGAATGGCGGAACGCGTGGCAGGTGGCCCGCTTGGCCAATCCAGATGAATCGCCTGACCAATGGCGATAGGTCCGTTCGGTTCGCCGGCTGTAACGTCGCGGGCGTAACGCCTCTTTGAGTTGATCGAGGAGTTTGGGGGTTCGCGTCTGGCGAACGCTCCGTTGGGCAACCGCCGCAACTGAATGACCTCTCAAATTGGCCTGGCGCAACTCTTCCATTTTCTGATTCCTCTGTTGTTTGACAGGTTAACACGGGGGCTTGCACAAGTCAAATGGAAAATTTCGGCCTGGTTCAATCGCATAGGCTCAAGGGTAACACTTTTAAAAGTGCTTCAATCACCGGAAATGCTCGTAACACTTTGTTAAATCAGGAGTTACGGGGAATCGGGCAATTCGTTCGCTGCAGAAAAGTGTTACCCTGTTCTGAACCATGCCAAAATTTCAGATTTTTTGTTGAGACGCTTCAGAAGGGCGATAGACGCGCGAAAAACGGTGATTTATGGGTTCTTCCGGATAATGAGTTGGTAAGCTGCTAAAACGAGATAGCCGGATCAGAGCATTGAATAAGGATTTATCCGCCTTTGGCGGATAGCATGTATATACGTGCTATCGCCGGCAAAGCGTTAAATCCAAGAATGGGCAGGATTTCAGTGGGACGATTCAGTTCTTGTAGCCGGAATCATCCTGGCCGGTGCCGGTGAAGAGGCGGTTGGTTCCTGCGGGGTGGTTGGGGATGACAAGGCCGCTGTCATCGACTACGTAACCCAGTTCTGCGAGAGTCAGGCTCTCTGCGTGGCCGTCGAGGAATGAGACATTCGCCCTGCCGCTATGACGGTCTTCGGCCGGACAGTGTTGCTGTTCGAGGGTCGGCTGTTTCCAGTTGCCGAAATATATTGCGCCGGTGCTCAGGGCGAGCTTCGGGGGATCGAGCTTATAAGAATGCCGGCCGTGTGGATGCCCGCTGCCGCGGCCGTCTCCGATGACGATGGTATCGGCGGGTCTTTCGATATCCGATTCTCTGACGGGGAAATTCTGAAACTTGCCCAGGTCGGGCCTGTCGCGGGCGTTGCCGAGGTATCACGACCAGAAGCTCGATAAGTGTGAATGCTCCGGAAGAGTTTCTTACGTGCTTCATAACTGCATTATAAGCGATCTAGTACTGTTTTTCTTCTTGATTTTCAGGAACGCATATAATAGAGTTAAGTACTGTCGGTTTACAGGTAAGGTCGGTCGGAAAGAGGCGAACAACTAAATTTTGACACTGATATGACCGGCCGTACGTAACCTGAAATGAAAAAGCTGCTACTTTTTGTTTTAGCGCTGTTCTGGGAAACTGCGCTATTATCCGGGGAGAAGGTAAAATGAACGATTCGGATCTTTCTGCAATTGTTTCGCGAATACGGTCAGTCTGTTTATCTGTGGCGGTCATCTGCGCGTTCACGTTCGACGCATCGGGGATCACGACAAAACGCATTGCATCCGGCCTGAATCGTCCGGTCTATGTGACTTCTCCATCTGGCGATACGGGGCGTTTGTTCATCCTCGAGCAACACACCGGGCGAATCAAGATACTGAAGCTGGAAACGGGACTCGTAAACGACACGCCGTTTCTGGATATCGACGGGCTCGCGACCGGCAACGAACAGGGTCTGCTCGGCCTTGCTTTCGATCCGAACTACGCCGAGAACGGTTTTTTCTACGTCAACTTCACCGAATCCGACCGGACGACCAACATTCGCAGGTACCGCGTATCGGCGGACAATCCGGATATCGCCGATCCGGCCAGCGGCACGACGATAATCAGGTACAGCCAGCCTTTCAGCAACCACAACGGCGGCTGGCTCGGGTTCGGCCCCGACGGTTATCTCTACATCTGCGCCGGCGACGGCGGCAGCGCCAACGACCCGGGCAACCGCGCCCAGGATATCACCGATCAGAAGCTCGGCAAGATTCTCCGCCTCGATGTCAGCGGCGACGATTTTCCCGCCGACACTACTCGCAACTATGCTATCCCGCCGGATAATCCCTTCGTTGGAATCGAAGGCGACGATGAGATATGGGCTTACGGCCTGCGAAATCCCTGGCGGGCGAGCTTCGACCGGCTGACGGGCGACTTCTACATCGGTGACGTCGGCCAGAACCAGGTGGAGGAGATAAACTTTCAGCCGGCATCGAGCACGGGCGGCGAAAACTACGGGTGGCGCGTGATGGAGGGCAACCGATGCAACTTTCCAAACGATCCGCTGCCATGCAACGATCCGAGCTTTACGCCGCCGATTCACACGTATCTGCACAGCGGCGGCATCAACGGCGGCCAATCGGTCTCAGGCGGCTACGTCTATCGCGGGCCGATAAGCGAGATACAAGGCGTGTATTTCTTCGCAGATTTCGTAAGCAGTCAAATCTGGTCGTTCCGCTACGACGGCACGAACAAGACCGATTTCAAAAGACGAACCGAAGAGCTGGCCCCGGATGCCGGTACGGTCGGGTCGATCTCATCATTCGGCGAGGACGCTGTGGGCAATCTGTATATCTGCGACCTTGGCGGTGAAATCTTCAGGATCGTATGCGATTCGGACAGAAGCGGCGATTTCGACGCCGACTGCGAGATAGACTTCGCTGATTACGCGATGATAGCATCGGCATGGCTGACAACATCCTCCGATGACCTGTGGAATCCACTCTTTGACATCTCCGATCCGCAGGACGGCATCGTCAACATGCTCGACATCAAGGCATTCGCTGCCAATTGGCTGGCCGATTTTCGTCTGGCGGCTCACTGGAAGCTGGACGAAACACAGGGGGACGTCGCGGGCGACGGCGCGGGCGACAATGACGGGACTGTTCACGGCGATCCCCTATGGCGACCGTCCGGCGGCATGAAAGGCGGGGCGCTTGAGTTCGACGGCGTTGACGACTACGTTGAAACTCCTTTCATCCTCGATCCTGCGAACGGATCATTCACTGTGGAAGCCTGGATCAAAGGAGATGTTCCCGGGCGTGCGATCGTATCTCAAACAAACGCCGGGGGGCCCGGCGTCACATGGCTCGGCGCCGAACCATCGCAGGGTAGACTTATCACCGAGCTTGTTCCGCCACCCGACGGCCGGCTCGTCACACCTGCTTTGATGTCGGAGTTCGTTGTCACGGACGCCCTTTGGCATAAAGTCGTCTTCGTCTGGGACGGTTCCTTCAGACACCTTTACGCAGACGGCACACAAGTCGCCAAAGATGAAACTGCCATCAATCCGTTGGCTTCTTCGCAAGGGGACCTGCATATCGGTTCCGCCGGGGACCTGGCTGAGACCGGTTTCTGGTCGGGATTGATAGACGAGGTGCGTATATACGACAGGGCAGTAACGCCTTCAAATTGACTATCCATTCGGCTTCGCTCAGGACAAGTTTAATGTTGACCATTGACTATTGTCTTGAAGTGTCTCAATAGTCAATCGTCAATATCAGGCCTCGACGGACACCTTTTCTTTTTTGGCGTCCTTCTTGGTTTTTGTGAGCGGCTGCGGCTCGGCAACTTTACGATAGCCCAGCGCCTTTATCACTTCCAGCACTTCCGTCCAGGTCGGGAAGGGCCTGGCGTTCTTGCGTTTGTACTCGTCGATGGCCATGAGAAACTCGAACTGCTCATCGGACATCTGCCCTTCCTCTGCCGATTTCCGCTCGTCCGTCAGTCGCCTTCCGGGGCCTCTTCGACGATCCAGGCCCAGTCTTCTGTCTACAACACTGCCGCGACGCTCTTTCCCGCTACGACGTTCTTGATTGGTCTTTCTGCTCATGTTAAAACTCGTCGTCGTCGAAGAAATCATCTTCGAAATTGATGTCGTCTTCGTCGGCCATCGAGAAATCGTAGAAATCGTCATAAGTATGCTGCGACTCGATTATGACATGGGCCTCATCGAGGAATTCTTCTGCTACCATAACGGCGATCTCGCTGGAACCAACCACGTGCTCGTTCTGCTCGACTATTACCGCCGAGATATCGTTGGCCTCCAGAAGACTCTTGTATTCCCTGGCCTGCTCCATGTCCTCGGAAAAAGCAACGACAACATACCCTTCCAGCTTGGCATTGGACTCACGCCCTTTTTTCGAACGCTTCGACATTTTATCCTCCACTACAAACAGCTTTAACAAATACTCCCGTTCTTCTTAAGAACCTCGCTTCTCTTTTTTTCCTTATGACGGGATAAACCTCCGAAAAGTGAATCACCCTCGTCTAAAAACACTTTCGTCAAAACAGGCCCGGCGGATAATTAAAATTCATCATAGATTTGATAAAAATCGTTCCTTTGCCGGTCATCGGTGCCTAAGGGCAAAAATTTGGCGATTTAACACATTTTTTTATTGCATATCATGCCGTTTAAAGCTAAATAGAAGCGATTGAAGATGCGCCGGGCTACGAGGAGTAGGTTCGGCCAATCACATTTTAACCTTTGAATATGGAGATTTTGAGAATGGCAAAGAAAAAGGAGTCTTTGATTGTAGCCAGCAAAGTCAAGGCGTACATCAAGAGCAAGAAGATGATGACCTCAACCGATGCGATGGAGGCTGTCAGCGATAAGGTCTATGACATAATCGATGATGCAATCGCCAGAACCAAAGCCAACCGGCGCAGCACGGTCAAAGCACAGGATGTGTGATCCCCGGTGGACAATGATTTAGCACATCTGTTTCCGGTCGGAAAATCAATCTGGGGTCGGTCGTACATTAAAAACGACCCCCATAGGGTTATATCTTATGTTAATTAGGCCGTTCTGCTTGGCGGAGCGGAACGGCTTCTTTTTTGCACCTGAACTGTAAGAAATGCGATTATCAGTATCAAAACTCAGGCTTCTCAAAAGATTTTTTCAACTAATTTATGTAGAAAACCCGATTTATAGTATATAGTTTTCGGGAAGATACCATATTTTTACAGGCGTCAAGTTAAGCTTGGGTGATTTGCTGCCGATTATGGACTCTGATGGCATTTTGAAACTTGGGTAATCAAGCCGGGTCATCTAAACGTTGCCCAGATAATGTTGGGACCCGATTAAAGCAAGCTGTGGTGTTTTGTTGCTGAGCGAGCGATTATAGGACTACTCAAACAGGTGATACTATGAAAGTTTTCATGTTAGGCTGGGAGTTTCCACCATTCATCAGCGGCGGACTGGGCACTGCATGTTATGGCCTTACCCGTGCGATGGATCGGCTTGGCATGAAAGTGACGTTTGTTCTGCCGAAAATGGTGGCCGGCGAATATGCAACCCACGTCAAGCTGTTGACGCCGCAGTCAAAGCCCTCCGATCCTTCCCTCGAATTCACCGACACCGGTATGAAGAACGTCAAGTTCTGTCCTATCGGGTCTCTGCTCCATCCGTATTCCACACCTGAGACGTACCATCAACGGATCGAAGAGACTTTGAGGCAAAAGCAGTTGCTGCGCGGCGGCAAAATCAGCTCGGCCAGCCAGTTAATGGAATCTTCGGACTACGGCACCGATATGTACACCGAAGTGTATCGCTACGCCGAAATTGCCGTTGAACTGGCGTTTAGCCAACAATTCGAGATTGTCCACGCTCATGACTGGATGACTTATCCGGCCGGTATTGCGGTAGCCGCGGCCAGCGGCAAACCTCTTGTCGTACACGTTCATTCCACTGAGTTCGACCGCAGCGGCGAACATGTAAATCAGATGATTTACGATATCGAACGTGAAGGCCTGGAGCGAGCCGACAAAATAATTACAGTCAGCCACTTTACACGCAATATCGTCATCAGCCGATACGGAATCAGCGGCGACAAGGTCGAGGTGGTCTATAACGGTGTGGATCGCAACGGGTCGTGGTCGCTTGACGCAAGCGGCATAAAGAAAGACGAAAAGATCGTTCTGTTCCTGGGCCGGATCACGATGCAAAAAGGACCGGAGTATTTTCTCCAGGCGGCAAAGAAAGTCCTCGGGGTAATGGACAACGTAAAATTCGTCATGGCCGGCTCCGGAGACATGATGCATCGGTCCATCGAAATGGCGGCGGAACTCGGCATCGGGCATAAGGTGCTCTTTACCGGATTCCTCCGAGGCGAGGATGTCAGGAAGATATACAAAATGGCCGATTTGTACGTGATGCCTTCGGTGTCCGAGCCATTCGGGATCGCCCCTCTCGAGGCCCTGGATAATGATGTCCCCGTCATTATAAGCAAACAGAGCGGCGTTTCAGAGGTGCTGATGCACGCTTTGAAAGTCGATTTCTGGGACGTCAACGAAATAGCCAACAAAATCATTGCAGTGTTGAAGTTCCCCCCGTTGCAGATGACCCTGCGAAGCCACGGAAATTTCGAGGTCAGAAGACTGCGATGGAGGGACACAGCGGCCAAGTGCGCCAAAATATATAACGAAATGCTGGCGCCCGTCTAAGCGTCACTCGACTGAAACAGAAGAATAAATCCAACATGATCCGACCGGAGCAGGCTTGGCATCCGGGGATACTCGTCAAAGAGACTCGATAAAATGCCTTCGATATGTTTCTACTTTCAGGTTCATCAGCCCGTGAGGCTGAGACACTACACAGTGTTCGATGAGAACGAGCACTATTTTGACGACCACAAAAACAGCACGATCTGCAGGAAAGTCGCGAACAAATGTTATCTGCCCGCAAACCGGCTTATTCTGGATTTGATACGCCGATTTGACGGCAGATTCAAAGTGTCTTACAGCATAACCGGAACGTTGCTCGAACAGTTCCAGACCTATTCGCCGGAAGTTATGAGCACATTCGACGCACTGGCCCAGACCGGTTGCGTGGAGTTTCTGGCCGAAACTTACTATCACAGTCTTAGCTTTTTGTACTCACACGATGAATTCATCGACCAGATCCGTAAACACACCGAGACAATCAAGTACTACTTCGGCCAGACTCCGAGAGTATTTCGCAATACCGAATTGATATATAACAACGACCTTGCGACCCTGATAGAGTCGATGAATTGCTTCGACGCGATATTAACCGAAGGGGCCGATCATATATTGGGCTACAGAAGCCCGAATTTTGTCTATCATCCCAAAGGCTGCAACAAGCTCAAGCTGCTGCTGAAAAACTACGCTCTCAGCGATGATATCGCCTTCAGGTTCTCCAACCGCGACTGGGTCCAGTGGCCTCTGACCGCCGAGAAGTTTGCAAATTGGGTCGGCAACGTCAACGGCAACGTAGTCAATCTTTTCATGGATTACGAGACCCTCGGCGAGCACCAGTGGGAAGATACCGGCATATTCAAGTTTGTGCGGCATCTGCCGCAAGAGATTCTCAAACATCCGGACAACAACTTCAAGACCCCGAGTGAGGTGGTCAAAAGTTACGACAGCGTTGATTCGGTGGACGTGCCGCACATCATTAGCTGGGCCGACACTGAAAGAGACCTTTCGGCATGGCTCGGCAACGCGATGCAATCAAACGCGATCCACGAGCTTTACCGGCTTGAGAAGAAAATCAAAAAGACCAAAAACGAGAGAATTATCGCAGACTGGCGCAAATTGCAGGCATCGGATCATTTCTATTACATGTGCACGAAGTATTTCTCCGACGGCGACGTACACAAGTACTTTAATCCTTACGACTCGCCGTATGACTCCTATATCAATTTCATGAATGTGCTGGGCAACTTGCACAGCCGATGTTCGCAGCAGGCAATCGGGGGCGAACTTTGTTCGACGCCGTAAAAGAGCACAACAAAGTGTCCTTTTCGCGCCGCAATTCATATAGGCAACGGACCGCGCAATTAATGGTAAGCGGAACCGCACTCCGCTTTTTTCCGCCGGACTCGATGCCGTTTTCCGTCCCTACTACGAATTCACGCAGAGTCGACCTGCCCGTAACCACGGACACAGCCTTTTCGTTAATATCCCTTACGGAGTAGAACAGTGTCAATACTGCAAGAAGCGCATGAGGGGACGATCTTATCCGTATCAGCCGAAGACCGGGCGATTGAAGACCTTCTGGCCGACGAATGGCTCCTTACTAACGGCCGCGGCGGCTACGCGTCTTCAACAGTTGCCGGCTGCAATACAAGGGCTTATCACGGAATGCTCGTCGGGTCGCTGAGTCCGCCGACCAACAGAGTAATGGCTCTGTCGAACTGCCTGGAGATGATAATATCCAACGGGCGAATCAACAATCTCTCCACCTTCGAATTCGCCGACAAGTTCGCGCCGGCCGGTTATGGCCTGCTGAAGCGATTCCGGCAGGATATAGGGATTCACTATGATTATGAGACTGAAGATGTCGAATTGACCAAATCCGTGTATCTTGTTCGAAATGCCGATGCCGCGGTAATAGTATATGACTTTACGAACGTCCGGGAACCTATTGATTTTGTTTCCAGGCCGTTTGTCGGCCTGAGAGATTTCCATACACTGCAAAAATCTTACGCAACAATGTGCTCGCGGTGGATCGGAACCCAAAACGGCGGATTGCTGGTTCACTACCAAACTCCTGGTAGCTGCGAACTGCTCTTCAAATGCCACAGCGCAACCTTCGTGAAGGACAAGCAGTGGTGGTTTAATTTCGTATATCGCAAGGATAAAGAAAGAGGCCAGGCCTTCACCGAGGATCTATGGACGCCCGGATTCTTCAAATGCCGGATAGATTCGCCGAGAACGCTTATCCTGACGGCCCGACTGGCCGATTGGACGGAGCGGATAGCCAAAAAGGCCGAAGCAGAGCCTTGTGACGCCGGCTTCGTCGACAAATTGAAAAAGGAGCTTTGGAGACACCAGGAAGGTCTCAAACGCAGAGCCAGAGCAGTAAAGCATGAACTACATTTCCCGATCACCGATTTTCAACTGCCAAACTCCAATCTGGATACGTCAAATTCGAAGTTGTTCGAGACGCTCTGCCTTGCGGCTGATGCTTTTGTCACCGAAAGGCAAACGCAGACAAATCCCGGCACCACTATTATCGCCGGTTATCCGTGGTTTGTCGACTGGGGCAGAGACGCTTTTATATCTCTGCCGGGGCTTTTGCTCGAAACCGGTCGATCCGAGCAGGCAAAATCCGTGCTGACCGCGTTCGCAGGTGCGGCGGATATGGGCATGATCCCCAATTGTTTTGACGACAGAAGCCAAACAGCGCATTTCAACAGCGTAGACGCCTCCCTTTGGTTTGTTAACGCCGCTTTTCAATACCTCGATGTCAGCGGTGACTCCGAAACATTTACCAGGCAATTGTTGCCGACCATCCAGTGGATCATTGACTCCTACAAAAGAGGTACGAGATTCGGCATTCATGCAGATAGCGACGGTCTTGTAGCCGCCGGCGACGAACGAACCCAGCTTACCTGGATGGACGCCAAATGCGACGGCGTCACTTTTACGCCCCGATTCGGCAAAGCGGTCGAAGTTAACGCCCTGTGGTATAACTGTCTGATGCAAATGAGTAACCTGGAATCCGAAAACGATGATTCCGAGTATTATGAATCCATGGCGGAAAAGGTTCGAGCATCATTCTGGAAATCGTTCTGGAATGAAAACAGAAAATATCTTAACGATTGTATCCTGCCGGATGGCTCGGTCGATGACAGCCTGCGCCCGAATCAGATTTTCGCCGTTTCACTCAAGTTTTCTCCCTTGCCGACTGAGCAGCAAAAATCCGTAGTCAACGCCGTGCAGAGCCAATTGCTGACGCGTTACGGCCTGAGAACGCTCGATCCGCAATCGGAGAATTACAAAGGCAGGTACGAGGGTTCTCTATACGATAGAGATTCGGCCTATCACCAGGGAACCGTCTGGCCTTACCTGATCGGACCTTTCATCGAAGCGTATCTGAAGGTCAATGATTTCAGCCCCGAGAGCAAAACGAAAGCCGCCGGATTCATTCTGCCGCTTCTCGGTCATCTAACCGAAACCGGCGGACTCGGCACCATCTCCGAAATCTTCGACGGTGACGACCCGCAGCAACCCAAAGGCTGCTTCGCCCAGGCCTGGAGCGTCGCAGAACTAATAAGAGCATATAAGCTCGTGAGTAGCTAACCGTAGATTGTTGTCATTCCTACGAAAGCCTTTGTCATTCCTGCGAAGGCAGGAATGCATTTGTTCAGGAGCTTCTGGATTCCTGCCTGCGCAGGAATGACAGCCTGTATTGAGGTCGGGAAACACCCACGCCAAGGTGGCAGCCTCATCCCGATTGTCGTTATATCCGGATGGGGCTGGCTCTTTACCGGCTAAAGGCGTACTCCAACAATTTGCATAGTCATGTAGAGTGGGGCTTGCTCCACCCTACAGTTTACAGCTTCAATTCTTCCGTAATAAGACATCCGTCGCAGGGGCAGAATGCGCGGATGTTCTCTTCGGGTGTTGCGGGCGGAACCTCACAGCCCGGCATGAGGATGAATCTGTCTCCTCCGGCCTTGAAACATTCTCTTGCCTCGTTGGCAACGTCTTCGGGGCTGCCCTCAAGCAGTGCGCCGGCGGGGTTGAAATTGCCGCAGAGCACAACATCGGGTCCGACAAGGTCTCTGGCTCGGGCCAGGGAGACCATCCAGTCGACGTCAATGATGTCCGCACCGCTTCTCGGCATAAACTGCACGATATTCGATATGTTGCCGCAGATGTGCAGCTTCACCGCCGCTCCGGCCTCGTGAATGGCGTCGATCAGTTTCTTCTCCAACGGCAGGATGAGATCGGCGTACATATCCGGCGTGACCAGGCTCACTGCGGCATCGCCGACCCCGATCATATCGGCGCCGGCCTCGATCTGGGCGAGTACGAATTTTATCTCGTTTTCAATGATCGTCTCACCCGCCTCGACGAACATCTGCGGCTTATCAATCAGGTCCATCATAGTAGCCTCTACGCCGCGAAGATCGCCATACTCGGCAATCGGACCTTCCGCCCACCCGAGGACGCTGTGAGTACTGCCAACCTCGGCGGCCAGCTTCTTCACGCTCTCGATCCGCTGTTTCGGCCGGCCGGCATTTACGATGTCGAACGGCTTGATCAGCGATATATCCTCGGCCTTTTTTATCAGGACGTCCTTCGGCTTTCCCACGCCGTCCGGCGGATAATCGAATTCCATGCCGTACGCCGAGGCCTCCCGCCACGGGTCGCTTATCGCACTTATCTGGTCGATATTAAACGCCCGCGTAACGGCAAGTTGAGCCTCGACAAGGACATCACCATCGAGGTAGTAATCTCGATACGTGTGCCCGACGAATTTAGCCGCCCGGGCCATGAATATCGGAGTAACAGCGGGCCGGTCGTACGATTGGCCCTTGATAATCGCGTAAATTCTTTCTTTCGGAGTCATAGATCACCTTCTTTATTCAAGATTTCGCCGTGTCGCGGGCATCTTGCCCGCGGTTCGAGGGCGGGACGCTCTCGACACATGGTTTACCCTTTTCCGCGGCAGCTACCAGAGCCAAAAACGAAGCCTCGACTTGTTCGAATGTCAGCAGCTTTGCTTTTGTTCCGGCTTTCGATCTCTTCGGCCGGCCGGGTGAAATCATAACCACGTAATCGAAGCCCGCCGGAATTTGATTTTGGTTCTGCCGGAACGCTTCACGAACGAGCCGTTTGAGCCGGTTGCGCACGACGGCGTTGCCGTGAGCCTTCCCGACGGAAACACCCAGCCGCGGATACCCGCAATCGTTCTCAGCCATGTACACCGTGAGCAGTCTGTCGCCTCGCCTCTGCCGTCCGCGTGCGGACAGAACCGCCTTGAACTGGCGGTTGCTCACAAGCCTTTTCTTTTTTGGGAACGAAAGACGCTTCATAGCGTGTCGTATCATACCAGAGAAGGCAAAGGACTCAATACCGAATCTTAATTTTGCCTGCCGAACCACGCTAATCTGCTTTGACCTCCGGTATCTCTCCGGCTTTTTTAAGCGCAACTTTCGTCAGAATCGGCCCGACGATCTCGAAGAAAATGCACGTGGCGGTAATGGTTGCCAACACCGAAGAGCCGATCTTGAGCGCGTGCGGAGAATTGTACTTCGAATCGAGAAGGGTGAATTCATGTTTTACGATAAGCGACAGACCGATCGCCACGCCCGCCTGTGAGAGTATCCCCAGACCGACGTACTTCTTGACCTTGTCCTCCACGTGGCCGAACAGCGCCCCGAGGCGCGCCCCTCCGACAAGCCCGAGCGACCGTCCCAGGATATAGACAATCCCGATAACTCCCAGCGACGGCAGAGCCGACAACTGCAGGTGGGCGCCCGCCAGGCAGAAAAACAGCACAAACAGCAACGGCATCACCTCGAGCAACGGGCTCGTAACCCTGTGCAGCAGCGATTCATGCCGCGTGTTGGCCAGGACAAAGCCGACCATCATGTTCGTCAGAATCAGCGACAGATGCCAGCGAATCGACAGGCCCGTGCACAGAATGACTATGCCGAAAACTACTATAAGTATATCTCTGGCGCTCCTGAGCCGGCGCACCATTCGATAGAACAGCAATCCGGCTACTCCGCCTACGACCAGGCTCAGCCCGATTTCCCTGGCCGGGTCCAGCATCGCCTTCAGCATGCCTTCTGAAACACCGGAGGCTTCCGCTATCAGAATGTTCTCGGCCAAGGCGGCGGCAAATCCGAAGATTATGATCGCCAGCCCATCATCGAATCCGACCACGGCGTACAGCGTCTTGGTAAGGCTGCCCTTTGCCTTGCATTCCTGAATTACCGCCACGGTCCCCGCAGGAGCACTGGCCGGAGCCATCGCCCCGAAAATCAGCGACATTGCCAGATCGCGCGTCAGCAGGTACATCACAAGCACAACAAAGAGAAAGGCGCTGAAAGACTCGGCAAAGATTATGGATATGATTCCCGACCCCAGACGCCGCAGCGATGAAAGATTCAACTCGGAACCGATGCTGAAAGCCACAAATCCCAGAGCGATTTCCGTGATAAACGAAAGCCCCTCCATCGAAGGCTCGTCGAAAAGATGCAGCACCGACGGGCCGAGTATGACACCGACGACCATATAGCCGATCAGCGACGGGAGCCTGGCGTACTTCGCCGCCCTGCCAACATAGAATGCCACTATCGTCGCCGCCCCCAGAAGGGTCAGTCCCGAAAGATGAAGAAAAGAAAAATCGGTTGTTATCGCCAGGACGGCCATCTTCATCTCTCCTGAGCTCACGCCTCCACCGACCCGGCCGAATAGGAAATGTCCTGTACGGTGACCATCACGCCCGTGTTCTTGTTGAGATCGCCGGCGACGCTTTCGATCCTCCGGACTATTTCGTTGGCCAGCCTCTTATTCACTGCGGCTACGATTATCCTGCCGAAGTCCGACGGCTCATCGGTCCAGAAGCTCGCGAAGAGAGGCAGCTTCGATAAATAGACGCTTGCGCTTTCGGCCCCGACAACGACCAGCGAGCTCGATTCAATGCCGGTCAAGACCTGAAGAATTTCCCTGAACACGCCCTCGTTCTGCACAAAAACGTGAACCAGACTGCGGGCAATCCCTTCCTGTTCGGCTATATCTGCTTCCTGATCTTGTGCGCAGGCTTCGTACACCTGATCAGGCGTTTGTGCGGACAAAATTCTTTCGGCCGCTCCCGGCGCTAAGAGCGTCTGTGAAATTATGGACAACAATCTGACGTGCTTGTTGGATTCCACCTCGGGCGCTATGATAAAGACAATGATCTTCGCCTTGGCGCCGTCAACAGCGTCAAAATCAACGCCGGAAGGCACCGTAACCAGCCCTACGACAAAATCCTTCACCGGCTCAAGACGGCAATGAGGAATCGCTAAAGACTTTCCGACTCCAGTCGATCCCAATTCCTCCCGAGACTGCAGCCCGGCGAGAATCTCCTGCTCGCTGACATTACCCAGCACGCTGGAATTCTTCGCAAGACGGGCGACTTCACGCATCGCCTCGGCCTTGTCACCAAATTCGGCATTCACTGCGATACATTCTTTGCGTAAGACATCAGCCAGTTTCATTTTACTCGTTCCTCATATTTCGTCTCGTTCTCAGACCCAAACATGACGGTAACTCAGCCCAATTTTGCTCATGGCTGTACATGCTTCTGCCTGGCCGGCGCCTCGGCGATACTATGCCTGTGCGCAATACTCACGCCGTACGAACTTCAAGTCCGTATCTGAGTAAAAACGGTTAATGCTACGGCCCGGTGCGGCTTTGTCAAACGAAATTCCGGCGAAAATCGAAAAGGCCGACGCGGTAAAGCTATACGTTCATTGTCATAGCCGAAGCTTCTCACCGAGAGTCGATTGTAACGCCGGGCCAATCGTCCGTGCGGAACGGGCTGGCGGGCAGGTCTTCCTCGTTGTACAGATTGCACACGGGATTGTCCGCCCAGGCGTAGCGTACGGCTACGGGATTCTCGACCTTATCGCTGCTGACCACAACGGTGTTGCCGTCAATTTCGGCATCGGCCCAGACGAAATCCCGGTCGGGTCCGGCCACGGCAAAGCCTTTCAGCTTGCCGCCCCCGCGAGCTACAAGGCCGCTTCCGACGTGATCGAAGCTCAGCCTGATCTTGCCGTCCTCGATCTTCATCGATTCATAGAGAGGCCCGGAATAGACTACGTCCTTTTCGTAAGTCTCGGCCAGCGCCCACAAGGCCAGACGTTTGCCCACGTCCTGCTTGTTCCTCGGATGAATATCGTCGGCCTCGCCAATGTCTATGATCGTCGCCATGCCGGTATTCGGCAGCGAAAGCGTCATCGTCTGAGCCTCCCGCAGCTCGGCCCAATCGCTCTCGACCGGCTCATCGCTGATCTGCCTGAAATTCGCCAACTGCACGAACAGAAACTGAAAATCGCCCTGGCCCCAGTCCTTGCGCCAGTTCTTTATCATCGTCGGAAAGAGCTTGCGATACTGATACGCCCGGCTGGCATTCGACTCGCCCTGATACCATATCGCCCCCTGTATGCCGTACGGAATCAGCGGCGCGATCATCCCGTTGTACAGTCCCGCCGGTGAATGAGGATGATCGGGGCCGAGCGGCGCACGCGGCCTTCGCGGCGGTTTCTTGCCCTCGGCCTTTGCTTCTTCAGCAGCCTGCTTCCATTCTTCCAGCTTTTTCTCGTATTCTTTCTTTGCCTGCGGGAAATTCGCAATCCTCTCGGCGTGACGTTCCAGAATAGGCTCAAAAGCCGGATCGTCTTTCAGAAATTCGATCCTTGTCCAGGCTTCGGCGGGCGTCCCGCCCCAGGATGTATGAATCAGGCCTATCGGCACGTCCAGTTCTTTGTGCAGTTTCCTGCCGAAGAAGTAACCCACCGCCGAGAAGCTCGGCACGGTCTCGGGGCTGCACTGCGACCAACTGCCCTGGCAATCGTCCAGCGGCTTTTGCGCCACCTTCCGCGCAACCGTGAACAGCCGAATGTTCGGATAGTCAGCCGCGGCTATCTCCTCCTGTGCATCGTTCGAAGATCGCACCTGCCAGGCCATGTTCGACTGGCCCGAGCAGACCCAGACCTCGCCGGACATGATGTTGTCGAGCTCGATGTCGTTCTTGCCGCTGAAGGTCATTTCGTACGGGCCGCCGGTATCGGGAGAAGCCATCTCGAACGACCACTCGCCCTTCTTGTCGGCGGTAACGGCCCATTTCATGTCCAGCCAGCTAACGCCGACCGTTACCTCCTCGCCCGGATCCGCCCAGCCCCAGATCGTGACCTTCTCCCCCCGCTGCAGAACCATATTATCCCCAATCACCGCCGGCAGCCGAACATCGGCCAAAACCGCCCCGGCAGAAAACAAGACCAACGCGACCATTAGCCCACCGACCAACGATGGTGGGGCAAGCCCCACCCTACCCTTGCTTCTCTCGTAACTCATTTTCCCGGACTCCTTTACTCGTCGTGCGTACCGCGTATCGCGTATCGCGTAGCACGCACGACCAAATACGCAATACGACATTCACCCATTCAAAAACTTGCCGCTATTAAAGCACCTCCGCCCGAAAGATGCAACCATTACAAAAGCGAGCCACGAATTCACACGAATTTACACTAATCTTCAAAGTCTTTGCCATGACTGCAATCAGTACTACAATCCATCAGAATGTTGTCTTTCGTGCACGTTCTTCAACTAACGGCTCTCTAACTTGCCGTGAAACGACATCTTACATCATATCTTCAATCCGCGTAATCCGCGAAACTTGTGCCATAGGTATCCGTGGTTTCAACTTCTATTAATTTTCCAATTTTGTCGTTCTTTTTGCTCCTGATTTTGATAAACTGAAGTGAATGTGTGGCACAGTGCACACGAGAGGCTATAGGCTGAGAATGAAACGGTTGCGAGCATACGCGGATGAAGAAAGATAAAGAATTCGATTGCGTGACGATGAAACGGGACATCCAGAACCAGATCCGCAATGAATTTGAGGGGATTCCGGAGACCGAAGCCGGCCGGCTACAGATGCAACAAGTGGAACAAGACCCAATCCTCGGCCCTCTTTACAAACGTTTGGAAACCGAGAAGCAATCTACCATAAAGGAGTAAATGTAACAGATTGAAAAATGTACCGGATACTTTCCAGGAGACTTTATAGATGACACAAGAGCAACCTAAGCCCCCACGTCTCGAAGATGTGTTCAAGGTTAGTGGCGTTCCAACCTATACCTTCGTCGAACCAAAAAAATACACAAACCTGCTCCTAAATCTCAGAACCCCGGGTAGGTGTTTGGTGGTCGAAGGCCCGTCGGGTATCGGGAAGACCACCGCTGTAGAGAAGGCTCTCGGAGCCGTCGGCGTTGCCGGCCAGACCACGAAGCTGTCAGCCCGTCGTCAGGCTGACCTTGAGTATATCGAGATTCTCCCTAAGACTTCGCAAGCCGGGATTGTGATGGTGGACGACTATCACAAGCTGCCTGTTAAGACGAAGGCATCGCTTGCTGATTATTTGAAAGTCCTTGCCGATGCCGAGGATGACAAGACAAAGATCATAGTCTTGGGGATTAACCAAGCCGGAGACAGTCTTATCGAGTTTGCCACAGACTTGGTCAATAGAATAGACGTGATTCGGTTTGAGACGGAGCCCGACGAAAAGGTCCGTGAGTTGCTCAGCCGTGGTGAGCAGGCGCTAAATGCAAAGCTGAATGTGTTTGATGAGATCGTCGCTGCGGCCAGCGGGAGCTTCTACTTGAGTCAGATGCTAGCTCGAGCAGTCTGCTTAAGTGCGAATATATTGGAGAAGAAAGAGGATCACGTCATTACAGATGTGAGTTTCGAAGCCATCAGTGCCAATGTATGGGATCGGCTCAGCATGTCTTTCCGGCGAAGAACTGAGGAGTTCTGCCGAGGTACGAAACTCAGAAAAGAGGGGCGCGCTCCTTACCTTCACATTCTCAACTGGCTTGCAACAGGAGAGTCTTGGACGCTTGATCTGCGTCACGCGATTCGAAAGAATTCAACGTTGCGTGGTAGCGTCGGGCAGGTTGTTGACAAAGGATTCTTGCGCGCCCTAGTTGAGAGTAATGAAGAAGTCCGTGCAGTCCTGCACTACGACGAGTACTCAAAACAGTTGACCATTGAGGACCCGCAGTACCTCTTCTTTTTGCGCGGGATTCCTTGGCGCAAGTTCGCACATGACATTGGCTTCCTCTCGGTCGAATTCGACAGAAGGTACGACTTCGCGCTTTCATTCGCTGGCTCGGACCGCGACATAGCAGAAGCGCTTTTCAATAAGCTCGCGGCATCTGAAGTGGAAGTGTTTTATGACAAGAATGAACAACATCGTATCCTTGCACAAGACGTGGAAGAGTATCTCCGCCCCATCTATCAGTCAGAAGCACAGTTTATCGTGGTCCTTCTTGGCCCGGCTTACCCGAAGAGAATCTGGACCAAGATCGAATCCGATGCCTTTAGAGAACGTCTGGAAGATGGCAATGTCATACCCATCTGGTTCTCGGACGCACCGCCTTCCATATTTGACTCGACACGAGAACGCGGAGGGCTCGACTTCGACAGAGTGGAAGATCACGATGCTCAGATCAAATTACTTAGTGCCACATTGCTCAACAAGCTTGCGGAATCACGAGTCGAAAACTGATATCAAAAGGAGTGGGAAAGTAGAGTCACATATTTTCTTCAGCTTATTCTTGCACCATGTGTCTGAAAAAAGATTTCACTTGAAAGTCTGCGATAAATATAGTATAGTATATAACTAAATAATTATGATAGAATGTAGAATACAGAATTCAGGAGGCAGGATGGTATTTAACCGAAATATCCCATGGAGAAGTTTTTTTCTGCGTGCTCTGAGTTCTCGGCGGTTAATAGTAATATGAAAAAACAAAGCCAATTTTCGTGCTCTTGCGGCCCGATGGCATACAGCATCGAACGAGGGTGCCGGCGCTCTCGCCTCTACGCCCTGACGGGCACACTACGAACAGAACAAGGGCGGGACGCCCTCGCTACGATACACTACGAACGGTCGGTTGAAATTGAGGGCTGATGTGATATACTGTGTGAGCAAATTGATAATGGGGTTTATGGGCCTGCGGGTGCAGGCGAATATCGTTTCAGGTGGACTGCTTAGAAAGGCGGTGAAGAAATGTTTAGATTGGCATCCATAATCGTGGTAACGCTGGGGATTTCGGCGATTCAGGCGGCCGAGCCGTTTCGGCTGGTTCTTACGGACGTGGAAGAAAACGTATTCAAGGAAACGGCGGAGATCAAGAGCAGCGAAGTTACGCCGAAAAGCCCCGCTTCGTGGTCGGTGCGCAAGTACGTACTTCACGGCGGCAGGCAGGAAGGCGTCGACGTCATCGAGGTCGATAACGGCAAGCTTCGCTTCACCGTTGTGCCGACGCGGGGGATGTCAGTTTACCGGGTGTACATGGACGGCCTGCGTCTCGGGTGGGATTCACCGGTCAAGGGGCTGATCCATCCGCAGTACATCGACCTGAGCTCGCGCCAAGGGCTGGGCTGGCTCGAAGGCTTCAACGAGTGGATGGTTCGCTGCGGCCTGGAGTTTTTCGGGGCGCCCGGCGAGGACGAATTCATCGACAACACCGGCAAGAAAGCGATCATGGACCTGACGCTGCACGGCAAGATAGCCAACATACCGGCATCAAAGGTCGAAGTCGTCGTCGAGCGAGATGCACCCTATCGCATCAAAGTCCGCGGGCGGGTCGATGAGGCTTTTCTGAACGGCCCGAAGCTCGAACTATGGGCAGAGATTTCAACGGTTCCCGGCGAGGGCACTTTTCAAATTTCCGACACGGTAACCAACCGCAGCGCAACAGAGCAGGAGTTCGGTATTCTTTACCACAGCAATTACGGCCGGCCGCTCATGGAAAAAGACGCCCGATTCGTCGCCCCGGCGCAGCAGGTCAAACCGGTCAACGATCACGCCGCTAAGGACGTCTCGAACTACGATACCTATCGCGGACCGGAGGCTGGATTCCCCGAGCAGGTCTATTGCCTGCGGTTGCGGGCCGACGACAACGACCGGACGAAGGTTATGTTGCGCAACGCCCAGGGCGACAAGGCTGTTTCGATGGCGTATTCCGTCGAGGAACTGCCCTATTTCACGCTCTGGAAGAATCCGGTTGCCGGCGAGGACGGCTATGTCACCGGACTGGAGCCGGGCACTGGCTTTCCACACAACAGATCGGTCGAGCGCAAGTTCGGCCGCGTGCCGAAGCTCGGACCGCACGAGAGCCGATCTTTCACTATCGACTTTGCACTTCACACCGATAAAGAAACCGTCAATGCCACAGCCGAAGAGATCGAACGAATCAGGGGCGGTCGTGAAACGCAAACAGACAAAGCACCTCTTGCGACAGACAAGCCAAGGCCCAAATTGAGCGATATCATCGAGAAAGCGAGAACATGGCGACCGGCATATACCTCCTGGCGCGGCAAGCCGGCCCCGGACTTCACATTAAGCGATATCAATGGCAAGAAACACACTCTCAGCGATTATCGCGGCAAGGATGTCATCATCATCTTCTGGGCAACATGGTGCCGGCCCTGCCACATGGAAATCCCTCACCTGAAAGAACTGCGAAAGACAACCAGCGAGGACAAGCTTGCGATGCTGGCGATATCGAACGAGCGGCCCGGTTTAGTCGAGTCGTTCGCCGAGAGGGCAGAGATGAACTATACGGTCCTTACAAATCAAAGAGGGAGCATGCCGAGTCCGTACAATCAGGTAAACGCCATACCCAGCAGCTTCTTTATCGATCCCGAGGGCAGGATTAAGCTCGGCACGACGGGCCTTATATCGCTGGAAGAAATAAAGGGTATACTTGAGGCGGAATAAGTGATCGCGGGAAACCCCCGTTCGAGACCAACGAACGTGGAAGCGCCGGCCTGTCGCATTCAGGCAAAAATGTCAAAGCCAAGGCAGGCTCAGGACTATGAACTACCGGTTCATATTCTCAACGGCACGCTTCATCCGGTCGAGAGCCTCGGACAAAGTCTTTCGAGGGCAGCCGAAATTGAGCCTTACGTATCCCGGGCCGTGAAAATACCTGCCGTTGGAAAGCCCGACGCCTCCGCCTTCGGCGGACTCAAAGAAATGAGCCGGCGACGGAACTCCGAGGCCCCGCGCGTCGATCCATGCGAGATACGTTGCTTCGACCGGAACCATTGATAAGCGCGGGATTCGCTCATTGACGAATTCATACACGAGATCCGCGTTGCCCCGCAGATAGTCGATCAGTTCGCTTCTCCAGTCTTCGCAATCGCGGAACGCAGCAAGAGTCGCGGCATATCCCAACGCGCCGGCGTTAGGGATGATTTCCTTGCGGTCGTTGATGAAGCTCTTTCGCAGTCGCTCGTCGGGAATGACGGCAAAGGCACAATTGAGACCCGGCAGATTGAACGTCTTGCTGGCGCTCATCAGGGTCACGGTATCGGCGGCTATCTCATCGCTCAATGCAGCCGTCGGGATATGCTCGCCGCCGTCGAGTATCAAATCGCAATGCACCTCGTCCGAACAAATAACGATGTTGTGCCTGAGACACAGTTCGGCAACGCCTTGAAGTTCCCGCCGGCTGAATCTTCTGCCTACGGGATTGTGAGGGCTGCACAGAAGCAACAATCCGGACCGGGGAGATATCTCGCTCTCAAATCTTTCGACGTCGAAAGTGAAGTGGTTGCCCTCTCGCCGCAGCGGAATCGTTTTCAATTCCTTTCTGCTCAACTTCGGAGCGGACAGAAAAGGCGGGTACACCGGCGTAAAGGCCAGGACTTCATCCCCATCATCACCATACGCCCTGCAGGCAGCGTTCAGGGCCGGCACCAGCCCGGGGAGCCAGACAATCCAGGACGGCTTTACGCTCCATCTGTATCTGGCCTGCAACCTGGCAACGACGGCGTCAACTAATTCTTCGCCGGGAACTGAATAGCCGAATACGCCGTGGTCCACACGCTTGTGCAAAACTTGAAGGACGGACGGAGGGGCCTGGAAATCCATATCGGCGACCCAGAGGGGCAGCACGTCCCGGCCCTTGTATTTATTCCATTTCAGGCTGTTCGTGTTGTGTCTGTCAATGACTCTGTCGAAGTCGTATTTCATTTAGACTGGAGCGGTGGGGCAAGCCCCACCCTACATTTGTCTCGAATTGGAATTAAATCTTGGACAACTTCCCGGCCGCCAATCAACAGCCGCCGCTAATTCGCCGGCCTCTGTCAATCGCTTCTGCTCTGCTGACAGAACCGGCTCATCAGCATCATGGCGTCATTCATTTTCTCGGGCGAGCCGTCCATCTTGGCGAAGGCGTCCACCATCTTAACCAGCTCGGGATCCGCCGGCTTTATGCCGTACTTGTGCGCCGTATTAACGATTGCGGCATCAAGTCCGTACTCCATCGCCTTTTCAATATAAGCCCGGCAGACGCCGACCTTGCGGGCCGGAAGATCGCGGAAGCAATTACTGACGCCAAGCGAACAGTGCACATCTTTCATCTCCGGATCGCTCTTGATCTTCTTGATCGTCTCGAACGCCCGGTACGTGTAACCCGGAACGCCCGGCTCCATCGGCATATCAATCGCCAAGGGATATACGGTAGAGTCGAAGAAGATTTCCTCCGGTTTAAATCCGTACTTGCCCACCGCCGCGGCAAAAATCTCTTTCGCCAGAGAATACAACTCATCGACCGAATGCGAGCCGCCCTCGCCTTCCGGCTTGTCCTCGCTCATGAGAAGACCGACAACGGCAAAGTCGTATTCCTTCTTCAACGGCAGAATATTGTCCATCGTGTATGTCTTTACCGAGTTCAGGAGCGGCTGCGCAATTTCGCCGTCGGTGTCGTGCCACTCAGTCAATCCGGCTTTCAGGACGTTGTCGTCGCTGCTGTCGATGCAGACGGGAACGCCACCGCCCCACTTGCGGACCAGCCGGACGTATTCGACCATCATATCGGCCGCCAGTTGTGGTTCGGCCTCGCCGAAAGCATCCAGATTGACCGCGATGTAGTCGGCGCCTTCGGCGGCTTGTGACTCGATTAGAGAGCGGATATAGTCCAGCGGCTCCGACGGCGTCGAATACGCATCGGGGCCAAGGTCGGCTAACTGCTTCATTACTTTACCGGTTTTAGGTATCGAGGCGTGGACCGCCTCGCCTATAGAGATCAGTGGTTTTTCCATATCTATACTTTCGGGCGCGGCAGTAGACCGGCCCGCTCCAGAATTACAGGTGTGATACTCTCCCAGCCGATCGGCATAAGATGTATGCCGGAGACTCCTTCCATATCCTTGATCTGTTCTATCATTTCGACAGAGATTTTAACGCCCTCTTCCTTGCGGTCCTCGGCCGATTCCATCCGGGTGATAAGCTCGTCAGGGATGCTCATTCCGGCGACATTGTTTTTCATGTATTTCAGCGCCTTGTGCGAGCGAACGGGCGTCAGTCCGGCAAGTATGTAGACCTTCTCATGAAGCCCCTCGTCAACGACCATCTTCATCCAGTCACCGAACTTCTTAATGTCGAAAATGCACTGAGTCTGAATGAAATCCGCACCGGCGGCGACCTTCTTCGCAAGGCGCATAACCCTGAACTCGAAGGGATCGGCAAAGGGATTGGCAACGGCCCCTATGAACAGCTTCGGCTCGTATTCCTTTATCTCATCGCCGCACTGGAACTGCTTATCGTCCCTCATCTTCCTGACCATCGCGATCAACTGCATCGAGTCCACGTCATAGACGTTTTTCGCATCGGGGTGATTTCCGAATGTCTGATGGTCGCCGGACAGGCAGAGCAGATTCTGCATCCCGAGTGCTGCGGCGCCCAGAATGTCTGCCTGCATGGCAAGCCGGTTTCGGTCTCTGCAGACCATTTGAATAACCGGCTCGACGCCACACGACAGCGCGATCGCGCCGGCCGCGATGCTTGACATTCTTACTATGGCAGTCTGGTTATCGGTGATGTTGGCGCCGTCGACGTTGCCGATGCAGTGCTGAGCTTTCTTCTTTATTGCTTCAGGGTTGGCATTTTGCGGAGGCCCCAGCTCGGCGGTAACGGCAAATTCGCCGGCCGTCAGGACCTTCTCCAGTCTGCCCGTTGATTTCATAACATCGCCTCTTCGAACTTAACCTTGCGTTGACCGGCGTCCGTGCTCGTCCGCCAGTCTTTAGGCTCGCGCACCACTGTGAGATTGTCGAGTCTCTTGAGCTTTTTCAGCCTGTCGTAGATTAACTGCCAGACGCATTTCGTATCCTTGTCAACTTCACATACTCCGTCGGACGATCCGCCGCAGGGGCCGTTGAGCAGCTTTTTTGCGCAGCGGGCAATCGGACAGATTCCCCCCGTCCATTCCAAGACACAGTTGCCGCAGCCGGCGCATCTCTCTTCCCAGAGAGCGTGCTCGACGGGATAGCCCATGAATTTTGTATTCTGACCGGGAATGGTAATGGTATCCTCGTGCCTCTCGGACATAGTCTGTACACCGACGCCGCAGGCTATCGACAGCACGGCTTCCGCGGAATCCACGTCCTCTTTCATGGCATCGATGAACTCGAACTCGCACTGTCGCTCCGGAGTGCGTTCGATTATTTCTATGGGGCTGCCCTGCTTCTGCCGAGCTATCTTTATTTGTGAAGCGAGAAGCTCGACCGCCTTTGCGCCGCCGGAAAAGCAGACAGTGACGCACCCGCCGCAGCCCATCAGCATTATCTTTTCGTAATCCTTGATCGACTCGAGTATTTCTTCGAGCGGTTTTCGATCGGCTACAATCATATCAGAGCCCTTTCTCTGAGAAAATCATCCACTTCTGTCAGATGCTTGAGAAGGCCCAGCTCTTTGGGTTTAATCCCAAACGCCAGGCCCATAAGCTCCGTGAAGTACATAATTGGAATATTGAAATCGGTATTGAATTTCTCGTTTATCTGTGGCTGCCTGCCGTCAAGATTGGCATGGCACAAAGGACAACCGACGGCTATAACGTCGGCTTCAACCACCTCTGCATCAGCCAGAATCTTCTTTGTAAGCTCAAGAACTACATCAGTATTGGTCAATGCAAAGCTCGCCCCGCAACAGAAGGTTTTAAGGTTCCAGTCCACCGGCTCGGCCCCAAGAGCGGCCATCACCGATTCCATCTCCTGCGGATTCTCGAAGCCTTGTTTACCGGTGACTCTTGGCGGCCTTGTCATCAGGCAGCCATAGTAACATGCCACTTTAACGCCGCTGAGGCTGTGAACTACTTTTTCAGCCACGGCGTCGAGCCCTACCTTTTCCATAATCACGTCAAGTATGTGCAGGATATCCAGATTCTCAGGAACTTCAGCCGCAAGCACGTGCTCGACATCCTTCTTCATTTCCGCGTCCTTAAGCTTTTCCTGCGCGAACTTCAAACGCGAATAGCACGATGCACAGGGAGCACAAATCTCATTAAGTCCCTCCGTTTGCGCCAGCACCATGTTCCGGG
The DNA here is from genome assembly GCA_964598225.1 of uncultured Pirellulales bacterium. Classification (GTDB taxonomy): domain Bacteria; phylum Planctomycetota; class Phycisphaerae; order Sedimentisphaerales; family Anaerobacaceae; genus SG8-4. Next base: position 31,681 of record CAZRBG010000010.1, read on the forward strand.
CCGGCAGAGCAACGGACATCAGCTCATCGCATTGGTGGGCCGGAGACGAACCGCAACAAATCCATTGGCTGACTTCCGCCAGCTCGACTCCCAACACATCGCATATCCTTCGAGTCGAAATATCGTATTCGATGCCCGTCGCGTGCAATGAACAGCCTGGATAATAGCCTATTTTCATTTCTTAAGCCTTTTCGCCCTGGAAAACATCTTCATCGTCGGCAATGGATTCCTGATCGGAGGAATCATCTTGATTTTGCCCTTCATTATCATCTTCTTTCCAAGCGCCATGTCTTTTAACGGCTTGCCGGTGAGAAGATTCAGCGAACCCACCAGGCCCGCTTCATACATCCGACCAATGTACTTCATGGCTATCATCCATATCCGGTTGAACAGCCTGATATTATTGGTCTCGGCTTCGATTTTCTTTTCCTGGACGATAATCCTCAACGTATCGATCACGTGGGCGATATCTATATCCTGCGGGCACCTCGTGCTGCACGTCTGGCACGAGACGCAAAACCATGCCGTGTTGCCTTTCATCGCTTCATCGGCCATTCCCAACTGCACATATCGCATAAGCTCAGTCGGAGTGCTGTCCATGAAGCCCCGGCTCGGACACCCGGAAGCACATTTGCGGCACTGATAGCAGAGAAAGACATTCTCACCGCTTCGCTTTGCCACCTCTTCGGCAAGCGTACGGTCTATTTTTATTTCCTTGTCGCTTATGACTTTCATGACTTTATGAGCTGCCGGCTCCTGTCTGTATCGGCAGGTCCCAATTCCTTAATTTTCTGCGTCATTTCTTCAACAATCTCAGCGAATCTTCCGCCCATAGCGGAAGAAAGATTGTACATTTCAATTCTCTCAGGTTCGATACCTGCTTCAGCCAGAAGTCTCTTTACGTAGGCTACCCTTTTCCTGGCACGCAGGTTGCCTTCGAGAAAATGGCATTGTCCCTCCAGACAACCCGCCACGAACACCCCGTCGACCCCGTCCTCGAAGGCTTTCATAAGATGCAGCGGGTCCACCTTACCGGTACATGGCAGTCTCACAATCCTCACATTAGGCGGATACTGAATCCGCATCGCACCCGCCAGGTCTGCGGCGGCAAAGGCACAGAAGTTGCAGCAATAAGCCACTATCTTCGGTTCGAATTTGCTCATATCAGGTAACCTTGCCCACGTCGTGGAACAGTGAGGTTGTCTTTGAGATTATCTGGCTGTCCTTGTAGTGCATCAACTGAATCGCCTTGGCCGGGCATTCGGACGCACAAACCCCGCAGCCGTGACACATAGCCGCCTCGATCTCTGCAACGCCGTCAGAGTTTATCTGCGGTACATCATACGGGCACGTCCTCACGCACGTCAGGCAGGCGGCACACTTATCCGGATCGACCACGGATACTACGCCGCTTATCTCCATCTCCTTTTTCGAGAGGATAGAGACTGCTTTTGCCGCCGTGGCTTTCGCCTGGGTTACGGTCTCGTCTATAAACTTGGGACTGTGACAAGCCCCGCACAGGAACATGCCGTCCGAGGCAAAATCCACGGGCCGCAGCTTCATGTGAGCTTCGAGGAAGAAGCACTCGAGATTCAGCGGGACCTTAAACGCCGTTGCAATAGATTCGCACTCTTCCGGTGGGACCATAGCTGCGCTCAATGCCAGCACGTCCGGCGAGAAGCTAAGTTCCAGCGTCGAATTCCGATCTTTGACTCTGACTTCCAACTTGCCCGATCCATCCTGCGTAACCGTCGGCTTGCCGTCTAAATCGTATCGGAAGAACAAGACGCCCATCTCGCGCGCCTTGTTGTAGTATTCTTCTTTGAAACCGTACGTGCGCACGTCACGATATAGAATGGCAACCGTTGCTTTCGGGTTCGCGCGCTTAACCGACATCGCGTTCTTGATAGCCTCGGTGCAGCATACTCTGCTGCAAATCATCCGCTCGGGCTCGCGCGAGCCTACGCACTGAATCATCACAACTTCATCGAGTTTCTTCGCGAATTCGGGATCCGCATCGAGCCGCTCTTCGAGCTGTAGTTGTGTAAGAACCCGGTCATTCTGAGCGAAAAGATACTCCGAAGGTCTCGACTCACTTGCTCCCGAAGCGATTATTACCGCTCCGTGCTCGATCTCAATCTCCCGGCCGTTGCTGGCCACCCTGCTCTTGAAATCGCCTGTGAAACCTTTACATTCGGTGACCTGAGAGTTCCTGTACACGGTGATTCTGTCATCACTTTCGATCCGGCGCTCCAGATCATCCAAAAGCTCCTGCGGCCGGTAACCTTCAACGGTTTGCTTTACCTGTCTCGCGCTGCCGCCGAGCTCATCCGTCTTCTCAACCAGATGCACTTCAAAGCCCTGGTTGGCCACAGAAAGCGCTGCCGTCATGCCGGCGACTCCGGCGCCGACTACGAGCAGACTTCGTTTGGGTATATAAGACTGAGTCTTGAGCGATTCAATCATCCTCGCCCGGCCGACCGCCATTTTCACCAGGTCTATCGCCTTTTCCTTCGTGGCCTCGCCAAGCCGCGCGTGGACCCAGGTACACTGATCTCGGATATTAGCCATCTCGAACAGATAAGGATTCAGGCCCGATTCTTTAAGGGTTTCCTGAAAGAGAGGCTCGTGCGTCCTTGGCGTACAGGAAGCCACGACTACCTTGTTCAACTCGTTCTCTTCTATGCTCTCTTTTATGGTCTTGAGGCCGTCGGGCGAGCACGTATACATCAGATCAGTCGCAAAGACAACGTCAGGCAAACCCGAAGCGTAATCGGCTACACTTTCGCAATCGATCACGCCTCCAATGTTGGAACCGCAGTGACAGACAAATACACCTATCCGAGGTTCCTGTCCGGCGACGTCTTTCTCGTTCGGGTATTCCTTTTCCTTGACCTCAGAACCTCTGACGTCGGCCAATAATTCCATTGCTCGTGCCGCGGCGCCGCTGGCCTGGACGACACTTTCGGGAATATCCTTCGGGCCCTCGTACGCCCCCGCAAGATAAACGCCGTCTCGGGATGATGCCGTCGGAGCGAACCGGGCCGACTTCGCGAAGTCGAAATCATTCAGATCGATCAAACAAACGTCGCCGAGTCTCTTCGAGTACTCCGTCGCACACAATCCGGACGACAGAATGACCATGTCGAATTCTTCTTCCCGCCATTCTTTGCCGTCCTCGCTGGATTCCAGGAACAGGTTTCTGGTCTTGAAGTCCTGCCGTATCGCCGAAGGTCGCGTATAAACATACTTAACGCCGTAATTATCTTTCGCTCTTTCATAGTACTCGTCAAAACCCTTGCTGAAGGCCCGGACGTCCATCACAAAGACTTTGCACTCGGCATCGGGCAGATGCTCTTTGGTAATAATCGCCTGCTTGGTCGCGTACATGCAGCAGACCGAAGAGCAATACGAGTTGTCGCTGTCGCGAGAGCCCACGCACTGGATGAACGCGATCTTCTTCGGCTCGGCCCCGTCGGAAAGTCTCTGTATGTGCCCGCCGAAAGGTCCCGATGCGCTCAGTATTCTCTCATAGTCCATGCTGCTTACGACATTGTCAAAGCGCCGATAGCCGTACTCGCCCTTCTTCTCGGCATCATACAACTCGAATCCCGGCGACAGAATAACCGCACCAACGTCCAGCTCGCGCTCTTTCGGCGTATCCTTATACAGCACCGCGTCGGCCTCGCAGACCTTCTCGCACAAACCACACCACGAACATACGGCACAATACAAACACCTCTCGGCCTCGGCTTTGGCCATTTCCTCGGTGAATCCGAGGTCCACCTCCTCGAACGAACGCCGGCGGTCGAGCGGAATCGTCGGCATCTCGTGCCGGGCTATTTTCTTCTCGTTTCGCTCCTTCAACTCCTCGGCGGAAATCTCAACAACCTGCTCGTCAAATTCCTCCGGCTCGAATTTCTCGCCTCGGATATAAGCATCAATCGCCCTTGCGGCATACTGCCCGTCGGCCGTTGCCTGCACCACACTGGCGGCGCCACGGATCACATCGCCTCCGACGAAGACGCCTTCCCACGAAGTCATGCCTGTCTTTTCGTCGAGTTCGACCGTGCCGCGTTTGGTCAGCTTGATCTTGCCGCACTCGCCCAGCAGGCCGAGATCTGGTTTCTGGCCGATAGCTACGATCAACTCCTCCGCCGAAAGAATCTCCTCGGTTCCCGGCACGGTCTCGAGTTCCAGCCGGCCTTCCACAAACGCCATCTTCTTGACATCCAGCAATTCCAAACCCGCAAATTTATCGTCCTCGACAATGATTCGTTTGGTTGCCTTTGCCGCTTTGATATCGACGCCCTCTTCTTCGGCCCAGTCGATCTCCCAGGGATACGCCGGCATTTTGTCCCGTCCTTCAAGGCAGACAATTGAGACCTTTTCGCCCCCGAGCCTCAGCGCTGTTCGCGCGCAGTCCATGGCGACGTTGCCGCCGCCGATCACGATCACGTTCTTCTTAACTGATTTCTTTTTACCAAGCCTTACATCTCGCAGGAAAGCTATGCCGCTCGATGTGTTCTCGGCATCCTCGCCCTCGATCCCCATCCGGACGCTCTTGTGCGAGCCAACCGACAGGAACACGGCTTCGTAGCCTTCCTCAAACATCGCCTCGATATCTTCCTGGCCCTGGATATGGCTGTTGAGCCTGGTTTCGATGCCGTAATCGAGGATGTTCTGTATATCTCTCTCGATGATGTCGGTGGGCAGCCTGTATTCGGGGATGCCGATCCTCATCATACCGCCCAGGACGCCGTGCTTCTCGAAGATCGTTGCGCCGTAGCCCATCTTTCGCAGCTCCAGCGCCGCCGAAAGCCCGGCCGGCCCGGAACCGATCACGGCCACTTTCCCTCGACCGCGCTCTCCCTTGTGGGACGCCTTACGGCGGGGACAGGCCTTGCCGTTTTCCTCGATGGACGCCTGCTTCTGCTCGGGAGTGAGCTTTTCGCCGTGCTCCTCGTGCCAGTCGGCCAGAAATCTCTTGATATATGCGATGGAGACCGGGCTGTCGAGATTGGTTCGGTTGCAAACCTGCTCGCAGGGATGCTCGCATATTCTGCCACATATAGACGGAAAGGGATTAGTCTCGGTCGCCGAGGCATAAGCTTCCTCGTATTTTCCCGCCGCCGTCAGAGCAACGTATCCGCTCGGATTGCCGTGTATCGGGCAACTGTCATAGCAGGGCGCCACGCCGGTCCGCGTCATCGCGAACTTGTTCGGCACGGCCTGCGGATATTGCTTGAAGATCGCCTTCCTGTCGCCGAGAAGCTGATTGTACTCATCCGGCACGGACACCGGGCAGTTCTCGGCACAAATCCCGCAACCCGTACATTTTTCCAGATCGACGAAGTGCGGCTTAATTGCCACTTTCGCCCTGAAGTTGCCTGCCTCGCCGGCAAGCTCGGAAAGCTCGGCATTGGTAATTATCTCGATATTTCTATGCGTACCGGCCGCGACCAGCCTGGGCGAAATCGTACACATCGCGCAGTCATTGGTGGGGAAAGTCTTGTCGAGCTGGGCCATGTGCCCGCCGATAGCCGTCGATGACTCGACCAGATAGACCTTGTAACCCGAATCCGCCAGATCCATTGAGGCCTGGATACCCGCAATTCCGGCCCCGACTACCATTACCGAACCAACGGACGATGTACTGGGGACTATGGTCTCCGGACGTACTTCCTTTGGCCTCTCATCATTACTTGTGTCTTTACTCATCGAAAAGCCCTAATCGTAAAATCCGAAATTCGAAGCACAAAACCCAAACGCCGAAAATGAGAAAAGGTCGGAAATGCAGCCAGCTTTGAGAATTTCGATCGTGAGACTTTTGAACTCGTTCCGGATTTCGATATTCGCATTTCTTGTTTTATGCTGCCCCATTTCTTACTTATACGGCCTCAAGGGGAGCTTTGTTCTGTCTTCGCACGGCCGTTTATTTTCCTCCTCCGCAAGGGATGAGGTCCGACTCGACCGAGATTATAAAAACCGTAAGTATATGGGGACAATTCACCACGTCAAGATCAAAAAACGGACAATTTCGGGTTACCTTTCGGCTGACAAGATCTCCCCTCAATACCTTCGTCTTTTCGAATGTGCTGCTCGTAACTTCACGTCGGCACGTTTCTGTTGGCAAACGAGGATTCAAACGCTTTCGCACATGCTTTGCAGGAATTCTTCGTTGTCGGGATACTTTTTGAGCAGTTTGAACAGGGCATCCATCGCCTCTGCCGGTCGATAGCTGGACAGGACTCTTCGCAGGGTCGCCAGCCCCCGGCTCTGGTCGTCGCTGTAGAGTTTTGCTTCCTTTCGCGTGCCGCTGGCGGGAATATCTATCGCGGGAAAAATCCTCGCTTCGGCCAGCGAGCGATCGAGGACTATCTCGCTGTTGCCGGTGCCTTTGAACTCCTCGAAGATTAACTGGTCCATCCGGGAGCCGGTGTTGATCAGGCAGGTGGCGATTATCGTGACCGAGCCGCCGTTCTCGATATTGCGGGCCAGGCCGAAAACCCGGCGGGGCACTTCGAGGATTCCGGCTTCGAGCCCACCACTCATGGTCTGTCGGCGCGGCGCTCGAGGGCCCCGGGTTTTGTTGTTAAAAGCCCTTCCGAGCCGGGTGAGACTGTCGATCAGCAGAACTACGCGGCGGCCACACTCGAGTTCTGTCTTCACGTGAGCAAGCATCAGCTCTGCCAGCTCGACGTGGTCGTTGGCGGTGTGGTCGCTGGTGCTGGCCACGACTTCGGCCCCTTCGACCGCCCTGCGAAAGTGCGTGACCTCTTCCGGCCGTTCGTCTACCAACAAAACGATGACCCGGCTTTGCGGGGAACATTGAACGATCCCCCGGACAATCTGTTCCAGAAGAATGGTCTTGCCTGCTTTCGGCGGCGATACTATTAACTGGCGCGTGCCCTCGCCGATAGGAGCAATCAGATCGACAATGCGAAGCTCGTTGATGCCGGAAGCACCGAGGTCGAATCTCTCGTGCGGATCTACCGCGACCAGATCGGGAAATCGCGAGCGCTTTTTGAATTCCTCCGGCGGCATCGATCCCACGGATTCGACAGTTACCAACCTGGACTTGCCTTTTTTTCGCTCAGTCTGACCGGTGATACCGGCACCTTCGATAAGCTCGAAGCGGCGGACAATATCCGGATGGATCATGATCTCAGAGCCCGCCTTGCGGTAAGAGCGCTTGGCGATCCTGACGGAATACTGCTGCTTGTTGATACGTTTCACAATTCCTGTAATAGTTTCGGCCATAGAATGTATAATACCAAGTTGGACAAAGTTAGCAAGTGGGTAGAATTGATATTTGAATTTCTAAATTCTAATATCTAAATCTCCCGAAGGAACGGCCAAACCACGAAACAATATCGAAATACAAATGTTCTAACGATTAAAAACGCTTCGGTCATTTGAATCCGTTCGGCATTGCTCAGGACGAGCTTGCTTAGAAATTAGAGATTAGAGATTAGAAATTAGCATTTGCATTGGCAAGCGCTTAGGCGGGCCCTTGCAAATCACTTCAGAGAAAGTTACAATCTGACTCGGTTTTGGTTTTGTCTGGTTTTTTTCGGGAGGAATATTATGGATCGTCGTGATTTTCTCAGAGCCGGCGTAGCCGGGATGGCTTTGGCTCCTTTCGGTAACTACATCGCCGAATCGTCTAATCAGAAACGCAGACGTATCGGGCTGATCGGCTGCGGCTGGTACGGCAAGAGCGCGCTTTTTCGTCTGCTCCAGGTCGAGCCGGTCGAAGTCGTCTCCTTGTGCGACGTAGACAGCAAGATGCTGGCCGAAGCCGCAGGGATGGTGGCCGAGCGACAGGTCTCGAGGAAAAAGCCGCGAACGTACGGTGATTATCGCGAGATGCTCAAGCGCGAGAAGCTCGATATCGTCCACGTCGCCACGCCGGACCACTGGCACGCTCTGGCAATGATCGCGGCGGTTAAGGCCGGGACCGATGTCTTCGTGGAAAAGCCGATTAGCGTTGATGTGGTCGAGGGCCAGGCGATGCTCGCAGCAGCTCGGAAGTACAAACGCATCGTCCAGGTCGACATGGAGCGGCGAAGCACACCACATTTGATCGAAGCCGTCAAAAAGGTTATCGAACCCGGCAAGCTCGGCAAGATCGCTTACGCTGAGATTTGCTGCTATTATCACATGCGCGCCCGGGGAAATCCGCCCGACACAGAACCGCCGGCACATTTGGATTACGAGATGTGGACGGGGCCGGCGCCGATGCGACCTTACAACTCTCTTGTGCATCCGCGACGCTGGCGGGCCTTCATGGAGTACGGCAACGGCATCATAGGCGATATGTGCGTACACATGCTGGATATGGTGCGCTGGATGCTCGATCTGGGCTGGCCCAGAACTATCAGCTCCTCGGGCGGCATCCTCGTTGACAAGCAAAGCAAGGCCAACATCACCGACACACAAACTGCAACGTTCGATTTCGAGCAGTTGCCCGTTATCTGGACGCACCGCACGTGGGGCAGTGCTCCCGATCCCGATTATCCGTGGGCGGCGTTTATCTACGGCGACAAAGGGACGCTCAAAGCCGATGTTCACAAATACGAGTTCACTCCCCGCGGACAAGGCGAGAAAATCAGCGGCAAAGCACTTTACGAATACGATAAATACCCCGAGGACAAGACCGAAAAAAATTTGGAGCGCCACGTGGCCTCGGCGTTGCGGCGGCACTGGAAGGACTTCCTGGCGGCAGTTGATTCTCGCGGCAGGCCCGTCGCCGACATCGAGCAGGGCTATATCAGCGCGGCCTCGTGTATTCTGGCCAACGTCGCGTGCGATCTGGGCCGGTCGTTGGAGTGGGATCCGGAAACGGGCAGGGTCGTCGGCGATCCCGAAGCTAATCGCCTTTTGGCTCGCCCCTACCGCAAACCGTGGATACATCCCGAACCCGGGAATGTGTGATGTATTACGAGCTGAATCTAACGCCGCGAGCAATCATCGGGACCGACACTCGCACGAAAGTGGGACATGAAGCGAGGAGGCTCGGCTTCACTCGCGTGCTCGTTATTCACCTTTGAGCAGTTGGACCACTTCGGCTGCATCGTCGGCGTTGACAAGTGCTTTGCACAGGGCGTTGGAATTTGAAAGCTTGGCAATTTCCGAAAGAGCTTCCACGTGCGGGCCGCACTGATCGGGCGCCGCGACCAACAGAAAGAAAAGCCTCGAGGGTTGTTTGTCAATCGAATCGAAATCAATGCCTTCGGGTGATATTCCAATAGCAAGCTTCAGACTATCGACCGCCGGCGATTTGGCATGAGGAACTGCAAAACCCTTTTCAAGTCCCGTGCTGCCCTTGAATTCACGCTCTTGCACCACATCCAACACGGCATTAAAATCATCAATGTGGCCGGCATCTTTTAATATCTGAACGAGTTCTCGCAGAACATCGGGTTTGTCTTTGGATTCCAGCGGAATTTTTACAATATCGGCTTTCACCATGTCAATTAACGCCATAACCTGCTTCTCCTGAAAATATAGTTCGTTCTGCGTGCTGCGTACTGTGTTCTGCGTACTGAGGGTCGAACACGCAATACGCTTCAACGCAATACGCAGTACGATCTATGACATTGATTGGTACATCTCCCAGACTCTGTCCTCGTCCTTTACTATCAACACCGAACACGGAACGTTTCGCATAGCACGATCGGCCTCGTCAAAGAACTCATCGCGCCTGCTGCGGATTCGGGACAGTTCGCCGATTATGAGCAGATCGACTCCTTCCTCATTAACGGCACTGACTATTTCTTTGTGAACGCTTCCTTTGCCGTGTTTGGTGGTTATCGACATTCCCTTTTGAACGGCAAGATCATTAACGTGGTTGAGATACCTCTCGGCATCGGCCTCCAAGTCGTGCTCGTACTCCATCTGCTCGTCTTTCAGGAAAATCTTCGCTCTCAACAGATCTTCCATCGCCTTGGTGTTGACAACATAGTAGGCAATGAGTTCGGCGCCGGAAAACGACGCCAGACATATTGCATACTGAGCGGCGGTAATAGACTGCTCAGTCCCGTCAATAAACACCATTATTTTCTTTATGGGATTGCTCACGATTCGCCTCCATCATTTTGGAGCCTTTTCTTCTCAAGGTTCTTCTTGACCATTTTCATGAGAATAACCATGTCCCGCTCGTTCTCTTCGAGCCTGCTCTCAATATAATGAACGGTATCCTTCAGGTCGGGAATCGCTATTTTTTCCAGTGCGTTGACCTTTCGGATAGTCTTTTTAACTTCGTTGGCGAGTCTTAATACGGATATCTTCAGTTCCGAAAGCTTGCCGAGAAGCTTCAGCACTTCCTTGAAGAAGTACAAAGAGCTGTCAATCCAGAAACTCGTTCCCATCGGACTGTAATGTGGCGAGTACTCCTTAAACTCCGTCTCTATCACCGGCAGCGTAACTCCCATGACTTTTCGAGACTTGACAGTGATATCGGTATTAATATTAACCGCGCTCGTCAGATACTGCACTTTGAGCTTGCCCATGTCGAAGACCGTTTCTTCAAGGGCTTTGTATGCTTTTTCCAGCGCACTTTCGACGCGGCTCTGAAAGTCAACGGTCTGGTCCACAAGAGCCAATAGCTCTATGATAAGTATATTCCTTTTCTGGTCCAGAAGTTCATAGCCCTGCTGTGCGAACTTCAGATCGTTCCTGAGCTTGAGCAAATTAGTTTTCGTTGGTGCGTAATTTAGCTGTGCCATCAGGGCTTTCCGCTAATCCCCGTAGTATTTCTCGATTTCCTCGTCGGTAATTCTATGCAGTTCGTCGACAGGGAGCAGCCTTAAAACTTCCCAGCCGAGATCCAGCGTCTGCTCGATGCTTCTGTTTTCATCCTGGCTCTGAGAAACAAACTTCTGCTCGAACGCACTGCCGAATTCAAGATAGTCGTGATCCAGAGGCGTCAGCTCCTCTTCGCCGATAACCGAGGCGAGGTTGCGGACATCCTTCACGTAACTATAAGCGGCAAAAAGCTGACTTGCAAGATGGGGATGGTCCTCTCTGGTCATGCCTTCGCCGATGCCGTCTTTCATAAGACGCGAAAGCGACGGCAGCCCGGCTACCGGCGGAAAAATGCCCCTTCCGTCCATCTCTCTCTCGAACACAATCTGACCCTCGGTGATATATCCCGACAAATCGGGAACGGGATGTGATATATCATCATTGGGCATGGTAAGTATGGGCAAAGATGTAATCGAGCCGGGATATCCTTTTATCATCCCGGAGCGTTCGTAAAGCTCGGCGAGATCGGAGTAGAGATACCCGGGATATCCCTTTCGCGATGGTATTTCACCACGGATGGTGGATATTTCACGAAGGGACTCGCAGTAGTTGGTCATGTCGGTCATTATTACGAGCACATGCATGTTCTCGTTGAACGCCAAATGCTCGGCGAGAGTGAGCGCGGTTCTCGGTGTAATCAGTCGCTCGATCGAAGGATCATCGGCCAGGGACAGAAACAGAGCTACATTTTCCAGCACGCCGCTTTCTTCGAACGAGCGCGTGAAAAACCGCGCCACATCATGCTTGACGCCCATCGCGGCGAACACCACCGCAAAATCGGTTTCGGTTCCGCGTATTTTCGCCTGACGCGCAATCTGCGCGGCAAGTTCGTTGTGGGGCAATCCGTTGCCGGAGAAGATAGGCAGCTTCTGGCCGCGAATGAGCGTGTTCATGCCGTCGATGACCGAAATGCCCGTCTGAATGAAGTCTCGCGGGTATTGCCGGGACGTGGGATTGATCGCCATACCGTTGACGTCAAGCTGCAGGTCGCTTCGCTGCGGCGGCCCTCCGTCAATCGGATGGCCCAGGCCGTTGAATACCCGTCCGAGCATGTCCTTCGAGACGGAGATGGTGAGCGGTTCTCCGGAGAACCGTATTCGCGTGCTCGGAAGGTCAAGCCCGGCCGTCCCTTCGAATACCTGCGCGACGACAGTTTTGGTTGAGGATTCCAGCACGATGCCCATTCGAACATTGCCCTGCTTGTCGACGCACTCTATGAGCTCTCTGTATCCGACCGGGTGCGTTTTACTGACGAAAATCAGGGGGCCGTCAATCTTATCGACACCGATATACTCGCGACCGGCAAGAAGCTGTTTGTCTTTCGTCTCAGGCATAAAGGGCCTCCATCTGGTCCATCGAACGCTCCAGTCGCGCTTCGATCTTGTCCAAACCGGATATGTCTTCGTTGGCTACGGAAAATTTCATTTTCACTATATCCTGATATACTTTTATTTTTCTCAACTTGGCGAGGATAGCTCCGTTCTTGATTGCTTCGGAACCCCGTCTCCAGTAGGTGACAATGATGTGCAGCATCTTCGCCTGCTTTTCAATAGTCGAAAAGGTATCGATCTTGTCGTAGGCATTTTGTTGCAGAAATGCGTTTTTAAAAAGAGTACATACTTCAAGCACAAAACGCTGCGAATCCGGCAGAGCATCGGGGCCGACCAGCTTGACTACCTGCTGAAGTCGCACCTCCCTGTGGAGCAGATCCATTATTTCCGTACGGTCGGCCAGCCATTCGGCGCTTATCTGCTGCTCCCACCAAGAAGCCATGTCGCTGAGGTATTCGCTGTAGCTTTCGAGCCAGGAGATGGCCGGATAATGCCTGGCGTTGGCAAGGTGACGGTCCAGCGCCCAAAAACAGCGGATGAATCTTTTCGTATGCTGGGTTACGGGTTCGGAGAAGTCGCCGCCCGGGGGAGATACGGCACCGATTATGCTCACCGAACCGGACTCGCCGTTTAATGCTTCCATCGATCCTGCTCGTTCGTAAAACTCCGCGACCTTCGTGGGCAGATACGCCGGAAATCCCTCTTCGGCGGGCATCTCTTCCATACGGCCGGAGAGCTCGCGCAGCGCCTCGGCCCAGCGCGACGTCGAATCCGCCATGACCGCAACGTGATAGCCCTGATCTCTGAAGTACTCTGCCATAGTTATGCCGGTATAGATACTCGCTTCCCTCGCCGAGACCGGCATATTCGACGTATTTGCGATCAGGATGGTTCGTTCCATCAGTGATCTTCCACTTCTGGGGTCTATCAATTCCGGAAATTCGGTAAGTACGTCCGTGATTTCGTTTCCGCGCTCTCCGCAGCCGATGTACACGATCAAGTCGGCGTCGCACCATTTCGCCACCGCCTGCTGGGTCATGGTCTTGCCGGTGCCGAACCCGCCGGGAATCGCAACAGTTCCGCCTTTTGCCACGGGAAACAGCGTATCGATGACCCGCTGGCCGGTAATAAGCGGAATATCCATCGGAAGACGATTTCGAGTCGGCCTTTGAACGCGGATGGGCCAGCGGTGCATGAGAAAGAGGTCTTTCGTTCCCGTATCGGTCTTCAAAACGGCGATCACATCTTCTACGGTGTAATCGCCTTCGGCGGCGACCGACTCGAGTACGCCACGATCGGTAGGCGAAACGAGAATTTTGTGAACGAGGTTTTCCGTTTCCTGGACGGTGCCCAGAACCATCCCGCCGGAGATAGTATCGCCTTGTTTGACTGAAGGCACGAAATGCCATTTCTTCTGTCTGTCCAGAGAGGGGACCGTGATTCCCCGTTTGATATAGATCTCCGAAATGTCGCGAATCGATTCGAGCGGCCTCTGGATGCCGTCATAGATCGTGCCTACCATCCCCGGGCCGAGTTCCACCGATAGCTGCATCCCAGCGCCGTAAACAGGATCGTATGGGGCGATTCCCGTCGTGTCCTCGTAAACCTGCACCACAGCGCTGTCGGTTTCGAGCTTGATCAGCTCGCCGATAAGATTTTCCTCGCCCACTCGCACCAGTTCGAACATCTCGGCATCGGTAACTCCCATCACTTCTATCACAGGGCCGTTGACCCGCCTTACCTGTCCTATTATCCTGTCACTCATAATTATTCTTTTTTATCGTCAGCAAACAACGTGTCTTGAATCATCATTTGTATTTGGCGCTTATAGCGCAACATTCGGGTTTTAACCTGATTGTTGAAAGCGGTTCGTCCGTCGGCGGCGGTCAGGATGATGCCTTGAGACTTTAACGGCGAATCTTCGGATAATGTCAACGTCACGTGCTTGCCGGTTTGATTGTGGTATCGCTCGGCGACCTCGGAGAGCACGGCGTCATCAATTATCTTCAATTCTTGCTCAGTAGCATTGACAGTCGCAGCTTCGGCATCAAGTCCGACAGCCGCTTCTGTCAGCCAGCCTATAAGAATAGACCTGTAGCCTTCATCGCCGATCATCGATGCGAGTCTCTTTTCCACTCGGTGCATTATATCCTGCATAACGACATCCTGGATGTGCATCGATCTGCGTTTCACCTCGCGATCGGCAAGTGAAACAATCTGCTTTTTTGCGGCATCGGCTTGTTCCTTCGCCCTGGCCCGGGCTTCGGTCAGAATAGACTCAATTTTCTTTTCGCCGTATTTCTTCTTTTCCGCCGCCTGTGCTTGAGCCTCCTTAATGATTTTTTCCTCTTCGGCTCGAGCATCCGCCTCAATGCCGGAAATCAATGCCGCTTTTTCTTTTTCTACCGATTCCATTATCAGTCACGCTTTCTTCAAGTCAGATTTCTGCCGACATTACAGTTTCAAGCCGATAGCTGCGTTGACCATCTCCCTGATCCCGGGTCTACCCGGTTTCGGCCCCTTTCTGCCGGGGATCTCCACGATAAGCGGAAAACTCTCGGTGAAAAGATACCTGTCCACTATCGGGCGTATCATGTCTGCAACACGTTCGGTGATGATGATTATGCTTGTCTCCTTGTCCTCGAGTATAGCCTGAAAAGCACGTTCGGCCTCGTCCGAATTACCCGCGACTTTGCCGGTTACGCCGACCATCCCGAACCCGAGGACCGTATCTTCATCGCCTATTATCGAATACTTCATCGTGCCGCTATACCTTACCGAGAATCATTAATGCGGTGATGAAACCGAAAACAACAAGTCCTTCGGCGAGAGCCACGAAAATCAATGCCTGGCCCGCAACCTCAGGTTTCTCGGCTACGGCGCCCATCGCGGCCGCGCCGACGTGAGAGATCGCAATCCCCGCGCCGATTGCCCCGAGACCAAACGCCAGGGCCGAGGCGATCAGTCCATACTTCATAACACCGGCCTCGGCCGACGAAATTTCCACTCCCGGCGCATCCAGATCTTGCGGCTCACCGGCAAAAGTAGTTGTGCAGAACAGAGTTCCGATGATAGCCATCACCGTAAAAAGCACCACGATACTCTGTATGATTTGTGACTTTAGTTTTCCGGATGGTTTATCCATTACAATCCTTCCTTTCCTGCTAATCTTTGCTACTTAGTGAAATTGGTGCGTACAGTTTTCCGGTTCCGTGAAAGAACTTGGTAAAGAATTCGTAGTAATTGAGCCTCAGGGCCTGTATCCCGGCCGAAAGCCCTTCCAGCACGATTACCAGCATGTTGCCGAGGATGAGTATGATAATTGAGCCAATGCCAGAAGTCATACCAGCAAGAGTAAAAAATGAGATCATCAAGGAAACGTGCGCTATCCCGAGGCCGGCCACTCGCATAAAGGAAAGGGTATTGGAGAGATAGCCGCTGAATATCTCCAGAAGCTCGACGATCCATTCCATGAGAAAATTCATGACTGCCATGACCGGATTAGACTTTTCGCCCGCGCGGTGTTTGATATAGTGATACGGCTCCTTGATAAACAGCAACAGGGCGGGCAGGCCCACCAGCCCGAACAAGACTGTACCCGAAGGAAGCCCTTTATAGTCATGAGACACCATGTATGATGCAATATAGATGCCTCCGGCGTAAATCCAGCCGCCGAGGATGCCGCCCTTGTCGAAAACCAGCTCCATCCATCTTTTTTCACGGACGATATTCACCCAGTTGAAGATCAGCCCGAGGAGAATAACAGTAATGCCAAAGTAAATTGTGATAGCCAGAATATCAAAAACATCGCCGACCATCGCACTGCCGGAAGCGTGACCGGTCACCACACCGTGAAAATTAAACCAGATCGGCGGCAACAATTCGAAGCCGAAATAGGACCCGAAAAGGGCGCCGAAGAAAATTGAAGAGCACCCACACCAGATAACGAGCCAGGACAGATCGCGGAGCCCCTGTTTGTCCGGCTTTTCCTTCAGGAAGTGGACTCCAAGAAAACCGAGGGCCGCGAGCACGAGCCCCTGGCCCACGTCGGCAAACATCAAGCCGAACATTACAAGATAAATCGGCATCACAAAGGGAGTCGGGTCGATGGTGCCATATTTCGGAATCCCGAAGTTTCTGACCAACATCTGGAACGGCGCCAGTGCTTTTGGGTTGTTGAATCGGACGGGGACTTCATGGCCGATAACGCCTTTACTCTCCGGCTCGTTCCACTCAAGATAGCAGCGATCCCCGCATGCTTTTCTGATTGTTCTTGTTAGCTTTTCTTTCCTCGAAGAAGGGAGCCAGCCGGTGAATATGACGGTCCTGGACGATGATTTGAAATTGTCCTGCACCTTGAGGAAAAGTTCGCTAACGCGAAGGTTAGTCCACAAATCGGTCAAATATTTCTCCTCCTTCTTCACCAGCTCGTTGACCTGATTTTCAACCTTTCTCTGCTCTTCGGTCAACTTGTCGAGTTTCGAGGAAATTTCTTTGGAGACGTCCTTTTTGACCGCCTTCAATTCTCCCGGCAGCTCGACTCTGGTCCATCCGACTTTGCCAAGGATTTTGTTGATCTGTTCGCTGTCCCTTTTCATCGAAATCACCAGATGATGGGCCATGTCGTCTTCCTGCCCCATAGGAATATTCACCGACGGCAGGTCTTTCAAATCTGATTCAAGTTGTCTTACATTCTGGATGGGAAGCTTGCCGATCTGCATGGATATGAAAGAGTGTTTTGCCGGCAGTGTGACGTCGGAGATGCCCAGGCCGTAAAGCTCCACCTGCCTTTTGATGTCTTCGAGCTTCAATATCTCCTGCTGTATCGTTCGCTGCCGTTCCCTTACGCTGTTCCGCTCGGATTCCATTTTGTCAAGGTGTTCGTTCTCTTTCTTTATATCAACAGCAGTTCGGCTGTTTAAGTCCGCCTCACTCGGTCGTGAGGGAGCTATGTCGCCGGTGTACAAAAATCCCTCGACTCTCTTTCTCATATCCGCAATTTCAGTCAGAGAGGTTTCCGATTTGACTTCCGAGAAGCTGTCGGCTTTTTCGCCTTCGAGTTCCGATATGTTGATAAACTGCATGACTCCCTCGCGGAGCAGCGCCTCGGTCACGGGCTCTCGGTCTCTGGCGAGCACTACGGCAAAAATTTGTATCATCTCAGTAGTGAACATCATATCATGCTCTCAATCCGTTCCTTTTCTATACCGTAGTACTTTGCATTCAATATCGTCCTGATCTTTTTCAGCTCGTCGCGCTTGAGCACAAAGTATGACAGAATGATTCCGATCGTGAAAGGATAACCGGCAAGGATGTGGTGAACCTCTTGTCTCCTTATCTCATCCAGAATTCTGCGAATCAATAACAGTCTTGAAGTACTGTCCGAAGTCTGAGCGGAAAGCAGCGCCGATAATTCGGGGTATTTACTCTTGACGAAGCCCTGCAAAACGGAAGTGACGTTTTGGGCGCTGTACAACTCGCTCATGACGGACTTATCAACGTTGAAGCCTCCCGGTACTATCGCGGCCAGGACGGCATCCTTCGGTAGTTGGTAGAAATTCCTGAAACGAATAATCCAGTTGATGTTCTGCAGGTCGATTTCCACGCCCGTCAGTCTTAAAGCTATGTTTCGGTCCCGGCGGTCCAGCTTGTCGATTGCCGACAGGAGCCTCTGGTAATACAAATGATCTAAAGCGATTTCCATGCGAAAAAGAGATTTTTCCGACTCGACGGTGCGGCTGTATTTCTTAATAACCTGATTGTAAGGGGTCCCATCACAAGCGGCGGCGATCTGGTCGAAGTTGTCCGCATTGACTATAATATCATACGGTATGTCATGGACGATGCGTTCGTACATTATATAATGCGCTGCACTGTCGGCGGAACTGCCGCGGATTTGTCTTTCGAAATAGATTCTTATGGCATTTTTCAGGTTGTCGATCTCGAACTGCGACAAAAGAGCGTCAATCAGCCGTGCCGTATTCTGATGGACGTACTGCGTGATGTTCCTGTACAGTTCTATCTCACTCTTTAGCATCTCGAGCTCGGCCTGCTTGAGATCGCCGGTTTGAGAGTATACTTCCTCGAGCCGGCTGAAAGGCGTCTCTCTCAACAATGCAAGGGCCGCATCAATCGACGGCGCTTTGGCCAGTTCATCGAACATTGCTTCGGGAAGAATCTTGCTGATCCTTGCCCGCAGTTTGGCGTTAATGAAAGAGTATTTTGATAACGGACCGGCCATTATTACTAAAATTCTAAATTCTAATATCTAAGTCCTAAACAATATCAAATGTTTGAAATTCAAATTCACAAAACGACGGCATTACAGATCGAAGGCGTTTTTTTCGAGTATCGGTCATTTGAATTTGTTTAGAATTTAGAGTTTAGGAATTGGAATTTCCTCCTTTCTCTGTTGTCGTTATGACGTTGCAGATTTCATTGATCAGACCATCTATCTCGTCGTCCTTTGGACTACTTCCCGAGAGAAGGGCATCTTTTTCGGCGTCCACCTGTTTGAGTTTTTCGGCCCTGATACGCTCGCCTTCTCTTTTAGCGTCTTCAACCGCGGTTTGCACTATTTCACGCGCATTCTTTTTGGCCTCATTCGTCTTTTCCGAAACTTCGTTTTCCGCCGAACGCCTTATTTCAGCGGCCTTCTCACGAGCCTGCCTGAGAGTAGCGTTAACCTTCTCTTCGGTCTCAAGAACATCTTCGATTATGCGTTTCATGCAATAGGACCCTGAAATGTAGAATTCAGAACATACTGAAATAGGAATCAGTATTCCGCATTCTTTCTTTATGAAATCAAGTTCAGTCTGATCGATGGCATTCAGACGATATAAACCTGTAAAGTTATCATACTGCTGGTCGCCGATCAACAACCAATTTCCGGACAAGACAATTTTGTGCCGAAAAATTTTCTCAATTACGAGAAATTGCGCCGAGTTTTGCATCATTGCAATTAGACCATCTTTCGGTTATATGGATAGATATATACGGAAAAACAAGATGGTCGTGTACAAGGAGATAAGGATGAATCGCCGCAATTTAATCAAGAGCGCCGGCCTGGCGGCGGCAGGAACTCTGGGTATTAGCTCAGGAAATGAAGACTTCGTTGCTAACACCTACGCAAAAGCCACCAAGGGCCTGCCTCCTCTGAAAATCACCAAAGTCAAATCCATCCTGACCGCTCCGCAGGGCATACGTCTGTGCGTGGTGAAGGTCGAAACCAGCGAGCCTGGCCTCTACGGTCTCGGCTGCGCCACGTTCAACCAGCGGCCATTGCCGGTTTCTGTCGCCGTGGATAAGTACCTTGATCCGTTCGCCAAAGGCAGAGACGCCGACAATATCGAGGATATATGGCAGAACGCCTACACGAGTTCATATTGGCGTAACGGCCCCGTACTAAATAACGCTTTGAGCGGAGTCGACCAGGCTCTCTGGGACATCAAGGGAAAACGGGCGAATATGCCCGTCTACCAACTGCTCGGCGGAAAATGCCGCTTTGCCGCGGACTGTTACACACACTGCGGCGGCCGCGACCTCAAACAGATCGAAGAAAGCGTGCGCCGGGGCATGTCAAAGGGGTTCCGGCATATTCGGATACAGCGAGGAGGCTACGGCTCGTCCCATCTCTCGCATAAGCCGCATTTCAAGGAAGCGGGATTCGCCTTGAAATCGGATGGGGCGATGGATGTAAGGCCGTACGTCGAGGGAACCGTCGAGATGTTCGAGCACGTGCGCAACACGTGCGGCGAGAAGGTCGAGCTCCTTCACGACGTCCACGAACGGATCCCGCCGATAGAAGCCATCAATTTGATTAAGAGGCTGGAGCCTTATCGACCCTTCTTTATTGAGGACCCTTTCGCCCCCGAGGACAACGGATATTTCAAAATGCTCCGGCAACAGACCAGCGTGCCGATTGCGATGGGCGAGTTGTTCAATAACCCTCACGAGTGGACTTCTCTGATATCGGAAAGATTGATAGATTTCATCCGCGTGCATATTTCACAGGTCGGCGGCCTTACCGTCGCCCGTAAGATCGCTACTTTGGGCGAGTGGTTCAACGTGCGCACCGCATGGCACGGCCCCGGAGACGTCTCGCCCGTGGGCCACGCCGCAAACGCGCATCTCGACCTGGCGATTCGGAACTTCGGCATCCAGGAAAGCGTGAATTTCAACCGGGAAACACAGGACGTCTTCTCAGGATGCCCCTACGTAAAGAACGGCTACATGTACGTGAACGAGGCCCCCGGCTTCGGCGTCGATATCGACGAAAAACTCGCTGCAAAATTCCCATTACCCGAACACCCCGGCTATTGGAGCCCCGTCCGCAGAAGCGATGGCACCGCCGTAAGACCGTAAGTGTCGCGGGCGTCTCGCCCGCGCGTGCCGAGAGCATCCCCGCTCTCGAAGGGTGGGAATCGGGAGCACGAGCTTTTGTGCGAAATGGAGAGTGACACAGATGATAATATCAGATCATAGAAAAACACTTCCTGGCAGATTCGTCTGCGTTATGAGTCTCGTGATTGCCTTACCATTGATAGCTGCCGGGACGAATCGCTGCGAGATTGTAAAACAGGGAGATAACTGGCAGTTACTACGCAACGGCCAATCTTTTTATATCAAAGGCGCCGTCGGCTGGAGTCATTACGACGTACTCAAGGATTACGGCGGCAATTCGGTTCGCCTGCGCGCTCGAAAGCGTAATCTCGAGCGTGCAAACGAACATGGCCTGACTGCGATGGTTTCTTTGCCGGTTCGAGGGGAACGAAACGGCATGGACTGGGATGATGAGCATGCCGTTGCCGAACAGAAAACAAGGATACTTGAAATCGTTACCGAGCTGAAAGATCATCCCGCCGTGTTGTTCTGGGCCGTTGGCAATGAGCTGGACTGGATCCCGCCGGGAAGGCCCTATAACGCGAAACTCTGGCAATTACTGAACGATATGGCTATCGCAATTCACGATGTCGACCCGAACCATCCGGTGATGACTGTCGTTGGTAGCGGCAGGTTCGAGCGAAAGATTCAGAAGATCGCCGAAGACTGCAAAGATATGGATCTTCTCGGGATCAACTCTTACGGCGATATTGACAACGTCGCCGAACTCGCGCGAAAGCACTGGCCGAAGCCATTCGTAATCACCGAGTGGGGTCCGACCGGGCACTGGCAGGTTCCAAAGACCGACTGGCGCGTACCGATTGAACAAACCAGCACCGAGAAGGCAAAGGCTGTTTTCGATCGCTATCGCAGAACAATTCTGCCCAATCAAAGCCATTGCCTCGGTTCTTATGTTTTCCTGTGGAGTGAAAAGCAGGAAACGACACACACATGGTACGGTATGTTCCGAGACGGCATGAAAACCGAATCCGTCGGAGTGATGAAATATTTGTGGGCCGGATCATGGCCGAAAAACAGGGCGCCGGCAGTTCTCGACTTGCGCATCGAAGGTTTCGCTGACACTAACAAGGTTTACCTCGAGCCGTCTGAGGCTTATGTAGCAGAAGTAACATGCTATGACTGCGACTATGACGTTCTTTCGTATGCCTGGGATATTCGGCCGGAAGTTGTGATTCCTGAAAATTCCTACGCCGGGGGCCTCGAAAAACCTGCAAAGCCGATCCCCTGTCTGATCAGTGGAAACAAAGGCTCTCATATCCGTTTTACCGCTCCCGAAAGAGAAGGCCCGTATCGTCTCTTCGTTCAGATTTCAGACGGACACGACAACGCAGGCTACGCAAACGTGCCTTTCTACGTCAGGCAATGACTTCTAAATGGAACATTCGGCACAAGAAAAAGGAAATTGTAGAGTGGGGTTTGGCCCACCATTTACCATCGAAGGGTGGCAGCCACTGAGCAAACTTGCCCCTCAGGAGCGAAGTGGGCGAAGTGAATGGTATCTGATCAACCATCCACTTCATTCGCTTCGCTCATTCAGTGGCTGCCACCCAGACGAAGAACGAGAGATGAGGGGCGATGGACGCTTGTTGCATCGGCTCTTTGCATTCGTTCTTTCGTCTATCGTCCTTTCGTTCATCATCCTTTCGGGCTGTGATCGCACAGACAATTTTCCGAATCGCCCGATCACCTTTATATGCCCCTGGGGCGCCGGCGGCGGCACGGATCGGATATCCCGCCAGTTGGCATTTCAGTTGGAGCAACAGCTCGGCGTGCCGGTTAATGTGGTCAACGCAACGGGCGGAGGCGGCGTAACAGGCCATTCCCGCGGCGCGAGAGCCCGACCCGACGGCTATACGATCACAATGATAACAGTCGAGCTCAACATGCTGCACTGGCGAGGGCTGACCAGTATCTCTTACAAAGACTTTCAACCGGTCATGATGGTAAATCGAGATGCGGCGGCGGTTTTCGTACGAACCGACAGCCGGTGGAAAACCCTGGGCGAGTTAGAGCAAGCCATAAGGGAAAATCCCGGCCGGCTGAAGGCTTCGGGAACCGCTTTCGGCGGGATCTGGCACGTCGCCCTGGCGGGTTGGCTCAACAGGATCGGTCTTGAGGCATCAGATGTTACATGGATCGCAATGGGCGGCGCCGCTCCGTCCCTGCAGGAGCTGATGGCCGGCGGGCTGGATATCGTGTCATGCAGCCTGCCCGAGGCACGAGTTCTGTTGAAGTCAGGCAAGATACGCTGCCTGGGTGTGATGGCCGACCAGCGTCTGCCGGCGTATCCCGATATTCCCACCTTCAAGGAGCTCGGTTGCGACGGGGAAATATACACACATCGGGGAATCGCCCTGCCTTTAGGCGTGCCGGAGCCGCGGCGAATTATACTCGAACAAGCCGTTGCACGAGCGGCAAAGAGTAAAGAATTCCTGGAATACATGGAAAACACAGGCGCCGGCGCAGCGGCGATGCCCTCCGAAGAACACGCGAAATTCCTCGAAAAAACCGACAAAGCTTTCGGCAAAGTCTTCTCGGGCCCGGCCTTTCAGGGTCTCGAACACGAGTACGGACCTATGTTCTTTCCCGCCGTTCTTGTCGGATTGCTTGTCATCTGTCTGGCCGCTTGTATCCTCTCAGGTTCCTTGCGAAGCAAGACCGCAAAAGAGGAAATATCGAGAAATGCCATGCTCGATATATTCATTCTTGTAGGGTGCGTCGTCTTCTATATCCTGACGGCGGAAATTCTCGGATTCCTGCTGTCTTCGGCAGTTATTCTGCTGGTACTGTTCACCCGGATGCGCGTCAGGAGTTACGTAGCTATGCCGGCAACCGTTTTGTTGGTCTCGCTCGTGTATCAGCTATTTGCTGTCGGATTGAGAGTCCCTCTTCCGAGAGGATTATTTGGATGGTGATATGGGCCCGTTTCTGAACGCATTACAGAATGTCTTTGCCGATCCGAGCGTTGTCCTGGTGGTCTTTCTGTCGGCGTTCTTCGGCGTTTTCATAGGCTCTATCCCGGGCCTGACGGCAACTATGGCCGTTGCGCTGCTCGTTCCGATCACCTACTGGCTCAGCCCCATCGCCGCTTTAGCCGCAGTAGTATCTATGGTCGCCTGCGCTATCTTCGCGGGCGACATCCCCAACACATTGCTTCGCATACCCGGAACGCCGGCTTCTGCGGCATACGCCAACGATGCGCGGAACCTTACTCGCCAGGGCAAATCCAACCTCGTGCTCGGCAGCGCGCTGCTTTGCAGCGTGTTCGGAGGGATACTCGGAGCCATCGTCCTGATGTTGCTCGGCCATCAGCTCGCCAAAGTTGCCACCGCCTTCAGCGCAGTGGAATACTTCTGGCTCTATCTGCTGGGATTGAGCTGCGCCGTCGTCGTCTCCAGCGGCCCGAAACTCAACGGTTTGCTTGCCCTGATAATAGGATTGTTACTCTCGACTGTCGGGCTGAGCGCCGTCCACAGCAAAGCGCGTTTCACCTTCGGCATAGCAGAGCTTTACGGCGGCATAAGCTTTATACCGGCCATGATAGGTTTGTTCGGTATCTCAGAAGTATTGAAGTCAATGCTGAGCGCCCGAAGGGTGGCAGCCACTGAGCGAAGCGAAGTGGATGGTTCGCAAGGACCGGAAACCTCTGCCACAGACAATGAATCGAGAACATCGGTGTTCGGCTCCGGCATAAAGATGTTGTCGCAGCGCAAGCGTCACGTTCTGAGGTCGGCGGGAATCGGATCGCT
Source organism: uncultured Pirellulales bacterium (assembly GCA_964598225.1). Taxonomy (GTDB): domain Bacteria; phylum Planctomycetota; class Phycisphaerae; order Sedimentisphaerales; family Anaerobacaceae; genus SG8-4. The sequence goes on from CAZRBG010000010.1 coordinate 55,976, forward strand.
CATCGGAATGTTGCCCGGCGCCGGCGCCGACATCGCCGCCTGGGTATCTTTTGCCGTCTCGAAACGCTTCAGCAAGAAGCCGCAACTTTACGGAGACGAGTCCATCGAAGGGATCGCCGATGCAACCACCGCCAATAACGCCGCTCTTGCGGGCGCGTGGATCCCCGCGCTGATCCTCGGCATACCGGGCGACTCGGTCACGGCCATCGTCATCGGCGTTCTGCTCATGAAAAACATCACTCCCGGCCCGAACATTTTCGCCAAGCAGGCCGATCTTGTTTACAGCATCTACATCCTCTTTATTCTGGCCAATATTATATTGATACCCGTGGGATTCGCGGCGATCAAAGTAGCAAGCCGCCTGGTTCGCATACCCAAGGCCATTCTGCTGCCCGTCATAGTGCTGTTTTGCATAGTCGGCTCGTACAGCCTCAACGCCAGCTATCTCGACGTCACCGTCATGCTGGTGATGGGCGTGCTGGGATTTATGTTGGAACGTCGCCGGGTGCCGCTGGCGCCGATTGTGCTCGCTCTTATCCTCGGCCCGATGGTCGAGGAACGATTCATTCAGATCATCACCGGCTCCGACGGCTCATTCATGGGATTTGTAGACCCCCAAAGACCGCTGGCTCTCGCTCTGGCCGGCGTCTTCGCCCTGGTGTGGATATCCGCTGTTGTCATGGGCGTCAGGCACCGAGGTCGAGAACGCGATGGAAACGCTGCCGCCGGGAAGACTCGACTCTGACGATAGACGCCGCGGGCGTTCGCTCCAACGCCTGCAACTGGTTCAGGATGTCGCCCTCAGAACCTGCACCGTGCTCGAGATCAATGAGAACCCAGTCGAATCCCGCCAGGCCGACGATTTCAGAGGTAAGCGGCGAACCGAGGTTCAGCCAGCAGCCAAGCAGCGTCTCGCCGTTGTATATGCGCTCCTTGACATTTTTCATGGCATCTCTCCAAGAACTACGAACATCCAAATCTTACTGGTTTTGCAAGACTTCGATCATTGCGGCAACATTTTCGGGTTTGGCGTCGGCGGGCAGATCGTGAGAAGGTGAGGCGATATAGCCGCCGTTTTCACCGACGACGTCGATAAGGCGTTTGACTTCGTCTTTGACCTCCTCGGCGGTTCCGTAAGGAAGTGTTCTCTGGATACTTATGCCGCCGTAAAACGAAAGGCGATTCCCATATTGCCTCTTGATGGCAAATACGTCCATTACCTCGGGCTGGAACGGATTGAAGATGTCGAGGCCGCATTCTATCAGCTCCGGCAGAATTCCATCGACTTTGCCGCAGCAATGGATCATAACGTACTTGCCCCTGGACTTGACAATTTCATACATCTTTTTGAGCCGCGGTTTGATGAATTCGCGCCACAGGTCGATTCCCATGATCAGCCCGCGCTGCTGGCCCCAGTCGTCGCCAAATCGAAATATGTCGATATCGAGCGAGCAGGAGCGTTCGATAATCCCGAGATTGTATTGCAGTATCTCGTCAAACAATCTATGGACAAAATCCTTTTCGGTCAGCATATACATCAGCAAATCTTCCATCCCGACAAGTGTCCATGCCCTCTCGAAAAGGGCGAAGCCAAGGCTCACCAGAATTGCATTTTCCTTTGCATCGGGAATTGCCTTCTCAATAAAATCGTATCGCGCCGGATCGTGAGGATCCGGCCATTGATAATCGTCGATGGTCTCGGGACTGACAAGCTTATCGCAGGGAACGCCGATATCCTTATCGATACTGCGGTTCCAGCGCACCCCGAACTCGTCTTCCCAAATGTCGGGACCGACCAAAACGTAACGGGTATCCTTCGGGTACGGCCGGAACCACGTGAAGCAATTGCCAAGCTTAGCCTCGAAATCCGGATCGCCGTAATACTCAGCCATCTTCGCGCGGGCGGGCTCGGTAAACTGAATGTCGTACGGAACAACATCCGGCTGTTGATGCTTCAGGGCTGTCAAGACTCGTTGGCGATTGTTCATTCAGTCGCTCCGCGGTGTGGAACGCCTATCGTACGTTCTCAATCAATGAAAGATCTCCATCTTGTGCCGCTTCCAGTATGGGTCTCATATACTCGTCGATCATCTCTGCCGTCAATGGCACGGGCATGTTCTTGAGCTTCATCTCCAGTTGAGGATTTTTAGACGCGGTTAAAGCACGCTCGATATGCTGCGAGTCGAAACCATCGACTTCGCTCAGGCGAGTGGGGAAATCTATCCGCCGCGCTAACTCGAACATCGCCTCGGCCACCGCGATTCCCAATTCGCGACCGCTTAAGGTTTCCACCTCGGCATCCGTAAGACCGGCATCTTGATATATTTTGCCGATCGCGCGTAACGGCCGCTCGATAGCCGGGGCAAAAAAGACCGAGTAGTACGGATTCATGATCGCACAGGCCCGGCCGTGAGGTAGTATGTCAACGAGGGAAAAACTGGTCAGGTGCCCACCGTTGGTTCCGCCTACCATGATAGAATATCCACCCAGGTCGGTAGCAAGGCACAGAGCTTCTCTCGCATCTTTATCGTTCGGATCGGCGATCACTCGCGGCAGGTAATTCACGACCAGGCTGATGCCGGCACAGGCGATTTGTTCGATTTTCTCGTAGTTTGGCTTGCCCGCTGCTCCGTAAAGAACCTCGAGCGAGTGCGAGACCCCGTCAAACGCACCGTCGGTGGTCAGGCCGGGCGGAGTGCTCAGCGTAACCGCATAGTCGAAGACCGGAAAGGCCGGAACAATCGCATCATCAACGATCAATTTTTTCTGTCCCGTAGAAATGTCCGTAACGTTCGAATACTTGGTCAAATGTGCCGCCGAGCTGGCAACGGTCTGAATCGCCACGTGTGGGGTCAGGGACTTGCTCTTTTCCTGCAAAGCTTTTGTGACCAGCCCGACCCCGAAATAATCGTCGATGTCGCCGCTTAGAGTTCGGAGGACATCGGCGGCCTTGGCCGCGTCAATTGTGCTGCCTCCGCCGAAGCTGACTATTACATCTGCATCGGTTTCGGCTAAGCTGCCGGCTATTCGGACCAGATCCTCGCAAGGGCAGTTCGGCCTGGCGCCTTTGATTTCCGCAGCCAAGCCCACTCCCGCATCGGCCAGTGACTCGCGTATACGAGCTACGTAATCATCGCTTCCTTCGAACGTGCCGCGGATAAGCGCCGCTTTCTTGCCGGCAGCGGAAGCCTGCCTGCCGACTCCACTGAGCACACCCGTGCCGAACAGATACGAGTCGCCTTTGAATTCTCGTATCAAACTCCGTGCCTTTTCAAAATCGGTCATGTCCTGTCTCTCCTCTATTAGCTCATTTCAAATCCGCCGTCCACGTTCAGCGTCTGGCCCGTCATGTAATCCGAATCCGATGAACACAGGAACGCGACAACACCTGCAATATCTTCCACGCGGCCGGGCCTCTTCAGTGGAATCCGCTCAACAAACGCCTTCATCGTCTCTCCCGGAGCGAGACCCGCGATACGCCCCCTGTCCCGGTCGATTTGATCCCACATCGTCGTGGGCACGACGCCCGGACAGACAGCGTTAACGTTAATATACGGCGCAAAAGCCAGGGCAGCCGACTGTGTAACGCTTATTATCGCCGCCTTGCTCGCGGCATAAGGGACCTGCTCGGCCCTGCCGCGACGGCCTGAGATCGAAGAAAAATTCACGATCTTGCCGTAGCTCTTCTCAGCCCGGTCCATCGCTCGCACCTGCTCGGGCACCTGACTCATCATCTGGCGCCCCGCCGCCTGAACGCAAAAGGCCATGCCCTTTAGATTAGTGTCGACCACGCGGTCCCATTGCTCTTGCGTCAAGTCCAAAAACAACCCGGTCTGAGCCACGCCCGCGGCAGTTACAAGAATGTTAAGTCTGGCAAACTCTGATACGGCTTGATCCACCATTGACTGGATATTACCCACATTGACAATGTCTACGACACAGGACAAAGCTTGCCGATCAATTGTGCGGATTTCTTCTGCGACCGTCTCGGCATTTTGCTCATTGATGTCCGCGACGACCACGTTTGCGCCTTCGCGAGCGAGACGCAGTGCGACCGCCCTGCCGATCCCCCGACCGGCGCCGGTAACGATTGCAGTTTTTCCATTCAGCCGCCCTTGCATATTCGTACCCTGATTGGGTCATATAAGATACGACAGTTTCAACAATTCCTCAACATATCTCTACATCCGCTGCGACACCGCACAGATAGCTGCAAATGTGATTCCGGTATTCCGGATAGAAATCTGTGGGAAGATCATAGAATTTCTCACGATGAACGAATTGCCCCCGCTCGTCCCGCTTTCCCACCGATGCGAAGTTATAGTAGTGAAAAACGGCGTGATCGGGCGAAGGCCGCTTGTCTTCGGCGGTATCGTACTTACGCAGGCACTCAGCGGCAAAAGCCGAGCCGGCCTCGGCCTCTCGGCGCGCATAATCCAGAGTATCGTCCCACCAGAAACTGAATCGCTCCGGCACAACATCATTCATTGTTTCGGCAAAGATAATCTGCAAGGCAGGTGATATCTTAAAATGGATATGGCCTCGCGTCGCGCGTCCGACGGCTCGCCGGGTCTGCGGTTTAAGGTCGTCGCCAGAGTGACAATCCAGCATAATACCATATTCACCAGCGACATTTTGAAGCCCGCGAATACGTTTTTCCAGACCGGCAAGACCATCGCGCCCTCTATAGTCGAGTTCTTTCTCGACTCCCAAATTCGGCGCGATGTGCGTCACAGGAATGTGCCGTCTTCGCATCTCAGCCGCCAGGAAGGTCAATTCTTCTTCCGAGGTCAAACAGTCGAAGGTATCTATTTCCGCCGGTGTCTCGTCTATGCTAAGCTCCAGGTCGAATGGCTGGCCGTCTTTAACACCGCTGATGTGCTCTGCAAGTTGCTCTATCGCATCCAGTGCCCGCCCATACTTTACAACCGCTCCTCCTGCTCTTGCGTCATAGTCTAAAAGATCGGATACATCCAGCGTGAAGAAGGTATAACGCCGAACAGCATCTATGGTCCGCCTGGCCCGGTCGAGGTTTTGGTCCCCCCGCCGTACGGTTATATGGTCCGCGTCGGCGCCGAATTCGGGAGAAGCATCTGCTTTCAACGCCTCCAGCACGCCCGCAACCCAGAGGCCCTCGAAGGTACTTCCGGCGTGTCCTTCGGGAACCGTGCCGAAATTCGCCATATAGTTCAGCCGTTGCGACCGGGCCGCAAGTACATCCTCAAGCAGATTGACCTCCCGCACCGAGTTCTGAATCGGGTTAGCGACGAAATTGCATTCGTTCATCGCCCGCCACACGCCGGGCCATGCCGCTGTGGTCATCCGCGAACCTATCCCCAATCGCGGCACAGGGCCCAATGCTTTTGGACCTTTGTCGGGACTTATGAGAGTTACGTATCGGGCAACTGCAGCAGCATTTGTCGGATAAGCACTGATACGACGCCCGTCCGTTAGAGCACGGACGCCAATCGGCTTGCCCAGCGCAGATGAATTATCTGCCGATCCGAGTCCGACGAATACATGTTGCCCATCCTCCAGTCCAACGAGTAAGAACACGTGATTCTGATACTCTGCCGCCGAGCCGGCATAAACATTAGGTAGGGTGGGGCTTGCCCCACCGCTATGTCCCGGACGTTCTGCCACTCTCACCGATGACCAAAAGCTTTCATCCACAACTGATATCGCTTTCCAGGCTGCCGCCGGGTCCCAGGTTACTGTGTCTAACACGGCGGGATTCCTTGCCGGAGACAGCTCTAATTTTTGAAATCTCATCCTGCAGCCTTAAAAGCGTAGCTTGAAATTGTCCGTAGAACATAGTAGCCACTCTCAAAGGCGGCGTCAACTGTCTCAAACGATCGTTACATTTATGTTGCACAATACACGATCATGGACTATAAACGCTACAAAGTAAATTGTCCGTGACAAGACTGGCTCGTAATTTAGCGTTTTATGCCGGATGCAGCCACATGCCGACAGAAGGCAACTCAAAACCCGATGACGTCAGCAGCGACAGAAAACAACCTTCTGCCGATGCCTCCCTGATGCGAGAGCCGCCGCGGACGCTTGGAGCTACTCTCATTCGGCTTGGCCCGGGAATGATCATCGCCGGTTCCATCGTCGGCTCGGGAGAACTCATCGCCACAACCAAAGCCGGCGCGGAAGCGGGCTTCTGGCTGCTCTGGCTGATTATCTTCGGCTGCATAATCAAGGTCTCCACGCAGGTGGAACTCGGACGTTACACCATCACCTGGAGCCAGACTCCGCTCAAGGCATTGAACAGCGTTCCTGGCCCGCGTCTGAAAGTGAACTGGGTGCTTTGGTATTGGCTGATAATGACTTTTCTTATCATCTCTCAGCAGGGAGGCATTGTCGGCGGCGTCGGCCAGACTCTCGCGATAAGCCGGCCGCTTACTAATCAGGGCCGGCATTACAACCAAGTGCAGGATGAACTGGCCAAAGCAAGGGTGAAACTGAAAGTTGCTCAGGCCAAAGATGCCCGAGAGGCGGAAACCGAGCGACTGCAGCGAGAGATTTACAGGCTTTCGGTCGAGACGGCGGAATTAAAGGAGCCCCCGGATGCATACTGGTGGGCAACTGTCATGGCAATAGCAACTTCCGTGCTATTGCTCGTCGGGCGTTACGGCCTGATTCAGTTGGTAGCGACAGTGTTTGTTGCCGCTTTCACGGTAGTTACGATAGCAACACTGATCATGTTGCAGACAAAGCCGGAATGGGCAGTGACCGGCGGCGATCTGGCCGATGGGCTGAGCTTTCGGCTGCCGCCGGCCTCAAAAGAGGCAGGCATAAACCCCATCGGCACGGCGCTGGCGGCGTTCGGAATAATCGGCGTCGGCGCTTCGGAACTGATTATGTACCCTTACTGGTGTCTGGAAAAGGGCTACGCAAAATTCACGGGATCTCGAGACGGCACGGTAAGCTGGACAGAACGCGCTCGCGGCTGGCTAAGAGTGCTGCAATTCGACGCATGGTTCTCGATGGTGGTCTACACGTTCGCAACGGTCGCGTTCTACCTTCTCGGGGCCGCCGTGCTCGGCAGAACCGGGCTCAATCCGAGCGGCAGACACATGGTTCGCACGCTGGCGGCAATGTACGTCCCGGTGTTCGGTCCCTGGGCGGATAAAGTCTTTCTCACCGGGGCTTTTGCCGTTTTGTACTCGACGTTTTTCGTAGCCGCGGCGGGAAATTCACGCATGGTCGCCGATTCGCTGGGCCTGTTCGGGATCACCGACGGCTCAGAGCGAGCCCGGGTCCTGTGGACGCGCATAATTTCCGCTTTTTGGCCGATTCTTGCACTGCTGCTTTATATCGGCGTCAGAGCGCCTGCGAAAATGGTCCTCGCAAGCGGCACGGCACAGGCCATCATGCTGCCCATGCTGGGAGCGTCGGCTTTGTATTTTCGATATCGCAGAATCGACAAAAACCTGCGGCCGGGAAGGCTCTGGGACGTGATGCTATGGATATCGCTTGCAGCTTTCACCGTCATAAGTGCCTGGTCGTTAATTAACTTTGCTCAGGAAATCTGGATAAGTCTGTTCGGAAAATAGAATTATAAATGAAGTACGTAGGGTGGGACTTGCCCCACCAACATTGAATCGTGGGCTAAAGCCCCCTACAATTTGATTTATCTATAAGGAAGGACTGGATTATGGATTTAAAGGATAAGGTCGTTCTGGTAGCAGGCGGTGCCGGAGGTATCGGATTGGGAATCGGCAAGGCATTTGCCGCAGAAGGCTGCAAAGTAGTGCTCGCCGATGCCGACAAGGAGGGGCTGGCCAAGGCCGAGGGCGGCAAATCGGCGTTCCTCTGTCGCACCTGCGACATTACGGATCGCGGGCAGGTCTCCGAAATGCTCGAATGGCTCGGCGATGAACTCGGCTCTGTAGATATCCTCGTCAACAGCGCCGGGATTAACGTGGGCAATCGGATGTTGTCCAACATTGATCCGGCGGACTTCGACCGGATGATGGCGATCAACACGACCGGGACGTTCAACTGCATCCACGCCGCCCTGCCGGCGATGCGAAAGAAGGGCGAGGGGCTGATTGTCAACATTGTCTCTCTGGCCGGCAAGCGCGTGATGGCTCTTGCGGGTCTGCCGTACTGCGTGTCGAAGTTCGCCACGGGAGCACTGGGGACTTTCGTCAACCTCGAGGAATGCGGAAACGGCATAAAGGTCACGAACGTCTATCCTGGCGAGACGAATACCCCGATAGTCGACAAACGCCCGACGCCGCCGCCGCCGGAAAAACGCGCCCAAATGGTGCAGCCGGAAGATATCGCGGCCTGCGTAGTGACAATAGCAAAATTGCCGGCACGGGCCGTCGTTCCCGAAATCGTGATAACTCCGCCGCACATGCTGCTCGGATAAGATCTCGCCGGCTTTTTGAAAAATCCAAGGTTTGTCATTCCCGCGGAAGCGGGAATCCAGTCTTTGATATCTGAAATTTGGGATTTGAAATTTCTATGAAGGACCGCGACAATGGCTAATTACCGAATCTGTCTATGCACGTTTACAGCAATTGCCTGCTTGTCGCTCTCTGCCCGTGGAGCAGGCCTCGAAGTGACAAAAGAACCTTTCGGCAAAATGCCCGACGGCACACAAGTCGATGCCTACGAATTGATAAATGCTCAGGGCATGTACGCAAAAGCCATCGAGTACGGCACGATACTGGTCTCTCTAAAAGCACCTGATCGCAACGGTAAGTTGGATGATATCGTCCTCGGATTCGACGATCTTCAATCCTACCGAAAGAGAAATCCTCTATTCGGCGCCATTGTCGGTCGCTATGCCAATCGTATCGAAGGCGCAAGGTTTACACTCGACGGCAAAGAATACAAACTGACCGCCAACGCGGGCAAAAATCACATCCACGGCGGCAGAACGAAGAGATTCGACAAGGTGGTATGGGATAGTCGTTCGTTCAAGAACGATGATGAAGTCGGCGTACGTTTCACGTATCTGAGCAAAGACGGCGACGAAGGTTTTCCCGGCAACCTGGACTGCGAAGTGACGTATATACTTACAAATCGCAACGAGTTGAAGATACAGTATGAAGCCACTACAGATAAGCCTACTATCGTCAACCTCACCAATCACAGCTACTTCAACCTTGCCGGGGCGGGCAGCGGAGACGTCCTGGATCACAAGATAATGATCAACGCCGATTATTATACGCCGTCAGACAAAGCATTGATACCAACGGGTGAGATTCACAGTGTCGAAGGCACGCCTCTGGATTTCAGCGAGCCGAAAACCATCGGATCGAGAATAGAACAACTCACCCAAACACGAGGTTACGACCACAATTACGTTCTCAAGAATTCGGACGGTTCGCTCGTTCCGGCCGCACGGGTGTACGAGCCAACAAGCGGCCGGGTGATGACGGTTGACACTACCGAACCGGGGATGCAGTTCTACACGGCCAACGGCATGAGGGGAATCAAGGGTAAGGACGGAAAAGTCTACGGCAGGCATTACGGTTTCTGCCTCGAAACCCAGCATTTTCCGGACTCGCCCAACAAGCCGCATTTTCCCTCTACCGTGTTGAGGCCCGGCGAGAGGTACCGCACCACGACCATTTTCAAATTTTCAACGCGCTGAGACGCGAGTGAGGTGCAATGCAACAACAGAGGATGTTAGAGATGACAGGGAATAAAGCTATGAATCGTCGAGACTTGATTCGTTCAGTCGCCGGGGGATTGGCAATGGCGAAGTTCGGAGGAATTACGCGACTTTACAGCGACCAGCAAGACAACAAATCGCGGCTTGGTATAGCCCAGTTTTCTTACAGCGCCCGGCTCAGAGCGAACCGTGCCGCGAAATCCGAAAACCGTCTTTCCGAACCTCTGAACTTCATCGACCATTGTCACAAAGTCGGCGCAGGCGGCGTCCAGATGAACCTGAAAATCCGGGACGAGGACTATAATTCTGAGGTCCGCAGAAAGGCGGACACTTACGGCATGTTTGTCGAAGGCTCGGTCTCTTTACCCAAGAACCTACCCGACATCGAGAGATTCGAGGCGGCATTGCGGACGGCCGGACAGGCCGGAGCAAAGGTAACTCGCACCGCCATAGGCGGCAGGCGCTACGAGCAATTCAGCAGTCGCGAGCAATTCGAAGCAGTCGCGGCACGAACGTGGAAGTCGCTTGAGTCGGCCGCACCGGTCGCGGCTCGTCAACGCATGAAGCTGGCGATAGAAAACCACAAGGACTGGCGTATCGACCAAATGCTCGGTATGCTCAATCGGCTCGGCAGCGAGTACGTCGGTGTCTGCATCGACACCGGCAACAGCTTTGCATTGCTGGAAAACCCGATGGAGGTCGTAAAGGCGTACGCGCCCGTCGGCTTCGCGGCCCATCTCAAAGACATGGCCGTCGCGGAATACGAGGAGGGTTTCTTACTCGCCGATGTTCCCCTCGGCGCAGGTTTGCTCGATCTGCCGGAGATGGTCAGGATCATGCGGAAGGCAAATCCCGATATCAACTTCAGCCTTGAAATGGCGACGCGGGATGCGCTGAAAGTCCCCTGTCTGACCGACAAGTACTGGGCGACTTTCACCGACGTGCCCGGATCGGACCTGGCTCGAACCCTGAGATACGTTCGAGAAAACGCAACGCCGCAAAGCCTGCCGAAAGTCAATCATCTGCCGACTGACGAGCTGATCGAACTCGAAGAGGAAAATATCAAAAAGTGTCTCGCTTACGCCGATGAACACCTGAACCTGTGAATAGAACGCAAGGAATGGAAACCGGAGACCCGCTATGTTGAACCCTATTGTCATATTGATTATTGGCGTCGCCCTGCTGATCGCAATGATGCTCATACTGCGTCTGAACGCATTCGTGGCGCTTATCACCACTGCGATGATCGTCAGCCTGCTGTCGCCGGGGGATTTCGCCGATAAAATCTCTCGTGTGGGAAAGGCCTTCGGCGGCGTCGCCGGCGGCATAGGCATCGTGATCGCCATGGCGGCCATAATCGGCAAGTGCATGATGGACAGCGGCGCCGCCGACCGGATCGTGCGCACTTTTCTCAAGGCGCTGGGGGAGAAGCGCGCGCCGACGGCTCTGATGCTGAGCGGATTTGTGCTCTCGGTTCCTGTCTTTTTCGATACCGTTTTCTACCTGCTCGTGCCGCTGTCCCGCTCCCTGTGGTCTCGCACTCGTAAGCACTATGTTCTATATCTCACGGCAATCGTAGCCGGCGCAGCTATCACTCATACGCTCGTCCCGCCAACGCCGGGACCATTGTTTGTGGCAAGCGAACTCAATGTCGACGTAGGTTTGATGATGCTGCTGGGCTTGCTGGTCGGCCTGCCGAGCGCGGCAATCGGCGTGCTCGTGTGCAAGATAATAGACAAACGATTGGACATCCCCATGCGGCCTTATCCCGGGCAGGCCGAGCCGGAACCGCTGGAAGACGATCAGCTACCCGGATTCTGGCTTTCATTCAGCCCCATCGCCCTGCCGGTGATACTGATTTCTTTTAATACCATTACCGACACTCTTGGCACAGGCGGCATAATTGCTCAAGTTGCGGCCGTTTTGGGCCACCGGGACTCGGCGCTGCTGCTGGCGGCGGCGGTTGCCATGTACGTGCTGGTCCGCCAGCGAAAGCTGTCCTTCAAGGAATTGGCTTCCAGGAGCGAAACAGCCCTTATGAGCGGCGGGATGATTATCCTTATCACGGCCGCCGGCGGCGCATTCGGAGCGATGCTGCGGGAAGCCGGGATAAAGGGCTGGCTCAGCGAAATGCTCAGCGGCGAGGGTCAGACGGCGGGCTTCGCCATCCTGCTGGCCGCGTTCGGAGTTGCCATGGTGATGAAGTTCGCGCAGGGCTCCGGCACGGTCTCGATGATCACGACCGTCTCAATATTCGCCGCTATGGGCATAAAGCCCGATGTGCTGGGCTGCAACCCGGTCTATCTCGCGATGGCAATCGGAAGTGGCTCGCTGGTCGGCGACTGGATGAACAACAGCGGATTCTGGATCTTCGCGCGAATGGGTGGCCTGACGGAAGTCGAAACGCTTAAATCCTGGACCATCCTCACCGCAGTCCTCGGAGTAATCGGCCTGGGATTCACGCTACTGCTGGCAAAACTGCTGCCAATGGTGCCGGCGGCGTAGTAGCGAAACTGCAAAGAGCGATCGAAAGGACGGGAGTGAACGAGAGATAGGGGAAGATAAGAAGGTAAGAAGATAGGAAAAGAAGAACCATTACATCTACCAGCCTTCTGATCTTCTTATCTTCCTATCTTCGTCGATGTATCTTTTGACTATAGTCCTTGTCATGTACCTGCTGTATTAAACCTTCTACCGGCGTCTCACCTCGACCTTTGCCAGTTTTTCGTAGAACTGGATGATGCCGCCGTGGTCGTCGCCGCCCTTGCCGTCGACTCTCAGAGCCTGCATGGCCTCCATCACCACACCGGACAGCGGAACGGGAACGCCCACTTCATGGGCGGTGTCCAACGCGTTGGCCAGGTCCTTTATGTGCAGCTCGATTCGGAAACCGGGCTTGAAGTTACCCTCAAGAACCAGCGGCATCTTGGCGTCGAGAACGGTGCTTCCCGCCAGGCCGCCGCGAATCGCCTGAAAGACCTTTTCCGGATCGACGCCGGATTTTGTCGCCAGAGTCATCGCCTCGGACATCGCGGCAATGTTCAGGGCAACGATGATCTGATTGGCGAGCTTGGTCATGTTTCCGCTGCCGATATCGCCGACCAGCGTCACAGAAGCGCCCATCAGACCCAGAATGTCTTTGACCTTGTCAAACGTCTCGGCCGGGCCGCCGACCATGATCGCAAGTGTACCCTCAACGGCCTTGGGCTCGCCGCCGCTTACCGGAGCATCGAGCATGATCACACCCTTTTTCTCGGCCTCCGCCGATACCTCTTTGCTCGCAAGTGGAGCAATTGAACTCATATCGACGAGAATCATCCCCGGTTTCACTCCGTCGAGAATGCCGTCGTCGCCCAGCACCGCCTCTTTGACCTCGGGTGAATTAGGCAGCATGGTTATCACAATCTCGCTCTTTTCAGCGACGTCTTTGCTCGATGAGCCGGCCTGGGCTCCGGCCTTAACCAGGTCATCGATTTTTTCCTGCACAATGTCGTAAACCGTCAGCGAATAGCCCGCCTTTAGCAGGTTCTTCGCCATAGGGTTGCCCATAATTCCAAGTCCGATGAATCCAATCTTTTCCATTGTAAAGCCTTTCTTAAATCTCGTATTGCATGTCTCAAGTTTGTAGTGACGCCGTAAGGCGTTCGTGTCGAGGGCGTCTCGCCCTCGCAAGAACTTATGCCCCTTCGGCAAGCTCAGGGCAGGCTCTTACGGGCAGACTACAAACGGAAATTCTCCAACAATTTCCAGCCGCCTTCGTAGAACTGCGCGAGCGTCTTTTGCGTGACGCCATAAGTGATGAAATCTTCCGGCTTCATTCCATCCGGCTCGTAAGCCTTGACAAATTCCGGCATCACGGAAAGTCTTTCAATTACATCAGCCGGTATCTGCCGGTCGATGCGCTGCTCGCAGGGCAACTCATCGGAGATCAGCATCTCCTGATACGGCGGGGCAATTGACATAATGATTTCGGCGCCGGTCAGTTCCGTCATGTGGTACGTTCCCCTCAATGCAGCGACCAACAACACGGCTTCGTAACCACACTCCTGATAAATCGAATAGGCCCGTTTCGATACAGCCAGGCCGGCCTGCCGAATGTCGGATTCGCTTACGTCCGCTCCGGAGTCGTGAGCTACATCCCTGAGATAGTCGTCGAGGCGTCCGATCATAATGACGGCGAAACATTTGCCCGGTTCTATGCCGTTTCGTTTGGCTCGCTGCAATCCCCGCCGGTGTCTCTCGGCGATGGCGATCACCTGCGGCACCGTATAGCTTATGGTCAGCGTCGCGGTGATTCCTTCTGCGGTACAGTCCTCGAGCACGTCCAGCCCCGCCGCGGTGGCGGGCAGCTTGACAGCTATGTTCGGCGCCCATGAGTGAAAACGCCTCGCCATCGGGAGCATAACCTCTCTATCACCAGCACGGGCAGGGTTGACTTGAGCACACACATACCCCATTCGCCCGGCACTCTCTTGATATTTTGACTCCAGACGTCCGGCGGCGTGCGTAAGTGCTATTTGCATAAGCGATTCAGCCTTTTCCTCAGGCTCGGCATTCTGCGACAGAACTTGCTCGATCTGGTCCGCCCACTCGTCTTTGTGCTGAGACAATGCCAGATTCGACAGGAAAGGATTGGTCGTAGCCCCCACGGCACCTCTATCGAGGCCGCGATCCAGCTCGGCAAGCTCCGCCGAGTCATGCCACCACGCTGTCTTAGTATTCTCAACAGCCCACTGCAAATAGCCCGTCTGTGTCATTATCGACTCCATCAAGAAGATTCAAAACCAAGGTATTATCACAGCATAAGCCCTTAATGGTCAGCGGACAAGAAAATTCATGTGCGTATTGCATCGACACTTGTAATATTCTCCCCCGATCTAATCCTATTTCAGGAGGTTCTCGAAGACCCAGACTTTGGGGTTGTACCAGCCTATTGATATGATGTCGAGGTCGCCGTCGTTGTCGAGGTCGACTGCCTGTGTGCCGTCGTGGTGGTCGATTTCGTTCCTAGGGCCTTTGTCGATTACGTGCGGGCACCAGTTTGTTCCGTGGTCCCTGTTTTCAAAGATGACCACGCGGTTCTCGGTTTTGCCGCGATGCTCGCCGATGACCACGTCGGGGTCGCCGTCACGGTCGAAATCCGCCGTGTCCATGCTGAAACCCTGACCGGCTATTACGCCGAGCTTGTGCTGTTTCCAGGTTTTCGTCGGATCGGCGGGAGCCTCGAACCACCAAACGTCGGTGCCCTTTTCCAGAGAAACGATCGCATCCAGTCGGCCGTTGCCGTTGACGTCGGCCAGGTCCACTCGGTCCGGCTCGCCCTTAGTGATCCTGCCCATGCGGAACGTGGGCCAGGAATCGCCGTCGTTACGCAACCAAAGGTCGCCCAGCAGCAGATCGAGATCGCCGTCGCGGTCGATATCGCCGAAGTCGAGGTCCTCGCCCTGCGGGGGGCTGCTGACCGTCTTGCTTATCAGCGTACTCGTCCATGTTGCCGCTACGGGTTTGGCCGGGACGTTCAGAGTGTGAATGCCGCCGCCGTCACGGTGCCAGGAAAGCGCTACGCGGATGGTGCTTCCCAGACGGGCAACTGCACAGCCCTGGAGAAAATCGCCGCCGCCGGTGTAGTTTATGTTCTTATGAATTTTGAACCGGCCTTTGCCGTCGTTCTCAGCCCATACGAAATCGGTGTTCTTGGCCGCTCCAACTCCCTGAGTGCCGAGGACGTCCGGATCACCGTCTGAGTCGAAATCAAATACGGTTGCCATGTTGCGAAGCGGCTCTCCGATGGTGGACTGCTCCCACGATCCCCCAAGATCGCCGGGGTTCTTCCACCACCAGCCGCCGGCTATCAGATCACGCTGGTCGTCGCCGTCCACGTCGGCTGCCAGGATGAACATAGCGCGGTCCGGCAAATCGGCAACCGCGTGGCGTTTCCAACTATCTATCATGGACGGTTGTTTCGTACCGGCGCCGGCTCCTGCGATCAAACAGCAGCCTATGAAAAAGCATAGATAAGTAGGGTGGGGCTTGCCCCACCATGATTGTAGCGCCGAATCAAAGCGGTGGGGCAAGCCCCACCCTACTGATTGCGATGCCCGTTTCTGCTTATGAAAACTCATTTCTTTACCTCCGGAAAATATAGATGTTCGAATCAAAGATCAGCTCGGCAAGCTCAGGGCAGGCTCTTACGGGCACACTACAAACCGAGAATCTTTTTGTTCAGTTCGTCGTCGCTTTTGCCTCCGGCGAAATCGTCGAACGCTACGTCGGTGGCCTGAATAATATGATTTTCGATAAACGGCGCGCCCTCGGCCGCACCCTGTTCGGGGCTCTTGATGCAGCATTCCCATTCCAGCACCGCCCAATCGTCGTATCCTGCTTCGGTCAGCAGGGTAAAAACGCGCGTGAAATCGACCTGGCCGTCACCTAACGAACGAAACCGGCCCGCGCGATGGGCCCAGCTCTGGTAGCCGCCGTATACACCGACTCTGCCGCTTGGGTTGAACTCAGCATCCTTGACATGAAACGCCGTGATTCGCTCGCCGTACAATTGAATGAACTCGCAGTAGTCGAGCTGCTGGAGCAGAAAGTGGCTCGGATCGTAATTTATACAAGCGGCCGGATGATTCTCGGCAACGTCGAGAAACATCTCGAAAGTCGCACCGTCGTAGATGTCCGAGCCTGGATGAAGCTCGTAAGCAATCGTTATCCCCTCATTTTTAGCCGCATCGAGCGCCGGCTTCCAGCGTCGATAGAGTTCCTTGATCGCCGTATCTATCAGTCCGGCCGGGCGTTGCGGCCATGGATACATCGTATGCCATGCCAAACCACCCGATAAGACCGGCACGGCTTTGAGTCCCAGGTTTGCAGAGGCCTTGACGGATTTGACCAACTGGTCTGTAGCCCATTCAACGCGAGCGGCGGCGTCCAGACCGTCGGGATAGAATGCGGCGAAGGCCGTCGCATAGGCCGGATGAATCGCCATCACCTGGCCCTGAATATGGGAAGCAAGTTCGGATATCTCCAGGCCGATATCGGCGAGAGACGCCTTGAGATCATCGCAGTAAGCCTTTGATTGGACAGCACGGTCCAAGTCGATAACACGGCTGTCCCACGTTGGAATCTGCACCGCCCGGTAGCCGAGACCCGCCACCCATTTGCCGATATTCTCCAGGTTGTTGTATGGTTCAGTATCCCGCAAGAACTGAGCGAGAAAAATTCCCGGACCTTTTATCGATCCCATGTTGAGCCTCCTTATTTCCGGTATTGTATCAACGAATCACCTGGGCACGCTCTCCCAGTCTTTGGCAAACTGCGACAATCCGATATCCGTCAACGGGTGCTTGTACATCTGGAAGAACAGCGACTCCGGTATTGTCACGATATCAACGCCGGCGCGAAGACAGCTCAACACGTGGTTCTGTGTCTTCAGGCTACCGGCCAGAACCTCTGAGTCGAATCCGAAATTCTGCTTTATCGTGACCGCATCGGAAATCAGAATGTCGCCCTCGTTGCACACCGCGTCCAGGCGGCTGATCACGATGCTCACGAAAGTAGCGCCGGCTTTCATCGCCAGATATGACTGCGTGGATGAGAAGATCATCGTGATGTTACATTTGATGCCCTTGCCCTCCAGAATCGGCACGGCTTTCAGACCATCGACCGTCATCGGTATTTTTATGGCGACGTTCGGAGCAATCCGCGCTACTTTCTCGGCCTCACTGACGAGATCTTCGCAGTTATCTGCAATCGCCTCTACACTGACCGGGCCGGACACAATCCCGCATATCTCTTTAACAACGTCCTGAAACCTGCGGCCGGTCTTTGCGATGTGCGTGGGATTGGTAGTGACTCCGTCCAGCAGGCCGGTGTCGTTGGCGCGTTTGATGCCTTCGATATCCCCAGTATCCAGAAATATTTTCATTCGTTATGCTCCTTTGACCGGGTACGGATCAGTGGCAACAATACTTTTTACGGTCTCCAGCGTTACCAGAACGTTCGGGGGCTCGCCCAACTCGCTGACCACAAGATCGGCCTGGGAGAAATCCTCATGCTCGGTATATTCATTGGTGGTGACGAGACAATGCATGCCCGCGGCCTGGGCGGCGAGAAAGCCGTTTCGACTGTCCTCTATTACAACGCATCGAGCCGGATCGACATTCAACCGTTGTGCGGCTAAATTGTATATCTCCGGATCAGGCTTCTTCTTCGAGACCACGTCGCCGGCAAGAATAGCAGCGAAATGAGACCTTCGCTGCGGCCCCAGCAATCGCTCCACGACATTGCTTACCGCCCGCTCGTTAGAGGTCGAGCAAACTGCCAGCGTGACGTTATCTTCTATGGCCTCGTCCACCAGGCGGGACACCCCCGGACGAAGGGGCAGTTGGCCGGATTCGATGATACGCATGAAACATTCGGTCTTGAGCTTGTGCATCTCCTTGATGAACTCATCGCGGTCGTCAACGCTATCGGGCCAACCGTGCGTGTTGAAGTAATGCCGCATGCGCTCCTTGCCGCCGGCGACCTCCAAAAGCTCTCCGTAGAGAGTTACGTCCCATTCGGCGTCCAGACCGATTTCCGCAAATGCCTGGTTGAAGGCAACGCGGTGGCCGTCGCGTTCGGTATCCACCAGAACACCGTCACAGTCGAAAATCAAGGCTTGTAATTGCTTATCCATAATTACTCCCTGAATGAATATCTCAAATCCTCCATGTATTAGTTCTCAGCCGCATTCAGAACGTCTTCCTTCGTAATCCTTCCCTCCGGGCCGGTCCCGGTCACGATTTCCAGATCGATTCCTTTTTCCCTTGCCAGCCGACGGGCCGACGGCGATGCCGACGGGCCGCTCTGTTTTGGAATTGACACTTTTTCCGATGGAGGTTTCTGTTCGACCACAGGCGGCACGTTAGTCTCGGCGACAGGCTCTTCTTCTGCTATCTCCTCACCGGGCCGGCCGATATACGCAATTGGGCTGAGCACCGGCACCTCAGCGCCTTCGGGGTGGAGGATTTTCAGCAATACGCCCGATTCGTACGCCTCCACGTCGAAGGTCGCCTTGTCCGATTCCACCGAGGCGATTTTCTCTCCTTTTTGGATCGGATCATTCTCCTTCTTGAACCACTCGACGATAACGCCGGTTTTTATGTCCTGGCCCACCTGGGGCATCATAACTGCGGTTGCCATCTCTAAGCCTTTCCTGCACTGCCGAACAGCTTTATGTTACCTGCTATTGCCGCCTTTAGCTCCTGATATTGAGCGCCGATCACTTTGAGCGGGTTGTATTCGGTTTTGTTACTTTCGTGGTAACGGACAAATCCGTCAATAAATGCGTACTTCAATTGCGTTGAAATGTTGACCTTCGCACAGCCCAAAGAGATACAGCGTTTAAATACTTCGTCCGAGAGCCCGGTGCCGCCGTGCAGGGCCAGAGGCACATTTGTTTCACCGGCAATCCGCTCTAGTAACTCGAAAGCGATTTTCGGCACACCCTTGTACACTCCGTGAGCCGTGCCTATAGCCGGGGCGAAGCAATCGAGCGAGACCTCGCGGCAAAACTTGACGGCTTCAGCAGGATCAGCCAAGTGAGCGTCCTGCTCCTTGACGTGGATGTCGTCTTCGACGCCGACAATGGCGCCCATTTCCGCCTCGACCGTGATATCCTCCGGAGCCGCCATTGCAACAACCTGCTGCGTCAAGTCCAGGTTCTCAACGAGGGGCTTCGATGATGCATCGATCATGACCGATGTCCAGCCGTGTTCGATGCAGTTTCTGATAACCTCCAAGTCCTTGCAGTGGTCAAGATGAATCGCGATCGGCACGGGCACGTCGGATACCAGTTGTCGGTACCACTCGATAATCGGCCGGCAGCCCCAGAATACAACGGTCTTTACCGACGTCTGAATAATCACCGGGGACTGCAATTCAACAGCCGCCTCCACGACAGCCTTCATAGAGTTGTAGTCCAGAATGTTGAAAGCGCCCACCGCGTATCGGCCTTCTTTGGCACTGCTGAGCATTTCCCTCATATTGGCCAGAGCCATTTCGATTCCTCATTCAGGCGTTAAACATCTCTTTGACTGCGCTTACGATTTCTTCTTTCCGAGGCACACAGGCTTTTTCCAGATTCACATTGAACGGAATCGGAGTATTCTTGCCAGCAAGTATCTTAATCGGAGCGTCGAGATAGTCAAATGCTTCTTCCTGGACTATCGACGCGATATCCGAGGCGACGCCGCCCCGCCGGACGGCTTCCTGAACGATTACCAGGTGTTCGGTTTTGCGAACCGATTCGAGGATCATCTCTTTATCCAGCGGCACCAGAGCACGTGGATCGATTACCTCAGCATCAATCCCTTGGGCAGCGAGTTCCTCGGCCGCCGCGAGCGCGTGTTTTACCATGCCGGACCACGCAACGAGAGTCACATCACTGCCCGGCCGTTTGATATCGCCGACTCCGAGTTTGATGCTGTAATCCGTCTGAGGAACATGTCCCTTGTCCATATAGAGCAACTTGTGCTCGATGAAGACGACCGGGTCTTCGTCGCGGATAGCGCTTTTTAGCAGGCCTTTTGCATCGTACGCCGTAGAGGGCATAACAACCTTGAGACCCGGCACGTGATAATACCAAGCCTCGAGGCTCTGCGAATGCTGGGCG
Source organism: uncultured Pirellulales bacterium (assembly GCA_964598225.1). Lineage (GTDB taxonomy): Bacteria > Planctomycetota > Phycisphaerae > Sedimentisphaerales > Anaerobacaceae > SG8-4. Next base: position 76,276 of record CAZRBG010000010.1, read on the forward strand.
GCCAGACCGTTGCCGCTGCCGCCCTGGGTGCGCAAAACCATCGGAACCCGGCCCTTGCCGCCGCTCATGAAGCGATATTTGGCGGCCTGGTTTACGATTTGGTCTATTATCAGCGAGCTAAAGTCGATGAATAATATTTCCACAACCGGGCGCATACCGGTAATTGCAGCGCCGACAGCCATGCCGGTGAAACTCGCTTCGGAGATCGGAGTGTCAATCACCCGCTTTGGTCCGAACTGATCGAGCAATCCCACCGTCACCTTGTAGGAGCCTCCTCGCTGGGCAATGCCTTCACCCATGACGAACACCCTTTCGTCGCGGGTCATCTCTTCCCGCATCGCTTCGTTCAGGGCCTCGCGGACCATTATCTCTCGCGTCTCGACGTCGCTGTTGATAGTCTCAGTGCTCAATCCGCTGCAACCTCCTCAATGAAATCTTCGACGGACGGCTGGGCGCTGTTCTTGCCGAATTCGATCGCCTCTTCCATCTGCCGGTTGACGTCCTGTTCGATGGCTTCAATGTCTTCATCCGTGTAGCGCGCATGCTCGATCAGGTTACTTCGCGCTCTCTTTACCGGATCGCGGGCGAGGTAGTACTCCAGTCGCTCTTTCGGCATATATGCTCCCGGATCGTTAACGTGGTGGCCGCTGTGTCGATACGTCTTGGCCTCGACCAGCACCGGCCCTTTACCAACCCGGCATGCGTCCACGGCCTCGCAGGTTTTCTCATACACCGCCAGCACATCGTTGCCGTCCACCTGGTGCGATTCGACGCCGTAGCCGATCCCTCGCTTGTACAAATCCGGCACGCGGCTCATCTCTTCGACGGGGCTGGTTACCGCATATTGATTGTTCTCCAGCATAAACACAACGGGCAGATCATAGATCGCCGCCAGATTCAGCGACTCCGCAAACACGCCGTTATTGCTGGCGCCGTCGGAGAAGAAGATTACCGTAACCTGGTTGCCCCCTCGCACTCGCACGCCCATAGCCGCACCTACGCCGATCGGCAGACCGCCGCCTACAATGCCGTTGGCGCCGATGTTGCCGGTTGCGATATCGGCGATGTGCATGGAGCCGCCCCGCCCCTTGCAGTATCCCGTTTCGCGGCCCAGCACTTCGGCGACCATCTTCTTTAGCTTGCCGCCTCGGGCGAGGCAGTGGCCGTGGCCGCGGTGGGTGCTGACGATATAATCATCTTCGCGAAGCGCGGCACAGGCGCCGGTGGCGATGGCTTCCTCACCAAGATATGGGTGAAAATAGCCGATTATCAAACCCTGGCGATAGAGTTTTATGCACTCGGTCTCGAAAAGCCGAATAGTATAGAGCGTGCGAAAGAGCTGCTCTAAAAATTCAGCCGAATAAGCCTTCATCTGTTATTTCCTCACTAACGATATCGTTACTACGCGCCAGCGTTATAAGACACAAGACACTAAAATAACGATTATCCGCACACCTGGCAACTCCTCGCTCAAATTTCTACATTCTGTCAACTTGAGTTTTTCGCCGAGATTGATAGTATCATTGGTTAAACCGCCGGTCTCTGTCGGGATTTGGGATTATGAATTGAATTGAACTGATTTGAAGGAGTCTTTTGAATGGCTGATCGTCCGCGGATTATCGAGCGGCCCTGGGGACGCTACAGAGAGTATGCAAGAAACGAACCATGCACGGTATGGATTGTGGAGATGAAGCCGGGTGAGCAGGGCAGTCTGCAAAGCCACGAGAACTTCGACGAGCTGTGGATCATGCTCACCGACGGCGCGGAAGCTCAGGTCGGCGACAAAGTGTGGCAACCCAAAGCCTTCGAAGAAGTCTACATCCCCAGAGGTACAAAGCATCGTCTCAGCAACAGCAGCGATCAGTTATTCCGAATGATGGAAGTGGCCTACGGCGAGGTGCAGGACAACGACAAGGTGCGTTACGACGACAAATACGGCCGGGCCTGAGTTATCGAAAAAAACATATAATGAACATGGTTGACGATATGAAGCAAATTCTCTGCATCGGTGATATGTGCGCCGACATCTTCACCAGTCCGTTAGCGAAGCTTCCGTGTCCGGGTGAGTTGTCGCTTACCGACGAGATCGCAGTCTATCCGGGCGGCAACGCACTGAACACCGCGATTGCACTGCGCCGCCTCGGATCGCCGGCCGCTATCGCAGGCAGCGTGGGAAACGATGATCTCGGCGCTCTTCTGCTGGAGCAATTGAAGTCTCTGGGACTCCATACGCGTGGCGTGCGTCGGGAACCACAGGGCCAGACGGCAACAACAATAATCATCCGCGCAGAAGGCGAAGATCGACGTTTTATTCACGCACTGGGCGTCGCCGCCGATTTTACCGGCGAGCATGTTTCGGCGAACCTGCTGCCTGACAACGGCATCGTCCTCGTTGGCGGCTACTTGAAACTCGGCGCCTGGAATGACCAGGCATTGGCAAATCTGCTCGATCAGGCACACCAGCGAAACTGCTGCAACGTTCTCAACGTGTGCATCGCACAGGACAGCGGCATCGATCCAAAACGAGCCGTGAGATTGCTCGAACACGTGGATTTGTTTGTTCTTAATGAAGACGAAGCGCGCGTTCTCACCGGCGAAACATCCCTTGCCCACCAGGCAAATATCCTGAGGCAAGCAGGAGCCGATACACTAATAATCACCAGAGGCCATAAAGGGCTTTATGCCGATGACGGCAAAAACAGGATCGAAATGGGAGCTTTCGACGTGCCTCTCGTCGATCCCTCCGGCTGCGGCGACTGCTTCACGGCGGGCCTGCTTGCGGCCTTAAGTCAGGATTTGGACTTGGCGCGCACTCTTGAATTCGCCAGCGCAACCGGAGCACTCGGCGCAACAGCCCTCGGCTGCACCAACGGCGTCCCCAAATTTTCCGAAGTGGAGCAATTCGTGAAACAAAACACTCTTGACATCTCCCTCAATCCAAGTCCGTGAGCAGGCCTGCCAAAAGAGTATCGGATTACACTCCGCGGGCAGTTGTAGATGCAGGAGTCTCGTAGGGTCGGGCTCGCCCCACCGGGTTCAACCCTAAATACTCCCTCGTGGTGGGGCAAACCCCACCCTACCTGTTGCTGTCTGCCCCACTTTCAGATAAACGGAATGCAACGCTTAATTTTGCGCAGCAACTTTGATCGACACATCATTTGTATGTAGATCATGCTGTTCTCGTTGCTAACTGTTGCAGTACCCCCGTAACGCACCAGCTTCACGAAATATGTTCGCTGGGGACGTCCTTCGTCCCATTGCAGCCACCAGGATGGATAGACTATCCCATTATAACGAACTTCCATGGTCCCCTCCAGCAATAGCTGAGTAGTACTTGAGTGGCGTTTGACAAAACGCAGTATGTCTTTCGGATCGGCCTCGAACTTGACCAATATAACTCGCATTTCGAACAACTTTCCCTGCCTGTCAATCCTCGCGTTGCGAGCCGATTCTGGAAGCTTCGCAAAGCCTGCACGGGACAGAGTAGCATTCACGTCGGAGTCCTGCTGCAACCAGACAATGACGAGCAACAACAAGAGTGCAGCCGATGTAACAAAAACAATAACGAAGCTTTTCTTCTTAGACCTGAGTCCCACTGCTACCATGTTTGGCCTCCAGCCAGATACCATGTCAAGAAGTAAGTAGCCATAGAAACAACTGCCAGTGAGATAACAAAGAGCACGGCCGTAACGATTCCTTTGAAGCCTCTGATCCAGATACAATAGATCGGAACCGACACCGGCCAGGACAAGAATATTATCCAATAAAACGAATGTAGTAGCGGCTTGGAATCAACTATGCAAAATGTCGTCATGATGACCTGAAAGGCAACTGCCACTGCAATGTCCGGCGAACTTAAATCCGGGAATAAAGCTCTTCGAATAGCATACAGGACAAACAAAAAGTAGATGAATAATATGACGAGAATCCTGCGTCTTCTTAGTCTTCGTATTGTAATCTCTTACATGCTTGCTCTTTCCGTTCAACTATGGTTCAAGTCGAATCATCTCTGCCGCTTCGACCAACCGCGATGAATCCTCTTGCATTAATAGTATTATGGCATGAGAAAGTGGAAAAGCAAGCCAGTTATCGGCGCAAGAGCTTTAATTGTAGAAAAAGAGGGATCAAACGGCCACGAGCATCCGTGCCCGCAGCCATTGCGTTTATTCAATACCATAAAAATCAGTAACCGTCTATTAGGGAAAATACGTATTTTTCATAAAAAAAATAAAAAACCCCTGCTCGGTGGAGTTTGTAGGTGAAGACGTAAAGCAGGGGTTTAAGATGACGTCACGCAACGGACCTGCGACTGTTATCCGCCGTATTCTGTGTATATAGACGTTTCAAGGGCCGAATCGTTACAGCTTTTTTCAAAAAAAAAATCTCTTTGCCGGAAAACAATATCGCCAAATTCAGTGTTTCTGGGCAATGTCGACCTTCGGAGGGATAATCAATCAGGGATCATCCAATACCGCCCCGCCGCATAGTGGATCTTCGTCCGGACTCCGTACAGGCGCCGAATAAGCTGCGAGGTGATAATCTCTCGTGTCGGGCCACTGGCGATGATCCGGCCTTCGGCGAGCACAAGCACCTTCTCGAAGATCGGCATGATCTCCTCGATATGATGCGTCACGAGCACGAGACCCGTTTGAGGCTGAATTCTTGCGAGATTCTGGATCGAGTCCAGCAGAAGCTCGCGGCCACCGGGATCGAGTCCGGCACACGGCTCGTCGAGAATCAATAGAAGCGGCCGGGCCATTCGCGCCCGCGCTATCAAAACTCGCTGCTTTTCGCCCTGAGAGAGCGTTCCAAACTGCTGGTCCGCAACGTCAACGCAATTCATCTCGGCAAGATACTGCCGGGCCCGCGCAAAATCGGCTTTGTCCGGTTGTCGGCCCGCGAACTCGTGCAGGCCTATTTGTGCGAATTTGCCGGAAACAACTGTCCGAACCGCCGCTTCTCCGGGCGGAATCCGGTCGATCAGCGAAATCGTTACCCACCCGATACTCTCCCGCAACTCCCTCAGGTTCACCAGGGCCCTCCCCTGCCGATAGATTCGCCCGCCTGAGTTGGCCCAGATGTAGCCGCAGGCGATCTTTAGCAGTGTAGTCTTTCCCGCGCCGTTTGGCCCCAGGACGGCCCAGTGCTCACCCCTCTGCAGCCGCCATGAGATGCTATCGAGGATCAGCCTGCCGCCGATTCTGTAACTTACATCGCAAATATCGATTATCGCCGGTTCCATAGGCCCGAATCCCTATCAAGTTTCTTCCGGCTCAGTCAGGCCGCCAGACTTTAGCTGCTATGAGAATATCGCCTCAGGCTTGAAAACTCAAGTTTTTGAAGGGCGGCAGGCCGGGTGAACGATCGAGTGACTAATTCAACGTGGGGTTCTTACTTCTATCGGTGATTAAGGTTTGAACGCTCCTTCGACATGCGGGGGGCTTCCTGCAGACATCCTTCTTACGCTGCTGCTTTCTCCACAACGGGATGTAAGTTTCGGGACGATGCTGTAGCAATGACTGCTCGACCCAGAACGTGTAGTTCCTCAGGTCCCTGTATCGCTTGTACAAGTAGCAGAAACCAATAGCAGCGAAAATCAGGAAAATGCCAAAACCGATTTTTATCAGAAGGTCCATTTCCGCGCCCCTCCCTTGTACTGTCTGTCACAAAAGTGCAAACAAACTCTCTCAAAATCCAGCAATCAGGGGGCGATCTTGCCTGACAAAGCAAGGTGCAATTGCCGGCTTTTACCTCTGTGTCCCGCGTGGGGCGTTAATATCCGGTGATCAAAACCATAATAATAATAAACGTCCCAATCGCAAGGATTGACAACATGATTATCAGCTCTTGCCGATTCATTTCTGTACCCTCTCACTATAAACAATACGAAATAAAGCAGCCGATCCCAAGCTTACCGGACTGGGTGCATTGATAGTTGGGATAAAAAGTGCCATCAGCTTCCGGAGATTCTCAGGTTTGGGAAAGCCTGCTCGCAGATGCTTGCAATTCGGCGCGAGTTTTGGTATGAAGGCAGAACGAAAACGCGGAAGACTGGTGTTGAAACCGCCGAATAGACAACCTCAATGGAGATACTAACATGACCATCAAAACGGACCCCAAAAGTATCGCAATCGGAGCACTTGCCGCCGCAATAGTACTTATGGCAATGGGCGTTGCAGGCAGAGACCGGCAAAGCGCGAAGGACAGAGACTCATCCGGCTCATTCACGGAGAAGCTCAGTTCCGTCGAGCAAAGGCTCTACCAGAAGCTGACCGCACCTATGCCGGGCAGATTTCAGTTGGACGCAACCGGACAATGGGCCGTCATCGTCGATACCGCAACCGGCCAGGCATGGAAACATCCTTTGACAACGAGCGGGGCCGAGATCAGCCCGCCAAAGCTCGAACCGGCCGGAGACTGAACCCTAACATTGTCATAAGAAGCCCGGATTTGTAAGGATTGCCGTCTCTGTGACGAAAACAAAGACGAGAGCAAGTTCGTTTTCCTGGGCACGGACCCAACAGAAAAATAGCCGCCGCCGATCCAAACTTCAGGGCTGGAATTTAACGCGACGCTTGGTCAGCCTCTGAGCAAGACAACTGGGGCCTGCGCCAAATTGGTCAGCGCAGGCCCCGAATTATGAACGTGACGACTTTTCTAATACACGCCGGCGGAATCACACTGTCGGACCTACCGAATCAGCCGGATGTCGTCGAAGTATACGGTTCCCGTTCCACCGGTGGCTGACGGTGCGTTCTTGGTGCCGATACCTATGGTAACGGTATTGATGTTGGCAAGATTTATGCCGAATTCAGCCAGGTCAATGACCCAGGGTCTCCATCCCGCCAATTGTGTAGCCGCCGGATCCTCATGGTAGACGACGGCCGTGCCGTTGAGGGCGATATATATGCGGTCAGCGGCATTATTCGACGAGCCCCTGTGCCACAGGGACAGCTTCGTGACGCCTTCATCCGTCCAGTCTTTCGGCCAGACTAATGTCAAGGTCGCCTCGGAGGTCTTGCCCGCATTATCATAGTAGTAATTCATGGACTGAGACCCGCCGTGGACTATACCCTGTTCCGTATAAGGAGGAAACTCGTTGCCGACGAGAGCGCCGTTGGTCGTACTACCGAAACCATCGACCCAACTGTCGAATATCCTGTTGTTCGCCGGATCGGGTGGATCGATTTCGTTGTAGGACTCGAAATCGTCCACGAGCAAAAAGTCGGCCGTCGTGAATGACCAGACCAGCCCCTTGACTGTTTCAGTCGGATAGACCTCATCCACACGCCAGGCATAACTGCTGTCCCACGCAAGGTCCGGAGGATCATAACTCTCGGAACCGAGTGACCTCGGACCGATATATTCGGGCGACGCCTTTGTGGCATTCCTTACGGCTTCGGCGTCGGTGCCGAAATACAGTTCGTGCGAAGTGGCGTTTTCCGCCGCCGTCCAGGCGAGAGTTGCTATCTTCTGCACGTCCTGCTCGCCATTGGCCGGTTGCGGATTGCCCACCGCGCCGGGTGTGGTAAAGGCCCAGACATCGCCTTTGTACGTCTCGAATCCGTCGAACTGATCGACTCGCCAGTACATGACCTTCTCGCGTTCGAGGGTGCCGGGATCGTAGCTTGCCTTGCCGAGCGGCATTCCTCCCGTCGCAGCGCTGTTAACGTCGTCATAATTGTCGCCGATATAGACAGTGTGCAGCTTGGCGCCGTAGCCGCCGCTCCAGCTCAGGGTCGTTTCGAGATCAACGAACTCCGCACCGTCCGCCGGATCGGGATTGAAAGCCGTGTAGGGCTGAACGGAGAAGCTCCAGATATCGCCCTTCCAGGGGCTTGCCGCGTTGGCGTCATTGACTTCATCGACGCGCCAGTAGTAGGTGGTTCCCGGTACAAGACCCTCCGGAACGGGATATCCGGGAAAGCCGACGATGAGCGTGTCCGTGGCATGGTTGCCCGTGAAGGTGTCTTCTGCTCCGTTGTTCACATCCTCGAAAGTTTCGCCTACGTACACATCGTGAGTGACTGCGAACGGGCCCGGCTTCCAACTAAGCGTCGCCCAAGCCGCCTCAAGCATGGCGCCGTCCGACGGGTCCGGGCGTCGAGCGAGCGGGTTGACCGGGCCAACCGTAGCATCGGAGAAAATAATATGCCCGAATCCCTGGCTCTGGTCGTGAGCTTCCAGGCCGGTCCAGGTAATCTGGACTTCCCGGTCCGCACTTTCAGTATCATCGATAACAGGGTGGAAGCCAATTGTATTGCCCGCCACAAAGTCTAACGAAAGCAGCTTAGTGTGGTCGAGAGCTGCTTCACAGATGTATCCTTCCGGAGTCAGGGAGGTGGCTATCTGCAGATAATCGATGGCGGTTTGACCGCCGCCATCCATGTTGCACCAGTTCCATGTCTGGTCATTGGCGTTAAAGCCGTACTGGTAATGCTCGTCGTGTCCCGATACGGCGTTCAGCGTAGAGAAGAACACTTCTACGGCGTCGGCATTCCAAATACTGCCGCCGGTTTTGTTCATGGACAATTTGTCGTCTTGCACCACCACCGCCATATAGATGTACTGGTCATCCCACAACAGATAGAATTCTCCGCTGCAGTCCGCAGAGTTGTCCCAATTCTCCACTCCGGTATGGACTTGTTCTTCCACGTCAAGGACCGCCGGGGTCATAGCGCCGAGATTCCAGTCGCTCAGGTCTCCGTCAATCTCGGGAGTGCCCCTGAAGACCTCCAATACCAGCGGTTCTTCCGTCTTAGGGTGATTTGCAGGCGGGTCCTGCGCCATTGCCGGGCTTACGTTAAGCAAGGCAATAATGCCAATCAAAAGACATTTTTTAGATAACATTCGTATTCCTCCTTCAAATATATGGTGTTTGCAGAGTAATTACACATCGTAATAAACCGAATTATTGCCCGACCCATGGTCAGGGCGGACGAGCCATTGGGTTCTGCCGTGTGGTGTTTTTGCGACCAGGGGCCTTCATTGCACACCTCTTGCTCCGTTCAGCGGATATACTCGGAGATCCGCCGCGGATAGACTTTGCTGAATCACACCTACAAACCTATCGTATGATAATACGACAATTTCTTATCAGTTTCAAGAAAATTCCGGTTGTGTATGAATTATTTTGAGCGGCGAATTCAAGCCAAGCCATAGTTGACGTTCTCGGCGCGCAGATTAACAGTCTGGGCAACAAGCCTGCCCTGAGCGTGCCGAATGGGTTGCCTATCCTGCGGTTTTTGCCTGATGGAGGTTACCATTCCGGCGCAGACAGGAACCCGTTTATCCATGAGATTCTGGATTCCCGCCTGCGCCGGAATGACATATTACATTGAAAGCACGTTGGGTGGCAGTCTCATCCCGGGTACTTACTAGATAACCAAATCCGGATTTCCGGGGCCGAAATGTTTGAGCATGACGATCGGATCGTTCCTTGATGGATTCGTGATCACTATGCCTTCCTTTGCCGCCGCCTCGGAGACGAAGAACTCATCGTCGGTCAATTGGCCGTAGCGGATCAGCGAGGGCGTCTCGATGTCCCAGGCCCCGAACTTGCCGTGGCCCTGCATGGTGATGAAGCCATAGCAGGCACTGTCTTTGACAGTGACGGTCCTGCCCGGCAGGACGGTCAGCTCCTTGGCGCTGAAAGCTTTGGATTTATAGCAAATCCAATTCTCGATATAGCCCTCGGCTTCCATCTCGGCAACCGGCTTGACCGGCTTCGGCGCCATGAAGCGATTCTTCGCAAAATCCGGATCGACGTTCAGGCCCCAGTCGATCACGCTGAGCAGCCAGTCCACGTCGCCTTCCTTCTCCTTCGGCGTATCCTTCCACAAAAGTTCTTTCGGCACGACCTGGTCGTGCGTGATATTCTCGTACATTGCGAAGACGTCCGAGGCCTTTTGCGGCTCGTATGTGCAGAGGCTGCCCGGAGCGTGCAACACGCCCGGCGGCACGTCCCAGCCGGTACCAACGCTGAGCCGATAAGCCGGCGCCAGAGCCGTGATCGCATTGTCTCTGCCCTCTGCTGCGTCCTGCAGGGCCTTTCGAACCTGATCCTTTGTCACGCCCGGACTCAGCCCGAAAAATGTGTACGGGAAGTCACCGCCGTGATTGTTCGCCTGGGGCGGGAAGTAATAGGCCTCGGGCTTGCCTAATTGGCCGGTAAGTGCGGCGTGCTCGTCGCGGTGATGAATGTGATGGGGCAGAGCCGCTTTGTTGTCGAAGAATTTCGAATACATCGGCCAGCGTTTGTGTTCGTCCCACAGCCTGTCACCGATGATCCGGCCCTTAAGTTCGTCTACGGCATCGACCAGTCTTACCTTCTCGATCTTGCCGTCGTCCTCGAAAACGATGAAGCTCAGGCCCTCATCCCTGGAAGTCAGCGGGCCGTTGTCGGCGGGGGTCGTCGAGGAGAACCACCGCTCGTCGATGCCGCCGCGCTCGCCGCCCATCGCATAATAATCATCCGGATGCAGCTTGATGCGTCTGCCCGGCACACAGAAAGATCGCGGCACCCAGTTCGGAGCGAGCCGCACGACACCTTTGCCCTGGTCGAGGGCCTTACTTGCAATTGAATTAACGCTCATAGGCTATAACCTCCACAATATCGAGATCCTAATTCGTAAGTCCTAAATAAGCACTAAATTCTAAGCACTAAATCCGAAACAAATTCAAAATTCTAATGATCTAAATTCAAAACGTACGTCCCGGGCACGAAAACCAGTTTTGAACATTTCAATTTTGAAAATTCAATATTGTTTAGGATTTCGCTTTTAGAATTTCGAATTTACGGTTTCTTTACGGTCTTCCACTCTTTGTCTTTGGCCGATGCAAGCACGGCATCACAGAGATACTGCGTGGCCAGAGCTTCTTTGAATGTCGGCGAGGTCGGCTTACCGTCGGCGTACCCTTGAAGGAAATCGGCCAACTGATGGATAAAGGTGTGCTCGTAGCCAATCTGGAGGCCGGGCACCCACCATTTGTCCATGTACGGCATGTCGCTGTCGGTGACGTGGACCGAGCGCCAGCCGCGAACGATTGAATCGTCGGCGTGATCGAAATAGCTGAGCCGGTGCAAATCGTGCAGGTCCCAGGCGATGGACGCCTTCTCGCCGTTGATCTCGAATGTGTAAAGCGCCTTGTGCCCCCGCGCGTAGCGCGTGGACTCGAAATTCCCCAGCGAGCCGTTATCGAACCGGCACAGGAACGTGCAGGCATCGTCGATGCCGACCTTCTCCTTCTTACCCGTCTCGACGTGCAATCGTTCCTTGACAAAGGTCTCGGTCATCGCGCAGACCGAATCGATAGGCCCGTTATGCCACATCGCCGTATCGGCGCAGTGTGCCAGCAGATCGCCGGTCACGCCGGAGCCGGCGGCCTTGAGGTCCAGCCGCCAGGTGGCCATGCCGCCCTGTGGAACGTCCGTCGAGATCGTCCAGTCCTGCAGGAAGTTTGCGCGATAGTGGAAGATGCGCCCCAGCCGACCTTCGTCGATCAGCATCTTGGCCAGCGTAACGGCCGGCACGCGGCGGTAGTTGAAGGATACGAAGTTGGCCACGCCCGCTTTCTCGACGGCTTCGACCATTGTCTCGGCTTGTTCGCCGTTCAGAGCCAGGGGCTTCTCGCTGATGATAGCCTTGCCCGCCTTTGCCGCGGCGATAGCTATCTCGGCGTGGACATTGTTCGGCACGCAGATATCCACTATGTCGATATCATCGTTCTCGATCACCTTCTTCCAGTCCGTGGTGTGCGACTGATAGTCCCACCTGTCCGCAAAGGCCTTGGCCTCGTTCTCTTCCAGTCCGCAAATCATCTTCAGGACGGGCTCGCAGGGCACGTCAAAGAAATGTTTTACCTGGCTATAGGCATTGGAGTGAGTTCGCCCCATGAAGCCGTAGCCTATGAGTCCGACATTGAGTTTCTTAGCCATTATTCTGACTCCTTTTCAAATTCTTAGTTTGCATGTGTAGGGTCGCTCCTACGACCAACCGTGAGCATCTCTGACTTTGACCATCGCGTCGAGAATCGCGTTCCAGGTATCGGGCGATTCGAGCTTTGCGTTGGGGAACATGCAGCCGTCCCAGCAGATGTGCTGTATGCCGCGAGACGGGGCGTCCTTCAGCCAGTAACCTGCACACTTAACGATGTCGAGCTTGCCGTTGGGGTCGTCGGCCGGGCAGTGCTTGCCCGTCTTGTCGTGAGAGCCGGCGCCGTGAACTTCGCCATCGTTCTGCGCGACGTGGAAGTCAATCGTCCACGGTCGCAGCTTATCTACCATCTTCTCGTACGCGGCGTAAAACTCGTTTTCCGAATAATCGGGCTGAAGCAGGGCGTGCTCCGGTGCATTGTAACCCATGAGAAACAGGTAGGTGTGCGCCATGTCCGCCTGGAAGCCGAGCGTTTCCGGCATTCCGACTTCTTCCAGCAGGTCGATTGTGTCCTTCCAGCTATGCAAACCGGCCCAGCAGATCTCGCCCTCTGCGGCCAGTCGTTCGCCGTGATCCGCTGCGATCTTTGCCGCCTCGCGGAACGTCTCGGCGATCTTAGCGGTGTTGGCTTTCGGGTCTTCGCGCCATTTCTCGACGCCGAATTCCGCCGAGTCGATCCGGATCACGCCGTACTTGCGCACGCCGTGATCGTTGAACACACCCGCAATCCGGCATGCCATACGTACGGCATCGAGGAATTTCTTGCGGGCTGCTTCGTCTCCCATGGCGGTATCGCCGACCGTGCCGCCCCAGACCGGCGCTACGAGCGAGCCGACATTGAAACCGTATCCGGCTATCAGATCGGCGATTTTCTTCAATTCGTCGTCGCTGGCGTTAGGATCGGTGTGCGGCAGGAAAAGGAAGTAGTCAATTCCGTCGAATTTCTGGCCGTTTACCTCGGCGCCGGCGGTTAATTCGAGCATCCGTTCGAGACTGATCGGCGGTTCCTGGCCTTCTTCATCTCCTTTGCCGACCAAACCCGGCCACATGGCGTTGTGAAGTTTGGGGAGGGTATTTGAACTCATCTAAAACTCCTTTCCGAATCAATAACTCGTACTGCGTTCTACTTACGATATACGGCGAGATTCTAACCGCTGAATCCCGAATCCACAATCCTAAATTCAGAATTCTACATATCAAGGATCACTTCATCCAGCGACCGCTTAGGGACGTGATGCACGCCGTCGGCATCGCGCCAGTACTCGATGCTCCCGTCCGTACCGACGGGTTCCAGGACCACATCCTCGGCAGGCTCTCCCAGTGCGAGAACCAACAGTATCTTGTACCGAGGCGGTATTCCAAGAGCGGCGCTCAACTCTTTCCTTTGAACCGTGCCGATCATGCAACCGGCCAGGCCTTTCTCGGCAGCGCCGAGAAGGATGCTCTGAGCTGCTATTCCATGATCGCAATCGGCGAACTCACTAATTTCAGTATCGCACAGTACGATAATATAGGCGGCAGGTCTCTCGCCCTCAGCCGGGCCGGGCCAGTCCCTGAGATAACCTGCCCAGCCGATATGCCGGAATATCGCGGCGTTCCTTTCAGGTTCGCAGGAGAGCATATACTTGAGCGGCTGCGTGTTGGCCGCCGACGCCGAGAGCCTCGCAAGATCGACAAGCTCGCGCAGAGTCTCGCGCTCCACGGTGACATTCTCCCGGAAGCGCCTAACACTTCTGTTCTTAATTATCAAGTCTCTTATCATAATAATATTTTCTCTTGTACCAACCTGTTATCCCGGCACGATCTGTCATTCCCGCGCAGGCAGGAATGACAATGCCCAAAATTCAAGCCGACGATAGGTGGCAGCCTCATCCCGATTGCCTTTTATCGGGATGGGGCTGGCCGGTTCCCAGCCCTGTAGTGCCTTTAATCACTCTTGCCGGTCAATAGTAACCGATAGCGTTTGACCTTCGGAGATTGCCAGCTTGTTTTTCAGTGTTATTTCGAGTCGGCCATCCTTTAGCTTGTGACTGCTCGGCACGATTCTGCCTTCCAAGTTCACTGACGTTTCGACGGATTCAAACTCCTCTGGGAGATCGAATGCCAGAGTCTTTGCGTTCAGCTTGCCCCAGCGGACGGTTATCTGCTCGCGCTGCTTTTTGGCATCCCGCTGCTGGGCGAGTGTTCCCCAGCCCTCGGCTGCTGTGAAAGCAGCACGGAAATTCTCAGGCGTCAGCCTGGGCGCGAAACCGATATGCCCCTTCGGCCCGTGATACTCGTAGCCTGCCAGAGCCGTATAGACGCCCCAGCTTGCGAACGCGCGAGCGTAATGGTCGCCGCACTCGACCTCGTTGTACGGATTATGCTTTGATGGGTGATACCGGCTCTGAATGCCGTCGCAAATGGTCAGGGCCTCGTCGAGCATGTCCTCCCAGACCATGCCGCCGGCGACCTGGTACTCGATGCCCGTCCAGACCTCGCTCTTGTAGCGAACGCCCTCCTCCATAAAGGGGCTCTTCGGCCATGTACAGGTGAACAGCCCCGGCTCGCCCGGCCTTGCGAACCATCGCTCCGGCTTGTGTGCGGCGTTGTACGGACCGACGTCGGGAGTCCAGTTATACTTCCACACCGACTCCAGGGCCTTCTTTACGTACTCGGGCGGATAAATATAGCCCAGCCCGAGCTGATGCGCCCAGCCCTGCCCGAAAAGCTGGTCCGACAGACATCCCCTGCCGTATTGATGGTTCGGGTGCTCTTCAAGATCGACGAGCTGAATGAAATATTCGCCGTCCCAGAGTCGCTTGACCGTGAGCCTGCTGCCGCTGTCGAATATCTTTCGGCATCGCTCGGCAAACTGCTTATCACCCATTTCTTCCGCCATTTCCTCGCCGGCCCGTAAAGCGGCAAGATACAGCGAACCGACGAACGTATTGGGGCCGTGGAAGTTTATATCGTAAGTATTGTGCTGACTGGCTTCGATCAGACCATCGTCGTTGCCGTCGCGCCCGATGGAAAATTCGAGCGCCTTCTTGATGCGGGGCCAGTTGCGGTTGAGAAACGCATTATCGGCCGACATCTGATGCTCGCGGTAGGCTTTGAGGACCGTGCCGCATTGCCCGTCGGCTGCGTAAGCCCGGTTGCTGCGAAAGCCGACAAGGCCGGTCTCAGGATCGAATCCGTCGCCGAAGTCCTGCATTTCTCGCGCGCTTCGCTCAAGCGCCGGGAACAAACGAGCGGCAGCGTGAGCGTAATTCCAGACGTGCGTACAAGTCCCCGCGCAGCATCCGACGCCCTCCCATGCCCAGAATCTGCCGTTACCCCACCACTGGCAAGTCCCGGTCGCCAGATTGCTGACGGTCGAGTGCAGTCTGAACAGCAGCCATCGCGGCAGCGTGCTGTCCTCGTAGAAAGTCTCGTGCCACTTCTGCGTATCGTCGACAAGCCGCTCGTGGTTATCGAGAACATAATGAGCGACATCCAAAGCACTGTTGAAACGATTGGCGTATTCGCGCCCGTTCTGATGATTCGGGAAGAACCACGACAGGACGAAAGTATAGGTTCGCTCGGATTTAGGCGCCAATGTTGCCTGCC
The DNA here is from genome assembly GCA_964598225.1 of uncultured Pirellulales bacterium. Taxonomy (GTDB): domain Bacteria; phylum Planctomycetota; class Phycisphaerae; order Sedimentisphaerales; family Anaerobacaceae; genus SG8-4. Next base: position 91,803 of record CAZRBG010000010.1, read on the forward strand.
TGGTCGAAATCTTTGCCGATCTGCTCTTGTTGACCGAAAAAACAACGTTCCGCTCGGAAGAAGACTTCTCCGGAGTCGCGATCCTGCCGTCGAAGGCCAGCACCATTGAGCCGTAATCGGGCATTTCGTCCAAAGGTCCGACCGGGCCGGACTGAGGCACATCGGCCATCTCGATCTGGTCGATATTGATATGCCCCCATCCACCGCGGGCGTAGTCGATGATCTGGATTTTGGCCTTGCGCCCTTCGAATTCCTCGACGTTCCAGAAGCGCGCCTCAAGTTTCTCGTTATTCTTGCCGGCGGCGGTCCGCACCACCTCACCGTCGACCAGAAGGTCTATGCAGGTCCGGCCCTCGTGGTTGCCGCCGCCAATGAGGAAGTTGATAAACTTCCGAGAAATTGTGAATTCGGGTGAGGTGAGGCTGCCCGTGGGACCGTCGCCTCCGAGAAACGTATTGACAAGCCCCTTGCCCTGAAAGCCACTGACCTTTTGCTGGCGCTCGAGCGTCCCGCGAGCGGGACGCTCACCGAACGCCTCGCCGCTTACTTTCCAGTCTCCGTAGTCGGGTCCCTCGAAATCGGCGAGGACTATTTTCTCGCGAGGCTGCTCGGCCCGCTTCGGCGGCGGCGCCTTCTCAGCGGTATGCACTATAAACGTGCGGCCATTTTCATCCATAATGCGAGTGCGGCGGTTGGCTACGATCGACTTGGCCGAGTGCATAAGGACCGCGTTTTCGAGACGAGCCTGAACGCCAGCCTTGACTGTCTTATCAGATTTGTTTTCCAGAGTAATGTGAAATATCGTAGCTGGCAGAGACGAGTCCTCTGCATTGAGAGGGATAAAGGGCGAGAAAGCCTCCATCTCTGCTCGCACCGGAGACGATTCGCTGCTGTAGCGTACCACCCCGATTGGATACTCGCCCAGGAACCTGACGGTTGAGAACGTGCGGTCGAGCGGCTCGACGACAGTCCCGGCGTCGGTTTCGCGGGTGACGGCGAATCCGGAATCAACCGGCGATTCGGGCCGGTACGTTCGATAGCAATCCCGCCCGTAGCCGGTGAAGACGTGCTTGTTGAAGATTTGCCAGAGAGCGAGCGTGCCGTCGCCACGTAGGTAGAGCTGACCGGCGGCGATTCCACCGACCGGCATTCCAATTGTTTCCAGGTCCTCGCCGGTATACGTTTTCGCCCGTCCCCTGTCGACGAGCCGCTGGACAGCGCCTTGATCGAGATCCTTCTCGGCGGGGACAAGATGATCTTTCGACCGCTCCGGTTCCCCGGTCAAAACACCGAAGCTCAGCAACAAAGTACATGCGACGACTGCAATTCCAATCAGCCATATTCTTCTCATTTTTCTTTCCCTTTTTGAAGCATGGTTACGAGCAATGTCGGCTCGACGATGTGCAGGTTGTTCAGCAGAGGTTCGGTGTATTTGATGTCGCCGTATTCGGCCCTGCTGAAGTGGTGCTGCTTTCCGACGTGATTGTTCCAATCTACGCCCTCGGTGAGAAAGCCGTATTTACCGTGATGATGTTTGGCGATCGCGCGCAGGATGGTCAGGCCGTCGGTGAGATAAGACTCGTCGCCGGTGTCGCTGTAGGCCTCGAAGTACGCCAGGGCCGCCTCGGCGTTTTCCCACATGTACGAGGTATCCCAGCTTTTTTCCATGTAGAGCAGGCCCTTTGTCTTGACGCCGTTTCTGTCTTCTTTCATCTTGAATTGATCCAGACCTGCCAGGCATTTCTCGTATGCAAAGTCTCGAATCTTCTCCTCGCCGAGCAATTTGGCCGCCTGCCGCAGGACTCTAAACGCAACCGAATACGCCACGTTCTCATGCTCGTCGTAAGTGTCGTGGTTGATGCTGCCGAAGATGCCTCCCGCTTCCATGAAGACTTCGATCTTTTGCCGCACATCTTCCGTATAGTCGGCAAGCCCCCGCCGGGTCAGGGCCGTATTCACCTGGACGATGAACAGCCCGTCGGCACTTTTCTCGAAGAGGATATCCGAATCGCCGTAAGCGTTTTGCGGATAATGCTCGCCGTCAGGTTTGCAGCGGCGAGGATACCACCCGTTCGACGTGGACTTGACGTTTTTATCGATCCACTCGGCGGTCTTCGTCGCCGCCCTGCGCATCTTCTGCCGGCGCTCGCCGTCGAGCTCGTCGCTGAATATCAGCAGTTGATACGCAATCTTCGCCATCGAGCCGGGGCAGAACCAGTTGCTCTTGTGCTGATAGTTCAGGCAAAAAACGTCGGTAGTGGTCTCGCGGTAGCCGATGATGAAGCCAGTTTCGTAGTTGATGAAGCCGTCCTCGAGGACGTGGTCCAGAAGCAGGATCGCCTTATGTTTCAATGCGGCATCATTGGTATACTTCCCGAACATGTAAAGCTCGTAAGCGCCTCCGACGGCGTTTGCCGCCCAGCCCGGGCCTTCGAGGTTGCCGAAATCGTGCCAGCCCATGATGTTGCCGTTGGGATCGACGAAGCTCGACTTCGAGCAGAGCCTGCTCTTGAAAGGCACCAGAGTCCACTCAGCGAACCTCACCGAATCCCGCGCCGAATCGAGAATCGTATAAGAAGAATCCTCCGGCAGAAAGAATTCCCCTCGGACTTGCTGCGAATTCAGACAAGAGAGGATAAACACAACCGGCAGGTAAATCTGCATGATCGAGGAAATCCGGGATTTTCCCATAGGCTGCTTCCTTTTTATTGGAAAACCGATATTCTGTTGGGTACAAGTCTATAAAAAAAGACTCTCCTTGCCAATGTATCCTATGAAAAAAAGACACATCGTCAAGAAGAGCCTTGATTGCCCCCGTAGTATGCCGCCGAGCGTGTTATTTCGGGTACTTCACCGAGCAGCCGTAGGACTTGGTGTCCTCAACGCTCACGTCTCTGTTCGCCACCAGATCAGCCAGCACTTTGTCGACATAGTTGACCTTTTCCTTGCCCGCCGGAATTTTGCCAAGCGGCGCATTGTCGATCGCGCCCTCGTACACAATCCTGCCCCCGGGAGCAATGACGAACATGTGCGGCGTCGTCTTGGCCCCGTAAGCCCGGCCGACCTTGCCGGATCGGTCGTCGAGCAGCGGGTACGGCAGATCGTGCTTTTTCGCAAAGTCCACGTTGTCCGCCGGCTTGGTGTGGCTCGTGCTGTTTATGGCGAGCCAGACAACACCCTCGTCTTTGTACTTTTTGGCAAGCTCGATCATCGTATCGGCCTTGTTATAATGATACTGCACGAAAGGACACTCGAAATTGAACCACTCCAGCACGACGATCTTGTCGCGATAGTCGGCGAGCTCAACCGTCTTGCCATCGAAAGTCTGCAACGAGAAAGGCTTCGCCCGATTTTCCGCTTCGGCCTGTCCGGCTCTGTCAGGTCTCTCAGGTCTGTCTCTGCGCGGCCGGTCTCGGCGCGGCTCCCGCCTCTGGGTTCGAGCGATCAATTTCTCGATGCTCTCGGCCGTTTTGGTGGCATTCTCTTTGACGGCGGTTTCGTGGATCTCACGCAGCTCCCTGATATTAGCTCCAGAACCGGCGTCGCCCCGTCTCGGCATTCTGAGCTTATCCAGCTCCCGATCTATCGCCCTTACGGCGTTGAAGCGGTCTCTTAACGCCGCGGCCGTCTCCGCACGCAATTTGGCCTGTTCATCTCCCGAAAGCTCCCTGATCTTTCTTCGTGCTTCCGGATCGATACTCTCGATAGCCGCTTTAAGCTTGTCGAGCTGCCCCTGGATCGCTTCTACGACTTCGAGCTGCCGCTCGCGACCGATAATCCGCGACCTTCTGCCGAACCTCTCGCGCATCTCGGCGCGGAACTTGGCCTTTTCTTCGGGAGACATCTTCTCGTACTCTTCGCGGCGCTTCGCCATCTCTTCTCGCAGCTCTTGTTTCTCTTCCGCCGACATGTCCCGAAATCGTCGCCCCCGGTCCCTGCTCTCGGCTTGCCCGAACGCGGCCTGTGCCGACATGAGTACGCCCAGAGCCGCAATTAATGGAAATGTGTACCTCTTCATGATCGTGGCCTCCAAAATATAATTTCAACTGATACCTTTCAACGACACATTAATGAGTTATTACGCCGGGTTCTTGCATAGAGTTCGGCGGTTCCGGTCCGCAAAAGCCGAATCCCGTCGCCGAATAGAATACAGAATCCCGCACCAAATACAAGCTTTCCCGATTCGACTGTGAGTCAAAAGCACGTATTTTACCTCAAATAGGCGTATCCCGGAAAAAAGTGCAAAAAATCTAAAAAAATCCAAAATTTTTCGTCTACATCTTGGCGTCTCATACGCCTTTCTTTATAGGGAGGTGTTTGTTCTCCCATGGCATCATGACAAAAGAATATCCGGTTAACTTGGTATGACAGCGCTAAATCAGGCCTCGTTCGCTCAAAATGGTGGTGGCCGCATGCATTTTTCCGCGAAAAACGCGGATTTTTGCTCGAACTAGCGCTGTCGTATTAGAAGGCTTGAATGGGTTGGCGGACGCATCACCCAGTCCCTCTGGTGAACTCCGCCGGCCCTATTCTTAATATCTTCCTTGGGCCGGATAACGAGTGGGCAACCGTCGAAACGGACAGATATATGAGAGAACCGGACGTAATAACCGAGACTTACGATCCGAAGAACAACTTCACGTTCCGGGTAAAAGCATATCGCAAGCTGACCCCCGCGGAAATGCGGTATTAAGGATTTGCCTTAGAGAAATTAAGGACTTTGCCTATTTCGATCTAAATCACTCTACAATATCCTGATTTCAAGATGTAATTTGTACGAAGTTCGGCAGAGTGTTTTTACCGGTTTTGAAGGGCCGGTGATTGTGGCAAGAGAAGGAGACATACCAATAACTCTTTTTTCGCCAAAGCCGGAAAGGAGGTACGTACGAGGGCCTGTGGTGAATCTGTCCTCCATTGCAGGGGGTAACGCAATTAAGTACAATTTCAAAAACAGGGAGGTTCTAAAATGAAGAAGCTAATTATATGCAGCATCGTACTCAGCCTGATTGTCGGTTTACCGATTATTGCCGGAGGACCGAACGGCCCGGCTGGAAACTCGAATGTCGGCCACTTGAATCTGTACGAGAAGGACGCCAATTGGGAAATTGTGGAAGACGGCGCCAACGGCAAGATGAAGTACAACCTTTCCGGCACGGAATTCGAATTTGTCTTCAACGGCCACGGTCTGGAAGCTGACACAGACTATTGTCTGATCTACTACCCCGACCCCTGGCCGGGCCGTGGGCTTATCTGCCTGGGCTGTGCCACCTCAAACGGCGGAGGCAACGTGCATATTCAAGGCTCCGTTAACACCGGGGATCTGCCCGCAGAAGACTATGACGACAACTATCCGGATGGTGCCAAAATTTGGCTCGTTCTCGCCGATGATGTTGATTGCGATGATCAAGAGATGACCGACTGGAATCCGACCGAGTATCTCTTTGAAGGCGACCTGATCAAGTTTGACGATACCGACGATTAGCGTAGTCCGAAGGTCATACAATATTCAACCAACAAAGGGCTGCGAGCACTGCTTGCAGCCCTTTCTTCGTACTACTATGGTCCTTTGTGGTTCAAATTACTTTGCGAACCGTTTCTTCAATTGATTGGAAAGTTCCTCAACTAACGCCGGCTCGGTCTCTGCTATGTTCTTTGTCTCCTTTTCTGCGGAGGTATGATCGTACAATTCGGCGTAGCCGTCGTTGTGAAGAATCAGGCGATGCGTGTCGGTGCGAATGGTCTTTGCTCTTGCGTTGTAGGAAAAGGCCGGATGTCCGGGAAGAGAAGGGTTTTCCAACAACGGCCGCAGGGAAACTCCATCGACAAAATCGGGGATCGGAAGACCCGCTAAATCGCAGAGGGTGGGGAATACATCCAGCGTCTCGGCCATCGAGTCAGTAGATTTGCCGGGATTCTTCATACCCGGATAAGACACGATAAGCGGCGAGAGCAATGACTCCTCGAACAACGTATGTTTGCCCCAAACTGCATGCTCGCCGAGGTGCCAGCCGTGATCGCCCCAGAGAATCACAATCGTGTTGTCGGCGGCGCCGGTTTCCTTCAGTTTCTCCATCACTCTGCCAACCTGCGCATCGGCGAAACTTACGCAGGCCGCATAATGCTTTCGGACTTCCAGAGCGAACCCGGCATCCTCATTCGGGTTGCGTCCCCAGCGGTTGTATTTCATGAACTCGCCCGATCGATGCCAGGTTGTTCTGCCATCAGGTTTGGACGGGTGCGGCGCTGGCGGAAGCTGTGCATTGCGATAAGGCCCGAAATACTTAGCAGGGCATCCGAAGGGCAGATGGGGCCGCAGGATACCCACCGCCAGGAAAAACGGCTTTTGCGGATTCGCGGCAAGTTGCCCGAGTTGACGCAAAGCCTCATCGACCGAGACGCCGTCGGGATAAATTGAATCCGGCCCTTCGACCGTCTGGAACACATCCATATCGCCGGCTTTTACACGAATCTCACCATTGGCCAGCCCATGCATCCAGCCGCGCGGATGCTGCCAGGGGCCCGCCGGCAGCAAATTCCGGTCCCATGATTCCGGCATTTCCGGCTGGGTTTTATCATCCCAATCTTTTCCTCCCCAGCCGCCCGGATGGTGCGAGACTTTACCGACCGAAACCGTCGTGTAGCCGTGTTGGCGAAACCATGCCGGCATGGACGCCGGAACGGATTCCGGGTTCCTCTTCATCTTCGCGGCACGCTGAAATAACGCGGAGTTGCTCGCACCGCCGTAACGCCCGGTCAGCAGTGTGAATCTGGAAGCACCGCAAGTCGGCGCCTGAACGTAGTGACGGCGAAACATCAAGCCCGCCGAGGCCAGGCGGTCAATATTCGGCGATTTTATATAAGAGGCCCCATAGCAATCCAACTCCGGTCGAAGGTCGTCGACGCAGATTAACAGCACATTCGGTTTTTCGCTGGCCGCGGACAAGGGCGTAGAAAGACAAAAAAGCACGATGATTGCGAGCAACCTGATTTGTATTTTCATAAACAAGGCTCCATTCTGGAAATTCGGCGGTTTTGCTCGTTGTTGCCGATCGGCAGCGGCGATTAGCCGTCCGCCGGGCCGGCTTGGTATTTATTGTTTTCAGCAGCGGCCTTTTTGCTGATTTCAATTTCGGCGAACTCACTCATATTGGATTTTTTTCGCCAGACCCGCCCGGTATCGCCGTCAATAATGTAAGGCTCGGCCTGGTATGGTACGGGCATCAGTTGATAGCGCCCTACAAGCTGGACGGGAACAGGGGCCTGCGAAGCTCCCATGGCCACAAAAACACACGTTGCAAGTAGAATACCAATTAATAGACTCTTCAGATCAATTTGAAATCTCATGCTCTTATCCCTTTCTTGTGTTTATAGTGCTATGAACTTTCTTGGCATCGTTTTCTCGCAGACTGCCGGCGCGCCTCAGAGCAATTTATGAATTCGTTATTCCTCTCAAGTCAGGCTACGAGCCATTTGGACCCCAGGGGTCGATGCGTCTTAGGTTCTTCTCTTTCAGGGCTTTGTAGCAATCGGGCAGGTCGAATGATTTCAGGATGTTCGGCACCACCGACGACAGCGGCCAGGAGTAGGTCTCGGACTCGGCGATGTCGGAATATGACGTCAGGGCGTTCTTTAGCGTGACCTGTTTGACCTGGTCCGAAAGCACAGCAGCGAACGTAGCGGGGATCGCGCCCCAGCCTTTGGCGACCAGGTGTACCTCTTGGTGGCCGTGGCTCTTCAGCCATTGAAGGACGCGGAGTATATCGCGGGTTCTCTGGCCGGGATAGGGCTTTCCGAGCATTATCGAGTGAATCGCGTAGAAGTAATCGCTGCCGTAGGCACTGAGGTACGAATTCTCATTGCAGGTGTCGGGCCGCGATTCGCCGATGCCGCGAACGTCGCATGTGTAGAAGGCGGATTCCGGTTCGGCTTCGATAAGCTCCTTTATGAGCGGCTCGTTGCGCAGCTCGGCGTCGCTCGATTGATGCGATATGTAAAGAATCGCCCGCTCTTGCCCTTTCGGCGGGCGCGACAGCAAGCGCTCGTCGTTGAGCCTGTATACGATAGCATGAATGCCGGGTTCGGTGTTCACGACATAGGTGGTCCAGTGCCGCTTTGGGTGCTTTCGCGAGCGCCAATTGCGCATGATGCGATATTCGGGGATGTTGTTACCCGTCTGGAAAGCATTAGATCCCCGAAAGCCCAGCACTTTTGCAATTTCCCGTTTTAGCGCCCTTGGAGGAATGTGTCCGGGCCTTTTTGCGGCAAGCTTCTGCGATTTCTCCTTGGTAAATGAATACACCGGCCTGGAATCCAATGTGCAGACCTGGCCCTTCGGGGCGCACCAGAGCGTCTCGTCTTTCTCGATGGTCAGCTCCGGCTCTTTGTGAGTGTCGGAGATTCCCGTGACGCGATTGAACGTTTCGTACATGGCCTCGCGGTTCTCCTGTGAGTAGCCGTGATAGCCAGGGCCGACGAACAGCTCGACATTCTCCTCGGCGTCAAAAAGCTTATAAAGCTCCCGCAACCGACGATAGGCTTCTTCCGAGCCGCGGGCGTCGAAATAATCCTTTTCCTTTGCCAGGATGACAACGGGCTTGGGCGCCATTGCGGCGAGAAAATCCGAATGATCCAGCCCCAGAGCCAGCGCCAGCGGAGGGCACTGCTCGGTATCGGCTGGCAGTTCGTTTTCGGTATTGCGCCGGAATGTAGTTACGAAACAACTTGGAGCGGCCATCGTCCAGCGTCGTTCGACTCCCGCCAGCCAGGTCGTCATCGTGCCGCCGCCGGAGTTGCCGGTAACGCCGACGTGCTTCGGATCGACCTCGTCGCGAGTGAGCAGATAGTCGAGAGCGCGGATGCCGTCCCAGGCCCGCCAGGAGCCGAAGAACTCGCCGACCAGGAATTGCTGATTGCCGGCGTAAAGATGTTCGCGGACGCCCACGCCGACCTTCGATTCCAAATTCTGATCCGGATACTGTAAGCGCTCGCCCTGGCCGATGGGATCGTAAATCAAAACAACGTAACCTTGCCGGGCCAGTCCCTGAGCGAAAGACTGATACACGGGGATCATCTTTCCGGTCGCTGAATGGCCGCAAGTTCCCACGACTCCCGGCAACGGGAAGGCTCGGCCTTTGGGGATGTACAGATTGGCGGCTACAAGAAAACCTGGCCGACTCTCGAAGATAATTTTTTCTATTTTATACGCATCGCGCTCGACAGTGCCTGTTATACGCGGTTCAAGAGGCGTTCTATCAGGCCAGGGTCCGAAACTCTGCTGAATTTTATCGCGCACTTCGCGCACGTACTGCTCGGCATCGACTTGTGTCTTTAGCGCGGCACGTCGAGAGTCAGCCTGCTTCTCGATTCGCCGAACGGCTCGCACGAAGTATTCCTGGACCATTCGTGGAAACCGATTGAGGGGCTCCAGAGAATCCTCTGCGGATGAAGCCCGCACCCCGACGCCAAACGAGCAGAGCCAAAGGGCCAGAAATAGAAGGAAACAGTTCCCTGTTTTGACTTCGTTGCTTTTGTCCGGTGTGTCGGCGGAATTACACATTGTCTGATCCTCCAATGCATCAAGAACACGGCATACGAACTTCATTACAGTCCCCACGCCGGGACTCTATTAGAAATTCGAACTCGTATTATAAGCCCGGAGGGTCGTTATGAAAACACCGAATCTGCGCCGGAAAGGCAAAAAAACTCTCCCTGAAAGCTACAGAGAATGGGGAACACAGAGGTTGGCATCGCTGACGGCTACTCTTCCGCAACGACGGCATTTGTATCGCGGATTCTCTACCAGTTCCTTATATTCCTGCTCATCGCTAACGTGGAAGCCCTGAGACACCATATAACACAAGTGTTCCGTATGCAATCCCGTGCAGCGTTCCATCTTAAGTTGTGGGTCTCTAATGGCCATGATTGGTAACTTCCTTACTTATCTCAAATCAATACTTAAAGTTGTTACGGTATCGCCTATGACGAGTTCACATTTATTGGGAAATCGGGCAGAAAAAACACAGTCATCCGATATCGCCGGCCATTTCTGCTCCACAGGATTTGCCGCGAGACTTTGGCGCAAAGTAAAGCCTCGCACCGGTTGGCCTTGGCTTTGCGCCCAATCGATGCGAGGCGTCTTTGCGTAAGCCCCTCAGGAGCCGCATCTTATGTCACTCTATGTTGCCGGTCTCGGCTGATGCCTCATATTCGATCATCCCGATATCATCCATAGGCATCTGGTTGCGGGAAAGCTCTTCTAACTGGTTTCTCAACTGATCGATCGCCGCGGGTATATCGCTCAGGTCCGGAGAAACATTTTGCATCTGCTCGATTCGGTTCTGCAACTCATCCTGGTTCGTCTTGAGCGAAGCGAAAGAATCATCCAGCATCTGCAGATTCGACCTTATGCTTTCCTGAAACTCGGCCTGTTTCCGCCCCGATACCTCTAACTGATTCCTCAATTGATCGATTGCCTCAGGCATATTGCTCAGGTCCGGGGCATTGTTTTGCATTTGCTCGATTCGGCTCTGCAAAGTGCCCTGGCTGGTCTCGAGCGACGCGAACGAATCATCAAGCGTCTGTAAATTAGCTCTTATGCTATCCTGAAACTCGGCCTGCTTCTGACCGGCGACCTCAGCTATACTGACCAGTTCGCGGATGTTGCTTTGCAGTAATTCCTGCAGTCTCAGCACATCCTCGCCGAGACCGCTTATGTTGGCGGCAAGAGCATTGATGTTTTCCTCCATGCCGCCAATCGTGTTTTGCCGCTCCTGCTCAGACTGTTCGAGAGCCGCCACTTTCTCGGTTAAGACCTGATTGTTCATTTGCACGGTCTCGAACAGCTTGGCCTGCTCAGAGGAAACTGCGGCCACGTCGGAGGCAACACCGCTCAGATCGTCGGCAACATTTCGCGTCTCACTCTGCACGCTCGAGATTGCCTGTCCGAGCCCGGCGGATAATTCTTGCTGACTTTGTCCGAGCGTGTTGATCCTCTCGGCGACCTGCCGGCTGTTGCTCTGCACGGTTTTTTGGAGATTTACCTGCGCATCGGCAACGGCCGCAACATCATTGGCGACTTCCGAAACGTCCGCTGCGACGGCCGAAACGTTACTCTGCACGCTTTCAACCAAAGTATTGATTTCTTTCTGATTCTTTTCCAGGCGGGCGGTCATCTCTTCTATCTGCAATGCATTGGCCTTGACCATCATCTGCAACGTAGCCTGCTGCTCGTTTATTTTGGCCATTTGATCGCCGCATCCGGTCAATCCAATCAAAACCGCGATTACCACTGCTAAAGAAACGATCCTCGCTGCCGCTGTTCCCACAAATGAAATCTTCCGTTGTTTCATACTCGACTCCTTTCTCTTTTATCCAATCAATCCATGCCTGTTTGGGAAAAACCCTCTCAGTAACATCAATATATCGGCAAAAACAATTCTGAAACTTTATCTTTTATGGGACGCATTGAAAAAAAGCTTGTCCCCGCCGTCAGGCGTCCCCGAGGGAGAGCGCAGTCGAGGGAATGGACGAAAGACAAGAGAGCGCCACCGTTTGATCTCTCATCTATCGTCCATTGTGTGATGTGCAACGGCACCGCTCGTTCGTTTTGATGCCGTAAGGTTTGTTCTTATATGGCCTTACCACCTCACGGGCAAAACACTAAGAGCGGCCCAGCACCAATTCGGTTGGTCCGCCGCAATCAAATCCTCTTGGAGACGAAGCCGAATTGGTGCTGGATTAGTTTGTAGGGTGCAACTTGCCCCACCATCTCTCCTTCGGTGGGGCAAGTTGCACCCTACGAAACTCGGAGATCGCATTATGAGCCGGTGGTGTGAGCTTTTAGTACCGCATGTCCTCGTAGCCGCCCATGCCTTCGTACATCATATCCTCGTAGCCGCCCATATCATCGTATTGCGAGCCTCGTCGTCGAGAATCTCCGCTGCCAAAGGCCTTGAAAGGCTCCTGCTCGATATTCTCCAGTCTGCTGATTTTACTGTATATTTCTTTGATATCCTGCGACCAGTAAGATCTGCCTACGGGCATGTGCTGGATATTGATGCCGTCGTAGCTGTAAAGCATATCGTAATAGCGTCTCGAACGCATTGTCCTTCCGGACCTCGACCAGTCGCTCACCGGGACGGCGTCAACCATAACCGCTCCGGTGGAATAGTCTATGTATTCGGGTATATTGCTGGTATCCTGAGAGACGCCGAAACCGGACGTCCTCGTCGATACACCCGGCCCGGTAGGCCGACTCATTCCCGGCCCGAGATTGCCGAGCACGGCGGTACTTGGATCGCCGTAGTCGGCTGCGCCGGAGCGGCTGCGACGGCTCGGCTCTTCTTCCGGCTCGTATTCGCGCGATTCGCCTATGAGAACTCCCTCTTTGACCGGGAATTCCTCACTGTACCAGTGTCCGAGCGTGAGCCTTGAGACCTGAACCGTAACGCTCTTGTCCGCTTCTCGAACATTGTTGGCGAAAAAGTATATTCTGTCCATTATATCAACCGGCTTTGTTATTTGGGAGAAATCGCTCCAAAGTATAGCCTGATCCGTATATGACTTGTCGCGCTCGTCCAGTTTATTCGTCCCGGCTACGGGATTGAATACGCCCAGGCGAATCCTGTACCGATACGTGCTTCCAGGCTCGACGGTATCATCGTGCGCCCAAAACATCAAAGGCTCGCGTATTTTCGAGAAATCGGTCAGCCGGGACAGCGCTACTTCATCATACTTTCTGTAAACGTCGTTTATCGTTTCCCTGCGCGGGCCTCTCTGTGTTGTGCCTGGTCCGCCATAGAGGCCTTCCATGCCGCCCGGACCGTACATGTTGTCCATCGGATCGGCCGTCGATCTCCGAGAGGAGCCACGCCTTCTGCCTCCTCTCGAACGGCCGGTCTCGCCCGGCAACCCCGTTGTTGATCTATCTGATCTGCTGCGGCCCCGGTTTCTCGAGTACCTGCCTCCTGTAGTACTGCCTCCATACTGGTTGGAGCCTCCCCCGCGGCGCGACCCAAAGCCTCGACCCGTCCCGTACGTCTCGGTACCGGACCTTCGACCTGATCGTCCTTCGCGCCCCTGCATACGAGCTTCCCTTCTTTCTTCTTTTTCTTTGCGCAGCTCCTCGGCGCGCTCCTTTCGCTGGAATTCGGCATACTCGTCGTGAAGGCTGGGTGGGAACCATTCTTCTCTGGCAGATGCAAACTGATAAGCCATAGGCTGCAACAGGTCGATCTGGGTCCGCTTGTAGCCATACTGCACTTTCAGCACATCCAATCCGCCGCTCGGCAGTTCGTCGACTTTATCACCGATATTGAATAGCTCCCTTTTGTGGTCGATTCTGGGCCGGGGCACTTCCTTCCATTCGCTCCAGGTGCCGTCGTCGTTGAGCTTCTGCCGCTGTAGCTGCACTTTTGCGAAAACAGGTTTGGCAAGGCACGGGTCGGCATAAATCTGTTCGACATTGTCGTAGAAACAATCCCTGAAGTTTTCATACAGTCTCTCGACATCGAACTTCGCCTCCACCGAAACAAGATCGAGATCGTTCGGTTCGTTTTCGACGTCGTCGTAAGTATTTTCACCGCTAATTTGCTCGACGGGAATATAGGCGACGGCCCTGACATGATTTATCTTTACTTTGCTGACATCGCCGATTTCGGGAATGCGGTAAACACCTTCTGCGAACGTAGATTCACCCACCTGCGGAGTCGTCGCCGCAGCCATGCGGACGTCGATATCGCTTATAGCGGATTCCATCAGTTGAGCAAGCTCCGGTAATTTCGGATCATACGGCTCGGCTTTATTATCCGGCGCGCCAATTTCCCTCTTTAAATCCTGCGCCTGCTCGAACACATACTCGTCAATTTCGCTTGGGCTCAATTCCTGGCCGTCAATCTCCACCCTGTTGGGGCTTCTAACAACGAATACGAACAGAAGAAACAGGGAAATAATTCCAACCAAGACGAGAATGATTTTCTCAACGTGATCTTCTAAAAATCTGACTATTTTATTCATACTTCATGTCCCGTATAAAATTTCCCACTCACAATCCCGCCATCATGCTCCGTCCTCGGTGCCTGCGAGTGTTTCTTTGACAACTTGCGGCTTGATCGGTTCATAGCCTTCCTTGTTGAAAACGTACTCACAGATCAAATCCAGTACTGTGACGCTGCCGCTGCCGTAACGATTGTGTATGTGTTCCGGACTGTATTCATTTACGGCACCGGACTTGACTTCCAGCACTGTCGTTTGATTGTGCTTAAAATTTCGCAATGGGCCGGCCCCATCAGGATAACCGCGGAATTGATGATCCTTGGCACTGCAGAGCTCTTGCAAGAACCACAGAACATCTTTGTTCGCAACTACGACCGACAGACTGAAGTGAATAACATCGACCGGACTTTCCTGAGCGGAGTATCTTGCCGTCAGAGATTCTGTCAGGCCGTCTTTGTCTTCGATTACATAGAATGGCCTGTCGGATTCTTCCTGATCATCCTGTTCTTTCTTTCTGCCACCTACCGCCCTGATCACAGCGGTGCTGCTGCGTCGACTGCCGGGCCTTTTGAGACCCATAGTAAAACTTATACTCTTGAATCTTTTTACGGGCGCCGTCAGAATGTTATGCCCCTCGTTCATCTTCTTGATTGTCTTGAATATGTCCTCGATGACCCAGTAGGATAACTGGTGATACCACGTATCCTTAACGGCCTTTACCATATTGGGATCGAATTCGTAGTCCGCCCAGTGCTCGTATCCCGCTAAATCGATCGGATTGACGTAGACCGAAAGAGATTTGGCTCTGTCTTCACAGAAATTGTCGATTATCTTCTTGTCGATCTTGCTTCTATAGCCGGTTGTGCCGGGAAGCGCTCCGAGACGACTCGGCGTCATCGACCCCGAATAAGGGTCTCCGGGACCACCGGACATCCCCATACCCATTCCGGGTCTTCTGGTCGTGCGAGCTGCCGAATCCTCAAGATGATTTTCTATCTCCGTCTGCGTCGGAGAAGTGCCGCCATTGACTTCTTTGATAAGTTCGTCGATTCCGCCGCGGAACCGCCGGCCGAACTCCACAAACGTCAATCCCGACACGCCCCTGTTCGGATCGGGTTCCGGAAATATGTCATAGCTCAGCAGATCTCTCATAGTGGTCTGTTGGGCCATTGCGACTATCTGATTGGCGTCGGCCGCGTGAGCCTGTATCCGCCGCTCAAGGCTTTCTTCCGTAACCGGCTCAACCGGATTCTGCTTGATTCTCTTTATATCATTCCACTGCTCGACGCTCTCGCTTTGAATCTGCGATTTGAGCTTGGCGCTCAGCAAATGCGTGGGCACGAAGAGCACCAGGCTGATCAGAGCTACGATTGTCGCAATCAGCAGAGGCACATTGTTTTTGAAAACGCTCAGCTTTTGTAAGATATCTTTGAAATTTGGCATATCCATTTTGTTCACTTCTTTCTATTTCATCTCGGTTATCTTAATTTCCGCCTTTGCCCATTAAAGCCGGCTAAGCTACGCATCGGGTTCTCTCCGGTTTAGTACATTCCTGGCATCATGCCTCCCATTGCCGGTTGCTCGGGACCTTCGGGCGCATTTTCCCAAACGAACTTGAGTTTCAAAAGGAACCAATGGTCGTTGACTTTAGTGACCGGCTTCTCACGATACATTATTGGTCGCCCCTCTTCGTCAACTCTGGTTTGTTCGTTCATTATCTCCTTGGTCAGAGGATCGAGAATAACCCAATAAGCGTTATCCCTGCTCCTGGAACCAGGGCCCGCCTCATCATCGTAATATCTTACTTCCTGCACGCCTATGCCGCCCGGAAGTTCTTCCTCCAAGTTCACTTTGTGTATCTCCAGGCCGTACTGGCCCTCGACTTCCTTTTTGTACAACTCAAACGGACTGTTCACGTCGTTAACCGGATCATCCAAGTGCGCCAGCCGGGTGACAAATCCCCATTTGCTCGGTTCATTCTTGACTCCGCTCGGGTCGATCAACTCCGCTAACTCCGCCGCATTCTTGCCGTAAGGGCTGTAGCAGGTCAACGTAACGACAAATCCGGCGTCCTTTTCCTCCGGCTGCTGCTGACCTAATCCGAAAGGAGAGTACTCCGTGCCGTACTCCCCCCCGTACATCTCCTCCATCATGGCATACTCTTCCATCATATAGTCTTCTTCCATCCCTTCCATGCCCGGCATGCCTCGCTGAGTCCTCCAGGCGTCCGCTTTTCCGAACTGGCCCTCCTCAAGATCGTACGTGAAGTACGCCTGCATACTCGTAAGGAATATCTGCTTTCGCTTGTCACGTGGAAATCTCATTACCCCCTGAGCGTCGCCGCTGGCAAAAGCTTCGTAAAGCTCGGCCTGCTCCGGATTATGTTCTTTATTGGGTAATTGTGCGAGTATCGTCTCGTACAACTCGGCAATAACACCCCGGTAATCGAAAGTCTCGAACACTTCATCTATCTTGGCGTCAAATGCGTCTTCCCTACCCTTTGCATCGGTTATCTTTCGTTTTGTATTCTCGATATTCCTGATAATCGAGCTCGTCTTTTGCCGTGTGAAATCCTCCTTGTTGTGGTTCATCAACTCCCAGCCGTTTCTGGCGAAGCACAAGAGCGAAACCGCCAGCAATATACACGCCGCCGCTATGAAATACCGCCCTTTAGTCGCCCAGGCCATCGACCGGGCAATGTTACGAGGCAGCAGATTGCTTTCTATTCTGGCCAGCCCCAGCCCCTGCAACGCAAGGCCGTAAACAACGCCGAAATCACATACGTTCTCATGGAACTTTGCCGGTGATACTCCCGGGCCCATTCCGATTCTCTTGAACGTATCGGGTCTTTCGACCGGCAGTTGCAGCGTCTGCTGGAGGTACTTGAGCAGACCGCGCAGTCTTGTGCCGCCGCCGAGTGCGACGACTCTGACGGTCTTGGTGTTGGGATTGGAGCTGTTATAGAAACCCAGTGACCTTTGTATTTCCGACGCGAGGTCCGTGAAGACCGGCTTCATCGCCTGGAATATCTGGCGGGCGTATTTGCTCACCGGGGCCGTGCGTTTGAGCTTCTCGGCCTTCTCGAAATCGAGCCTGAAAGTGTCGGCGATCGCCTTGGTAAAAGTGTTTCCGCCGATGTTAATGCAGCGTTGCCACACCGCCGACTTGGTGCATACGACCAGGTCGGTGATCTCCGCTCCGATGTTCAGAATAACCGTCGCCTGCGTATCGGAAGTGACAAGATCGGGGCGGTCGTGCGTAAGGTAGTTGTACAAAGCCATCGGTGCCATCTGAACATAGGTGGCTTGAACGTCTTCCCGGGTGAAGTGTTCCAACGCCGAATCGACCACTTCGTTCTTGATGGCGAAGATACCCACCTTGATCTCAGACGACTCGTCTTCGGTCATCTGCTGCCAGTCCCACTGAATATCATTGATGTCGAACGGGATCTGCTGTGCCGCCTCGAACTTGACCATCTCGGGGATGCGCTTGGCCTCGACCGGCGGCAGATTTACGAATCGCGCAAAACTGTTCTGGCTCGGCACGGATACCGCAATTTCGTCCATGCTCAGGTCGTATTTGTTTACGAACTTGCGCAGCGTAATCGCGATGAGCTCTTCCCTTTCCGCCTCGGTCACGTCCGATCCGCTCAGGATTTTATCATGACGAATATTATCGAAGCCTATCACTTCGACGACGCCGCGCTCCGTGCTCAGGCACAAAGCCTTAAGAGAGCTGTTGCCAATATCTATTGCCCATACTGAACCGGCTTCGGCAGCCATATGTCACCTCTCGCTGAAGTTCTCAATTACCCTTGTAAATCCATTCTTATGTCTTTAACATTATATCATATTATGAAGACTTTTTCCATAAATACTCTCGGCTGCAAAGTCAATCAGTACGAAAGCCAGCAAATCCGAGAATTTCTTGAAAATCTCGGTCTTCGAATGGTCGAAACGCCCGAACATTCGGATCTCGTGGTGGTCAATACCTGTTGCGTAACACGCACCGCCTCGGCAAAAAGCCGCCAATATATTCGAAAAGCAAGGAAGCATAATCCCAACGCCGCCATTATTGTCTCAGGATGCCTGCCAACCGTCGACACAGACGAATTGGACACTAATGACCAACCCCAGCTCGATGGTGTTCATTTGGTCAGAGATCGAGCCGATCTGAGCGCCACCCTTACTCGTATAGCCGACCCGAAAGCTGCTCCTGCTAATTCCCAAAGAGCCCAAGCCTGTCCGGCCAAACCAATTAAACCAAAAAACGGCGGCAAAATCAAGTATAAAAAAGAGTTACGTACGTTATCCGCCCTAAGCTCGCTGAATTCCTTCAAAAACCACACAAGGGCTTTTCTGAAAATACAAGACGGATGTGACGGATACTGCTCATATTGTATTGTACCCAAAGCCAGACCGTTTGTTCGCAGTAAACCTCTTGAACACGTCTTGACTGAAGCACAAACTCTTGTCAAATCAGGACATAAGGAGATCGTCGTCACAGGAATTTTTCTCGGCGCCTACGGCATGGCCAGCGTCAGAAGAAAGAGGTGGCCGGATGGGAAAAACGACAAGCTCGCCGATCTTGCTGATAAAATGGCTAATATGCCCAATATGGGCAGAATACGCCTGAGCTCACTCGAACCGGCCGACGTAACAGAACGACTGCTCGACATCTTATGCCGGCGTACCAACATCATGCCGCATTTGCATCTGCCGCTACAGTCAGGCTCGGATTCGGTCCTAAAGAGAATGTGCCGGCAATACAGCGCAGACGATTTCAAAAAAATCGTCGATCTGCTGAAATCCCGGCTTGACCGACCGGCGATAACGACCGATATTATCGTCGGTTTCCCCGGCGAGACCAACGCCGACTTCGAGCTGACCTTAGAACTGGCCAAACAGGTTGGCTTTGCGAAGATACACGTGTTCGCATATTCGCCGAGAAAGGGAACTGCCGCGGCCAGAATGGACGGAGTCGTGGATGATGGGATGATTAAAGAACGCTCGAAAATTCTGCATGACCTCAGCATTAAACTCGGCCGCGAATACCGCGACCAATTCCTCGGCAAAACCGCTCGGATTCTGCTTGAGAGCGGCTACCCTCAACCGGCCGGAAGAGCAGAAAGATACTTCAACGTCGTCATTAGCAATCCGACGAGAAACCTCGAAAAAAATATGATCGTGAACGTAAAACTCCTGAGAAACCTGGAAGATCGGATGATCGGAATTATTAAGTAACGTAAGCAGTAGAGATAATCCGTTCTTGGCAACTCTATCTCTGATTTGCTGACAAGCACCGCCTGATTCATGCTCTTGAATCTCGATGCCGATGTCCCTACAGCCGACAACGGGGCGCAGGGACCTCAGCTATAATCAATTTGCCGTACGCCGCGACGACGTCTTAACTTCTCCAGGGACGCTGCCTGCTCAAACCTTTGGAAAGAATGTCTTTTGCCAGCAGCACGTCTTCTCTGACCTGGAAATCGAACATGCCGGCACAGATGAAGTCGGCTCCATTTTCGTAGGCAAATTTGAACGCCTCTCTCGGATGGATGGCGCCGGCGGCCATAACTTTGTATGCGATCCAGGGCTTATCGACCTTCTTCATGAACTCGATCGTCTGCTCCGGAGTTTTGGACCAGATGTTGTCGTGCTCGGGTTGCCTCTCAGCCGACCAATACTTGTGGCTGTGTAAAGTCTTCATGTAGAAGTCTACGTTGAGACCCTCTTTCTCGCACGCCATCGGGACCTGAACGCTGTGACCGCCGACACCCGCGACCACGCCGTTTTGCTTGATGAAGTCGACGGCCTTTCCGAGAAGGTCCGCCCGGCCGTTGGCGATGTACCTGTCTGCAACTCCACCATGCACGTAGACCGCAGATGCTCCGTTGTCGATGGCCTTCTTCGCTTCGCCCGTCGGATCGCTCGTAGTCATCTTCACCTGGGCGATCCATTGCAGCTTGCCGCCACGGTTGTTCCAATACTTGTTCATAATTCTGATACAGTGCTCATCGAGCCGTAGAATGGCCGTGTTGATGCCGACTTCTTCGCATATCCCGAAGGTCTCCATCACCTTGTCGTCGGTGAAGTACTTTCTCAGCAGGGAAGATACGTAAATCAGGTCCCTGGCGTGCGCGAATCCACTGATGAGATTGCCGCCGCAGAATACTCTGCTTATCGTGAGGTTACCGATCTTGCCCATCGGCATGCCTTTTACCGAGCCTCCGGGGGCGCCCGCTGCCGGCTTGCTGGAGCTTGCCCCCAGAAGGGCCTTTTCTTCGAGACTCATAGCCAGCGCAGCCGCAGGCGATGCCACTACGGATTTTTTCAGGAAATTGCGGCGATTCAGGTTGTCCGACATAATTCACCCCACTTATTTATTTTCGATTTACGATTACGGCTTCGCCGATCTTTTACAATATTAAAGCACTCTAACAAAACCCAACCTGTCATTCCGAGCTTGCCGAGGAACCTATTAAAACAGACCCGCGAAGCGGTTCCTTATTCTTTTGCTTCGGTTTTGTTAGAGCCTATAAATAATAAATCATAAATCTCCTTTTGTCCAGACCATAATCATCGAAATGGCCGGTTCACTCCCCGCCGCGAGCCTCGACCATCTGCGTCATCAGGCCGTACTGGTTCCCGCCCGGATAGTGCTGCGTGTGGAACTTCTCCGGAATCCACTTGCCGTCAAGGAAGTCCGCCGCGGCCGACCGACTATACGCCGCCCTCGAGGCATCAATAAGCTTTCAGCTCATGATGTATTCAAAGACTTCCTCCTTTCCAGGCTTTCCTGTCGCTCATTGGCTTTGTTTCCGGCGGCGCCGGGATGAGCTGTATCCTTATAATCCCTTTCCAGAAAAGATGTTCTGTCAACCAAGTCCTGCATAAATTGGGTTTGTTTTACGAAATTATCTGTGTAAGCTCCGCTCGTTTCGAATCCTTCGACATTGCTCAGGACAGGCTTCGGATTGCGTGCTCCGACTTTCCCGCCGAAGGCGGGCGGTCGAGTAGGTGAGGAGATTGCTCTCCTCACCCCTCACAGACCCGGACTCGCGG
>CAZRBG010000011.1:0-108787 GCA_964598225.1 uncultured Pirellulales bacterium
CCATTCCGACGGAACTATCCCCATGAAATCGGGAAGTTATTTCGTGCACGATCCCAAGGCCGATCCTTTTTGTCATCGTTTGGCCCTCTAAATGTAACCGACAAACGAAATGGGTGGGGCCAGCCCCACTCTACATGGCTTCGTGGCGAGGCCGTCCCGGCCTTGAGTTCGACGGCAGAGAACAAGGGCAAGATGCCCTCGCCACATGAAACTGCCACCCACCGCATCTGTTCTCCAATTATCAATCATCTGAGCAGCGCCAGCATTACGAGGACGCAGGCGATGCATATTCCCAGCGTGACGACGAAGCCGATCCACGACTGGCGCGACGGCTTGAGAAGGAAAAGTCCGCCGGCGGTAGTCAGTCGCTGCGATTCCGGCACGGCTTCATCGAACGGCAGTTCAAGCCTGTCCTCCTGGCCTATGGGAACATAAATCTTTTTGAAGAATTTCTCGATACTCTCTTTGTTCGGGGCTTTTGTGAGCAGGCTGCCAACAATACCCCCCGTCACGCCCGCAAGTATCGGCGCGCCTATCGATATTGCCCGTATGTCGCGCGTGTACTCAATCACGTATCGAGTCATAATGAAGGTGAATACCGCCGCAATAGTGCTGCTAAACATGCCCGTAGTATTCATTCGCCGCCAGAGCAGGCCCATCGCGGTGGAGATTCCCACCAGGCTCAGGATGTTGAAGTAATCGAGAATAGCTCGAACAAGGCTGTGCCGCATCAGGATTGCCCCGACCAGCGCCAGCAGTGCCACTGCTATGCCGACGATCCGGGTTACGTGCACCAACTGCTTCTCGCTGGCGCCCGGATTGACGTATGTGCGGTAGATGTTCTGGGAGAACAGCCCTGCGACGGTGACCTGGACGGCGTCGCCCGAGGACATCGACGCGGCCATAACGCACGCGAGCATCACACCCTGAAGAACCGGATGCAGCAGGGTGCGGATGGAGTTGCCGAAAGCGGCGTCTTTGTGAATCTCCGATCCGGTCTTTATAAGAAACGCCACCCAGCACAGACCGAGCACGCACCAGCCGATTGTGCAGACGCGTTTTAGAATGTTGCCGTAGGTGAAGCCGACTCTTCCTTCCCATTCGGTGCGACCCGCGGCGGTAACGCTCATCAGGTGCGGAAACGCCAGAGCCGTCAGCGGCGCGTTGATCGTAAGCAGCAGAACGGTCAGCAGGCTGAACTTGTTCGGATTGAAAAGCCGCAGGTAGTCAACGTCGGTCGATGTTTGAGCGCGCAAACTTTCCTGCATTCCGGCCAGCCCGCCCACTTCACTCAGCCGAAGCGCCGCCGGGATGGCGATGAATGACAGAGCGATTATCATCAGGCCCTGAATCATGTCTGTGCGGATCGCGGCGATAATCCCGCCCCAATAGCTATAGACGATAAAGACCGCCGTGCTGACAAACAGGATGCCAAAGAACCACGCCTTGCTCTCGGCACCCGCGGCATGGCCCATCATGCCCTGAACAGTTCGTGTTGTCGCCAGCAGAACGCCGGCCAGAAAGACTATCATCCCCACCGCGGCTACGATGATGTAGAGCACGCTGGCGGCCCTGCCGAAACGCTCCTGGTAATAATCGGCCATAGTCAGGCACCTCATGCGACGAATTACCGGAGCTATCAGCCAGTAGAAGGGCGTGCCGAAAAGCCACATCCACGAGACCCAGATCCCGGACGCTCCGCTGTCGACGGCTTCGCTCATCACTCCGGCGACGTTGCCCGGGTGCGTGCCGGCGCCGAAGGCGTGCATTATCATCATCGGCACGCCGAACTGCCGGTTGCCCAGCAGGTAGCCCTCCTGATTGTGCGTGCCGCGCTTGCTCCACCAGCCCATCAGGAGCATCCCGACAAAGTAAAGAACCAGTACTATCCAGATCGCGTAATGCAGGCCAAGAATATACATGCTGTTCCATCCAACAAGAGTTGTCATTCACCGGTCAAAGTCTGATCGCCTCGGTATATCCCGACTTGTCCAGCGTTGCCTCGACGGTTATTTTCCTGCCAGCGTGCTCGATGATAACCTCATAGTCGCCCAGAAAGCCTGAGACTTGGCAAGCGCCTCCTGCATCGGTAGTGCGTTGCTCGTCGGTCCACCATCTCTCGAAGACCAACTCCTTCCACATATTGCCGCAGGGCTTGATCGACCAGTCTTTGCGCCACAGTGCGGCGTCGGGCCGCCAGTGCCTGCCCTCCCAGAAGCCCCACATGACAATGGCGTTGAAGGACGGATGGCTGAAGGTTATTGTCATCACGTCCCGCAGGTAGTCGGCTTGAAGCTGCTCGTCGGTGGTGTCGATGTCGAACTCGGTCAGTTGCAGCGGCACGCCGAACTTCGCGAAGCGATCATATGTCTGCCAAAGCTCGTCGATCGGCCGCAACGAGTTCTCCTTGAAGTGGCCCATGAATCCTATGCCGTCGGGTGCGGCATCGTTCTCGAAGAGGTAGCGGATCATCTTTTCATAGGCATCGGTGCGGCTGCCGCCGGGCAGGATCGCCCCTTCGTTGACCCAAAGCGGTGTCTTTGTCTTCGACCGGGCGTGGCGGATGATTTTCGCGTAGATCTCATTCGAGCCGGTAACGTCCGCCAACGTGCCGTTCCATCCGATGATGTGATTTATAGCATCCCATTCGGCGAGCCGTTCATCGACGAAGGCGATCATCTCGTCGATGTGTGCCGAAAGCTCCGGCCAAAGCTTGCCCGGGTGCTCACGATAGTTGGTCGGTTTGTAGGACTCTCTGCTTAGAGGCGCCCAGGAGAGGTAATGGCCGCGAATGCCGATATTGCGCGACTCGCAGAAAGCGATCATGTCGTTGAGCAGCTCCTTGTGTTCACCAAGCCTGCCTTGGCGGGCCGGGACAAACCAGTTCTGCCAGCGGAAACCCGATTCGAACGTCGTCTTGTTGAAATGCTCAAGGAATATTTCGCGGTATTTGCGACCGTCCTCGCCTTCGAGTTGGTAGGTGCGCGGGTTGAGGATGTTGCCGAAGCCGAAGGCGTGCCGCCGCATCCTGACGTGCACTTTCGCCCCGCGGATCGAGACGCCGTCGGAGTCGAACACCTTGACCGTCAGCGGCGCTTTGCGAATCTGCTCTATCCGTGCGTTTGCCTTTTTTCGCCAGGGCGCGTCTTCGCCCCGGCCGTCATAGGTGACCTGGCCCGGGCAGACGCACGCCGACGCCAGCACAATCAAAATGCTTCTCATATTAGACTCCTCGATCTTATTAATGCTTTTTAAATTCCCAAACAATCTTGTTCCGTCCCTGCTCGAGGTCGGCCAGGGGGCCGGGGATCGGCTGCTTGTACCTTCTGCCGTTGATGTCGGTGCTCACTTTGATCGGATTGCCGTGGCTGTCTTCGATAGTCTGGCCGACGGTGGAAAAGACACCGACGAGTTCCGCATCGACCCAGGGGCATTCGATGTCGAAAGGTTTATTGTTTACGAAGAACTCGATCGTGACTCCAAGAGGGCGATCTTTGTGTATGAATCCTGTCGCAAACGGATCGGCCACGCTGTGCTGGTCGCCGAAAGAGCCGGCCTTGGCGCCCTCGTAAAAGACGTTGTAATCCGAATCATAACCGGGCGCATCCTTGACCTCGCTGAGCCCGCGGCGGATGAAGATGTTGTTGTACCACCTCTCGTCCCGGGCCGTGCCGGTCTTGCGCCCGACAGATATTGTCGTATGCGGCTTGTAATACGAGGAACGGCGTCTCGTGTCCGGCTGATACTTGTACCGGGAATCGACCAGCAAGTTATGTGCGATGATCGTAGCCTCGGAATTGCTCTTCATCTCCTGGCCGATAAGGATGTTGTTGTCGATAAGCGCCGGGCCGTGATTCATCTCCAGAAAGACAGTCGCCGCCTCGGTGTCGTAGATGATGTTGCGCGTGATCCGCGTTCCCTGATTCGCGTAGTCCATCCAGATGCCGAAAGCTCCCTGCATCTGGTGATAAACGCCTCGGATCAGGTTGTCACTGAGGATTGTGTCGACGCTGTTGTGCAGCTTGATCGCCGCCGTCTCCCAACCACCGAATTCCCGGCGGTAATTGGTGTCTTCGATGAAGTTGGCGGCGATGAGGCTGCGAGTCGCGCCCTTTTGCCCGGCGATGCCCGCCTGGCCGCAGCGTTTGATCACGTTGTTGCGGACGATGTGGTCGCCGTAGGCATCGATGTCGTCATAATCGACGCCGGGGGCCTGGCCCAGGATGATGCCGACGCAGCGAGCGTTTATGATCGTGCAATTCTGGATGATCCAGTGCTTTCCCATCCGCGGCCCGATTGCGCCGGTTTGCAGCTCGATCACCGGCGGCGCCCAGTTAGCCGCGGCGTGCATAAAATGAAAACCATCAACGGTTATATACCTTAGCCCCGTGATCTCCGGCATGAAAAGGCTCTCTCGAACGTTGATCTCGGCTACCTCGTTGTTGGGATTGGCATCGCCGAAATTAGCCCAAATGGTCGTTACTTGCTCGCCCGCCCGACAAAGCCAGCTTTGCTCTGCTTCTTTCACCTCATCCGCCGTCTGTTTCTCATAGAAAGCCTCGCCGTTGAGATAAACATCGCCGCGATGATGCCATTGGCCGTAGTTCAGCCAGCCGCCGGAAAGCTTAAGTGCGTAAGGATTGTAATTACCGAAGAAGGCGTTGGGCAGTTCGACTTTCCACACGCCTCCACCTTCGTCGGTCCAGGAGGTGATTCTCTCGGAGCCTTTTATTACAACCTTTTCACCGGGCACGGCTCTGTATGTAATGCGTTTATTCTCGCTCGTTCCCCCGCGAGCGGGCTTGACCCACTCGCGATACGTCCCGGCGTGAACGATGATTGTGTCCCCGGGCATGGCAACTCGCGCCGCTTTGCTGAGTGTGAGGTACGGATTGTCACGATTCCCCGCATCTGAGTCACCCCCGGCTTTTGAGACGTGAATCTCTCGTGCGGCTGTCACCTGCCCTGTAAATACAACCGCCGTAAACGCAGCAGCAAGTATGGCTTGTTTTCCCATTTTAACACTCCTTTCTCGAACGGCCAGGCTCAGAGGCCGCATCGTTAATTCTCTTGTCGGCACATAATAAACGAAATTCCGCCCGATTAAAAATGAATTGATATTTCATTTACACAAATCCCGCTGTTCAACTTTTTGGTGGCGGGCTTTTATTTTCGTGGTAACATAGACACAAACTTGGCATGAAAGGGATCGACATGAAAAGAGCAATTTTCGTTTTTATAATTCTTCTGCTTGCCGCTACTACGCGCGCTGTTGCGCCAAAGGTGGAGTTTGTCAAGGACGAAGGAAAAATTGACGTCGTTATCGGCGGCAGGCCTTTTACCAGCTACTTTTACGGCGAAAGACTCCCCAAGCCCGTTCTCGTGCCTATTCGGACCCCGTCCGGCATCGAGGTCAGTCGCAGGTATCCGCTGGTGGAAATGCCGGGCGGCAGCATGGATCATAAGCATCATAAGGGGATATTCTTCGCCGTGGATCTGGTCAACGGCGTCAAGTTCTGGAATAATACCGATCCGCCCCCGCAGATCAGGCACGAGAAGATAACGGAAATGGCCGCCGGGGCGGGAACGGGAAAACTTTCGGCCGTCTCACACTGGGTGGCTGGGAAGAATAAGACGTTACTTGAAGAAAAGAGGACCATGGTGTTCTCGGCAGGCCGCCACGAGGGTGAATATGCCGTCGATGTGAGTATCGACCTCAAGGCGGTGAATGAAGACGTGTTGTTCGAGGATATCGAGGAGGGCATGTTCGCGATTCGCGTTTCCGATTATCTCAGAGAGAGCGATTCATCGAAGTCCTTGCGACCGGGAGACACGTTGCCCGATGAGTCTGTCGAAGGAACCGGCAGATATTTCAGCTCGAACGGTGACGAAACGGCAAAGAACGTCTGGGGCAAGCGCGCCCGGTGGGTCGCCTTGCAGGGCGTCAGAAAAGGCAAGGTAGTCGGAGTCGCCATCCTGAATCACCCGGCGAGTATCAACTACCCCACGTACTGGCACGTTAGAAATTACGGCCTGTTCTCGGCCAATCCGCTCGGTCAGGGTGACTTCCAGCGACAGATGCCGCAGAAGTATCGAAAGAACAAAGTCATGCCGTTAAACCTCAGACTCGAGCCCGGTGAGACGGCACATTTCAGATTTCTCGTTATTGTTTACGAGGGGATCAGAACCGCCGAACAGATCGAGCAGCGATTCAGGAAATTCGCAGAATAATTGAAATGCGGTTATTAGGGAACCAGGTAATCAGGTCGTGGGTATCAGGTTATCAGGTAAGTGTTAGCGCCCGGCAGAGGCGGCGGGTCAATCCTGATATCCTGCACCCTGATAGTCTGATCCCCTGATATCCTTACTTTTTGAAGGGAGGTTTATCATGAACAATCTCACCCGAAGAGATTTTGTTAGAAGTACAGTCGCCACCGGCGCCGCGGCTGCTTTGCCGTTTTCCAACGTTCGTGGAGCAAACACCGATATCCGCGTGGCCATAGTGGGTATTCGCGGCCGGGGAGGCAGCCTCGCTCGGGAATTCCATGACCTCGACGGCGTGCGCGTGGTCGCGCTGTGCGACGTGGACGGCGGCGAGCTGGCAAAGCGGGTGAAGGAATTCAAAGACCGCAATGCAAAGGTAGACGGCTATGAGGACTTTCGGCGGATGCTTGAGGATAAATCCATTGACGTTGTGGCCGTCGCCACGCCCGACCACTGGCACGTCCCCGTCGCGGCACATTCCGTTGTCGCCGGAAAAGACGTTTACGTCGAGAAGCCCCTGAGCCACACTATCGCCGAAGGGCGTTTTCTGGTAGAACTGGCGCGCAAGCACCGCAAAATCGTGCAGCACGGCACGCAGGCGCGATCCTCTGAGAACATCGCAGAGGGAATCGAGTACCTTCGCTCGGGCAAGCTCGGCAAGGTCAGGATGGCCAAGGCGATCAACTGCCAGTTGCGAGGGCCGATTGGCCGCGTCGCAGACAGCGAAGCTCCGCCCAACGTCAACTACGATCTCTGGCTCGGCCCGGCGCCGAAGCGGCCGTTCAACCGCAATCGGTTCCACTACAACTGGCACTGGTTCTGGGACTACGGAACGGGCGACACGGGCAACGACGGTGTCCATCAGATCGACATCGCCCGCTGGGGTTTAGGCGTCGAGCTGCCGAATGCAGTCTCATGCAGCGGCGGGCAGTTATTCTACGACGACGACCACCAAACGCCCGATACTCAGATCGCTACGTTCGAGTATGATGACGTCTACCTGATGTTCGAGATGCGCCTGTGGACGCCGTATAAACTCGAAGGCCACGATAACGGCGACATGTTCTACGCTGACGGCGGGACAATGTCGATCGGCAGAAACGGCTGGGAGGTAACATTCAAGAACGGCAAGCCCGGCCCCGGCGGCCCCCGCGGCAGAACCCCTCACGCAGCCAACTTCATCAAAGCCGTCCGCAGTCGAAAAGAGAGCGACCTGAACGCCGACGTCGAGGTAGGCCACCACTCGGCCGCCCTGTGCCATCTCGCCAACATCTCAATGCGAACAGGCCGTCGACTAAGATTCGACACCAAAAACGAACGCTTCATCGACGCCCCCAATGCCAACACCTACCTGACAAAAAAATACCGAAAAGGATACGAACTACCAAAGCTGTAAAAGAAATAATGCACGTTCATAAATACTGCTCGTACCAAGACATTCTTACGGTTGGAGAATGAACTTGCAAAATTCCGACAGCGGTATAGAGTCATGGACTATGGCAAAGAAAGCGAAAAAGAAACAAAAAAACGGTTCGAAAAAAAGGCAAGCCGTCACCACTGGTCGATACGGGAGTGATCTACTGTGGGGATAACCTTGAACAGCTCAAGAAATTACCGGACAAATGCATTGACTTGATTTATATTGATCCGCCATTTAACTCCAACCGAAATTATGAAGTTTTCTGGGGTGAGACCAAAGAAAGACGCTCTTTCGAGGACCGGCACGCATCGACGCAGGCCTATATCGATTTCATGCGGCCCCGTTGCGTAGAACTGCACCGCGTTCTCAAGGATACAGGCTCCTTCTACTATCACTGCGATTAGCACGCTTCCCATTACGTCAAAATTATGATGGATCAAATCTTCGGCGAGAACCAGTTCGTTAATGAAATCATTTGGAAGCGCCAATCCGCACATAGCGACGCCAAGCAAGGATCAAAGCACCTCGGTCGTGTTCACGACATGATTTTATTCTTTGCCAAAGGAAAGAGATACACCTTCAAGCATCTTTACACGCCGTACGACCAAGAATATATCGAGAATTTCTACAGGAATATTGAACCGGAAACTGGACGTAGATATTCGCTCGGTGACCTATGTGCCCCTGGTGGTGCATCACCATCAAAGGGAAATCCTTTCTACGAATTTCTCGGTGTTGAACGCTACTGGCGATTCAGCAAGGAAAATATGGAGAAAATGTATGAGCAAGGATTGATTGTCCAGTCGAAGCCAGGTGCCGTCTCACGACAGAAAAGATATCTGGACGAAGGAAAGGGAACACCTATCGGAAGCCTGTGGGATGACATAAATCCTGTTCATGGTTCTTCTCGTGAGAGCCTGGGCTACCCAACACAGAAACCGCTGGTCTTGCTTCAACGGATTCTCGAAATAAGCAGCGAACGCAATGATATTGTCCTCGATGCTTTTTGTGGCTGCGGGACAGCATTAGTAGCCGCTGAAAATCGGGGGCGTCAATGGATCGGCATAGACGTCTCTCCTACAGCCTGTCGGGTAATGGCCAAGCGCATGCGAGATGTTTGCGGTCTCAAAGAGGATGAAAAGCTATGGCGAATTGGGCGGGGCTTTATCGTGCGTGACCTGCCGTGGTCCGAAGAGAAGCTTCGTAAAATTCCCCCGTTCGAGTTTGAAAACTGGGCAGTTATCGCGCTGGGTGGTATTCCCAACAAGGCACAGGTTGGTGATATGGGTATCGACGGGCGAATTTATCCGGTGTCGGCTACGCCTAAAAAGAAGGAAGGCGAACTGGCGTTCATGGATGTATGGTATCCCATACAGGTTAAACAGAAAGAAGAGGCCGGGCGCCCTGACATAGATTCGTTCGAGGCGGTCATGGTCCGCGAGGATCGCAACAAGGGCCCCAATCCAATTCAGGGGACATCTTACGTATTTAGGTTTTGAATCGAGTATGCTATCCCCAAAGAACCATATATCTTGGAGAAATCAGACATGAAATATTTCACAAAGAAAATTGACCAGTATTTGTCATATTGGATTGGGCCAGACACTTGTTTAACATGGCAAGACATAGATGATCGTTTCTATCTGTTCGTCATGTCAATTCATCGTTATAGTCCGCTACTCAAAAACAAAACACGCAGTGTCAACGATCCTGACCTCGTTAATCTTCCTCCACAAGTACGGGAGGGGGAGGTGAACAAGAGGACTTGCCGTAATCCAAGAACTTCTGACAAAGATAATTTCATAGATAAAGTGTCACGTGCACTTAAAAGAAGCCATCCGGATTGGAATGAGCAGTGGATAGATGAACAAGTACAAGATCTTGCAGAAAAAGCAATGTTCATACTGGATGCATTGCACTACATGAGAGGAATCCCTTCAAGATTCGCTGAGAGCTGTAGTTGTCCTCTTTAGTAAACGAAACAGGTGACATCAAAATTTAGTATGCTGTCCCCAGATATCCGACCAAGGCGGAGCCGCGTGGAGGGATATGGCTATCGGGAAATGAGAAATCAATCGCTTTCAAGCTGCCAGCAAGAAAAAAATAACCCCACCGATAGCTTGCTGGAAGCCTCAACTCGCTAAACGCAAAGACGTTTTGGGTTTATCGCTTTGCCGGCGACAGCATGACGCCGCCGGCTCACCAACCGATGATGCCGTTGGCCCCGAATGCGGCAAATCCCCTTATCCGGGACAAAGACCAATCCGAGAGAGTGCGACATTTCGCAACTTTTTCGTTTTTTTTGAACTCTTTTCGATTTTGTTTGTTACGTGTGGTTGCTGAAATCGTCTTTAATTATGAAATAGAACGCCAAATTGTGTGTGTTCTTGGGCGCGAAATAGGTTACATTGTGTATCAACAGTTACTTTACCAGGTATTAACAACTGGCGGATAACTTAGTTGGGAGCGATGCTTATGCCGATATTGAGCAATGCGAAAAGGTTCCGGGTCGTATTTGCTGCAGCGGCACTCGTGGGTATCGTATCAGCGATCGTTTATTTATGCTACCTGAAGTCTGCTTCCCCGCCCGGGCCGCCGGCGTCTCCTGAGCGGCCGGACACTCAATCCGAAGATACATTAGACGGTGAAGAAATCTCGTCCGGCGAACAGGCATCGTTGGGCCGCCTGTTGGGGACCAATAATCCGGCCGTTCCACCTGTAATTATGCGTATGGGACCTGAGCCCGGCGAAGCAAATGAGCCGGACCTAAGTACGCCTGCTGCGGTAGTTTACAGTGTTTTGTCTCTCATCGATCGGGATGCGACCGACAAATTGGCCGACTGTTTCGTCGGGAAAGAGGCAGATATGGCGGGTGGCCTGTATCGGCGCTATCTGGGTTTGCCGGTAGAACTCGTGGATGTGTCTGAAGATGGTGAATCCGCCGTGGTCACCTGGAATGCCACCGTCCGCACAGCGTTCTCACTTGACGGCAGGAGTTGGTCGGCGGGTGAGAAGATGAGGCTGACGACCAGGCTGAGCAACGTAGAGGGCCTTTGGAAGCTTTTAAGATTACATGAAGGAGTCAAAGATGATTCCCAATAGCTTTATACTCAGACGAATCGGCGCAGCAGCGATCATGGTAGCGGCCATTGGAGTTACCACGGGGTTGAAAGCCGATAAAACCACCTTGTTGAAGCTCGACGAGATTCCGGGCCCAACCAGAACCCTCTCTTTTCCATCCGGCCAATGCACGGGCAATCTGTACCTAGAACCCGAATCCGGTCCGGGCTGGGACCCGAAACCCGTAACCTTGTCCGTCCAATGGGAGTATCTTGCCGCTGCACAGGGCAATGTACCAGTGCCCGAAGGCCGAAACATCCAACTGATAGTTCACCTGGCAGTTAGCCCGCGGGAATCGGCAAGAAAGCGTGCGCAAAATCCGCTGTGGTACCGGCAGACGGTTGCCGACCGGGTCCGCAAAGACCCAGAGAATTTGTCCGGGCTGTTGACGCTTGATCCGAACGACTTGTATAGGCTCTCGGTCTATTGCGCGATGCACCAAAGGACCGGCACAGATCCAAGCATATTGCAGCCGATCCAGCACCTAACGGATTTACGAATGTTGAGTCTGAAAAATACCGGTGTGACTGACGAAGGGCTACAGCGCATCAAGACGCTGCATTCACTGAGGGCCCTGGAACTAAAAGAACCCTCTATCACATGGCGGGGCCTGGCGATTCTGGGGGACCTGCCTGCTTTGGAGTATCTGGACCTTTTTTCGGAGGCGACCGATGCGGGACTCAGGCAGGTGGGACAACACCGGAATCTGCGCTGGCTGAGGATACGGACCGGGAGGATTTGGGGTCCGGGGCCTGGCCGAACTTGCGAATATGCCCCGGCTGGAGCGCCTGTGCATCTGGGGTTCCAGTCAAAGTCCAATCTCCGACCGTCACATCAAGTATCTTGAAGGCCTGACACAGATCAAGAGCCTAACTCTCTGGGGAGTCGCCGGTCGACTCACCGACGACAGCCTTGCTTCCATAGGCAAACTCAAGAACCTTGAAGAGTTGTACTTCATCCGCGCCAATCCCAGATTTACTGTCGCAGGCATAGCTTACTTGCGGAATCTGAAAAAGCTCAGAAAAATCGACTTTGGGCAGATCTGGATCAGCCCTCAAGGTATCCGTCACGGTGATGTCCTGGCGCGCCAACTTGCAGAGAACTTTCCGAACCTTGAATCCATCGAGGGACTCAATTTTCTGTCTGCCGAAGGCATGAAGACACTGACGGCCTTCAAGAGCCTAAAATGCCTGCGCGTCGCGCTGAAAGATCGCAGGCAGGGCTACTACGGCCCTACAGGCGTGTCGCACCTGGCGAGCCTGTGGGGTCTGGAGGAACTCCATCTCACAGGCAGCGACTCCTTGTCCGATGCGGACGTTGCCTCTCTGGAATCATTGAGCCGACTTAAGGAGTTGTTCATTTCCGGCCAAAACGTGACCGAGCGAGGCATAGCCTCAATAGGCAAGTTGAAAGAGTTGGAAAAGTTGACCATATTCTGCCCGGTTACGCGCAACGCGATCAATCAATTGAACGGTCTGGCGAATCTGCAACACTTGCAAGTAAACGCGCGCCCGCGAGGGAATTCTTCCGCGGCACACCGCAGCGACGAGCTGACACTGGACTTGTCGGGACTGAAGAAGATGAAGGACATGAATCTGTCCGGGTTGCCATTGCGCGACAGCGACCTTGCATTTTTCAAGAACATGCCAGCGCTTGAAAGACTGATGATTCAATCGAATTCTACTCTGACCGGAGAATCCCTGCTTTACCTCGCGGACCTAGCTGAACTGAACCGTCTTTTTATCAGCCAGATTTCAGATTGTACGGCCGAGAACCTGGCGAATTTAAACAACCTGTCGAAACTCCGGAGTTTGACAGTCAAAGGCGACATAAGTGATGACGCCCTGCGGTCTCTGACCGGCCCTCTGTCTCTGGAGTCCATCCGAGTTGATACCGACCCTATCCGCAGTCGTACGAGGGCCGAATTGGAAAAAAGTCACCCTGTGCTTGAGTATATTCACATAAATGAAAAGATGAGAATTCCAACTCGCCCCCCGCAAAGCCCAGAATCCAAGAGAGACAACCGGCCTCGCACTATTCGCAGAGCACCGAGGCGCCGCCGTTAGGAGAACCAATGCGTAAATCAGGTCAACCTTTAAGGACTAAGTTCCTGGGATTTTGATTTCCCTCTCGTGGGTGGCGTGCGCAGCAGACCCTACCACCCCTCGGTGACTTCGGTGTTCTCTGTGGCGAGAAATCAGTGTTAATCGGTGAAACTTGTGCCATAGGTATCAGTGTCTAAATGTTTTGGAATAAAGACCTGGGTCCCTGCCTGTGCATGGATGACAACATTATTTGGTGAGCAGGTTTACCATCAGGTTCCAGAAGCGGGGTTCGTTTATTGATTTCAGGATTCTTGCTTTTTGGGTTCCGGCGGGGCCCTGGAGTTTGTAGCTCAGGCTTCGGCCGTAGTCGAGGCCGTAATTGGTGTTGACGTCTACCCAGCGGGTTTGCTGCTCGGTGATCAGGGTCGGGTCGATTACTACCGCCGCGGCTATGGTGTCCCAGACTAATCGGGTGAAGCGGGGATTTTTCTCGAATTCGGGGCCGTACTTGTCCTTGAACATTTTTGCAATCTCGGTATCGGCCGCGGTGATGCGACTGAAGATTTTCTTGTCGAAGTGGTATTTTTCGCAGACGTCCAGTCCCACGATCAGTTGATCGGCGAACGGCGCGCGGACTGACATTTTGGCCGCTTCGGGGTCGAACCACCAGTTGAACTCGGCAGCCGGGGTTGTATTGCCCGGGACGTCGAAAGCGCCTCCCATGTATACGACGCTCTTTATCATCGGGATGATCTCGGGCGCCATTCTTATAGCGAGAGCGAGATTCGTGCAGGGGCCGATGGCCAGGACCGTTACCCGGCCGGGATTGGCCTTGATCGTGTCGATGAGAAACGTTACGGCGTGTTTTTTCACCGGCCTTATTTTTGGATTCGTGTCGAACTCTCTGCGGTACACGTCCAGATACGATTTGGGTTCCGGGCGGGAGAAGCAGCCGATGTAGGCCGAACTGAAGCCGAACATCTTCCGCTCGGTCTCTATTGTCTTGTACCGCCCGGCTCGCAGGGGATACTGCGTTCCCATAGCCACGGGAATATCCGGTCGATTGAGGATTTCGAGCTGGCGGATGGCGCAGGCGGTTCCCTCACTGACCCAGGTGTTGCCGGGGACGATAGTTACGCCGAGCAGCTCGACGTTCGGATGGTTCGCGAGCATCATCAATGCAACGCCGTCGTCGTACAGCATGACCATGTCGGTATCGAGGACGACCTTCTCTTTAGCGCCGGTGCTCAGGGTCGCGAAGAGCAACACCGCTGGAATAAACGCGATTCGATAATAATCTATGTTCGGCAAGGTTGCGCATCTCCTTTCGTGGACAAGTCTTTGACTTGTAGGGCCAGGACCGTCCTGTCGTCGGTTTGCTTTGCTTGGGCTGAGTAGGTCCGCCATTCGTTGACGATAGCATCGACGAGGCTCTGCACCGACCCGTCCCGATTTTCCTGCAGAAAGCGGCCAAACCTGTCGACGCCGTAAATCTCCCCTTCGGCGTTCTGATTCTCCACGATGCCGTCCGAGGCAAACAGTACAATATCGCCCGGCCTCAGTGTCAGCCGGGACGGCTCGATGTCGATATCCCGGCTTATGCCCATCAGCAGGACACGTCCACCGGTGATCGAAGAGATATTCTCGCCGTCTCCTGCGGGTATCCGCCAGGGTTGCGGGTGGTGCCCGGCGTTTACGTAATACAGCTCGCCCGTCGGGCAATTGTATACCCCCACGAATGCCGCCGCGAAGTTGCCGATGGGTATCAATCCGCACAGCGTTGAATTGAGCTGAGCCACGAAATCCGGCAGATCCATTTTGCTTTCCATCCACATGGCAAAGGTCGTCTTGAGGATTCCGGTCACAAACGCCGCGGCCATGCCGTGGCCGCTCACGTCGCTGAAGAGAATTGCAATCCGGTCGTCGTCGAGGTACTGCACGTCATAATAGTCTCCCCCCACCTCCTCGACGGGCTCGAATTCGAAGGCCCAACCGACACGATCCGAAAGCCGGCCGTTCGTCAGGTCCGGCAGAAACTTGCGCTGAATAAGCTGGGCGCGGTTGAGATCGGCCTTGACCTGATCGGCATAAGTTTTGACTTCGCGATAAGCTCTGGTCAGTTGGTAGTCCTTTTCCTCGTAGTCGTATTCCACGCTCCCGGCGACCATGAAGAACATGTATACAAGCCCGGCAAGCAGTAAGGAGGCGAAGACGGAAATTGTGAATTGGAACCAGTCGCCGTACATCCTCATGTAGAGGATGCTCGGTGCAATGGCGATGACCGCGACCAGCAAGGCATATTTAGGCGCGGCGTGAAACAAAACGCGATGATCGTGGAATCGATTGTGCTTACGCTCGAACCAGCGCATGAGCCGGCTGAACGCAAGCGTGCAATACGTGTAGTCGATAACCAGTGTCTTTTCTTTGATCGAAACGCATGCGCAGGCCGCGTGCAGCCCTTCTCCGCTCAGAAGACGGCCCGCGATACCGCCCGGAATCTGGCCCTCCCCACGCCTGCCGAGCTTGCGGCGGTAGGTATAGAGCAAGGCCATAATATCCGTCACCTGATTCGTTTCGAGACGAGAATCGAATTCGACGCGCTCGATGCCCAGCGAGAGGAGAAAATCCCACAGCAACTGGAAATCGTCGAGCAAATCACTACGTTTTGTTTTGCCGATCAATACGTTTGCGCCGGCTTGCTCGCCAATGAGTTCGAAGATGATCGTTTTCTGATGGGCATCGTGGGCAAGCTCAGCGGCATCGGACTCCAGCCAATTCGCGAAACGACAGACGTCCCGCCACAGACGCGTTCTGCGCACGCGCAGACCGCCGAGCTTTATATAAGCCCTGCTCCGTATGCCCAGCCGCTGTAACTGCCCCTGCGGCAATTCTGACGAATTTGTGGAATCCAATATATAGCCCTTAAGTATGGCGCTGTTATGTTATTATTTCGGCGGCGACGACCTATTCTTACCGCTTAAACGGTATTTTGCAAGGATCTTGCCATAATCGGCACAGTCATTTTTCTTCACATCGTGGACGGCCGAAGCGACTCGTTTAAAGGTGAGAATTACGAGCCGCCGAATCCGTTGTTCGACGCCCTTTGCCTGAACTAATGGCTACAACGGCCCGTATGAGTATAAAATGATTGTGTTTTCCGCACCGATGTAGTAGGATAGTGGCGACAGGAGTTTTAATTAAATGTTTTGACTGGTACCGAGAGACTTAAACAGTATTGAGGCAAACCGATGACAAGAAGCAAAAAAAGTCAGACGGAAACTAAAATGCAAAACGGCCGGCATTCGACTTCACACAAAGGTAGAAAGTTGTGGCTGATTGTTTTGTTCTTCACAGTTGCTGCAATAGTGCTCATTCTCTCCGGATTCTGGCGGGGGGAAAGTTCTTCCGAGGGCGCCGCGATGGGCAACACATTTGCCGCTCGCAAAGGTGACCTCACTATCACGGTCACGGAGAGCGGAACCATCGAAGCCCGCCAAACGATTGATATACGCTCGGAAGTCTATGGTGATGCGACGATAATCAAGATTGTTCCCGAGGGGACCTACATTACGCAGGAAGATGTGGATAAGGGCAAGATACTCGTCCAAATGGATGCTTCCGAAGCGGAAGACAGACTCCAGGAAGAGGAAAAGGGCCTTGCCAGCGCCGAGGCTACCCTCACCGAGGCCCAGGAAAATTACCGAATTCAACAGAACCAGAACGAAAGCGATATCACGGCAGCCAAACTGGCCGTTCAGTTCGGTTTGCTCGACCTGCAGAACTACATAGGCAAGAATGCAGCGAACAGGCTGCTGGAGGAAATCGCGGCAGATCCAAACGCGACGATCGAAGTGGCTACTTTAGCGGATTTTCTTGCCGAACCGAACAACCTCGGCGGCGAATCTCTGCAAACACAAAAACAACATGAAAATGATATCCTCCTTGCCCGGGGCCAATTGGAAAAAGCAACAGATGTTTTCGAAGGCACTAAGCGGCTCCACGATGCCAATTACGCTTCCGATCTTGATCTTAAGAGCGCCGATCTGGACGTCGAACGGTATCGGGTCCAGAAAGAAACTGCCGAAGAAGCTCTACGACTGTTCCAGACGTACACGCTTCCCAAACAAGCGCTGAACCTGCTGAGTACTTATCGCGAATCCCAAAACGAACTGAGGCGGACCAAAGCTCGCGCCCGCTCATTATTAGCACAGGCCCAGGCCAGGCTGAGCAACGCCGAGGAGGATCTGGCGGATGCGAAATCGGACGTGGCACGGATAAGAAAGCAGGTCGAAGCCTGCACCATCCGGGCGCCGGCGCCGGGGATGGTCGTGTACGCCGCGAGCGGACGTTCCTGGAGGTCCGAAGAGAGGGGCCCGATTCAGGAAGGAACCAGGGTATATCAGCGTCAGAAGATCATAACGCTTCCGAACACCAGCGAGATGGTCGTCGAGGTTTCGGTCCATGAGACCTCGGTCGATAAGGTTCGCCCCGGACAGAACGCAACCGTTGTCGCCGAGCCTTTCCCCGACGAGACCTATCACGGCAAGGTGCTCAGCGTTGCCCCTTTGCCGGATCAGCAAAGCAGGTTTTTCAGTCCCGACACCAAAGTCTACAAAACCAAGGTGAACATCGAGGAAAGCGGGACCTCTCTGCGGCCCGGGATGTCGGCGAAGGTGGAGATTCTGGTCGACGAGCTGGACGACGTTCTGATGGTGCCGGTTCAGGTAGTTGCCAACCGTAACGGCAGAAAAGTCTGCTACGTCGCCACGGAAAACGGCCCGAAAGAGCGCGAGGTGGAAACCGGGGCCTTCAACGATACCTTCGTCGAGATAGTCGCCGGCCTCGAACCCGGCGAAAACGTCCTGCTAAGCCCCCCGAAAATAATCGAGCCCCAAACCGTCCCCGGCCCCGAAGAAACCGTAACAGCCATGGCAGGAAAATAGGCGTTTTCTCTATTTGCAGGCGGAACCTTTACTCTACTTCTGTCTGAGGTTTCTGAGCCATTGGTTGTGCAGGTCGGTGAGTTGTTTTACCTTTTCCGGGTGCTTTTCAGCTATGTTTTTTGTTTCGGTGACGTCTTCGGTCAGGTTGCTGAGGAAATTCTCTGTCTTGGGGATTTTTTTGCCTTTGTATTCCGTTGCCGGGCCGTTGTGGACGAGCTTCCAGTCGCCCTGACGGATCGCCCAGTGATTTCTCGTTTCCCAATGAAAGACTTCGTGCGGCGAATTCGCGTCGTCCGATTCTATGATCGATGTGATGCTCTTGCCGTCTATCTTTCGGTCCGGGAGTTTTACGCCGCAATATTCTGCGATTGTGGGCATCCAGTCTATGCTCGCGCCCATCTGGCCCCGCACCGCGCCTTTGGGAATCCGGCCGGGCCATGATACGATGCACGGCACGCGGATGCCGCCTTCCCACAGCGTGAACTTGTGGCCGCGATAATCGCCGGAGTTTCCGCCGCCTCCGAAGGTTCGCGACTCCACGGAATGGCCGTGATCGCTGAGGAAGATGATGATCGTATCCTCGCGGAGACCCAGCCTGTCCAGGTGACCGACGACCTTGCCCACCATCTCATCCATCGTGGAGACAAATTCGGCATACATCCTTCGTGGGGCGTCGAGGTGCCTGTACTTCTTTCGCCATTTTTCGGTGCCCTGCAGCGGATAATGCGGCATGTTGATCGCCCAGTACAGGAAGAACGGCTCGTCTTTATGATGGTCGATAAACCTCTTGCACTCGGCGACCATCAGATCGCCGAAGAACTCGCCGTCGTGCCAGACTTCTTTGCCGTTGCGCCAAAGGTCGTGCTTGTTGGGCGGCACCCAATAGAAAAAGTGCGAGTAGTTGTCGATGCAGCCGCCCATGTGTCCGAACGAGTAGTCGTAGCCCTGCCCGTTCGGCATCGTCTCGGGCGCGTAGCCGAGGTGCCATTTGCCGACGTGACCGGTCGCGTAACCGCCCGCCTTCATCATCTCGGCAATAGTCACTTGCTCTGTCGGCATCCCTCTTCCGCCCTCGTGAGAAGAGGCGTTGCCGATAAGCCCGGCGTGGCGCGGGTAGCGCCCGGTCATCAACGCCGCCCGTGAAGGCGAGCAGACCGGAGCGCCCACGTAGAACTGGGTGAATCTCGTGCCTTCGGCGGCGAGCCTGTCGAGATTCTCGGTGTAGAGGTCTTTGGCACCGTAGCAGTTGACGTCTATCGAGCCCTGATCGTCGGTGAAGATCAGAACGACGTTGGGCCTGCGTGAAGACTCCCGCTGCCCCGATACCGCCTGCGGCAGCGCGAGCGCGCACGCGCCGGCACCGAGCATTTTTAGGAAATCTCTTCTGGTGTGTTCGCCTGCTTCCCTGCTTGTCATAGTGTCAATACTCCTTAAAGCTCCTCATCCATTGCGGCCAGTCTTCGGTCCGGACGCCGCCGGCTTTCGTCCAGATATTTGCCGTGTTGAAGTTCTCGTGCCATTTAAGAGTCCAAAGCTCCTTGAGGCCCACCCTGCGCACGGTTATATCGAGAAAGACGATGTTCGTCGCGGCGTTGTGCCGGTTCAGGCAAACCCGCCGCATGTTGTCGTCTCTCCAGTGGCCGCTCCGGCTGCCGGTGTGGCCGTCGTACTCGGGAGGATAATCAACATCATCAGGCCCGGCACCGTACCACGAGCAATCCTGAAACAGCGGGATGTTGTTGAGACCTTTATGGTTTTTCCCCTTCCAGTAGTTCGTGTCGTCACGATTCGGCGTCCTGTTGTAGACCCAGCGGTTGACGCCGTAGCTGCCTTCGTCGATCTGAGAAACGTAGTCATCATCCAGCGATTCTTCGGTCCAGGCGCCGTAAGTGCCGCCGTGCTTCCTGGTATTTGCCGCTTCCGGGCAGAGCGCGGTCAGGCTGCGATCCCTGTGCTGCTCCTGTATTACGTTCCTCCACCTGCCGCTGCTGTCGCCGTAGGCAAAGTAACCCTCGTTGTCTTGCATGTAAATCTCAAAAATCGTTCCCCACTGGCGGAGCGTGGCCTGGCAACTGACGGCTCTGGCCTGCTTCTTCACCCGCTGCAAGGCCGGCATCAATATCGCCAGCAAGAGCGCAATAATCGCAATAACCACCAAAAGCTCAATCAGAGTAAATCCCTCTGTTCTGTGGCGCTCAAAGTGAAGTATTGATGGTTTTTGTCTCTCGTTCATGATAACAGCTTCGTCCCTAATGACGTCCTCATTCTTCCATGCTACTCAGACTGGTATATTCTGTGCATCCGATATTCTATCAGGAATGAGAATGAAAAGCAACACGAGAAGCCATATTCGTTATTTTTGGCGGGCAATGGACATTCCACGGATATATCGTTATTACCTTCCGAATGCCCCGAAAGAGCTGTTTTTTGCTTGACGGCTGCCTTGCCGATATTGTATAAATAATATTGATGGTAGGCGAAAATCGGTGAAGTTTGCAGTTAGGAACTTCAAGCAAAGAGCTGGAACCCGCATTGCTATATGGGCTACAGTCCCGTTCTCGAGCGTCCGGTTTCTGCTGTTAATGTTCGCTTCTTGAAGGAAGGAGGTTCATCAGGTCGTAAAGGATGCTCAAAAGCATATACCAAAAGGGGGGAATTGTCTGTAAAAACGTATGAATGTTCAGCAATTCAGGAGGTGTATCTATGAAGACTTTAGTTGCGGCAATTATTGCAATGCTAATATTGCAGGGGGGCCTTTTATTAGCCCAGCCCCCGGATGATAACACGCTGGCTTATTGGAGGATCGACGAGGGCAGCGGCGACTTCGTCGAAGATTCGTCGGCGAACGGCAACCACGGAACTGTGGAAAATGCCACCTGGACTGAAGATGCAATGACCGGAGGAGCGGCTCTGGAGTTCAACGGCCAGGATGCACGGGTCGCCGTGGCCGACAGCCCAAGTCTGCACCCGGCTACGGGGAACATCACGATCGGCGCATGGATCAAGGTGTTCTCGGATCCCACGGGCTGGTCCAATGCCGGATCTATCGTGCACAAGCAGGGAGCCTACCAATGGGCCGTCAATGCAAACGGTGCTCTGTGGCTTGGCGTCTGGGGAGCACGTCTCGAGTCGATAGGAACCTATAATTTCGCGGATCACGTTGACGAGTGGCATCATGTTGCTGTGGCATACGATAACGGAGCCCAACATGCGTGGATTTATGTTGACGGAGAACTGAATATAGACGGAGCCATCGGAGACTCAATCGCGCAGACCTCCGACGGAATCTGGCTCGGCTACAAACAGGATGGCGGCACTTACTTCCACGGAATAATTGACGAAGTTCGCGTTTCGGATGTCGTGCGCACGCAGGATGAAATCATTACTTCCATGGCGGGAACGGCCGGATTTCCACAGGCGCGGCTACCCGAGCCGGAAGACGGCGCTTTATACGAAAATACGTGGGCTAACCTTAGCTGGAGAGCGGGAGATTTTGCCGTCTCTCATGATGTCTACATAGGCACAAGTTTTGACGACGTAAATGAAGGGGCCGCAGACACCTTCCAGGGCAACCAGGGCGCCCCAACTCTTGTCGTCGGCTTTGCCGGCTTCCCGATACCGGACGGTCTCGTGCCCGGCACAACCTACTACTGGCGGATCGACGAGGTGAACGAAGCCGACCCGAATAGTCCGTGGAAAGGCGACGTATGGAGCTTTACGGTTCCTCCTAAAACAGCTTACAAGCCTTCGCCCGGCGATGCTTTGACGTATGTCGATCCGAATACGACACTCAACTGGAGCCCCGGCTTCGGCGCGAAATTGCACAGCGTGTATTTCGGCGACGATTCCGAAGAGGTAGCTAACGCAACCGGCGCTGTGCCGCAGGCTGAGATAACCTTTTCTCCCGGTCCGCTCGAAATCGAAAAAACCTACTATTGGCGGGTCGATGAATTCGACGGGACCGAGACGCACACCGGCGACGTTTGGAGCTTTACCACCGAGCCGGCGATACCTGTTCACAGCGATCCCGATCTCGTTGCCTGGTGGACCTTTGACGAAGCAGAAGGAACAAGAGCCCTCGACTGGTCCGGCAATGGTAATCACGTAACTCTTGTTTCCGCCGAATGGAGCGCTTCAAGTGCGCTCGGCGACAGCGGAGTCAGAATCAATCAATACGGCGCCATTGAGGACCTCAGCTACGCCGCTGACGATCTGACCGAGGTGTCGGTTACCGCCTGGATTCGCACGAACAGTTCTGCGGGTCAGTATATCGTCTCCTTCGACCGGAACGAGTACTATCGCCTGGAAATCGCCGGCAGTGGCGGCGGACCGGGTCAGGTCGGCTGGGACGTCATGACCAGTACCGGCCAGGTCGATTACGGCAGCCTCACCCGCATAGATGATGACAGATGGCACCATATCACCGGTGTTTTCGATAACGGAACTATGACGATCTATATCGACGGCGCGGCCGAGCCTACGGCCTCGGGCGGCCCGACTTTCGGATCCGGCAACACTCGATTCGGCTTTATCGGCGCCAACTCCGAAGCTACCGCCTTCAACGGCAGCCGAGGCGGTGGAAGTCCGGTTCGCGGGCTTGTTGATGATATTCGCATTTACCATCGTGCTCTCACCCCGGAAGAGATACAACTGGTGATGCGCGGAGATCCGCTGCTTGCCTGGAATCCGAGCCCGGCCGACGAGTCGATGCCGGATGTTGACAACGCACTGCCTCTGACTTGGAATGCCGGCGACAGCGCATCCAGCCATGAAGTCTATTTCGGAACCGACGAAGACGCCGTGGCTAATGCCGACACGTCGGACACCACAGGTATCTATCGCGGACGTCAGAACTCAACGAGCTTCACTGCCGCCGATGGAGTCGAGTGGGGCGGTGGTCCTTATTACTGGCGCGTTGATGAGAATAACGCTGACGGCACGGTGACCGAGGGCAATGTCTGGAGCTTTACCGTGGCGGACTTCCTGCTCGTGGACGACTTCGAGAGTTATACCGATAACGACGCGGAAGACGAAGCGATCTGGCAGACGTGGGTAGACGGCTTCGGCGTACCGACAAACGGCTCTCAGGTGGGGTACGTCCTGCCGCCGTACGCCGAGCAGGCGGTTGTCAATGGTGGCTTACAGTCTATGCCGCTGCTTTACGATAACACCGGCGGCGTGAGGAACTCAGAGGCCGTGCTGCCGCTGACCGCTCCTCGCGACTGGACGGCACACGGCGTAGAAATACTGTCGCTGTGGTACAGAGGCTTCCCGCCGTCTGACGGCAGTTTCGTACAGGGGCTGGGCGGAACGTTTACGATGACCGGTGCGGGTGCGGATATCTGGGGCACCTCCGATGAGTTCCACTTTGCCTACAAGACCCTCAGCGGTCCGGGTTCGATCATCGCCAGAGTCGACAGCATCGAGGAAACTCACGTCTGGGCCAAGGCGGGCGTTATGATCCGCGAGACACTCGATCCGGATTCGAAATACGCCTTTGCAGTCGTATCGGCGGCAAGTGGAGTTGCGTTCCAGAATCGTATCGACACCGGCGTCAGTGCCACCGGTACGACCGAGGAAGAAATCTCCGCGCCGCACTGGGTCAAGCTCGAGCGCGACGCTGCGGGATTCTTCACGGTTTCGCATTCGACCGACGGCTCATCCTGGAATCCGGTTGCCGGCTCCATTGCCAACAATATCCCGATGGCTTCGGATGTCTACATCGGCCTTGCAGTTACCAGTCACAACGCGTCTGAGGCTGCGGAAGTAAAATTCTCGAATGTTACGTTGACCGGTAATGTTGGTGTCCAGTGGGACAATCAGGACATCGGAATCCAGGCGAACGCGGCCGAGCCGTTCTATGTGTCTCTGTCGAATGTCAACGGTAGCCCGGCCGTGGTTACCAACAGCGACGCCG
The DNA here is from genome assembly GCA_964598225.1 of uncultured Pirellulales bacterium. Lineage (GTDB taxonomy): Bacteria > Planctomycetota > Phycisphaerae > Sedimentisphaerales > Anaerobacaceae > SG8-4. The sequence continues at coordinate 23,710 of CAZRBG010000011.1, forward strand.
ATGCGGCGGTGACTGACGAGTGGACCGAATGGCCGATAGAATTGAGCAGGTTCGCCGATCAGGGCATTAACTTGTCCGACGTTGACCAGCTCGCTATCGGCCTCGGCGCTACAGGCGATCCGGCTGCGGCGGGCGGTTCGGGAACGATGTTCATCGATGACATCGTGTTACTCCGACCGGCTGCAAACGAACAGCCATAAAGGATTGTCCCGTTACTGCCTGGGGAGAAACGATGTTCTAAGGGACTCCTTAGGAAGACGAGAAATGAGAGACGAGGGACGAACCAGGTTACGTCCCTCGTCTTTTCGTGCATCGGCCCTCGGTTGTCCGGGACGTAAGTTGCCCGGTTACAACATTCTAAAGAAAAAAACGAGGTTAGGCATATTTGGAGAGTTCGAGCTGCATGTGACTCATGTCCCTAACGGCTTATGATATAACGAAATCCAAACGACGGATTTCGTTAAATCATGTATGCCTAACCTCGCCTTTTTCTTTACAACGCTACCAGGGAAAGTAGCAACCATAGTGGCGATGGAGAAGTCCTATCGTGCGCATCGCTACTATCGCGAGCACCTGGACGGCCAAGTTAGCGAGTAGATGCAGGCCGATGATGATATTGCCCTTTTCCGAGACGTCGTCATACCAGCGAGTTTTAAGCTGAAGCGCAAACGCCAATACGAACAGACCGGCTGAGACTGTGTATGGCCAGAATGCACCGGTGACGGGCTTTAGCAAGTAGTCCGGCCTGAGCAGCATACGAAGGTCTTTGCCGACCGCAACGGTGAGGACTGTCATCGGAAATAGGAACAGCCCGATGAAACCTATGATCTTGGGCACGATGCCGATACCCTCTGTTATCGCGATGGCGATGGCACATGGTATCAGGGCAATCATAAAAGCTACGGCAAAAAGGTACAGGGACTTTGCGATGTTCCATAGAAAGCCGAAAAAGCCGTCCATGTCCACATCGGGAAGATCATCGATTCCGAAAGACGTCGAATAAATGATTTCCATGTAATACCAGAACAGGCATCCCCATGAGCCAAGCGTCACGATCAAGCCGATCGGCGCGTTTACTCTGAAAAGGCCCATCTCGAAAGAGTAGTCCGTATGGCCCGTGAAGAACTTGAAGCAAACGGCCGCAGTTACGAAAACCAGCCCGGTCGCGTTCTGCGCTCGTCCGAACAGCTTCCAGCTATCGATAAGCGAGGCACGATAGAAGCCAGGCACAGGCTCGGCCTTTTCCTCCATTTTCTCGAATTTCTTCGCCAGCTGACCGCTGCTTTCGGGGATAATGAATCTCTGGCTGCAGGTAGTGCATTTGGCGCGTTTTCCGACGTGCTTGTCGTCAAACGCAATCACGGCGTCACAATTTGGACAGTAGAAGTGGATCGTCATTTTTTCGTACTGCGTTCAGCGTTCAGCGTGTTGTGTCGTGTCCGCAGTACGCACGCAGTACGCGGAACGCGGTCCTAGGGACTCCTTACGAAGAACGAAATCAGACTCGCTGCATTGCGTCAAGGAAGCACTTGAGATCGTTTGTCCACAACTTTGCTTCGAGCAGATCTATCTTGTCGGCCTTGACAAGTTCCGCCAGGTGACGCTCCATCGTCATCATCTTCTCATCGGGCCTGTTCTGGGTCTTCGTCTGCAGTTGCGAGTAGATCTGCTCGACTTTGCCTATGCGTATCAGGTTCGCGCAGGCGTAATTATTGTTGAGTATTTCCATCGCGACTATTCGGCCGCTCGCGTCCTTTTTCGGCACGAGTTTCTGGCTGATTATATAAGCCAGGCCGAGCGAGAGCTGATTGCGAACCTCGGCCTGCCTGCCTTCGGGGAAGTAATCCAGTATTCGCGTGATCGTGCCGGTGGCGTCCCGCGTGTGCAGTGTGGAGAAGACAAGATGCCCCGTCTCGGCGGCCATCAAAGTCATTGATATCGTCTCGGGATCGCGCATCTCGCCGACGAAAATTATGTCGGGGTCCTGCCGAAGCATCTCTTTGAGCCCCTGTGCGAAAGATCTGACGTCTCTTCCGACCTCGCGCTGTGAGATCATTGAGTACCTCTGATTGAAGATGTATTCGATGGGATCTTCGACGCTCATAATCCGGCAGGCCTTTTTCTGGGCGATCCGGTCGATAATAGAGGCGATCGTGGTGGACTTGCCGGCGCCCGTGATGCCGGTCATGAGCACCAGCCCGTGCTTGCGATCGACGATGTCCTTCCAGACGTCGTTCGGAAAGCCGATCTCCTCGACCGGAGGAATATCCAGCGACAGCGCGCGGATAGCCCCGGCCAGGCCGTCGTTTTCCATGAAGATATTGTTACGAAATTGGAGCTTGCCGAGCCTGTATGATGAGTCCACGCTGCGTTCCGAGCGGAGCTTTCGCATATTCTCGTTGCTAAGCAGCGGGTAGAGGAGCTGACGGGCCATCTCGGCGGTCACGACCGGCCCCCGGAGATTTACCAGGTCCCCGTCGATGCGGTACGCGGGCGGGGCGCCGACTTTGATGTGCAGGTCGGACACCCGCATCGCCCCGTGTTTGACGAAATAATCCAGCATATCGAGGATGCTGAGCTTGCCGCGTTCCGCGGTCGGATAAATCTTTGCCGATGCCGAATATTCTTCCGTCATGCGCGCCTCCACTCGAGTCGATTCATTGGCAATTGTTGCCGAACTCAGCCGGAGTATATCATCACGACTGCCATAAGGCAAAGACCAAATCCGACCGCGACGGGAACAAATAGTCAAAAGAAAGCGAGAATCCAGCACCCGGCGCGCTGCGGCACCTTTTTTCTGTATTAGGTTAGCACTACAACGCCACTTCAAGTTCGTCGAAAAACATAGTCCGTTGTTGTATAAGAAGTCATGATAACTTTGCGGACTGCCGACAATTGAACCGGCCATAAGAGAACTTTGGCGAATCTGAAATTGCGTTTTTCGCTTTGGAGCTGCCAGCAGCCTTGGGGACCCATTCCGCCATGGATAGACCATTGGCCGCCGAGAGCGGGCGCGAGAAAGCCTTTTACCTGCTGGCAGCCTCAAAGCGATAAACGCATTTGGTGCACACGCAGAAGCACGCCACTGGAATACAACTGGCGTTGTAGAAGTTTTGCAAAACTCCGGTTAGTATTATCAGCGTCTTATCTCTCACCCGTGTACCATCTTTTTGGTACGTCATCTCCGGTGGTTTCTTCAATGGGGCTGACGTGTCCGTCCAGCCATAAGACGCCGGTCCTTCCGCCGGTTCTGAATGGATCGCTGAACCTTATATTGTGCCTGAAGATACCGCGATAGTACTTGGACCGACGGCCGCCTTGCCGGTAGTCCGTAAGGTTTTTGGTGCCGGGACCTTTGTTGAATAACATATCGCGGGAGTCCTGCTCGAATCTAGGTTCGACGTGGTCGTGAGCTATTATGAACTCCGAATGCGGCCGTATCTGGGTTGTGTCCAGACCTCTGGCGTAGCCGCTCAGGCCAAGCGCTGCGTGCTGAATTGCTTCTGGGTCAACGTCATAGATCAACTCCGGGACGCGTCTGAAGCTCGGGCAGCCGAAAATCTTAGTATCCTTGAGGTAGTCTATGTAGACAATGCCCCAATAAGCATCGTTATCGCTGGTCGTCCTGACGTTACCCCTTGAATCGTACCACAGAAACCTGTTGGCGTTTCTGGGGTCGGCCAGTTTGCGCTCATTGTCGCCCAGGTACATCAAAATGGCCATTCCCACGGACCTCATATTGGACCGGCACACCGTCTCCCTCGCTATTTCCTTCACTTTTCGCATGCCGGGCATCAGAATTGCCAGAAGAATGGCAATGATGGCGATCACCACCAGAAGTTCCATCAGAGTAAAGCCTTGTCGTCTGTCCATAGTACGTTTACCCCCTTTTCCCTCGTTCGGTATTATTGTTGCCCAAAATCTACTGTCTCAAATCTAAAGCGCCCCATTGTTGATCCTGCCGCCCGCGATTATACACAAATCGCTCGAATGTTACAACAATGTTAATTTTGAGCAGTCCGGCCGTTGCTTTGGCGCATGCTCTATTGCCGCGACAGTTTACAGCAAATCAGGTTCGGGGGTATATAGTTTGTTCGGCAAATTCGATGTCAAATTGTCATTTTGCCCCTTGGAATTTCTGCAAAAATGGCAGTATGACAAGGGAATCCAGCCTACAGGCTTTCTGTGTATGTCCGTCATTAAACTACACTTACGAACACAGACTTCTGTTGGTACGTATCTTGCAAGTGTTTACACGTGGCGATTTCGCTGATTCGAGCAGCGATATCAGAATGAGAAAAGAAATGAAATACTACGATAAGAATATATAGCTGAGGAGCTATGAAATGGACAGGATTTTGAATAACCTCAAAACAACCGTGCTGTTATCTCTGTTAATGGGATTGTGCCTGGGAGTAGGCTATTTGCTTGGGGGGCAGGCTGCGTTGCTGCCGGCATTGCTGATCGGGGCCGGTTTGAACTTTTTCGCATTCTTTTTCAGCGACAAGATAGCGCTGGCGACCATGCGGGCAAATGAAATCTCACGACAGCAGGATCCGGCGCTGTGGGACACAGTTGAGAGCCTCGCCGAGCGGGCCGGGCTGCCGATGCCGAGGGTATATGTCTCGCCGGCCCAGGCCCCGAATGCTTTCGCCACCGGCCGCAGCCCGCGCCATAGTGCAGTCTGCGTTACCGAAGGTCTGCGACAGATGCTCTCCCGCGAAGAATTAGAGGGCGTAATAGCACACGAACTTTCACACATTAAGCACAGAGACATCCTTATAAGCACGATCGCCGCTATCGTGGCCGGTGCGATTACCTGGGTGACGTACCTGGTCTTCTTTGGAGGCGGCAGCCGCCGGACACATCCTCTGGTGGCCCTTTTGCTTATGATCCTGGCGCCTATCGCTGCGGCACTCATACAGATGGCTATCAGCAGATCGAGAGAATTCGAAGCCGACCGCCTGGGGGCCGGGCTCGCAGGAAATGGACGGGGTCTGGCGCAAGCCCTGCGAAAACTGGAAGCGGGCAACAAACGCGTACCTCTTCGCGTTCCCGATTCCCAGAGCAACATGTTCATAGTCGCCCCGCTAACCGGAAGCGACATGGCCAGGCTGTTCAGAACCCACCCTCCAACCGAGGAACGTATTGCGCGCTTACAGAGATAAATAACAAGAAAGGAGGTAACGAGCTATGTTTACTAATAGTTGGTTCCCACTTTTCGACGTTGCCAAAACCCTGGAAGAGATGGACGTGGGTGTGCTGACTGTAAAGATTCACAAGCCGGAAAAGGAAAAACCGAGAAAAATCAAGATTACAAGCGGCAAGTAAAGTGTAGTGTTCAAGTATCGTCTTGAGAGAGCAAAATTGACAGAAGGGAGGTGCTAAAGAAGGCTATTACAGATTTAGTTCCGTGGAGACGAAGGAGAGGCGATATCAGGGTTGACGGCGTGCGTTTCGGGAGCGACGGAGATACTCTCCGTCCTCCCACCCTACAACTGTAAAGCCGGATCAATCCCCTAGTATTAATCAGAAGGACTCGCTGCGGGAGTTTGGGCTATCTTCGATAGAATTCGATCCCTGGTTGTGAAGCTCGACACTTGCTCGGCCACCTTATGAGCTTCCTTGTGCATACGCATTTCCAGGAACACATCCGCACATTTCTCAGCAGTCGAATCCCGCTTAGTGAAACTGGAAATCATCGACAGTGCCCTAACGCTGTGATAAATGTCACACTCGTAAGCGGCGTCGACGGCAATCACTGAAAGCGCCCTGTCCCTTTCGGTGAAACTGCTGATTGTCTTTGCGGCGGCAATACGAGCATCAAGATCGGACTTTACCTCGCGCGAATGTTCCGGCACAGGCGGACAGGGTCTGTGCGGCGGAGGACTTTCAACCCTGACCGAACATCCAACCAGCATAAACACTGAAACAAGCAGAAAAAGCGACAAATGTGAGTTCATAGAGTCTCCTTTCCAACGTCGGCCGGCTGCATTTTCTGGTTGCTGTTGCGGCCTGCCTGATGACTTTCAATGCGGCGCCACACAACTAAAAGGCACGCTGCCGCCAAAGGGGTAACAGACTTTCGCGCATGTGCACCCTTCTTAGCGAACCCAGCAAGCCTCATCCGGTTTCTGTAGTACGCCAAGGTGCTGGATTTTTCGCTATTTCAGAACTTCCAGGACAGACCGGTTCCGACGGCCGATCCCTCACCGGTATAGATGTATTCGACGCTGAGGACCGTCTCCGCGGCCAGATCGAACTGCGCGCCGATGTAGCCTCCGAACTCCGATTCTTCTTCCATGTCGGGCCTGATCTGGTTCGAGGTGTTGCCGATTTCCTTTATTGTTACATCTCCGTCGAAAGTATAATAGAAAGGTCCGCCGTAAAACCGCCATCCGTCCATATGCACCGTGGCGCCCAAAGCGACATGCTGCTCGTCTATTTTAATCTCCTCCCGGGCGTTTATCCCGTAAGCATCGATGAATCCTCTTGTTTCACCGTCGAAGGTATTCCATTGAAACAAAGCACCCAGGTCGATTCGCTTGCCCTTATGCAAGGTCACTTTGGCGCCCCCGCCCCAGATCGGGTCAGTATTGCCGTCAAATTCGATCAGATCGGCTCGCAAAGTACCCGCACCAAGCCGAAAGAAAACCTCGGCATATTCATGCAGGCCCACTCCCAGTTTTCCGGAAAACACGTTTCTTCTTATATCATCAATGCTGTTCGGCGTGCTCGATCCGCTGTCGGTAAACTGAACGTTCTCTTCGGAATACGAATACTCGAGACCGAGACTCATTTGCAGCGCCTCGTGCGTCGCAGTGGGAGGCCCCATGAAATCGATTCCGTACGTATCGACAGCTAAGCACAAAACGACAGTCGTGCAAATCCATAAGCGGCGTATGTTACTTACTGCCATAGACTCTTCTCCTGCGGCGGTCATTGCCTGTCAAAGCAAGCCGTTAAGCCCGGCCAAAAGACGGGAAAAAACGCCGCGGTCACAAATATACGCCGCCGCCGATGCCGGGGCAAACAATTATTTGCAAAATAACCGGATTTGCAGCAATTTACCGTTCACTGGCCAGGCCATCCCCAAGGGACAATCAGGACTCACTGGCAAAAAACACCTTACGGCGTCACTACGAACGGCTACTTGCCAATCCTTAATGTGACGGGGATGTCCTGCCGCAGAAACATGCACGTTCCGCCTACATCCTCGCAGACGTAATACAGGGCGTACGTATTAAGTTTGAAAGTCCCGCTCACTTCGGTCGGGACCCGGAGCTCGAATTCCAGTCGCCGCGGCTCGGCGGTCTCGGGCTTGTTGCCCTGAGGCGCGGTCACCAGTTGCGGCTGCACTTCAAAGCCCTCAGGCGGATCGATCCAGAGTCTCAAAGGCTCGGCCTCGTTATTCCAGTGCGCCTTGTGTTTTTCATTCGGTCGAAGCGTTATATGAACTCTGACCGTCTCGCCGGCCTTCACTTCAGCCGGCACGACCGCCACTTCGGTCAGGATCAGATTCTTCGTATCGCGAAAGACTCTGCCATTCGGGTCGGGCGAGGTGATCTCGCCTGCGTCGCCACCGAAGCTGCTGTCCGGCCGAGCCAACTCCGAGCCTGTCGGCGGCGTCCGCAATTCCACGGGCTTTTCACCGCGGGCCTCGATCTCGCTGCAGGCCTTTTCCACCCAATCGTAGAACGGATAAGGCTTGGTCTTTCTCGGCCCGTACTGCTCGATTCGCCGCCGCCATATATACTGGTTCGGATTGATCGAGCGGGCCTTAGTCCAGTGGTCGACCGCATTCTGGAAATCCTCCGGCTCGCGCTGCTCGGATTCGTACCTCATGCGGTAGCAGACTCCCAGGCGAAAATGTGCATCACCGTCATCAGGTTTGATACGAGTGGCCTGCGTATAGGCTTCTATTGCATCGTCGATTTTCTCAACGTTTTCCCAGAGCACCAGCGCATCGCCTAACTCACGCCAGGCATCCGCCGAGCGGACTTTCTCAGCGCGTCGCCGAAGTGCTGAAATGTCCGGCCGTTTGGCCTCACCGGGCTTGCTCGTCTTGCCATCCTCGGCGGAAAACGTCTTATTGATAAAATCCTCTTCGATCGTTTCGGATTTGACTTTCGTAGCTCGGACAATGCCATATTCGTCGATGGCGACCTCGATAGGCACGCCTCGCACCTGCATCAGATTGATCGGATCGTGCAGGACAGGCCAGTCGATGTTATGCCACTGCGTGAAGAGCCGATTGCGGTTCGGGTGCTGCTCCTGCGCGATTCCGAGCACGACGAGCCTGCCCTCGCGGACGTACTTGTCCAGCTTCCGGTTCCAGGCCGGCACGGCCCGGCGGCAGCCCCGTCACCATGAAGCGAAGTGGACCAGCAGAACCTTCCGGCCGCGATACTCCGACAGCGAAACAGGCTCGCGATCCGCTATCGACGGAAGAACAAAATCAGGATGCGGCTCACCCACTCGCGGCGAATACCCCGCTCCAGACGCAGCCACGGCACAAACACACCCGGCCGTCAGTGTCAAAAGATTAAGATTTTGCATTATCAAGACCCCCATTGCGAATTTCAAATCTATGATTTCAGATTTGAATTATGATAACACTATTATCGACAAAGTCAACTGCATAACTGAAACCACGAATGAATACGAAGAAAAGAGAGAAGATAAGAAGATGAGAAGATAAGAGGCCGCCTGTTCATATCTTCCTCCCTTCTTATCTTCCTATCTTCCTTCATTCGTTGTTTGAATCTGTGCCAGAGTCTCCAGATCCAGTATGAATTCCGAGCCGAGCGTTTCTTTGCCGCCTGTTTCCATGCGGACTTGCCCGTCGCTTCTTGTAAAGACGACGGTTTTGTCCTTGTTTTGGAAGGTCAAACCACCGCCGGCCATCACCATCTTTTGCCCGTCCCTTTCAAATTTCATACTCGATGCGAGCTTAAGCGACCAGGGGTCATCCCAATACCAGACCAGAGTTGGTGTGAGTTCGGCGTGGAAGTGCGTCCGGGAGAGCACGTTCCGTCCTCTTACAATTAATCTATCCCGCTCGCTGCGAATCGATATCGAAGGAATTCTGCGCGGATATCCCGTGCTGCTTAGTCCTCCGGATATCCGACATTTGTGCATCCAGCCAAAAGCGGAATAAACCGCGTTAATCAGTCCTCTGTGTTGCAGTGATGCGTTATGGATACGCCTGCCAATATTACTGCCATCGTTCCAGCCTGTCTCCATCGCGTGATAGGCGCCGCCGGGATATTTCATCAGTACTATGTATAAATTCGCCTTATCGCCCTTGAGCCCCGTTGGCAGACTCACCTCGGCCCAATCTCCTTTAAGGCGCAACTGAGCGATACTGCCGACGCCTTTCAAATCTGAGCCGTGCTCCTTCTGGATGTGCCGTCCCAATCTGGTCAGTTCGATACCTGTCATCCAGGGAAGTTCATTATTCAGAGACAACAGCTCTTTCTCATCCGCATTTCGCACGCGCCCGATAAATTCTTCAACGCCCGCGCGCACCGCCACTCCCTGCTCTTTGCATTTGATCGCACTGTGCTTGTTGATTAGTGCCGCGATATCAATGTTGCCTTTCTTCCTTAATTCATCGATCAACTCATACGCCGGCTTTTCGTGGTGACGCCTGCCCGTCGCATAGACGTCAGCGCCATACGCCAGCAGAATCTCTACAACTGGAGCCATTATTTTTGATTGATAAGACAGCAGAACTGTAACGGTTCGCTGCAGGACCGTTCCCCTGTGACCGCCAATTTCAGGGTCGGCGCCTCGATCCAGCAGAGTGCGCACAAGCTCTACGGGTGGCGTGTCGTCCGGGCCAAAAGATCTTCCCCTGTCTATGACGTAGTAAAGCGGTGTCTCTTCAGTTGGCGTTTTCACATTTACTTCAGCGCCGTAGTCGATCAATATCCCAGCTATCTCAGCCATATCTTTCCAGTACTTGACAGTCGCATCGCCACCTATCTTCCAGCGCCATATATACTTTGCCATGGGCCTGCTACAACAGAGAATCTCCAGAGCAGACTGCCCTGACGAATCACGCGCCCGGGCTAATTGCGGGCACTCTGAGAGCAGGCGGCGAACCGTGCGAGTATTTCCTTTACGTATCGCCTCGGCAAGTTTCTTTAAGTTTGCAGCAGTTACCGGCTTTGAGTTGCTTTCAGCGATCATGGCGGCATTGACTTTGAAGTCGAGACGGTTTGTCAATATCGGGACGGTTGGCGACTTGCCGATATCCAGGGAGGTAATGCACTGGCTGCTTTCAGGATTCAAGGCAGGCGATTCGATGCGGTCCGGCGAGAGCATCACCTGCAAGCCGACTTTGTCGCCCGGTTTTGCTTTCAGCACGGCTGTCGGCAACTTCGCAGGCATGCGCAGCAAACTTGCCAATCCCTCAGTATGCGCATTGTTGACAGCAGCGAATTCTCCTGCCGTCTGCGGCGAAACAGGTTCGCCATTGAGCCACCACCGCGCCAGCAAACGGCTGCCGCGAGTCGGCAGAATTCTCTTATCGCTCTTGAGCGAGAAGAAACCATCTTCCACGCTCAGGCTGATTGAATGAACGCCCTTATTCATCGTCTTTGCCAGCACCGGCTTGAAGGCGGGCATCCCCGGACAAGCGGCGTCGAAATCCGCGCTGACACCGAACGGCGAGCCCTTACGGTGCGCCATGAATCGCCCCCAGGACCAGACAGACGACTCGTCCGCCGTGATGCGCCGTCGGGCAAGTTCGCGGCCGTCAAAGGCTGAGTATACCTGGAGGTACGACTGCTCGAATCCTCTCAGAGGCAGAGTCGCGGCATAAACCGATCCATTACCTTCGATCGACATCGGAGGAGCGGGTCTGCTGTTGAGATCGGGTCCGGCCTCGTGAAATCCTTCTTTGTTTATAGTCCATACGACCGGTCCCAAATGTCGTGCGATGTAGCGACCGTAGGGAACCGGTCTTGCCGGGCGGTCTTGATCGGTCCATTCGGCCCGGCAGTAAAGCAGCTTCCAGGGCACTGCCGCATCTCCTTCGGCCAGAGCCAGACGCACCCGCCAACTGTGGCCGGCATCTATCGGATCAAGAGACTGCATTTCTGAAATGCCGTCTACAGATAAAATATCGACAGGTTTGGCAATTTCAACCGGTGCAGGCTCCGGCGGCAATTCCAGTCCCGGCTTGAGACGCGCGAGCATGTCAGATAGAGATTCCTGCTCAGTTCCTTCAATAAGACCGGCCCACACCAGCCAGTAGCCGCCAAGTTTCCATCGGAGAATCAAGGCCAGCGTCTTTTCCGCCGCCTCACTTGGCCGCCGCACGCTCACAACCGACCAGGACCATGGTTTTTCTATAAGAAGGTCCTCTATCTCCTGCATCCGCTCCGGTTCGGTAGCATAGATTTCATCGTTTAGAAAAACAGTAAGTTTGTGAATGTCCTGCTTGGAGAAATCTCTCGATTCGGATACGAGTGTGTCGAGAGTCGCCGTATCACCGGCGGCTATGGCTTTGAGAACGCGACTTGCGATGGATCGTGTCGAGGCTGTGGATGAATCCATCGGTGTAATAGTCTTCTTCCAGGGATAGGAAGGCAGCGGCTGGTACTTGCCTATGGTATGGACCCAGACGCCCGACTGATCGTGTGTGGTGCCGCCGCTGCTCGCGATCCAGACCCCGGGCGGGTATCGAAAATGACCGAGACGTTGATAGATCGAAAGGTCTGACATCAGCACAACGGCAATTTGACTGGTCGTTACGGCAATATGCTCCCGCATATCTTCTGCCGAGCGACGAGAAGCGGAGAAAGAAGCTGTGATTCGATCATGCTCCAACTTCTGTCTGACCGTTTTGCCGATTTGGTCGAGGATTCTACCTTCGATGCTCTTTTGGTATTTGTTGCTGGGTTCCGACCATTCAAAGGGCCAGATGGGCTGTTTCAACCGGGGAATGAAGCAGTTTCCTCGCACAAGCCCGGCCCTTTCCACGAAGTATTTTGATGTTTCTTCCGCGTACCATGCCGGCAACCTGCCGGTGAATCCCTCCCCAATATAACGATTGACCGTCTGCAATTGTTGACTGATGAAATCCTGATCGATTCTGTCCGGGCGAGGTCCTGTCAAAGCATACCAGAGGTGGTAACGGATGGTCATTTGTTTCTCGTGCGGGTGCGTCAAGAGACGCGGATGGATAGCCTTTTGCAGAAAATCGGGCAGGTCCTCAAGCACCTCCTGAAAGATCTTTTGTGGTACACCCATTCGGCCGAGCTTGCGATACTCATCTGTCAGGACATTAAGAAACGCCTCGCTCTGATCGGCTGTCAGAGGTTTATCGTATGCTTTGGCGGAACTGAGAGCTTGCGTCGCCTTTGATCGCAGCCGCAACACTTGAGACAAGAAGACTTCATCGACCGGCTTGTCCAGGTACTCCAGCGGGGAACCGCTTCTGAGCAGAAGCGAGTCAGTCTCGAAACGCCTGTGTGTGTGAACTTCGTGCCATCGGGCGTATATGCAGGCCCGCTCGTAATCGGAAGGAGCCAGTCTGAAGGCTTCTTCGTATGCCGCGGTTGTCTCTCCGGCAAGTTGGCGCAACCTCTCACCTTCCTTCTCGGTCGGCCAGCCGAGCTGGGCAGTGCGAAAGTGGTAACGCTGAAAGGTCATTCTGGCGCACAGTGCGCGAAGCTGCGCGAAGCGATAGCCTCCGAAAATGCGCCGGCCCTGGTCGTCGCGCAGGTCCAGAGCGGCTTTGACATCGTCGAAATGGCCCTCCAGCAGTCTGCGCTTGAGCGTATCGTAACATTCGTCCGGGGAACCCTTAATCTCTTTGAGGCCGGTTATAAACTCCTTGCGCTGTCCGTTTGCGTTTTGTGCCGTGTCTTCGCTTTGCCGGGGCTCCGCAGATTGTCCTGCCGGCAGTATCGCAAAAAGCATTATCCATACTAAAATCTGACTGATCCGCCTTCTTAATCTGACCATGTTCGTTCTCTCCCAATGCATTGCCCAATTCATTTCGGTACTTCTCGCGCGCGTCCCCGCACTCTCGACTACATCGAGGAACCTGGCAACGTTCGATTGTAGCAGGCCGAAAACACAAACACAACAAATTTCGGCCAGGCAGGATTCAGGAATATTCAGGTATGAGTCTCTTATGTCAGATCGCGACTTTGACCTGCGTGATGAAAGCTTTGATCTCTTCAAGGGCTTTTTCGGTATTGTCGAGGTTGCTTTCTATCAGGCCGACGATCTTCGAGCCGATTATCACGCCGTCGGCGCCGGCGCGGGCAACTGCTGCGGCGTGCTCGGGACTGCTGATGCCGAAACCGACGCATATCGGGACATCGGTCATTGCCTTCAGCTTGCTGACCAGGTTCTCCACGGCATCGGACAGCTCCGAGCGCGCCCCTGTGACCCCTAACAGCGATACTGCGTAGATAAAGCCCGTGGTCTTTGACGCGATCAGCTTCATCCGCTCGGGCTTTGTGATCGGGGTCACCATAAAGACCGTATCGAGTCCCGCCGCCGAAGCCGGACCGGCAACTTCATCGGCATCGTCTATGCTCACGTCCGCCACGAGCACGCTGTTGACACCGGCGGCGGCCGCATCTCGATAGAAACTTTCGCATCCGTAATGATAAATCAGGTTGTAGTACATCAGCAGCCCGATGGGGATGTCGGCATACGCTTTGATCTCGGCGATTAGATCCAGAGCTTTTCGACATGTCATGTCCGATTTCAATGCGCGTATGCCGGCCTTTTGAATTGTGGGACCGTCTGCGATCGGATCGCTGAAGGGGATACCAAGCTCCAGGATGTCGGCTCCGGCATCAATTGCTCCCTTAATCAAAGTCAACGATTTCTGGTAGTCGGGATCGCCCAACACAAAAAAAGGGATGAGGGCGGCCTTGTCACGAGCTGCAAAGATGTCTTTGTACGTTTTCATGCAAAGATTTTCTCGTATTTTAGTAGAGTGTGCTGTGCACACCATTGCGTTAACGGTGGGCAGAGCCCACGCTACCTTCTTGATCCTGTGCAGTTTCCGGTCTGTATTTGATGAAAGCATCAACGTCCTTGTCGCCGCGGCCGCTCAGGTTGATAAGTACAACGTCTTCGGCGTCGAGCTGACCGGCCTGGCGAAGCAGCCACGCCACGGCATGGGCGCTCTCGAAGGCCGGGAAGATTCCCTCTTCGCGAGCCATCAGCAGGAAGGTGTCAAGCACTTCCTCGTCCACGGCGTTGACGTACTCTGCGCGTCCGGTTTCCTTGAGGAAGCTGTGCTCCGGCCCCACGCCGGGATAGTCCAGCCCGGCGCTGACCGAATGCGATTCGATGACCTGGCCGTTCGCATCCTGCAGCACGTACGACCTCGCCCCGTGCAGGACTCCCACTTTGCCTTTTTGAAGGGTCGATGCGTGCTTGCCGGTATCGAGTCCGTAACCGCCCGCTTCGACGCCCACAAGGCGCACTTCCGGATCGTCGACAAAGGCGGTGAAAGCTCCGATGGCGTTGCTGCCGCCGCCCACACAGGCGGCAACGAGAGTGGGTAACCGCCCGGCCTGCTCGAGGCACTGGGCTCGCATTTCGTCCCCGATGATCCGCTGGAAGTGCTTCACAAGAACCGGGTAAGGATGTGGCCCTGCGGCCGTTCCGAAAAGGTAGAAGGTGTCGTCGACGTGCGCCGTCCAGTAACGAAGAGCATCGTTGATGGCGTCTTTGAGCGTGCCGCTCGCCCCGGTCACCGGCACGACCTCGGCGCCCATCAGCCGCATCTTCTGAACGTTGGGCATCTGCCGTTCGATATCGGTCGTTCCCATAAAGACCTTGACTTCCATGCCCAGCATGGCGCCGATTGTCGCCGTGGCCAGACCGTGCTGGCCGGCGCCGGTCTCGGCGATGAGCTTGTGTTTGCCCATGTGCTTTGCCAGCAGTCCCTGGCCCAGGCCGTTGTTGAGCTTGTGCGCGCCGCCGTGCATCAGGTCTTCCCGCTTAAGATATACGTGACAGCCAAGACGCCCGCTCAGGGCGTCGCTGTGATAGAGCGGCGTGGGACGCCCGGCATAATCTCGCCACAGCAGACCCAGCTCGGCCTTGAAATCATCATCTTCGCGCAGGCGATAGAACGCCTCTTCCAGCTCCTCCAACACGGGCATTAAGACCTCGGGAACGTAAAAGCCGCCGAAGTCGCCGAATCTACCCCTATTCTTCATGTTCAGCCTTTCAGGTGTCGTATGTTATCGAACAGTTTCTTCATTTTCTTGTGGTCTTTCCTGCCCGGTTCGGCTTCGATCCCGCTGCAGACGTCGATGCCGTAAACTCCGAGTTCGACGGCGTCGGCGGCATTATCGGGATCTATGCCCCCGGCCAGAAAGATTCGCCTTGTAGTATGCCCTACGAAGCTCCAATCGAAAGTGTCGCCGGTGCCGCCGTATTTGTCCGGATGAAAAGCATCCAAAAGGATGGCGTCGGTGAAAAAACGCCTGGCCTTTTCGATGTCCGCCTGTTCTTTCACGCGTATCGCCTTCATGGTTTTAAGATTGTGGTAGGTCAGCGAGCTGCAGAACTCCGGGCTCTCGTCACCGTGCAGTTGGACCCAGTTCAAGGGGCACAGGTCCGCGGCCTCGCGGATCTGTTCTACCGTTGCATTTACAAAAATGCCTGCGGTATCTATGAAAGCCGGCAGCATATTAACGATCTCGCCTGCTTTACGAGGCGTCACATACCGGGGGCTCGGCCGATAGAAATTAAAACCCAGTATGTCCGCACCCATATCCATCGCCGCTACGGCGTCGTAGTAACTCGTGATGCCACAGATTTTGACTTTTACTATCAGCATGGTCTTAATGCTACGCCTTGTTTGACACTTCGATCAATTTATCCAGGCAAGCCATTGCGCCGCCGTCGTCAATGGAGGATCCGGCCAGTTGAATAGCGTCGGCAAAATCATCGGCCAGACCCGCGACGATGATCGCCGCGGCGGCATTTAGAATCACGATATTCCTTCGAGCACCTCGATCCTCGCCGGTCAGGATGCCGCGTACAATGCCGGCATTGGTTATTGCGTCGCCGCTGTTTAACTCGTCTATGGATGTATCGGAAAGCCCGAATTCCGCCGGATCGAGATCGATCGATGTGATTTCGCCGTCCATGAGCCGGCGGATGCGGGTGATACCGAGCGTGCTGATTTCGTCCATCCCCTGACCGTGAACGACCATAGCCCGCTTAGCGCCGAGCATTTTGAGGGTTTCGCAGATCCTCTCGAGAAGGCCCTCTTGCGCGACGCCCATAACCTGCGAGGTCACCCCGGCGGGATTGGCCAGCGG
This sequence comes from uncultured Pirellulales bacterium, assembly GCA_964598225.1. GTDB lineage: Bacteria > Planctomycetota > Phycisphaerae > Sedimentisphaerales > Anaerobacaceae > SG8-4. The sequence goes on from CAZRBG010000011.1 coordinate 40,032, forward strand.
GCCGAGAATGTTGAAGGCGGTCCTGAAGTCCAGGCTCTTTCGGATGGGCTGTACAAATTTCATCGCGGGATGGTATTTGGGCGCGAACATAAAACCGATGTGAGCCAGCCGGATACATTCGGCCACTCCCGGCGGTCCCGGGTCGATATTCACTCCGAGCTCTTCCAACACATCGGCCGAGCCGCATTTGCTCGTGATCCCCCGATTGCCGTGCTTTGCGACGTACGCCCCGGCGCCGGCGGCCACCATCGCGGCAGCCGTAGAGACGTTGAACGTTTTGACCGTAGCTCCGCCGGTCCCGCAAGTATCTATCAGGTTGTCGACGCCGGCCTCGACCCGCACGGCATGATCTCGCAGCGACTGAGCCAGACCCGCGATCTCACCCGATGTCGCCCGCTTCATTCGCATGGCCGCCAGAAACGCCGCTATCTGAACCTCCGTGACCTCGCCGGCGAAAATGATGTCCTGAAGCTCTTTCGCCTGGTCGAACGTAAGATCGCCGCCCTCCAGGATGATTTCCAGATACTTGGTGATATTAGCCATTCTTTTCGCCTTCCTTATCAGAATTAGCGTAGCTCGTTTATCAGATTATGCCAGGAGTTTTGCAAAACTCCTCTTATGAATCAATCATTCATCGCGCTGCCGCCGCTTTGACTTTAGCCGCGATGGACAGAGCATTTTCGATGACCTTGCCGCCTGCCGGTGTCAGGATGCTTTCCGGATGGAACTGCACGCCGAAGATCGGAAGCTCTCTATGACGCGCGCCCATCACCACGCCCTCGAATTCGGCGGTCTTTTCGAGACAATCCGGCAGCTCCAGAGCGCAAAGGCTGTGATAGCGCCCGGCCTGCAACGGATTTTCCAGACCCTCGAAGACTCCCTGCTCGTTGTGTGTGACTCTCGACGGCTTGCCGTGCATGCATTCGGGTGCGTGGCCGATCCTGCCGCCGAAGTGCTGCACGATCACCTGATGCCCCAGGCAGACTCCCAATATCGGCAGCTTGTCTTTGAAACGATCCACCGCCGTGAGCGAGACGCCCGCCGTATCCGGCGTGCCGGGTCCGGGCGAGATCACAAGCAGGTCCGGCTCGAATTCTGCCGCAACCCGCTCCAGCTCTTCGATCGGCGTGTCGGCGCGGTAAACTCTGGCCCTGCAATGGCGCTTGCAAAAATCATCCACCAGGTTATACGTAAACGAATCGAAATTATCGATAAACAGTACTTTTCTTTTTTCATCCATACTTACACCTTTACTTTCATTGCCCCCGCGTCCGCTCACTTGCTTTTCGCAATTTCGGCCTGGGACGGGATTCCCATGCTTCCACATCTTTCGACAGAACGTCGATGGCTTTGTCGAGCTGTGCATCTTTACCCATCGGCACATCACCCGGCTCATTCCAGACAACATAGTGGGGCGCGGCTCCGTTTAGTTCCATATCCTCGCCGGTCTCCAGCACGTACCAGCCGCGGAAGGGCAGGCGCAAATAACCCATATCCATCACCTGCGTACCGCCGGTTGAGATCACGCCTCCGGCCGTCGGGACCCCGACGACCTTGCCGCGATCGAGCGTCTTGATCGCATGGCTGAATATCTCGGCGTTGCTGAAGCTGTTCTGATTGCACAGCACCGTAATGGGCTTGTTCCACGTGGCGTAGACACGGCGGTCCTCCGGATAACCCGCCTTGCCGCCTCGCGGCACAGTAATAGCGTGCGACGGCTGGCACAGCATAGTCAGCAGGTGGTCCGTCGTGAAGCCGCCGCCGTTGTTTCGCACGTCGATGATCAGACCCTTCTTGCCAGCCCCTTCGGCGTATAATTCCCTTTCGAGCTTCTGGAAGCTGGGCCAGTTCATGCCGCGAATGTGAACGTATCCCAACGTTTCGTCCGAGGCATCGTCAACCTTGGTACGATTATCGCGAATCCACTTCTCGTAGAGCAGACCTCGCGCGGCCCCGTACGAAATCGGACGCAGGACAACCTCACGCTTTTCGCCTTCGGAATTCTCGACGCTCAGGTGAATATCGCGAGCCGGCGGGCCGTTCAGCACTTCGGTCAGGTCCATCCCGGGGTCTACATTGACGCCGTCGATGCTCCTGATAATCTCGCCCGGCTCGATCCGGCTCTTCTCCTGATCCGCCGGGCCGTTGGGCAATACATCTCTGACCTTCAGGCCGGGGCCTTTGTAATCGTCGTCGAATCGCACGCCCAGATGGGCAGTTGAAATATTCCAGTCCGGCCGCTCCGGAGCCGGGGACCACCGGCGGCTGTAGAAGCCCAGGTGCGAACCGTTCAGCTCGCCGAGCATCAGGTTGATCACGACACCCAAGCTGTCGCCATCCACCGCCTGTGCCGCGGCGCCCGCATACTTGCGACGAATAGCATCCCAGTTGCGATTGCCGAGCCGCTCGTCGTAGTAACGGTCGCGCATCAGGCGCCAGGCCAACTCGAACGCCGCCCGGAAATGCGCCGCGCGATCCACTTGCTGCCTGGCGCGGAAGGAATACTCGGTCACTTTGCCTTTTTCCGAAACGCTCGCGGGCTTGCCGCCGGACAGCCATACAATCTGCTTGCCCTTTTCGAGCCAGCGCATCTGCCTGCCCGTCTTCTCGGTCAGCAGTTTCGGCTTGAGCTCGTCCGGTATCTCGACGGTGTACGTGCCTCGTTTGCCGTCAATTGTTGCCCTGAACGCCAGTTTCTTCGAGTCCGGCGACCAGAACAGTCCGCGCTCCGTAGAGCCGTCGATATCGATCCGGCGCACCCGCTCGTGGATCCGCTCGAAGTCAATTACCACTTCCGGAGTTTTCTTTTCTTCTGTTTTCTCTTTATCTTCTTTCTCTTTATCCTCTATCTGTTTATCCTCCGATGACTCGGATTGTTCGTCTTGCTTGTCGTCTTTTTCCTTCCGCGACTTTTCCATCTTCTTCAGGGCCTTTTCAATGGTCCGGTCTCGCTTGCTCTTCTCGTATTCGGCTTTTTCGAGCCAGATATAGAAGATGTCCGTTTCACGGTCGAGCCGATCTCCGGTAAAAGCGATGACCTTGCCGTCCGGACGCCACACCGGATTGTGCTCGTCGTACGGATGCCGTGAGACGTTCACCGGATCGCCGGAGCCGTCCGCCGGTACGATCCAGATATCCCGGTTGAAATTTTGATCGTTAGTCGCGTACACAATCCACTTGCCGTCCGGCGACCAGTCGTATTCCGGCGTATCCCAGTGGTCCAAAAGGCGCTGAACGGCCTTGCCGTCCGGCGTCATGATCCACAGATCGCCAAGTCCCTTGACAAACGAAATCCGCTCACCGTCCGGGCTGAATCGAATGTCCCGCTCGACCTCTGCGTCCTCGGTCACCCGCTTCAGCTCGAACTGCTCGTGCTGCCACCAGTAGAGTTCGGGATCGGCCCGCTCGGCTCTCCAGATGTCGCATTGCCCTTGGGCATCGCTTGCAAAGAGAATGTAGTCCCCTCCCGGCGAAAAGACCGGAGTTCGCTCTTCTTCGGGCGTATCGGTCACCTGCTTAGGCTCGCGAAGCTCGGTATCCATCACCCACAGGTCGCCTCCTGCGATGAAGGCAATCTCCAGGCCGTCGTTCGAGAACGCGACTTCCGACGCATCGTCGAGAGTCCGTCGCTTGAGAGGCGGTGTCACCATATCGCCCGCGTTGCGAATCTTGATCCGTTTCGGCCTGTTGTCCCTGCCCGGTCTGAACCGGTAGAAATCGAAAAGATGGCGAAAGACAAGCGTCGAGCCGTCCCGCGAAATGCACGGAAAGACCGCCGAATCGTCCGTGAAAGTTGTCAACTGCTCTTCCTCATTCGTCTCGAGATTGTACCGCCAGAGGTTGAACACACCGTTCTGTTCGCTGATATAGTAAAAGCCGTCACCGGCCGCATTCCACAACGGCCAGCACGATCCCGTCTCGCGGGCAAGAAGTTTCGTGTGCTCCTCCGTCTCAAAATCGTACATCCAGACCTGACTCGCGCGCGATCCGTAGTATCCCTTTCGCCACCATCTCATTCCCTCTCGAGTGTAAAGGAGCTTCTGACCGTCGGGCGAAAGATCGCCGTCCTGACCGTAAGCGTCGAAGAGCAGTTCCTCGGCCTTGCGCTTGCTGCTGTCAATCCTGAAGAAACGCTGCGACTCCCTCCAGATGTGGTCCCGGTTGGCGTTGACCAGCAGGGCATGGCCCGAGGGATACCATTGTTCGAGCGAGTATCCGGCCGTATGAAAAGTCAGTTGCTCGGGCGCTCCGCCTTCCACGGGCACGATGTAAACCTGGCTCCCGGCGTTGCGGTCGCTGACAAATGCAATCTGCGAGCCGTCGGGTGAAAAGGCCGGCTGGCTGTCGCCGGACGGATGCTGCGTGAGCTGTCTCGCGTCGCCGCCTTTGGCCGGGACGATCCATATATCTCCGCGCCACGCGAAGGCAAGCTTCGAGCCGTCGGGCGAGAGAGCCGGATCGGACGCCAGACAAATCCTCTCATTGTCCGCTGCCTGCGCAACACAAGCCAACAGGCAAATCCACGAGAACATCGCTACTTTCCCACACTTCAAAACAGGGTCACTTCCACTGTGCATTTTTTTCTCTTTCTTTTTCGTAATCCGTTATGTTCGTCACTTTCCTCGAATCGCGCGAATGCACGAGTTCGCTTTGTGCTCGGTTTCCTCGAATTCGGTCTTCGGGACGCTGTCGTGGACGATGCCGGCGCCGACGCGGATGTATGCCGTATGGTCCCGGACCTGGAGGCTGCGTATCGTGATACAACTGTCGAACTGCCCGTCCACGGTCAGGTACATCACCGCGCCGCCGTAGTAGCCCCTCTTGGTCTTTTCCAGTTGTCGGATTATCTTCATCGCCTCGATCTTAGGCGCGCCGGTGAGAGTTCCCATGTTCATCGTCGCGAGATACGCACTGAGCGCATCAAGCTCAACGGCCAGCGTCCCCTTGACGTTGCTCACCAGATGCTGGACGGACTCGTATTTCTCGACGGTCAGCAGTTCGGTTACGACTCTGCTTCCGGGTGCGGCTACGCGGGCAATGTCGTTTCTCGCCAGATCGACCAGCATCATGTGCTCGGCCAGCTCCTTGCGGTCCAGTTTCAACTCCGCCTCGTAGCGAAAATCCGTGTCGAGATCGATTTTGTGGCCCGCTCTGCCACGAGGCTTTGTGCCTGCTATCGGCCTGATTTCAACGTTCCGGGGCTCTGCGCCGCTTACGCGAAGATTAAGCTCCGGGCTGGAGCCCATCAGGATCGTGTTGGGCGTGTTGAGATAGAACATGTACGGCGAAGGATTCAGGTCCCGCAGCCGTTTGTAGACGTCCAGCGGCTCATCCGGGCAGGGCTCGCTCTTTGTCCTGCTCAGGACCACCTGGAAAATGTCGCCGTCGAGGATATGCCGCTTGGCGGTCTCGACCATCTTTTCGTACTCACCCCGATCGGTATCTGTCGACGCCGGCGGCAGCGAACCGGAGAACTCCCTGCCCCGAGGCACGTCGAAACGCGCCAGATTGCTGTAGTAATCGAACCACTCCTGGGCCTCGGTTATCGCCGCCTCGCGGTCGCCGTTGGTTATTATCACGTTGACGACCACGTAGCCCTGATTTTCCTTGTGGTCCATCAAAAAGATGTTGTCGGCGAAATAGAGTTCGTAATCGGGATTACCCAGCAGGTCGTCTTCGCTGGCGGGCAGCTTCTCGAACTGGTCTATGAAATCATAACTCAAAGCGCCGAGCAGCCCGCAGGTAACGCGGAAAGGCTTGCTGGCCAGCTTGAAAGCAAACGCCACGGCACGCAGAACGTCCATCTGATTGGTCGTCTTGAGCCGCGTCTGCTCGTCGACTAATTGATCCGGCTGGCGGACCTTGCCGCTTATCGTCTCGGCGTCGGATTCGACCGACTCGCAGAAATCGAAGTGCGACTCTTTCGTCGACAAATATTCGATCATCCGCCGGCCGGTCCTGCTCAGGGCCTTAATGGTGAAATCGGCGCCCGTGCCGGTAATATAGAGCGCGGGCTTTGAGGTCCCGAAGCTCAGGGTCGTAGCCCCCGCCAGATGCTCGCGCGACTCGAACAGGCAGCAGTTTTTCGCCCGCCCGTAGTCGCTGACCTTGGCGAAAAAGTCCACCGGCTCGGGCATATCGATCCGTTTTACTATCGGCACGATCTGCCCCGGCTCAGCCCCTTGTATGATCTGTCTGTAATCTTCCATTTATCCACCTTATAACTTTGTAATCGGGCAATTCACGTCGCGGATAACGGTAGCCCGTCCACGGGCTGACATACGTTGCCAGGGATCTATTAATGGCAGTTTTTAGTCTCAAATCGCCCAAAACACAAATAAAAAAGCAGCCTGTCTTTTTCCGACAGGCTGCATATATCGCGAATCTAACAAATTGTGAACAGCAAATTACCGCTCGCCCGCCGGGTTTTATCCCTCAGGCCACCACCAGTTACCGGCGTTTTTACGGTTAATCCGCTTCATAATACCCACATTAAACCACATCCCCGCAATTCTGTCAAGCAAAAACCAAAAATATTTTTGGGTGGCCACGTACGGTGAAGCATTTCGAATCATTGATTCTTCAGCAACGAAATCAAACATCGTGATTTACCCGAAGAGATCCGTAGGATACACATGGCGTTAGGCGCCCAAGGCAAACTTTATCCGTCTATCTACTTCGACCATATCTGCATCTGCCAATCTGCCGGGCTTGTACCGGACGAGTTTTGGTTCAAGAGTAGCCAGTTTTGCCCTGACCCATGAAGGTGAGAGCAAATTGGCGCCCCGCCAATCTCTCAGCTCGTAATCGTAAGGAGTATCATGCGCCACAGAGGTTATCATCGCTACGATGATATTCTTGGTTCGCTTCTCAAAATCCTCACTACTGACTACCACGACCAGCCGGGTCTTGGCGCTGGGAAGGTCCGTAAATGGGAAGGGTATCAAAACTACATCACCCCTTTCATACATGATAGCGCTCCTTCCAGTTGTCGTAGGCTCCATCCTTTTCGTTCTCCCAATCCTGGGCGAAGCTGCCCTCCGCCAATTTAGGCCATTCTCTATCTTCTTGCCGCTCTGTGTTTCTCAGCCTTAGTTTCTGTCTCAGGAACTCCACAAAGTCACGGACAAGAGTCTTCTCCCTTTCCGGCAAATCATGTACATCTATTGTCTCTAACATTGTTGGGCTCTCCATTCTGATGACGTAGCCTTCGACAAATACTCTATGCCATAACGTCATCGGCTCTCATTAACGCCATTTCAAAGGTAGCAGAAAAAGCGCCGGTTGTCAAGAAACAAGCAGCGAGCTAAACAAGCCGGCGCAGGATTACAGATCGTTGAGATATCCCGAAATAGCCAAGGCGGCTCCGAATTTCCGGTCTGAGAGAAATCTCTGTTTCAGCGCGGACTTACAAGGTTTTCCGGACCGCAATGAACGTGGATGCGGCTCTACTCGACCATTTTCTTGTTGCCATCGGTCCGGCTGGACATAGAATCAATGTTTTGTATGGATCGGTAAACGGCAGCTCTTGGTTGGTGCAAGATCAATAATGACTCCAAAAGGCGAAAATCTCTTTCCGCAATCAAACAAAGCCCGTTACGGCGAATCTCGTCGCTTTCGGCCTTTATTTTTACCACGGTTTCTTCGCGAACCACATAGGTTCCTCGAAGGCCCCGAGTTGGATCGCGCTCATGAGATCGTTTGTAAATGGGCTGAGCTCGAGTCCGGTGGTAAGCTCGCCAAAATGAAAGAGAGCACGATCGAAGGCGAGTTCTGCAAAGAGGTCTTCGGCGATGCGCTTGGCTATGACTTTTTCGCCGACAACAAAGAAAGATGGAACTTCCAACCGAAGTTCTTTGTAAACGGCGGCCAGGCGGATGCCGCAATAGGCAACTTCGACGCAAAAAGGAAGAAACCTCAAGTTCGTGCCGTTATTGAACTAAAAGGCCCCACCACCAATGTGGACAAGGATCGCTCACAAGGACGCACCGCCGTCCAGCAATGCTGGGACTATCTTAATGCACTTCCGGATTGCCCCTGGGCAATTGTATGCAACTATGTGAGTTTCCGCCTTTACCATCGAACACAAACGCCCAGGGTGTATGAACTTTTTACCTTAAATGATCTCCGTGATAAAGACACCTTCGTTCAGTTCTACTACCTGTTCGGAAAAGGCGGTTTGCTGCCGATGCCGCTTGTTAGAGTGCCGCGGGCGGACTCTCTTCTCCAGAGATGCCTCACGCGGGAAAGAGAGGTCGGCGACGAACTCTACAACCAGTATCACGATGAACGCCTTGAGTTGATTTCTCATCTTTCCGGCGAGCCGTGGAAGTTTCCACTCGATAAGGCGATTCGCGTTACTCAGAAACTGCTTGACCGTATTATCTTCGTTGCATTTTGTGAAGATCGGAATCTTCTACCCGAAAACTCACTGAAGAACGCTTGGGAAAAAGTACCCCCCTTTCACCGTGTGACTAATCCTCGTTGGCAGAACTTCCTGAATCTGTTCGAGAGCATTGATAAGGGCGGCGTTAACGGCCAGATTCCTGCTTATGACGGCGGCCTCTTTCGAAAAGATCCTGAAGTTGACGACCTCCAGCTCGATGACGACTGGACCGACTTTTTCAAGACCGTAGGCGGCTACGATTTCGCCCATGAGATCAACGTCGACGTCCTCGGACATCTGTTCGAGAAATCCATAAACGACATCGAAAAGGTGCGCCTCACGGGCGTGTTCGAATCGGAGGGAGATAAAAAGCCACGCCCGAGAATGAGCAAATCCGCCGAACGAAAAAAAGGAGGAGTTTATTACACGCCGCCGGAGTTTACCACTTTCATTACATATAACACAGTCGGAACTGTTATCGACGAGAGAATCAAGACGCTCGAGAGGGACTTCGGCATCCGCCTCGAAGAAATTGATGCGACAACCGAGAAAAACAGAGTAACGGCCTTTGCCGAAAGAGCCATCGAGGAGCTTCGCGAAATCAGAGTCGTCGATCCGGCCTGCGGCAGCGGGGCCTTCCTTATTCGTGCATACAACATCCTCGACGACAAGTACGTCGAAATTCTCAACGTCCTGGAAATCCACGACCCGGCTAAAGCCGACAAATTGCGAAACGACATATCCGACTACATCCTGCACGACAATCTTTTCGGCGTCGATTTATCTCCGGAAGCAGTCGAAATCGCCCAGTTGGCCCTGTGGCTCCGCTCGGCTCGAAGGGGCAAGACTCTTGCCGACCTGTCCAAAAATATTATCTGCGGCAACTCGTTGGTCTCGGATCCTGCCGTCGATCCTCGTGCTTTCGACTGGACCGAGACCTTTCCAGACGTGTTCAAAAGGCCGAATCCGGGCTTCGACTGCGTCATCGGCAATCCGCCCTGGGAACGAATAAAGCTGCAGGAGCGCGAGTTCTTCGACGTCTCAGCCCCCGAAATTGCCTCTGCAACGAGTGCCGCCAGACGACGCGAACTTATCGCCAAACTCGAAACAGACGATCCCGACCTTTATGAAAAGTACCTCGAAGCCAGAAAAATGGCCGATGACTCGCTGACCTACATCCGCAATTGCGGGCGATACCCGCTTACCGGCAAAGGCGACATAAACTGCTACCAGATTTTTGCCGAACTCGCCTACACTATTGTCTCGTCCGCAGGCCGCGTTGGCCTGCTCGTTCCCACCGGCATCGCAACTGAACACACAACTAAAGACTTCTTCAGCAGCTTAGTAGATACGGGTTCTCTCACAGCTTTATATGATTTTGAGAATATGGCCCCAATATTTCCGGATGTCCATCGCTCTTACAAATTCTGTATTTTGTTATTCGGGCCATCAAAAACCAGACGTAAATCTCGTGACTTCGTGTTCTTTGCCCATAGTATGGATGATCTTCGGCACAAAAAAAGACACATCAAACTTTCCGCAAGTGATCTCCAGCTACTCAATCCTAACACGCGAACCTGTCCCATCTTTCGCTTTGAACGCGACGCCAATATCACCAAACATATATACAAACGTGTCCCTGTACTGATTAATAAGAATAGAAGGAACGGTGGTAATCCATGGGGAATTAAATTTGTTCGAATGTTTGATCAGACTAATGATGCAGAACTTTTTCATACCGCTGAACAATTAAAATCAGATGGATACAAATTTTCTGGCTCAATGTGGAAGAAGGAGAGAATCGCATTTCTTCCGCTGTACGAAGCAAAGATGTTCAGATCATATGACCACCGGTTCGGCAGCGTATATGTGAAAGACAAAAACTGGTTAAACCAGGGACAAACAGTAGAAACAACCCTTGTCGAACACCAGAATCCGGAGTTTGTAGTCCTACCTCGATGGTGGATACTTGAAAGGAGGGTCCAACAAAGACTTTCAGACTCCTGCTATCCGGCCCTGCTTGCTTTCAGGAACATTACACGTGCCACTGATACGCGAACGGTTATCGCCTCATTTATACCCGCAGTAGGTGTGATTAACTCTGCTCCAGTTATTATGACCGAAGTACCTTTCAGAGTTCAGTCTTGTCTTATTGCAAACCTGAATTCGTTTGTACTTGATTATATTGCAAAACGAAAGATAGCGCATGTTAACCTCAACTATTTCATTATGGAGCAGCTTCCAATCTTCCCACCGGACTTCTATACAAAGAAGTGCCCGTGGAACAAGAGACAAACACTTGAGAAATGGATTTCTGATCGTGTTTTGAAGCTGACCTGCACGAGCAACGACATGATTCCGCTGGCCGAGGCCGCAGGTTTCAAGCCTCGCGTTCACAAATGGGACCCGGCCGAACGGCTCGACTTGCAGGCACAGCTTGACGCCGCTTTCTTCCTCCTATATGGAATCAAAAAAACGGACGTGGAGTACATCCTTTCCACTTTCGCAGGCGTCCGGAAGGAGAGCGAAAGCCTGCTCGATGATTCAACTGTCTTCGACCGGATACTCAGCTTCTACAAAGGCTTCAGCCGGAAATCAACTTGAGAAGATGGACGGATAAACGGCGGAAATTTCTTTGGGTGCATTGGCGGTTTGCGGGTGGGTATTGAAGACGCGGGGTGTGCAGCTTTTTTTGGCGTTTTTCTTCTTGAGAGGGGCGGGGAGGGCGGAGATTGTTTTTTTTCTTGATAATAGATTTTTATTTTCTTAAGGCGCGAGGATTTTCTGCCGATAAGGGCGCGAGTCAAAGAACCTGGTCCGAAAAAGCCGAATGCACGGAAGCAGACGGCGACTGGGTGAAAAACAAAAAACAAAGCCCCTGCCGGAAGGAGGACTGAGAACAGCAGGGGCTCGTTACTGTGACGAGATTCCCTGCTCGCCACACCCGTATCATACACGCAAAAGCCGGATTTGAAAAGACCATTTGTCTACAAATTTACTGCAAAATATGTATTTCCGGCGTAATTGGGGTAAAATCGGCGTTTCGGGCGGAAATTTTTCAAATCCAAGGCACAAAATCCACAAAACCGAGCGGACAAAACCCGGCTCCGGCCGCGCTTGTTGAATCAACATCTCTCCGGTGTTACAATCTCGACGGAATGATTGGGCTCTTATTTAAGGAGTATATTGGTGGAAACGAACGTCAGCCTGAGAATGTTGTCCTCGATTCGCTTTTTGTTAGTGTTAGCCTGTGCGGCGTGTCCGGCGGTTGCAGAATCAGGCGAAGCCCTTGCCCGGCGGATTGTCGCCGAAAGCGGCTTTGAGGGCGGACTGATCGTGATCGCGGGAGGACGAAACGCAGAACTGGCCGTGTCTTTGGGCGACGCACCTAATGTGCTGGTGCATTGGCTCGTGCCCGACGGCGCGGGGCTCGAAGATGCTCGCCGCGAGATAAGGGATGCGGGCATTTACGGCCGCGTATCGGCTACCCGGCACCAATTCGGTTGGTCCGCCGCTACCGGGAAACGCGGGAGACGAAGTCGAATTGGGGCCGGGCGGCTTCCATACACAGACGGCATGGTGAACCTGCTCATTCTGGATGCGAACCCGCAGGTCAACATTGACCGTTCCGAAGTGGATCGTGTTCTGGCGCCGATGGGCGCGGTGCTGCGCATACGCAAAGATTCCACAATCGCCTCCTGCCGCCGAAAGCCGTGGCCGGAGGATGTGGATGAGTGGACCCACTCTCGCCGCGACCCCACGGGTAATGCCGTCAGCAAAGACCGTCGCGCCGGCCCGCCGCGATTCACTCAGTGGGAGGCGCTTCCGCGATGGAACCACGGCACGAAGACCAGCGCTCTGGTCTCGGCGGACGGACGCATTTTCTATATTCTCGATGACTCGCACTTCGCCTCCGACAGGCGAAGCTGGTCGCTGATCGCGCGCGACGCCCACAACGGCATCCGCCTATGGCGGCACGAACTGCCGAGCTGGGGCGGAGCCAGGGGCGGCAAGAAGGTCGGACCGGCACAAATTAACCGCCGCCTTGTGGCAATCGGCGACCGGGTTTATGCCCCGCTGGGCGATGGAGTTCCGGTCAGCGTATTACATGCCGCCACCGGGAAGGTGCTCCATGTGTTGGACGACACTGCGAGGGCTGAGGAATTTCTCGTGTCCGAGGGCATTTTGGTAGCTCTGGTGAATGCGAGCGAGACGGCGGACTTCTGGCGCAAACTCAATCGGGACATGCGCATCGTTGCCGTGAGACCCGATAGCGGACAGCTCCTCTGGCAGCATTCTGCCGAGACCGTTCTGCCGATGACTTTGACCGCCGACGGCGAGCAGGTGGTCTATCATGACGGCAAATCCGTTCGGAGCCTCGACCTGCACACGGGCTCGCCGCGATGGACATCTCCGCCCACCGGCCAGAAGATTACGCTAAAGGACAGTTGGAGCCCGGACAGCCCCGGCGCTAAGAGGCGGGAGATTATTCTGGCGCCGCAGTTTGCGCCAACGATGGTCATCTACGGAGGCGTGGTGGCCTTCGCCGGTGGCCGTCAGTTGAATGTGTTCTCCGCCGATGACGGGCGAGAGCTCTGGCGCAAACCTTTCGCCGCTACCAATTACTCGGTCCCGGTGGACCTGTTCGGATTCGACGGTCTTCTCTGGGGATCGGACACCGAAATGAATCTCTGGCGGCCCACCAACGATGACGTTTCGTTCAAGGCGTACGATCCGATGACCGGGAACGTAGAAAAGAGCGTGAGCGGCAAGTATGGCTACCGCTTCCAGCATCACCGCTGCTATCAGATGAAAGCTATCGGCAGCACGGTGATGGCATCCCGTGCCGGGATCGAGTTTCTCGATACGACGACTGGCAACGTGAAGGCCCATCATTGGGTCCGGGGTAGCTGCTACTTCGGCGTGCTGCCGGCCAATGGCCTGCTGTATACCCCTCCTCACAACTGCGCTTGTTACATCCGCGCGAAGCTGTCCGGATTTATGGCCCTGAAATCTCGGCCATCCTCAATAGGGCATCATCAAATCCCCGAGGACAAGCGATTGCAGCGCGGCCCCGTCTATAACCAAATCGTCAATAGTCAATCGTCAATTTATGGCTCAGCCATAGTCAATCCCCGGGACTGGCCCACCTACCGCCACGATGCGGGTCGTTCCGGCAACACAGCAACGAAAGTCGGCTCCGATTTGATGATCGGCTGGCGCAACGAATTAGGCGGGAAGCTGACAAGCCCGGTGATTGCCAACCCGCCGAAGGCGGGCATCTTTCTGGCCTCGACAGATGAACACGTGCTCTACGCCCTTGCGGCAGAGACCGGCAAGCTGCTCTGGCAATACAGTTTTAACGCCCGTATCGACTCGCCACCAACGGTCTACGAGGGTTTGGTCTTGACTGGGTGTCGGGACGGCTCGGTGGTCGCACTGCGAGCTACAGATGGAGCGCTCGTATGGCGGTTCTTAGCCGCCCCGGAGCAGCGGATGATCGTCTCGCGCGGCCAGTTGGAGTCGGTCTGGCCGGTTTACGGCAGCGTTCTTGTCGTCGACGGCACCGCTTATTTCGCGGCCGGAAAGTCTTCCTACCTCGACGGCGGGATTCATCTATACGGACTGGAGCCTCATACCGGTCGCAAAGTTGTCGAGGCGGTTCTTGAGACACGGAACGAGGACGGTTCGCAGACTCTGGACGAGCAGGCTGTCGATGGCTACCTCAATGACATACTCTCCAGCGACGGCAAGCGTCTCTTCATGCGGCATCAGGTATTGGACAAATCAGGCGAGCCACAGACGGGACGAATCACCCACCTGCACAGCCCCGACGGCTACCTCAGCTCGAATACCACTTCCCGGCTGCTCTGGACATACGCGCCTCTCTATACCTCTCCGCACCAGGGCGCGTTTTACGACGTGCGTTTGAGCCGCGTGCTTTTTCCTTCCGGCCGCATTCTGGTCGAGGACGACGACACGATCTACGGATTCGGGCAGAACCATTACGCTAATATGCCCAAGATGCGTACCCAACCGGGCGGCACGTTTGCGCTGTTCGCGTGCCCGAAGTCCGCCTCTGTCGGGCTGGACAAGACGGCGAGAGAATACCTCAAGCTTGCAAGGGCCGGCAAACATCAGGTGCGGTTCAAATGGTGGAAAAAGATACCGATCTACGCCTGGGCAATGGTCAAGACAGACGACGTTCTCTTCGTTGCCGGTCCTCGCGGCGGCTCATCGGTACCACAAGAGGCTCTTGACGGCAAAGCCCCGGGAATGCTTCTAAGCGTTTCGCCCTCCGACGGCGCCGTTCTGAGCGAAACGCAGCTTCCCGCCATGCCGGTCTGGGACGGTATGGCGGCCGCAGGGGGCAACATTTACATAACTCTCGTAGACGGCAGCGCAGTGTGCCTGCGGCCCCCCGTTAAGGGCAGGTCCCGACCTACGATATTTGAAGAATCAAAAATTCCGGAGGACACAACATGTTCAAAGCAGCCGGGTTCTTTGTCATAGGGTTTCTGCCGGCACTGATTTCAGCCTCTCAAACCGAGCAAGAGATCGTCACCCTCACGATGACCGAGCGGGCCGGTGTGGCTCGTGAGTCAGAGTGGGTAACCATAGGCGCGCCGCTTCCCAAAGGGGCCGTGCACTCTGCCGGAGAGCTTTGTCTTATCCGGAACGGCACGGCAATCCCCTGCGAGATACTGCCTGTGAACAAGTGGTGGGATGACGGCTCGCTTCGGTGGGTGCATCTCATTTTTCAGGGTAATTGCCCGGCCAACGGCGAAGCGTCGGTGACTCTTGCACGAGGACGAACTGCGCCGAAGGCTGAGCACAAAATCACTGTGAAAGAGAAGTCGGATCGATTTGTGGTAGACACCGGTGCGATCAGCTTCGAGGTGCGCAAGAAGCGCTTCAACGTGCTCGACATGGTCAGGGCACAAGGCAAGACAATTGTCGAGTCTCATTCGCGCGGCCTGATCGTTCAGGTTGACGGGCAAGAGTATTCGGGACTTCTCGACGATGACGCGAAGGTAGAAATTCAGGAACAGGGTCCCTTGCATGTAGTCCTGCGCGCAACCGGATCGCTGAGGAATACCGACCGACAAAAGAAATTCGATTTCGATTGCCGGCTCTATGCCTATGCCGGGAGCCCGGAGGTAAGGGTTGTCGTTACTCTCGTCAACCGCCAGGGCAGGGATGCGGATTACATTCCGCTCAGAGCTTTTGCGATCGAGCTGCCCACGACCGTACGCGGTGGCAGCGGCACATACTTGTTCGGCAGCGAAGACGGGCATCCCAAGAAGGGAGAGCTCTCCAACAGTGCCGGGGCCTATATCTATCAGAAATCGTCGAACGAGCATGTTTTTGGCGGTACGGTCGAAGGCAGGGGGAGCAAGTCCGACAATATCGGTTGGGGCTATCTCTCGGACGGCAAATGCGGCGTCGGAGCCGGTATAAAATGGTTCTGGCAATTGCATCCGAAGTCCGTCGAATTTACGAAAGATGGAATAGTCCGCATCGGACTCTACCCGGCTCGACACGAGAAACCGCTTAAAATCTACACGGGCGTCGCTCGCACCCACGAGGTTCGTTTATGCTTCAATCCGGGAGACGTGGATGAAGCCGCACTCAAGAGCAGGTTCGCGGGCCTTCAAAAACCGCTTCGGCCATTTGCCCCGCCTGAATGGTACTGCCGGGATACACAGGGGCTGGGCGACTACTGCGAGGCGGGCGGCGACGAAATCTACGGCCGATTTGCGGGCAAAGTTGCTGAGTTTGATGAAGCCTTTGAGTTCGCTAATCGCAGATGCGAGCGATTCAGGGACTCGCGGACTATCAAGGGCGTCGAGACGGATTCGTACGGATTTTTGAATTTCGGAGACGGCGTCCACCACGTCTGGACTCAGGGAGTAGATGTGCCCGAGAACATCGCCTGGGACGGGAATTACTATGGCTACCCCCACATGATGTGCGTCCAGTTCACGCGCACGGGTAATCGCGAGTACTTCGACAACTTCGAGGCCCACGCCCTTCACGTAGCGGACGTGCACACGGTGCATCATTCGGAGAGGCCGCACCTGGTTGGCGGCTGCCGGTATTGCCCGCCGACCGACCACGTACGGATCGATCCCACGGACTGGAATGACTACAGAACAGCAAAAGTCTACGTGTCGAATCTGTTCAATCACCACAAGGTCGCGGGAGTTATAGAGCGATGGTACTTCCTGAGAGACCATCACTGCCTCGACGTGGCGAACATGGTGCTCGACTACTGCTATCGATGGAAATACGGCGACAACGACTACGGCCAGCCCCGCGGGCCGGGGATGATAATGGATTTCTGTTACCAGGGCTATATGCTGACAGGCGATAAGAAATGGATAGAACGCGCCGCCAACGTGCTCGACGTCCACAAAGGCAGAAAGCTGAAGCTCAGCTTCCAGGCGGGCATTTTTCTCGAAGGGCTGCGCAAATACTACGAGATGTCCGGCGACGATGCCGCGTACGACTACCTCAAGGAATCGGCTGACCGTCTCATCGCTGAGGGCAAGAAAGGCGGGGTAACCGCTCAGGCACACAGCTTCATGTACCTGAAGACCGGCGAGCAAAAGTATCTCGATGCCGCTCTGGACAATCTGCCCCGTAACGGCCAATTCGGCAACCCGTGGAAGCAATTCGCACTAAGCATGCGGAACGCCGCGATGTGCATCGGTGACCTCCATAACATAGCGGCGAAGGATGAGATGTCTCTGCGGCTGGGCGGGTGCGGAGGAGTTTATTTCTACGCTCAGCCCGGCGAGCTATGGGTTGAGGTGCAAAAACAGGACCTCAACGTACGAGGCAGCAAAACGCACCTGCGCGCTCTGCTTTTTGCGCCCGATCGAAGTGTAGTCGATGAGGCATGGCTCGCCGACGACGGGCGGGCAACCGGAAGCGGACCCGGACCCGTACAGCGGGCGATGCTGCGGACAAGCGTCGAGCGGCCGGGTGTGTACGGATTGAATATCACAGTGACGCAGGACCGCTACGGCCAGAATATGTCCTGGGGATTCAGGACCAACTGCCGGAAGTATCTGATTGAGACATCGCGAGGACACAAGGACGCCCGCCATCAGGAACCTATCGTCCTGCGCAACGCCGGGCGTCAGGGGGACGTCGGATTCATGCCTGTAGCCAGGGCGTTTTCTATTGACGTCAGCGGTTTGACAAAGAGTGCCGACGACTTGGCTCTTTATGACAGTGACGGCAGAAAAATAACGACGCTTGCCGTCTCATCTGAGGGAAAGCTGCACCATGATTTTCCGGCGGATAAATTGCGCAAGAGAGAGTTATGGCGATTGCATTTGGATGATGCTCGGGCCGTAATCAATATTGATGGCGTAACTCGCTGGCGAGAAGATGACATGTGGGAGAATCTGTCTTTGTGGACGCCGGATTTGTCTTCATGGTTTCCCTTCCATGAGAACCGGTGGCTGCTGACGCCGTACAGCCGGAACGTTTACGCCGAGGGCGACGGCGAGGGAACAGCCGAGTTCACCGTGCACAATAACGCCACGGCGACGAAGAGGATAAGGCTTTCGCTGGAGTTTGACGCCGATGCTGTCTGGTCGGCGAATTTGCCCACGACGGAAGTCGAACTCAGGCCGGGTTCAAGCGCGCAGATACCCCTTCAATACAAAGTGCCCTCGAAAGGTTCTCAGTGGAAGTGCTATGTCAGGGCCACTGTTCTCGATGAAACCGAGTTTTCGACGTGGTCGTCGGTAACGCTGCGCCGCGGGGCAGCTCCGGCAATGTCGCCGTTGAAAATGCCCATTGAGCTTGAGCCGTATAGGCACGAAAACGAGCAGTTCGGGTATCTTCCTGAGTACCCCCTGGACAATCAGGTCTATTTCGATATGGAGAACCGGCCTTTCATCGTGTCCGATGACGGTGTCTTCCACCTTCGCGGCGGGTCCTGGAGCAAGACAACCCAGGCTCATCGTCCAGACACCAACCACCTCATCCCAATCCGCCCCGTCGGCACCAAGATCGCCTTCGATCGCGACAACGATGTTTATCTTCTTGCCAGAGACGGAGGAACTACCGTACTTCTGCGCTCCGGCGATCGTGGCCAGACTTTCGCCGCATGGCCCGTTCCCGGCTCGGGCAGGTTCGACATCGAGCAGTTCTCCGGGCACAACGTCCCAAGCGGACCGCCCCCTCTGGCGCGTTTTCATCAGACGGCCAGAGACCCGAAACTGATATGGCGGCGTATCAACGACCTCGACCTTATACTGCCGTCGAAGAAGCCCGACGGCTCGATTGTTATGGGCGAACCTGTAGCCGTCTCGAAAAAGTGCATCGGTCTCTCCGCCCATTCGGGGATACCGTCGACAATCGTATCACGAGGGGACAAGGTGCATATCGCCTGGGGCGAAGCGACGCCTCCGAAGGATAATGCCCCGGGAGTACCCACGTACGTGGCGACCTACGACCGCTCCACCGGACGACTCGGCTCGCCTGCACTCGTTGGTTACGGCCCGCCGGCGAACGACGTACACAATTCGCCCTGCATAACCGTCGACAGCAAAGGCTATCTTCACGTGCTGATCGGCACTCACGGCCGCACCTTCAAGTACGTCCGCTCGCTGAAGCCCAACAGCGCCGATGGGGGCTGGACAGAGGCCGAGGACGTCGGCAAAGGCCTTCGCCAGACCTACGTCGGAATGGTGTGCGATCGTAACGATACTTTGCACCTGGTGTTTCGCCTCTGGCTTAGAGACGATAAGTATTTCCCCGCAGGCTACTACGCCAATCTGGCGTATATGAGCAAACGACCGCGGGGAAAATGGTCCGAGGCCCGGCCGCTGGTCGTCGCTCCGTTCTCGGAGTACAGTATCTTCTACCACAGGCTGACCATCGACCGGCAGGGATCGTTGTTCCTCTCTTACGACTATTGGTCGACGTTCTGGTTCTATCGAACCGACCACCGCGGCAATCGCCGAGCGCTCCTGATGTCGCCCGACGGCGGCAATGTCTGGAAATTGGCGCCGTCAAGTTTGTAGGGTGGGGCTTGCCCCACCATCTTGGTACGAGCGATTATAATGGCGGGGCAGGTCCAACCCTGCCGAGCACGCGTCTTTTTAGATAAAGGATTTCCAAAACTTACGGGTGTTCGCGGCGGCTGCGGGAAGCAAGAACTTCTCAACGGCGACTTTTCGCGCTTGCTGTCCCAGCCGAGCGCGAAGTTCTCCATCCGTCAACATTCTCCGAATCGCGATTGTAAGTGCTTCGGGATCATCGGGCGGCACCAATAGAGCTGAAAGCCGGTCCGTCAGGATTTCTGCGGTGCCGCCGACTTCGGTGGCCACGATTGGTCTGCCGCAGGATGCCGCTTCCAGAAGCACACGTCCCAAAGGTTCCTGATGGGCCGTATGGACGACCAGATCGACTTCATTCAATATCGCCGGAATGTCATGGCGAAAACCCAGACAGAATAAGCGGTCTTCGATCCCGGCATCTCGAAAGATGCGACGGATATCTTTTTCGTACTCGGCGCTCTCGAGTTTCTGAGAGTGTCGCTGCCCTATGAACAGATAGCGTGCCTCGGGAAATTCTTCCGCCAACAAAACTGCTGCCCGCGCCAACAGGATTTGCCCCTTGCGCAGACATATTTGTCCGATGTTGGCAATTAGAACGGCGCCCTCGCTTAGACCGAGCTGCTGCTTGAGGATTCCGGTCGCCCTTGCCGGGCGAAAAACGTCGGTATTGACGCCGTTATAGATCACCTGCAATTTGTCGGCTGACATTCCCTGTTCGACGTGAAACTGTTTAGTTGCATTTGAAACGGCGACAAGCCCGGCGTTTTGATTCAAATCCGAAACGGCCGTCTTGCTCAATTTGATTATATCACGAAGATGTGACGTACAGGAAATCTGTCCGCCTCCGGCGGACGGGGCAATCCTGCCGACCATGCGGCCCATGGAAAGACTGTTTGAGTGCACAAGGTCGGGAGAAACTCGCCGAACGAGTTCAAGCAGGTGAGAATTGATTTGTTCGATAGGACGCTTTTGTCCGTTTGCATTTCTCAATATGAGCGGCAAGACCCGGACGCCGAATTGTTCCAGCCGATCCGCCAGCATTCCGCACTCCGGCGCCGCGGCGACAAAATCGAACTCTGCCCGCCCCAGTTCTTCCAATATTGCCAGCATGGAAAACTCTCCGCCGTTAAGCGTGCCGTATTCGAAAAGCAGCAAGATTTTAGGTCGTATCATGTCCGTGCGGTATCCGCTCGATGATATAGAATTCGAGGTCACGGTAGGTATCTACGTCGGGATAACCCTCGCAGGTGGGTGAGATCGCGTAGCGGGCATGACCCTTCGGAAAGGCCGATTCCGCTTTCAGTTGGCGAAGTGCAGCCGGGTCGGCGGGCGGCTCTTTTGCGGGCATTTTCAGCGGCGGGGTCTTGCCGCTTCCCTCACGGCGCAGACTCCAGCCGTCGGGGTAGGTATCCAGGCCATCAATCATGGCCGGCTTTCGCGGCGAAGCGGCATTGTTGCGATTGGCCAGAGTGAAGTTGCGTTTTGAGCCCGGTTCGACAAAACCGACCATAAAGGCGTAGCGTTTGCCCTTCTCGAAACGCACGGAATCGGTGCCGGTAAAGGCCCACTTCGTATAAGTTAATCTGCCGTCGCCAGTGGAGGTAAGGTCGGGTAATTTGCCGCCGGCAATTACGCGAAACGACTCGTAACTTACGCCAGTGACGTAATCGTCGCAGCGATGGTTGGTTGAAAAACCGTGCTTCGCTTTCGTGCCCGGCGGGGTTCCGTTGTCATTGATAACGGGGTGGCCCACGACCTCAAAAAACTGCACAAACACTTCTGCGCCTGCCGCACCGGGAAGGAACGCAAGGTCGTCGTTGCCCGTTCGCAGCACGATGGCATCCAGAGTAAAATCACGGGGCGCTGTGAACACCTGTCCGAGGTCACGGGCGCGGCGGAAATAGCCCTTGTCCTTCCATATCAGCGGCGACTCGTTGCGAACCGAAGTGTTGCCGCCAAGGTCGGCGCTTAGCTGCTTAACGATCACACGCTGAGCATCCTCACCCATAACTTCTCTAACTTTTATCCATTTCTTCTTTGTGCCGTTATGATCGTCGCGAGCGGACAGGCCTGAGCCGATTTGCCCCAAATCAGTGATTACCAATTCCGCCCGAGCCGCAGAAACATATAAACACGATGCTGTCAGCATCGTGAAAAGACACAATAAAATACGAAATCGAGATACTTGTAGATTAAATGTCATGATTGCGTCTCCATCGTAAGCCTACTACCCGACGTTATCTATCATAAAGTGCGGTTGACTGTCAAGGACGTAGGCTTCTCGGTGGAATAGCTCTCGTACTCGACGAGTTGGTTTAAGGCTTGCATGAGTTTTCTGTTTTGCTATACTTGCTTTAATCCTATGAAGAAGATTCGCATCATCGCTGTTGACACGTCTACTGATCTTGCAGGCCGGCTGAAAGGGCTGTTCGATGAGAAGAAGGTGGACGTCCATCGCGAATCCAGTATAGATCGGGTTCTTAAGAAGTTCGAGGCAAAATCCTACGACGTCTTGATCGTCACGAGCGCCGCCTTTAAGGCAGGCAAGATGGACGGCATGGAGCTGCTTGAGGTGATTGCGGCCAAAAGCCCGGTGACCCAGGTTCTGTTTCTGGCCGAACCCGGCGATATCGGGACTGCGATGTCGGCTCTCAAGGCCGGCACATATCAGTACGCCAGGCTCCCGATAAGCGATGAGGAGTTGAGGCTGCTCGTCAAGACGGCTATCGAGAAAAGGCCGGTCTATGGCACGAACGTGTTCCTGGAGTCCAAGAAGCGCAGGATTAAATTTGAGAAACTGGTTGGCAAATCAGAGGCCATGCAGGATGTCTACCGGCAGATTCGCCAGGCGGCTGCGACGGATATTCCGATTCTGCTTATGGGCGAGACCGGGACGGGCAAAGACCTAGCCGCACAGGCTATACACGAGCAGAGCGCGCGCAAAGCCGGGCCCTACATCGCGGTCAATTTGGGGGCGGTGCCGTCGGAGCTTGTCGGCAGCGAGCTGTTCGGACACGAAAAGGGAGCGTTCACAGGCGCGCACGGTAGACGTAAAGGCCAGTTCGAGGAAGCTCAGGACGGAACGATCTTCCTCGATGAAATCTCCACCGTTGATCAAAAAGTGCAGATAAGTCTGCTGCGTTTGATCGAGCAGAAGAAATTCAATCGGCTTGGAGGCAAGAAAACGATCACGAGCAACTCGCGATTGATAGCGGCATCGAACCAGGACTTGCCCGGACTGGCCGAACAGGGAATTTTCCGTATCGATCTGTACTATCGCCTTGACGTCTTCCGTATCGTTATGCCCCCGCTTCGCGAACGGGATGGAGACGTTGTACTGTTGATCGACGAGTTTCTGAAAAGCTTCAACGAATCCTTCCAGAAGAACATTCTCGGAATTGCTCCCGAATGTGTCGGGTTGCTGGAGTCTTATGACTGGCCGGGTAACGTACGCGAGCTCAAGAACGTGGTTCAACGCGCTGTCTTAGTCTGCGAAGGCGAGGTAATCCTGCCAAGTCATTTACCTCCCAGATTCAGACCCGGCAAGAAATCCGCCGCGAAGGTTAGTTTCGAGGTCGGAACACCCTTGAACGAGGTGGAGCGTGAAATGGTCCTCAGGGCACTTGCGGCAGCCGGCAACAATCGCAAACGCGCCGCCGAATTGCTGGGCATAAGCCGCCGAGCACTGTATAACAAGCTGCGAAAGCACAATATCAAATAGCCAACATCATTCCCGCGCTTGTCAACAAGTACGCCAACGGACTACGATTACAATAATGTAAAACTTCTTTCACCCGATACGAAAGGTAAACCAAGACATGAGCAAAAACGGAAATATGGTTTTCACAGGTCACGCGATTTCTTCCGGCCTGGCGATCGGAAAGGCTTTTGTATACGAGGACATTCTTCGCCGAGACCATGAGTTATATGAAATTGAAAAGCACGAAGTTGAGGATGAATACGGCCGAATAGAGCTTGCAATCAAAGGAGTGATTGAAGACCTGGAATTATCGGCCGAAAGGGTGGAAGAAGAGCTTGACGAGGACCTGGCCGATATCTTTCACGCGCAAAAGGCCATCCTTCAGGATCCTTCATTGCTTGATGAAATCAGGAAAGAACTGGAGACGGAGCTGGTAAACAGCGAACAGGTTATCAAGCGCGTATTCCGGCGATTGGAACGCAGGTTTCAGGAAGTTGACGACGAAGCAATCAGCCGACGAAGGGATGATATTGCGGATATCGCGCGCAGGCTTCTGCGGGAGTTAGGCGGTATCCACGCCCACCTGCTTGAAGATATGCCGGAAAACAGCGTTCTCGTAGCCAAGCGCTTGTTGCCGTCCGATACGGTCTTTCTCTCTCGCAGATCGATCGCAGCGGTTGTGGTGGAATCCGGCGGGACTGCGTCGCATGCGGCTCTTCTGACCAGAGAACTGGGCATCGCCGCTGTTGCCGAAATACCCGATCTGCTGCAGAAAATACATCAAGACGACGTTCTGCTGGTCGATGGTTTCAGCGGAAAGGTGACGGTAAATCCCGATGCCGAAACCGAAGATATTTTCAGGACCAGGGTGAAAAAACAACATAGCCTGCGAGCCGTACAACTGGAAAAATGCCACGAACCTGCGACAACCGAAGACGGCGTGGCTATCAGGGTGATGGCTAATGTCGGCTGCGGCGAAGACGTACAGCTCGCCGCTGAGAACGGCGCCGACGGCATCGGGCTCTATCGCATCGAGCAGTATTATCTGTCACGAAAAAATCCGCCTTCCGAACAAGAACTCGTTCGGGAAATAACTAATTCTCTACAGCCAATCGGCGATAAGCCGGTCACAATCAGGTTGCTGGATGCCGGAGGTGACAAGAACATTCCATTTATCGAGATGCCTTTTGAGACAAATCCGTTTCTGGGAAGACGCGGCATTCGTTTGCTTCTGGCATATCCCGAGCTCGCCGGCACACAGATCAGGGCGATCCTGCGGACATGTGCGGAGTACGACGTCGCGATTATGGCGCCTATGGTCACTCTGGCAAAGGAAATGGATCAATTGCGAGATCTAACGGCCGCTGCGGCAAAAGATCTTGATATGGACACACTGCCGGCCCTTGGAGCTATGGTAGAGACGCCGGCCGCGGCTTTGTGTGCCGACGAGATAGGACAACATTCGGATTTCGTGAGTATAGGCACAAACGATCTGACGCAATACACGATGGCGGCCGGGAGAGAGAACCCGCTGGTGAGCAGCTATTTCATCGACGACCATCCTGCAATACTGAAAATGATTCGCATGATTACCCGGGGCGTCGGCGATAGACCTGTTGCACTGTGCGGCGAGCTGGCTGCGAATCTTGACATAGTGCCAACACTTATTCGAGACGGCATACGCACCCTGAGCGTCTCTCCCCCATTAATCCCAAGGGTCAAGGAACTCATAAGACAAACAAAGCTCTCCGAGCCGGAAATCATCGATTAACCGTCTTACAGTGAAACTGTCGGGAACACTGCAACATCGGACCGGTTGGAAACACTGAGATTGTTTCGCCGCTCCGCTTCTCCTAAGAAAATAGACTTCTTTCCTGGCGTAAGCATTGAGATTGCCGCAGTCGCTGCGCTCCTTCGCAATGACATGTAAGCTGTTTTTCTTCCGGACACCAGCCGCAAAGCGGCTCAACGGCTCGCACTGACAAAAAATGCGTTATTGTGTCGTTGCGAGATTGGCCCCAAGGAGCCGATTCGGAGAATCGCGCGGCGATCTGAGTTCTTACGCTATTACTTTTTCAGCAGCTCCACAGACATTGCTAAAGGGTGTGTTTAATAAAAACCGTACCGTATGTGCACACCGACTGAGGTTCCGATGACAATATTACCAAAACACGGCTTGCGGCGGGAACTGTCTTTTCTATAAAGTCTTTTTGCTTAAGGCCTTGCACAAGGGAGTTGATTTCCTGGAATATACTTTGCTATTTACTTAGAAAGAGAAAAGTGTTGCTCCATTTGGAGTTATAGTATTGCCGATTGGTTGATGCTGGTTATTAAAGGTATTTTGACATGGCGATCGTTTTCAAATGTCCGAACTGTCAGACTGAAGTCCAAGTTGAAAGCGTTTTTGCAGGGAAATCGGGCGTATGTCCGAAATGCGTGGAAAAAGTCCCAATTCCAGAGCAAAATGGCGAGAAACAACGAGACAAAAAGGAAACTGACAACAAAGAGCAAAGTTGACTGGCGGTGGACCGTATTGGCTTCTGCGGAAGAGGCGCCAATAGGAACAATAGGCGTCCGGCGTTAAGCGATACATTCGATTGTGTACCAATTTGCGCGCCCCTGGCCCCCTTTGCGAGAAATTTGTACCATTTGTGCGCACTTAACCGCTTCCGGGACCGCGAGTCTTTACGAATTCGATCCCGCAAAAGCGGATTATTCTTTACATAACTATTCTTTAACACAAGCTCAGCGGCATAAGCACTTTCCCCGGAATAATTAGGGCATTTCCTTATTCCATCAGATTTCAAATTCGCAGATAATGACAGGGTTGAGACGAAAAAATGGGCTTCCGGGGACCAAGAGTTTATTGTAAAGATTTGACTGAATTCAGCTCGTGCATTGTGAAAGATCTCATTGAAATCGCATTTGCATTATCGGCACATAGATTCAAGTCTTCATTAACTGGCATGTCGTTTGCAAGTATTGGGGTAGTGATAAAAAATGTGACCTGTCTGAAGATATTGATAATTTGCCCATTTGCAGGAGTTGAGTCATGAACTCGCAGGCTCTTCTGATTTTAGGAAGCCAATCAAATCAGAAATACATCGAGGCTCTGTCCGATCTCGGCTTTGAAACCGAGATTCGCGGCAGTGTGCGCCATTCTCTGGAAAAAGTCCATCACCAAAGATTCAGCGGCGTTGTCGTAGATCGCAAATTCACTCACGCCGACGTTCTGGAGTTCATTCTCAACGTCAGGGACATCAACCGGACGATTCCCGTAGTCGTAATAGGACTGGGAAAAGACAAACAAATCGAAGGTAAGATAAACAACCAGGACGGTACTATAGTCCTGAATGAATTCGACAGAGGGCAGGAACTTGCCAGGGAGATGGCGAATGCCTTTAAGAATAACGGGAGTGCGAATGTCTAAGAGAGGCCGCAAAGATGCGTCCCGAACGGTGCTGCTCGTCGATGGCGCCGAAGAGGAGGTTGCACGTTTAAGAAACGAAATGCCTGGCTGGCTCTGGAAGGAAGCGCCCGGCGGCTGGCCTTTCGATAAGGGATCCATGCCTTCCGACGACCAGTTCGACGCCATAATAGTCTTCGCACACAAGGACGGGAAAGACCGTGTTCTCGACATTTACAAAACTCTGTGCGATCAGAAGATTATCGACGGTATGTCGCTGTTAGTGGCGGTCAGCCGGTATCAGATGTTGCTTGTAAACAAATTAAGGGAGCTTGCGAATGTGGACTGCATTTTCACTCCAATCAAAGGGAACAAGTTGCTGAACAAAATCAAGAAGGACTCGAACGTAATCGCTTAGGACAGGTATGACCGCAACAGAAATAGCACAAAAAGCAAAAGCAGCTTCCGACTCTGTCGCCGCAACTACAACCGAGCAGAGAAATGCCGTTCTACGGAGCATGGCTGAGAGGCTTGCCGCCAGAAAATCCGAGATCGTCGCGGCCAATCTGGCTGACGTCGCCGAAGCCATGACCGCGGGAACGCCGAGCCACTTGATAGACCGCCTCGGATTCGGCGAAGAGAAGATAGACTCGCGAATTCGGTGTCTGCAGAAGATCGAGGCGTTACCCGATCCCGTCGGAAGCAGCTATAAGGCCAGAGATCTGCCCAACGGCCTGCACGCAATGCGCGTGCGCGTTCCGCTGGGTGTTATTCTGATGATATACGAAGCGCGGCCTCACGTTACCGTCAACGCCGGGGCTTTCTGCCTGAAGTCTGCTAATGCATCCATTCTGCGCGGCGGATCCGAAGCAAAACGATGCAATGAACTGCTCGGGGCCTTGTGGAGTGAATCTTTGGCCGAAGCCGGCGTATCCGAAGATGCAGTTCAGGTTGTTACCGGTTCGCACGAGGAGATCAGAGACTTGCTCCAGGAGAATGACAAAATCGATATGGTTATTCCTCGGGGCGGAAAGAACCTGATCGAAGCGGTCAGCGAGAATTCCAAAATTCCCGTGATTAAACACTACAGCGGGGTATGCCACGTTTACGTGGACCGGTTTGCCGACGTGGAGAAGGCCGTTGAAATCGCACTGGACTCGAAATGCCTGATGCCCGAAGTCTGTAACGCCATGGAAACGCTCCTGATATGCCGGGACCTGGCGGATGAGATTCCAAGATTCATCGACGAGTTCAAACGCTGCGGAGTAGAAGTCAGGGGATGTGAGAAAATTCAAGAGCTGGCGCCCGACGTCAGGACGGCAACGGAAGAGGACTGGACAACAGAGTACCTGGACAACATCGTGTCGATCCGTGCCGTGGCTGATACCGAAGAAGCGATACGGCACATCAACAACTACGGCTCTCACCACACGGATTCCATCGTTACCGACACGGCCGAAAATGCAGATATGTTTATCCGGGGTGTTGATTCGGCCGTGGTTCTTCAAAACGCCTCGACGATGTTCTGCGACGGCGAGTCGCTCGGCATGGGGGCTGAAATCGGCATTTCCACCGATAAACTTCACGCCCGCGGCCCGATGGGCCTGGAAGAATTAACGAGTTATAAGATTGTCATCCGTGGAGACGGCCATGTCATGGGTAATCCCAGGACTTTCGTCAAGGAGAGAAGTTAAGAAGTTAGGAAGATAAGAAAACACCATGATACGAACATATGGTTTCTCATCTTCTTATCTTCCTATAAATAAAAAGGAGACAGAAAATTATTAAGCAGAAAAACAGCAATAAAATCTATAAATACTTCATGGAAAGATTCCATGACGCTCTTGAAGTGCAGAGTTTCACTGAGCGCAGGATAGGTTCGGAACTTAAGTTTCCGCTGGTCAATCTCGATGGAACCGCCGCGAGTTTTGATACTGTCTGTGAGCTGTGGACCTACCTCGAATCGCGAGGGTGGCAGCCCGTTCGGGACAAGATGACCAGCCGGGTTGTGGGAGCAAGGAAGAAAGGGCAACAAAATGATACCGTTGCGGGCTGCGAAACGGGTTTCTGCAAGGCCGAGTTCTCGCTGGCGCACGTGGCGAATCTGTTCGACCTGCAGAGACAGATAGACGATCTCCGTGCGGAACTCAAGCCTTTCTGCGACGAAAACAACGTATGTTTTCTCTGCTACGGCATTCAGCCGGTGTCACCGCCCTCCAAGAAGCTCGTCATAAAGAAGAGGCGCACAAGCCCCTGGGCCAAGGCCTTCGGCTCGAACCGGTACATTGATGAAGAGGACGGGGACGACATGCATCTGTTTACGATCAACGCCGCAAGTCACGTTCACGTGAGCGTATCCCCTGAAGAGGTGATTGACGCCGTCAATGTTTTGAACGGTTTTTCGGGTGCGCAGATCGCCCTTACGGCCAACTCGAACATCTGGCAGGGCCGAACGGATCCCGACTATAAATGCGTGGCGGAGAAATTCTGGGATTGGTGGATGCCCGGCTCCGGCCGCGTCGGGATGCCTCGTAAGCCGTTTGAAGATATCGAAGATTATGTGGGCACGATTGCCGGATTCAAGCCGGTTTACGTCGTGCGAAATGGCAATCCGATTGTACTGGAAAAATACAAAACGTTCGAAGAGTACTACAGGCTCGGACGGGCCGTCGGCCGCGATACGCGGGAGCAGGAAGTTTCTTTCGTGCCTGAGGAAGCCGATATCGATATTCACAACTCGTGCTACTGGTACAACGCCAGAATATCGCGATATTTCACCGTCGAAAACCGGGTTAACGACCAGCAGCCTCCCGAGGCGTTATTATCTATCGCGGCTATGACTTTAGGTCTTGTTTCGGCGCTGCCGGAAGCGAAGGCGGTTCTTTCGTCTTACAGTTGGGAACTGCTGCGAGAAGCGAGAGAGGTTGCATGCAGGCAGGGCCTGCTCGGCAAACTCGGAGACCAGGAAGACGAACTCGCCCTGATCGCCCTGCGAATGTGGGCATTGGCCCGCCAGGGACTCATTCGGCGAGGACTGGGCGAAGAAAAGTTTCTCGATCCGCTGGAAAGACGCCTCCACGCGTCTGCATGCCCGGCAGATCGGGCGGAGAATTTGTTCGAAAACGGCGGCATTGACGCTTTGCTTGACAAATGGAGATTTTAATACGACTATCCGGAGTAGACGCAGGTGGGGCTTGCCCCACCATGATCGTCGCGACACATAAGAACGGTGGGGCAACCCATTCGACTGCGCTCAGGGCAGGTCCCACCCTACCATCTGGAGATTGAAATGACAGAAACTAATAGTGTTAAGCCTGAACCAGTGGGATTTACAGGGTCTTTTTATAAACCGTTAAACGACGGTGATATAAAGAAAATAGCCGACGCTGCGCTAACTTTGCTGGCTGAATCCGGAATGCAGGTGTACTCTCCCGCGGCTTTCAGAGCCTTCGAAGCCGCCGGGGCCGAGACAGATCCGGAAAGCCGTGTGGTTAAGCTGCCGAGAGGATTGGTGGAAGATGCAATTGCATCAAATCCCTCATCTATCACTCTGCACTCTCGCGACGGCAAGACCGATGCAGTTCTCGAAAAGAACCGCGTCCACTACGGAACAGGCGGCACTGCGATTTACGTGTTGGATCCCGACACGGGCAAGCGCCGACCTTCGACCGTCGAGGATGTCATTCTGAACGCTCGAATGGTCAATAGCCTGAATAACATACACGTCTTTACCATTAATGTCTTTCCCAATGAGATCGAGGACAAAGACAAAATAGATACGAACCGCTTCTTTCACGCTCTGGATAATACGACAAAGCACGTTATGGGCGGTATCTACTCTTTGGACGGCTGCCGAAAAGTGGTTGAAATGGCCCAAATGGCGGCCGGCGGTCGTGAAGCCCTGCGCGACAAACCTTTCGTATCTTTCATTACTCTAATCATAAGCCCGTTCAAAATTGACGAGCATTACGGCGAAATGACCTGTTATCTTGCCGAGCAGGGTCTGCCGGTTGTTGTGCCGACCGAACCGATCTGCGGGACGACGTCACCAATCACGCTGGCCGGCAACGTCTTGACCCACATAGCCGAAACGCTCGGCGGTATTGCATTGGTGCAATGCGTCAATAAAGGCGCTCCCGGCATCTGCGGGAGCGTCGGCTCGATAACGGATCTTCGCACGATGAGCCATCTGGGTGGGCCGATAGAAAGGGCCATGATTAATGCGGCTGTCTCTCAGATGGCACAGCACTTTGAGATACCCCTTTACTCTACGGCGGGAACATCCGACTCCAAGGAGGTCGATATTCAGGCAGCATACGAAAGCGCTATGTCCAGCCTGCTGGTAGCGATGTCCGGGGCAAATTACATCCATGATATTGCGGGATTAATGGAAGAGGACCTTACGGTCTCCTACGAGAAGCTCGTTATGGATGACGAGATACTGGGCATGTGCCAGCGCGTGCTGCGGGGGATAAAAGTGAATAGCGATACTCTTGCGCTTGACTTGATGATCGACAAAGGACCGGGCAAGGACTATCTCGCTGAAGAACACACGATAAAGCATATGCGGGACGAGTTCTTTATGCCCCGACTGGCAAATCGCCAGAAGAGAGAAGAACTGAAAGAAGGTAGCGACGCGTTTTCGCAAGCCAAAGCCTTCGTGCGGACAATCCGTGAGAATCCCGGCGAAAGCTGTCTCGATCACGCGGCACGCGAAGAAATTCTGGGAAAACTCCCGGAAATTATGCGGTTCTCACCGGCCGAAAAGCGTGCAAAGAACAGGATTACTGAAACGATTAACAACGCGAGTAACAGCCTGTAAGTTGACAACCTTAATCAAGCAAACAAACAGTAAACAAGCTTAATTGAATTCACTTGACCGCTCTTTGAAGCAAAAAGGAGGCTTCAGATGATAGTTGAATTTGAATGTAGCCATTGTAAAACAAAGTTGAGAGCAGAGAATAAAATCGCCAACAGAACGGCTTCTTGTCCGGTCTGCAACAAAAAGATAGCCGTACCCCGGGGCGAGCATCGAGTGATAGAGTTGAGGAAAAAGAAGAAGTCAAAAAGAAAAATGACCGCAGACTTGAAAGCGCCATAATATGTGAAGGTCAGGATAAAACGATAATCAAGGCGGGGGAAATACGTCAAAGAATAAGAGCGGATTTCTCATTTTCAAGCCGGGTGAATATTAATACTATATTTGAGAAGAAGAAACAGCGGCCGCCGCTGCACTGGATAAACAACTATGGAACCGGACGAGCAACAGTTGAAGATACCCGAGAATATGAAATCATCGAAGAAGGCATGGCCTGTCATTTACGTCCAAATAGCCGGGGCAAACCTGCACGATGAGGCGACGGGCGTAGCTCACCTCATAAGCGATGTAGTAGCCGGAGCAATAAAGCGAGCTCATGACGAGCCGGTGAAAGGTCAAACGCTGCTCAAGGTACACATCGGTGAACCGAAAAGTGTTACACGGATGAGACCCGAATATGTTGTCGGCAGCGGAAGCTTTCTTCGCGATAACGGGGCCAAAGGCATCGTAGCCGGAGATACGACCGTTGCTTATACCGGACTGCGAGGCCATAGAGAAAACACCTCCGGAGACTGCTCGAGTTACCTGAAAATGGCAAAAAATCATGGTTGGCGGGAGCGGGATGGCGCCGGCGTGCCTTTTGTCGTAATCGACCGACCGGTGACCGCCATAGCGGGGGAATTCGAATTCGACGAAGAGGAGAAAAACGTTAAAGTCGACGGAATAGAACATTATCGCGACTTTCGCATAGCCGGCGGCTTTGCCGCAGCGGATTTTGTCATAAACCATGCACACATGACGCTGCACGGCCTGGCGGGTTTCGCCGGCTGTATCAAGAGCATCGCGATGGGATGCGCGGGATTGACCGGAAAACTGCAAATGCACAAGTCCCTGCTTCCTCAATTCGATCCTTTACTCTGCACCTGTTGCGGCCTGTGTGTCAAGAACTGTCCTGAGGATGCTTTAACGCTGGAAGAAGACGCCGACTCTCCGTACGTGGACCCGGAACTCTGCATCGGCTGCGGCGAATGTGAGGCCGTGTGCCACGATAACCAGCGCGCCATAGTCATGAAAGGCAAAAAGATCACGGACTGGGATCGAGGCGGCGATACCCTGCCCGTGCGGATGGCTGATTATACAATCGGGCTGATGAACGGAAGATGGGATAATGTCGTGCATGTGCTGCACATGTATGCCGTCACCGGCTGTTGTGATTGTCTAAATACCCGGCAAAAGCCCCTGCTAAAACATGACCTCGGCTTTCTCATCGGCAAGAACCCCTTCGCCGTTGACTCTCTCGCCTCTCGCATGCTGGCCGACGCCCTTGATGAAGAAGGCCATGTAATAGGAAAATCCTGTCAGGAATCAATTGAAAGCACGACACAATACATATATGATACTTATGGAATAATTTCCGAGGCCCCCGTTGAGAAGATCTCGTTGGCATAGGCTTGTAGCCGAACTGCGGATATTTAGAAATGAAAAACAAAATTGTAATCGATTTAAGGAGCTTGTTTGGTGGAAAAACAACGCGAAGGAGTTAAGGTTAAGCCGCATTGCCGACTTGCGGATAGTCAAATAAAACTTGTTGACGCCGTTTCGCGGGGATTGCTTGAAGATCCCGGCTTGCTGTGTCATAACGAAAATGCCGCGAAGGCCTTCAAAAACGCCGGGGCGAAGGTTGAAGACGCTGGCAATTGCGTAAGAATCCGAGTGCCTGAAGCAGTCATTGACAAAGCACTGGCCGGCGCGCCGTCGAAAATAGTGCTCGGTGCACGCGATCCCGGTAACCGGCTCGTTCTCGATTCCGAGGAGCCTCGTGTACGATTCGGAAGCGGTTCCGAAACCAACGTGTGGCTGGATGTGGCCTTTGCCGACGGACATCCCACTTTCACCCGTGCCGAAGGTTCTATTGAGCGGCTGTGCAAAGCGGCACATTTGTGTGACAATCTCGAGAATCTCGACTTTTTCATTCGTTGCGTGAATATTCGTGATAAGGAGGTTAGTCACGAGAACAAGGACGTGAACAAATTTCTCGCCAGCCTCAATAACATCACAAAACACGTGCAGGCGGGCCTGACGGATATCGCAGCGCTCGATGACGTCATTCACGTGGGAGAAATAATCGCCGGTGGAAAGGAGGCCTTCCGAAAAGAGCCGGTTCTTTCGTTTATCACGTGCGTTATCAAGAGTCCGCTGCAGATCGTGGATGATACCGCTGAAAAACTCATGGAGATTTCGAAGCGATATGCGCCCGTGGTGATTTCAAGTTGTCCGATGGGCGGAGCGACGGGGCCTTTCGATGAATTCGGAATGGTTGCCCAGATCAACGCCGAGGTACTCGCGGGAGTAACGCTTACTCAACTGGTTGCCCCGGGTACTCCGGTACTCTACGGCGCGGTGCCTGTGAGAACCAGACTCGATAACCTCAATGACATGTACGGCGCTCCGGAAGTCGTCAACTACACGATGGACTGCGCGCAGATGGCGAGATTCTACAGGCTGCCCTGCTATTCGACGGCATCGGTCGCCGATTCTTCGACTCCCGGCATTCAGGCCACCGCCGAGAAGATGCTGACGTTGGCAACGGTAGCCGGATCGGGCCCTCAGTACATTCATTACGCCTTCGGCCTTTTGGAGCGCACCAACGTTTTCTGCCCCGAGCAGGCCGTGATAGACAACGCTCATATCGGCATGGTAAAGCAGATGCTGGCATCTCAGGCCGACGCGACGATCTGCGAAGAAAAGCAGAAAGAGGTATCAAGCATTGTTCGTGAGGTGATGGAAACGGAGCACAAGACGTACATGTATCATTTGCCACTGCCCACCCGTGAGTCGGTCTATGTGCGGTATCCTCTCGAAGAGCAAGACGGGGGGGCTTTGTACGCCGCCCACAAGGAATATCACGAAATCGAGGAGAAACCGAGAAACGGACTCCCGGATGACGTGCAAAAAGAAATCCTGTCGAAAATACCGGGAGTACTGCCTCAAACACTCGAACATAAAACTGCGAAAGAACAATTATGACAGACGAAAGAAAAGACCTGCAAAATCAAGCTTACAGTGAAGCGGTAAAAAGCGGCCTTTACGCAAAAAAATCAGGAACTGTCGGCAAATACGACAACGTAAGGCGATACTGGGAGGACGAGGTCACCAGGCAGCTCCTGTACCCGCACTTAGAGAAGCATATTGAAAAAGCCCAGGCAAGAATGCACCGGATACGGATACTGGATCTCGGTTGCGGCAGCGCGGACGGTTACGAGTTGCTCGCGGGCATTCGGCATCGCGATCCCAGCCTCCAGGATGTTGAGGTGGAGTTACTGACGCCTGATGTTCTGGGTCTTTACACGGGCGTCGATCTGAATGAAGATCTCATCAAGCAAGCCCGACAAATATACGGCAACGATCCTAAGATCGCCTTCGAGCAGGCCGACTTCACTCACGGCCTACCCGAATGCGTTGCAGATAAGCCGTTCGATCTATACTTCACTTCCTACGGCACTTGCTCCCATCATAATAAGGACCAGACTTTCGTACGTTTGCTTGCAGATATTGCAGAAAGAACCGAAGAGCACTGCCTGGTCGTCTGCGATTGGCTGGGCCGGTATTCCTACGAGTGGCAGAGTCTCTGGACAAATGACTTGTCAAAACACCGCAACATGGACTACGTCGTATCATACATTTACGAGAAAGAGGAGCGCGAGAAACGCCGGGATGAACTACAGCATCTGAGGTTAAGACTTGTCTGCCGCAAAGAAGCTGAGAACATGGTTGCCAGGGCGAGTGAGAAAGCCGGCGTACAGATAAAACCTCTGGGCTACTTCGATCGTTCGGTTTTTACCGGCAGACACATGGATACGGCTGATTATAATCGGCACGCGCAGGCGATGCGACAGGTGGTTAATTCGCTACATGAAGCGAATATGAGGACCAATCTGGCCGAACTGATGATCGACTATAGGCCGAAAAAGGGATTTGATTTTCTAAACGACTATTTCGAGCTGCTGCAAATGTGCTGGAACACGCTGGTGCACTATGTGTGCAGACTGCTGGAAACATACGACGAGAAGCAGCGGGCCTTTATGCCGATGCTGCCGGAAGTGCCCGCGAGCTACCCGCAGCCGCTGGCGGAAATGATGAACAGAATGAAGCAAGTGGTGGAAGGCGTGGGCTGGCTGGGTATCGGCCTGCCGCGAGAGAATATAATAGAGCCCCAGCTCGGATATGCGCTGAGATACCTGATAAGGAAACTGCAGCAGGGCCAGGGCTGCGGGCACAGTCTGGTGGGAATATTCGAGATTGACAAGACGTAGCCTTCAGGAGCGAGCATTGATAACACTGCGGCGAGTTTCCAAGCGTTACCCGAACGGTCTTAAAGCCGTCGATGATCTCTCGATGGAGGTCGTCGAAGGCGAGACCCTGGTGCTCTTGGGAACAAGTGGCAGCGGCAAGACCACAACGATGAAGATGATCAATCGTCTCATCGAGTCGACCTCGGGTGAGATATTCATCGACGGACAAAACATCAAGCAGCATAATCCCACCGAATTACGCCGCAACATAGGGTACGCTATTCAGCACGTTGGTTTGTTTCCCCACATGACGGTCGCGCAGAATGTAGCAGTAGTTCCGAAACTCTTGAACTGGCCTGCTGACAAAATAGGCAGCCGTGTCGACAAACTTCTGGCGATGGTTGGGCTGCCTCCCGAAGATTTCAGAGAGCGTTTCCCGGCTCAGCTCAGCGGCGGCCAGAAACAGAGAATCGGCGTCGCAAGGGCACTCGCCGCCGACCCGCCCGTCGTGCTGATGGATGAGCCTTTCGGTGCCTTGGACCCTATCACACGCGAAAAGCTTCAAAACGAGTTCATCGAGCTGGAAACGGAGATCAAAAAAACAATTATATTTGTAACCCACGACGTGTTCGAGGCGGTCAAGATGGGAGACCGTATCGCTCTTTTAGACGAGGGGGTTCTGCAACAACTGGCAAAGCCCGTCGAAATCGTAGAAAATCCGGCAAATGAATTCGTACACCAGTTCCTCGGCCGGCGCCGGTTTCAGCTTTCCTTGTTGACACACAGAGTTGGATCGATAATGGAAGAAGAAGCGGAGGAAAAAGAAAAGGTGGAAAAGCCGGTAGCCTTCCTGAGGACAACTAACTCGCTGCTGGATGCGCTCGACATGTTCAAAGATACGAAGAAGAAAGAAATCGAGGTTTATAAGAAAGACAAATTCTACGGGACTCTGAAAAAACAACATCTGCTGGATAACATCACCAAAACACTCGAAGAAGTGGGGCGAGAAGAATGACCGCCAACAGAAAAAAACTCAGCGTGTTGTTATTGACTTTGCTTCTCATATCTTCGGTGGTGGGATCGGCAATGGTCGCCCAAAGTGGCTTACTGGCCGAGAGTGAAAGTCAGATAAACAAGAGTAAAGGTAAAGGAAGCGGCATACAAACCTTGTGGAAGGTAATGGTCGAGCGGCGAAGATCGCTTCAAAGGCAGCTCATCGAGCATATACAGTTGACCATTTTTGCTATCGGACTGGCAATACTGGTCGGTGTCTCGACGGGAATAGTTCTGACGCGGTCCCGTACGCTTGCTACGCCGGTGATGGGGATTGCCAGCGTTATTCAAACCATTCCCAGCCTGGCTCTGCTGGCGTTGATGATCCCTCTTTTGGGAATCGGGTTGGTGCCTGCGGTGGCGGCGCTATTTCTTTACGCACTGCTTCCCATCATGCGGAACACTTACACTGCAATAGACGAGGTCGATCCTGCAATCATCGAGGTCGGAAAAGGGATGGGCATGACCGAGAGACAAATACTGTTGAAGCTGGAAATACCGATGTGCGTGCCGATGGTCATGGCGGGAATCAGGACTTCGACAGTCATTTGCGTGGGGATAGCTACGCTTTGCACGTTCATCGGCGCAGGGGGACTGGGGACGATGATAATGGAGGGAATGCAGACCAGGGGAAGCGTGCTGATCATGGCGGGCGTGATACCGGCAATTGCTCTGGCCCTGCTGTTGGACGGATTCATGGCATTGATGCAGAGACTGTTGACCCCGACGGGTCTTAAGTTGCAAGAGTGACGATCATGCGCAAATTAATCGGAACAATCTTCGTCCTGGCGTTTGCCGCGGCGATAATCGTTTTATTGATGAACAGAAGAGCGGCCGACGTCGTCGTAGGCTCGAAACATTTCACCGAGCAGAAGGTATTGGGTGAGATGATATCTCAACTGATAGAGCAAGAGACGGATCTCAAGGTCAGGAGGCGGCTCGGCCTTCAGGGGACAAAGATAGCTTTTGCTGCGATCCAGGAAGGCAATCTTGATATTTACCCGGAATATACGGGTACCGCACTGGTTAATATTCTGGAGGAGAGTTACGATCCGAATCAAAGCCGGCAGGAGATACTGAATTACGTTCGCGAACAATTCAAAGAGAAATGGGATTTGCAATTTTTA
The DNA here is from genome assembly GCA_964598225.1 of uncultured Pirellulales bacterium. GTDB lineage: Bacteria > Planctomycetota > Phycisphaerae > Sedimentisphaerales > Anaerobacaceae > SG8-4. The sequence continues at coordinate 78,118 of CAZRBG010000011.1, forward strand.
GAGCCCTTGGGCTTTGCCAACACCTATACTTTTGCGATGCGAGAGACGCAGGCGGAGGAGTTCGGAATAACGAAAGTATCGGATTTGGAGAAGTATGCAGAGCAGTTGCGCCCCGGATTCGATCACGAATTTACAATGAGACCGGAATACAAGAGATTCGAAGGTGTTTATGGATTCACTTTTGAGAAGGAGGTTGTGAAGCTGGATCCGGATCTTACGTACAAGGCCCTCAGAAACGGTTCGGTCGATATCATTGATGCCTTTTCGACGGATGGAAGGATAGCCGCTTATAACATACGCGTCCTGAAGGACGATAAGAATCTATTTCCGCCCTATGATGCCTGCATACTGATTCGCAAAGACACCTCGGCGGAATATCCGGCGTTAAAGAAGCTGTTGGGAAAGCTGGCCGGTCGTATCAGCGAAGAAGACATGCGTCAGATGAATTACGCGGTGACTGAAAATCTTCGGGCGCCATCCTCGGTGGCGAAAGAATTTCTCGCAGATATCGGACTTATGAAGACTGAAGATGTCCCGGATGATGCTTCAGCAGATGATATTGATATACCGGCAGAGAACAAATAGTTCTCGCTCGGCGTTAGCTGTCCTCTTCGTAGCTCTTTGGGTGATAATATGTACAACTTAGGCCGAGATTTAAACATGCCTCTCCCTTCTTAAAGTAACCCACCTTGTCACCATCACATCCGCGGATTTTCACGGGTTAAATCAGCGGAAGACGACAAATCGAAAAAAAAGCACGTCAAAAAGGAAAAAAGATATTTTCCCCTTGACATAGCCTTGCAGTGCTATAGACTCCAGACACCACGTGCAGGAGCTACGGCACGGAAAGGAAGTAAATCACGCCTGAGGACGCGGGGGTGGGAGTGGGCATTCTTGCTCACCTATGTTAAATAAGCTTTGTCCCCAAGGAAATAGCTTAATTTTGCTTCGTTATTCCTGGTATGATCGGATATCTTCGGTTTTTAGATACTCGGCGAGCAAAGAAGAACAAAAAAGATGAAAATTAGTTGTAATTTTCGGTCTGGAATGTCGAAATATATTGTAAATCTTTGGTAGAGTCCGTATGGGGTTGTTTACAAACAAGATAATCGATGTGCTCCGGATTAAAGAGTCAAAGAATTGGCGAGACTTGGGTTCCTAAATTGTGTCGTCGCCCAGGAAAATCTATTTTTGTAAGGAGATCATGATGCGTAAGCTAAGAAAGGTTATCACTGTAGCTAGTATCTGTTTGGTTTTGGGATTGTTGCCTGAAATTGCGGGCACTGCCCGGGGGGCAGATTGCGAGAGCGTACAGCAGTACAGGATGCAGTCCGTACTGGAGTACAGCGGCAACACACAGTTCTGTAACAAGGCTGAAACGGTCTTCACCGCCAAAAAGCATCTGCTGAACAACGGAAAGTCGCGATACGTTCTTTCGGCCGACGAAATCTCCGGAATCCGAGATAAAGCTCCGTCCTCGCTGAAGGAGCTTTCTTTCGTCATCGACCGAAAGACGCAAAAGCTCTCAGGGACCGGCAGGGAGTTGACGCTGATGGAGAAGGTAACCAACCAATGTGCCGCGTCTCTGAAACGGGTCAGCAAAAACAACGTGGGAAAAACCTGGAAACAGGCTTTCGATCTCTCGTCTATCGGCCGTTCAGTGCCCGATCGGATGAAATTCACACTGACGGCAATACCGATTCAGACAAAAGCTCAGGGGGAGCTTATAGCTGTCAGAGCGATGTCCGAACCCTTCTTCGTGGACATCACCGGAGGAACCGCCCGGTGCAAAATGAACTGCGCCTATGTATTTTCTTCGGCATTCGAGGACATCTTTTTCAGTGCGTCAGTCTTCGGAGCAATGACAAACAGTAACGGCTACGACGAAAGACTCAAGCATACGGTGACCACCTGGAAGGTGGATGCTTCGGGACAACCGGACGATATCGACCAACTGGGCGTGAATAGAAGCTTCACCAGGCTGGTCGGCAAGTTGGGTGTTACAAGAAATGTGCGAGTAGTCGATGCCGCCCCACTGCCGCAGTGGGCCCGCACCGACGGTATCAGGACCGCCCAGGTTGCTAATCTGTGTGCATCCGTTTCGTGCGAGGGGGCATTGAATCCTGTGGCCACAATTTACATGCCGGCGGCGAGCGCTGTCGGCCTTCAGAGTTTCAGCGAATCGCTGACATTGAACAAGATGATGGTTGGGGCCGAAGGTTCCGAAACACCGACAGGGGCGACCGGTGGCGAAGGCCTGAAATGGTGGCCCCCGTGGGCCAACATCGGCTGGAACTGGCCGACTGCCGCGTGGGGCGCCGGTCTGGGCGTGGCCGGAGCGGCCGCAGGTGGTGCATTTGACAGTGACGACAGCGATGATCCCGTTCGCAGCCCGTCGTCGGGATAGCGTACATTTTGCGCCTGTGACATACACCTCGGATGGACCCCGACGGGTGTCACCGGGCGCCACATACAGCCTTTAGAAGAAGAGGACACTCGCTGGCGGCGCGAGTGTCCTCTTTTCGTTTGTGGACATACATCCCGAAAGGGGGGCACGCTGTGATTGTTAGCAAAGACGAGTTAGGGGACATGCGAAGAAGAACGATGGGTGGCAGCCACCAGCCGTTATATTGCTCATAGCCTCTCAAAATTATCATTATCGTCCCAAAGGTTGGAGGCAAAATAGGTTTTATGGATTTATCGCATTACAGGCTCCAGCATATCGTGGTATCATGAGCAGTGCCTTGGTGGAGGATAGGGCAACGCTGGGAAGCGACCCGAGCGCCACCAAGGTGGCATACAGCATGTGGACGGCAACTTGTTTGTTGCCGTCCATTTATGATTATGTTGGATGCAGGAGCCTGTAATGCGATAAATCCACTTCTGTCGGAAAACTTCCTGGCAACAATTTCTATTGGGCATCCACTATCTGTCAACCGGAGAATATCGCCATCAAAACTCCCGCTGCGGCGATAAACAGGGTCGGGCCGAGCACTTTCAGTATGATCCCCGGCAGAGATGTTTTGAAGTAACTGGCCGAAAGGGCCAGGCACAGGTGAACCGGCGTTATCATAAGCCCGCAGGCCAGCCCCGAGAAAGCGAGTGCTTCGAGACCTATCTTAGCCTCCGAGCCGGTGCCGATAAAAGGGATGAGGAACGGAAAGCTGATCGCGGCAGTGGCCGTGGTTACGCCGGTCAGATAGGCAACAAGAAAAGGCAGCAAGAATATCACGAGATACTCGGGCAGGTTTATGTCGGCGAAGAACTGTACTACCGCCTCGATGGCGTTTCCGGCCTCGAGGTCGAGCTTGAATAACAGTGCGCCTAATATCAGCAGAGAGAAATCCAGCTCGATGCCTGACCTGAATATGCCGGGCCACCGATTCAGTTCTATCTTGTGCAGAGCCAGAAAAACAACAATCGCCAGCAGAAGTCCGATTGCGGGGGGCAGGTCAAATCCGGCATAAAGAGCCGCCACCACCACGATCGGCCAGAAGGCATGTGCGAAGTTTCTGATGTTGTCGGCAAATCGGCCTTCCGGGCGGCTCTTTTCGTCCCGTTTCGGAATGCCGAAAAGCAGCAGGAAAATCACGCCGCCGAGCAGCCCCGCTGCGGTGATAGCGATATTGTGCGAGATCAGCGAGAAAGCCGATATGCCGAGCATATTCTGCACGAGCGGCACCGCCGGGAATAGCGGCCAGACCGGTTCCCACTGGTGGCGGAAGAAAAAATTGATCGCGGCCAGGCGACTCCGCCCGACGCCGACGTGGTCGCCCAGGTCGCGGACCATCGGCGCAGAGAGCATAATTCCACCCGGCGTCGGGAGCATCCCCATCATCATGGGAATCGCCGCAAGGGCAAGACGCCGGCTCCTGAACAGGCCGTGAAGGGCCGATACGAGTTGCTGCGAGACGCCGGTTTCCTTCATCGCGGTCGCCAGGACGTTGACCATCATTATCAGAGCAGCCAGCGTGACAAAGAGATAGCCGGTCGTTTGGCTCAGGGGCTTGTTATTCCATTCTTCAACAAGGGCCTGCCAAAACTCAGTGGGCGTGACTCTTAGCAGCGCGGCCAGACCAATAGCCGCCAGCACCATCGAGCGCCCAAGCCTGACCTTCAGGCGAAGCAGGATGACCAGCAGGGTCAGAGCCAATGCCATTGCAATTAGTTCGTACATCTTTATTTTTGCCTGTTATGTGTCAATCCGTTCAGGCTGACCAATCTATTGAGTGCCGCCTGTCGGCACAAGAAGTTTCTTGAACGACAGACATGCCGAGTCTACAATCAACACCCTCGGCACAAGAATTGACGCGACGCTATCGGTAATCTCGTGAAAGGCCATAAAATGTCCAGCGAAGATCGAATAAACAGACGAAATTTTCTAAAAAACTCAGCGGCCATAGGTGCCGGCGTGTCTTTGGGTGCGAGTGTTTCGAGCATTCAATCCTCCGCCGGTCATGAGCCGGACAGATCATCGGCGATGAATATTTACTGGGGCGACCTTCACAATCACGGCGAGGTCGGCTACGCCAAAGGCTCGCTGGAGAGAGCATACGACATTGCGCACAGCCACCTCGACTTTTTCTGCTTCACAGGACACTCCCAGTGGCACGATATGCCGAAGATGCCGCAGGACAAGCATCTAAAATGGGTCCGCGGCTTCGAGGTGATGAAGGGTAACTGGGACAAAGTGAAACGGCTCGCGGACGAGTACCATAAGCCGGGCAAGTTCGTGCCGTTCATCGGGTACGAGTGGCACTCCAGCTCGTACGGCGACGTTTGCATTATCTTTCCCGGCGACCGGGCGGAGCTTGCCTACAGAAATAGTATCAGAGGATTCCAGAAATTCGCTCGCGACGCCGGCGCGGTCCTGATCCCCCATCATCCGGCTTATCTCCAGGGATGGCGCGGCCAGAACTGGAGCGTATTAGACACGGGAGTTTCGCCGGTTGTGGAAATCTTCTCCGAGCACGGCAACGCCGAATCCGACTTGGGGCCATACCGCTATATCCGCCACAGTATGGGCGGCCGTTTCACTCAGAACACCCTCCAATGGCTATGGGAACAAGGCGTCAAGGTCGGCGTGGTGGCCAGTACCGACGATCACCTCGGGTATCCCGGCGCTTACGGTGAGGGACTCGTCGCCGTGCACGCCGAATCTTTATCGCGGCAATCCATACTCGAAGCGATCAAAGCCCGGCGGACTTACGGCGTCAGTGCCGATCGAATCGAACTGGATTTTCGCCTTAACGGGCGCCGGATGGGCGAGTCAATTCCCGCGACAGCCGCTCGCAACATTCGCGTGAAGGTCAAGGGCAGGGATGTCATCGACCGAATCGAGGTGTTGCGCAACGATCAGGTAATCCATCGCAATCACCCGATCGACCGTACAGTCGGCCCGTCGAGCTGGGACAAGCCGGTTCTGTGCCGGATCGAGTTCGGCTGGGGACCGTGGGGAGACTTGAATATGGCGCGAATATGCGACTGGAAGTTCGCGGTCACCGTCAATGGTGGACGAATCATTTCCGCCACGCCATGTTTTCAATCGGGACCTTTCGATGAGCAGCGGCGCAACCGGGTAACGACGGTCGACGAGAAACGCTGCGAGGTTGTTTCATACACCTCGCGCATGCAGGCTTACGAAGAAAGAGCGACCAACAGCATCGTTCTGGAAATCCAGGGATCGCCCGATACGCAATTGGCAATTGCAATGAGCGAGCCGACAAAAATGGACTTCACAAAACGGCTGGCGGAACTGGCCAAATCCAGCGACGTCAAATTCACCGGGCCGTTCACTTCGGAATCCGTTATGCTCCATCGAATCGCCTTTGCCGAGAACTATCAGACAGAGTTCGAGTTCACCGACAGCGGCAAAACCGACAAGACAGATTGGTATTACGCCCGCGTGGTTCAGAGCAACGGCAGTCATGCGTGGTCGAGCCCGATTTGGGTTGACGCCGGTTGAGAGCACGGCCAACGAGCCGCCCGGCACGGCCGTATACGAATAAGATGAACGAAATTCATTTTGCAAGCGCTGCGGCGCTGAATAGGAAATAGCGAGGAGTTTATGGAAGAAAGGATCAAAGGAATCTTACAGAAATTCGCGCGGTTAAGTCGCCCTTCAGGTGTGAGTCGCCTACCCTGTCTTTTAGCAGCGGCGTGCTTGATGTTGGCTTTCTCGAGCTGCATGGCCGCAGGTACACCTTCGGCGGGGGCTGGATCATCAGAAGCACTAATTATTGACTCCGACTTCCCCGGCGGCAACATTCTTGTCGATCGGATCGAGGATAATACGGTGTTTCTAAAGCCGGATCGGCGGGATACTTCCACATGGTGGTTTTACTGGCACTTTCGCGTTCGCGGCGCTGCCGGGCGCAATCTCAGGTTCCGGTTTGTCGGTCGAAACCCCATAGGCACGCGAGGGCCGGCAATCAGCACCGATGGCGGCGAGAAATGGTCATGGCTCGATCCCGAAGCGAAATGGGATTCTTCGTTCAGCTATGGTTTTGGCGCGCAGGATCGGGACGTTCGATTTTGTTTCTCGACCCCCTATCTCGAAAAGAACCTGCGGCGGTTTTTAAATGAACATGCCGATAATCCGCATCTGGTGAGCCGGGAGCTGTGCCGCAGTCGTAAGGGCCGATCTGTGGAGCGTCTGCACGCGGGCAGGATTGACGGAGAGCCAAAATATCGCCTCCTGGTAACGGCCCGGCACCACGCATGCGAAATGATTGCATCGTATTCGCTCGAAGGTTTGTTGGAAACGGTGCTGTCTGATACGGATTTGGGGCGATGGTTTCAGCGTAATGTGGAGATTCTTGCAGTACCTTTTGTGGACAAAGACGGCGTAGAGGACGGCGACCAGGGTAAGAACCGCAAGCCTCACGACCACAACCGCGATTACGCGGGCAAGAGCATCTATCCTTCCGTGGCGGCCGTACGTCATTTCGTTCCCGAATGGTCCGGTGAAAAGCTTCGGGTCGTTCTCGATTTGCACTGTCCTTACATAAGCGGCAGACACAATGAAGTGATCTATCTGGTCGGCAATTCCGATCCGGCTATCTGGAAGCAGCAGCAGAAGTTCGGCGATATTCTCGAAACCGTTCACCAAGGCCCGTTGCCTTACTCTGCCGACGACAACCTGCCGTTCGGGACCGCGTGGAACACCGGCGCCAACTACGGCAAACTGAAATCCTGCAGCCGCTGGGGCGCCGAGCAGCCCGGAGTATTGATGTCTTCGACTATCGAAATTCCCTACGCCAACGTGGGAGCAGTCACAGTTACGGCCGAAAACGCTCGCGCTTTCGGCAGAGACCTCGCACGAGCTTTGCGTCGCTATTTGCGGGACTCCGAGGATAAGAAAAAAGAGCCTTGAGGCCAGAGCGTGGACCCGTTAGCACAAAAGGTCGACCTCAAGGCTCCGTTGTAACGAACATAAAGGGTGAGACAGATATAACTGTCTCAAAGCTCCCCCTTTAGCTACCTAATTATCACGTACTCCACCATCTCATCGTCGTCGAAGTCCGCCACTTCCCAGAGCCTTCGACTTACTTCAACGCCGGTGACGTTCTTTTTCGTCTCGCGTGTAGGAGGCTTCTGAGCAGCACGTGCTCTGATGATAGCTCTCTTACGCGATGAAATGGGTTCACTCGGGGCCATTTCTACTTGTGAGTACTGCTGCTGCTGGGTGCGTGTTGTGCGGGGCGTGGTCATTTGCGCTCGCTCCGTGCTCCTGCGTGTTGCCTGGGGCGCAGTGCTAACCCTTGCACGAATCCTCTCATAAAACGAATCCGGGATTCGCCTCCTGTTCAGCGACTTGGGCGAGAATCTGTAAGCCTCGGCGCTGACCATAGCCTTTCCCTTGCCTTCTGTAACGCCGCTGGAGACCGAACCGACGAGGGAGAACGCGTAATTGTTGCGGCTATAAGCGCCGCCTCCGCCCGGAAAAGCGGTGGTCGAGCCAACCGTCACGCCTTTCATGCCGCCGGAGATCAGCAATATGTCTACGTCCCAGGGCAAGGCCTCGGCCACTACGGCATCGTAAACCTGGTCCCAGTTGCGATCTATATCGCCTTCGATACCGACTTTTCCCACGTAAGCGTAGCCGGCCCTTCTCAGCAGACGGGTATCGACATTGGTGTCGATAAAGACCAGGAGGGGCTTGCCGTTTTCTCTTCGCTCCCGCACCACAGAATTGGCAATCTCAAAGCCTCTGCCGTGATGGTAATTATCGATCCCGCACAATGCCGCCCCTATGGTGTTCAGAAATCCTCCGACCGCTTCGAGCGGGCCGTCGTAAGGTAGTGACTTCAGGACGCCGCGGAGCTGTCTCATATCCGTCGGATTCTCGGGATCGAATGTACGCTCGTACACCGCGTCATTTTCACTGGGACCATTGGAGAAGTATGCTTTAATTGTTCCCCAGCCTCCGTGATTCCAGTAAGGCAAATAGGGCGGGAATACAGTTGGCGGCTGCACCCGGTCCTCGACCTCGGTTACGGAACTGTTGTTGATTGTAGCTTTAGAACTCGAGAAGGAATCGGACTTTGCATCGCCGCCTTCCGCTTTTGCGCTGGCATCGCCTCCAACAGCACTTGCACTTGAATTGCCGCTGTTGACATACACATCCTGCGTCTGATTGACGCTTAGATCGTTTATATTGGTGTTAGTGTTGGTGTTAGTGTTGGTGTTGGTGTTCTTCGCGGGATCCGGCTTGGGATCGGGCTTGGGTTCCGGCTTACGGGGGGGCCAGGCAGTTGCAGGTGCAACTACGACCACCATCAACACCGCTATCATAACTGTTAGCAGCCTTTTCATGATCATTCTCCTTAACAGAAATTCCATTCCTTTTCAGTTGAATCCTTTCAAACACCCTCCTGGTGCATCAAGAAAAGTTGTTTTGTATCTTCACGCCTCCTTTCTTCCTCCTCCTCACATTTCTTCACCACCTGTCTTATACTAAATTCCGTAAGTTGAACGCCTCACTCCATGGGCAAGTTGACACAATTCTCTATCTTACCCATAACATTGTCTATTATATTTTATGGGACGTTGTTCGCAAGAAAAAAAAAGAGTTTTTTTACAGATCGCAAGTCGTTATATTGACACAACTTGCGCCGGATGCAGTGGTAACGCCAAGTCTGATTACGCTATCTTCTATATTGGGCAGGTGGTCTTCGGCGGGCCATTTCGGCTTATTTAACTTCCAGCACCGAGTTAAGACCGCCAAACGGATTCAATTCCGTCATTTCGTTGTACGGGTCCTGCTGCCATTGGCCGTCTACTACCAGTCGATAGCGGTATCTCCCCGCCGCCAGGTTCATTTTTGTGCGCCATACGCCGCTGTCGGTGACTTTCTCCATGGGCGTCTTTTCAGGCTGCCAGTTGTTGAAATCGCCTGCTACCTGAACCTGCTGTGCTCGTGGATAAAGAGTAACGAATACTGCTGCTTCGTTCGTCTGGGTAACGCCGTAGTACTCTGCGAGCTTTGCCTCGATATCGCTTTCGCTGACTTCGGGCTTTTCTTCGACGACGGCCTGCAGTTGTTCAACGCTCTGGTCCTGGAGTTCCCGAACTTCGTTCCCGGCCCCGAATTCGCGGATTTTTTCTTGCTCCGGAGGAGCGAAGTCATTTTCATTTCGATTCTCTGCGGGGGCTTCTACCCGCTCGGCCTGATCGTCCTGCGGCGAATCAATGGACGCGCCGGAAGGATTTGCCGCTTCCAGAAGCTCGTCGGCGGTAGCACTGATAGACTCGAGCTGATCGGCAAGCGAATTAACAAATTCGTGCCGCTGCTGATCTACCTGCGTACCCACGATCTCATCCGCCAGTGCGGCGAAATCCTTGCGTCCTTTGCTGGCCGGGTCGTATTCGCTTATGGGTTGGCCGAAGCTGGCTGCTTCTTTGAGCTTGGTATTGAAACTCACGATGGTCTCGAACATCTTATCGCCGAAATGGCTCCGCAACTCCGCCAGAATCTCACGGGCCATTTTCGTTCTTATATCATACATGCTCGCGAGTACTTTGACGTTGACCTGCTGGCTGCATCGTTTGCAGAGTATGCTGAGCGTATCGAGCTGTTTGCTCAGCCCGTGAAGAGCGAAGTATCCGGTTTCCACCGGCACGACAACGTCGCTGGCCGCTCTCAGGGCGTTGAAGGTCAGCAGGCTCACGGCAGGCGGACAGTCAATTATTACATAGTCATAATCGTTTCTGACCTCGTGAAGGGCCTCTTTCAGGCAGCGCTCGCGTTCGGAGATGCCGTTCATCTGCTGCTCGAACGCCGACAAATCGAGGCTGGCCGGCGCGAGTTCCAGCTTCTCGCTGATCTGCCAGAGAATCTCGGTCATCTTCATCGGCTCGTTCCTGCTCCTGCTGATCAGCACGTCGTATATGCTTTGCTCGATCTGTTCCTCGGGCACGGCAAGACCGACCGCGCAATGAGACTGTGGATCCATATCGACCAGCAGCACCTTCTGTCCCGCTTCGGCAAGGGCGCTGCTTAAATTTATGGATACCGTAGTCTTACCACAACCACCTTTTTGATTGACAATCGCTATGGTCTTCATTGTTTTTCTCCAGCGTGTAGAACGAGTAGCCTGAAAAACGCAAATTCTTCATGTTTTTGACACGAATTAAGACGGTAGACAAAACAGTAGCCAAAAACAGTCTTAAATCTGTGTCAATCTGTGTCCGGTACAAAGCACAAAACGTCATCTTAGCACTGAAAACGCACTAAAACACCTTTTACCTACTTCGGCAAGAAAATACGAAAAACTTTATCTTTTTATGGGACGGGCCAATAAAAACACAACTGACCGCGCAATTAATAGATTTTCGCCAACGCATGTCAGCACGTGGAACCGATGCCGGTATCTGAGAGCTAACCTGCCCGATTACAAAGTTTTATAGATCTTTGGCAACGGATGTCAGCACGCCGAACCGATGCCGGTATCCGAGAGCTAACCTGCCCGATTACTAAGTTATAAGCATCCGGAGACGGCCGATCCAGGCACGGATAAGCCAAGGAAAATCCGATAACCGAATCCTTTCTGTCATCATGTTTTTCTAATACAAGGAACAGCCCTTTCTGTCAATAGGCAAATTCTCGAATTTGGATTCATTGGACAAAAAAGAGTTATATTGTCGGCATGGAGAAGTTGGGGAACAAATTCCTGCTCAGCCCGCCGGAGTCCGCCCGTTACGTCGATACCTCATCAAAAAAGGGTCTACACCGAATGGTTCGGTGTAGACCCCGGTTTATTGGGAATCCGGCAGTTCGGCAACGCCAAACTAATTTGCTTTCCCTGTATGGGAACGACTACGGATTCGGTTTTTGTTAAAACGGCTTATCAAACGGCTGGGTTATGCCTGCCAGCCCGGCCATCTCGGCATCCGACAGGACGCGGTTGTAGATCCTGACATCATCCAGCTGACCGGGGAAGAAGTTGGTATTGTCTTGCCGCTTGCCTATATGAACGTTGTCGGGCGTGTTGAGGGCCCTGTCGGCGCTGCCGACGAGCAGCCCGTCGCCGTACCATTTCACGGTCGTGCCGTCGTAAGAAGCCGCCAGATGGTGCCATTCAAGGTCGATCGGCAGGATGTCCCGCTCCCAGCCGTACAGATGGATCCCGTACCAGCCCAGAGTGGTGTTTGCCGTATCGCCTACAAGCTCGATATCGAAGTGGCCGTTGGTTCCCGATGGTCCGGTGAAGCCGAAGACATCCACCCAAGCCGTGCTGGTCATGATACTGGCTTTTGCCCAGCCGGCGATGGTTCTCGGGTCGGCGCCGCTTATGCCGACGCTTCCTACAACCACGTGATCGTCCACGCCGTCGAGGGTAATTGCCTGGCCGAACTTGCCCATTTGATACGTGGGGCCGCCGTTCGGGACTCCATCGTGGCCGCCGGCGCTGTCGTTGGCGTTGCCTTCGAAGTTGAACTGCGCCACCAGGCCGGCCGGATCGGGCTGGACAGGGGTAATCGACTCACCGGGCTGGGCGTACAACCTGATGTCGTCAAGCAGCAGCGTGCCGGTTGCGCCGGAATCCTGAACGCCGATAGTCATGCTCGTAATGTTGCTCAGGTTCGTGTTGAACTCCGCCAGGTCGATATTCCAGGCTTGCGGCGGGCTTCGCGTCAGGTTGCTCATCTCGCCGTAGTTGACCTGAGCGCCGTTGATCTTGACGTACAGTTGCCCGGGTACGTTGGCCGCGTCTCCGGCAAACCGCAGCGATAGCGTTTGAAGGTCATTAGTGGTCCAGTCCTGCGCGGGCGTAAAGGTTCGCACCACTTCCGAGATCGCGGCCGTCGTGTTGTCGTACTGGAACGGCACGGACTGATTGCCGCCGAGAACGTTGTCGGTCTCCATAGATGCGCCGGTGACGTAACCCATAGTCGAACCGTTCACGTTAGGATTGTCGAATCCGTCTATCCACGTCAGGTACACCAGATTGCTGCCCGGCTCGCCGGCGGGAATATCGTTGTAGGACTCGAAATCGTCAACAATGCCGAATTCGGCTGTCGTGAAGCTCCAGACGCTCCCGACCCATGGACTTTCGGGGTTAGCGGCATTGACTTCGTCGACACGCCAGTAGTAGGTACTCTCCAGGTCGAGCATGGCCGGCTCATAGCTTTCCTCGCCAAGCTGTGTAGTCGTTTTGAATTCCGGCGAGGACTTTGTGGCGCCGGCTACCGCATTAGGGTCGGTGCCGAAGTATACTTCGTGCGATGCGGCGCCAAGCCCCGGCGCCCATCGAAGCGTGGGCGTCCAACTGGCACCGACGGCGCCGTTGGCGGGCTTTGCCCCGAAAGCTTTCACCGGCTCGAAAGGAGACAAATTCGTTCCGGGTATGACCGTATGCTCGGGGATGTCGGGACCCTGCCAGGCCACCTGACAATGGTCGCCCCCACCGGCTTCTTTCCACAGCGCCGTTATGTAGTACTTCTCGCCGCCGACCAATGAAATCGCATCAGACTGTTCTTCGCCGGTGCCCCAGGCGTCAAGGCTCGCCCAGGTGCTCTCCTGAGCGATCAACACGCCGTTGCCGGGGTCGTCGTCGGTGCTCAGCCACAATTCGCCCTGGTCGTCGGTGTTAATCCAGAAAGTGTAATCTCCGGTGACCGGCACGTATAGCCAGCCTTCGATCCGGGCTCCATAGTCGCTGAGGTCTTCACCATTCCACGCGAAGCTCTCTACCGTCTCGGTCACGTCCGGATTGTTCGGGAACCTCGGGTCGTTCTTGAGAGCATCCAACTCGACGGTGGTGATGTTCTCCCACCTGTCCATCACGGCAGTGCCCAGGCCCGACAGAGTAGTCGTGAAGCTCCAGACATCACCTTTGACCGGAGGGTTCGGAGGACTGGATTCATCGACCCGCCAGTAGTAGGTCTTGCCCAATTCGAGCGCTCCGGGCGAGAAGGTCGTCTTTGTTCCAGGCGTGCCGCCGGTGGCGTTGTTCACATCGTCGAAGTTGTCGCCGAAGTGGATATAATGTAATTTCGCCTCGAAGCCGGCTTGCCAGTTGAGCGCCACATCGGTAGCCACAAACTGGCTGCCGTCCGACGGACTCGGGGCATAAGCATTTATTGGAGGAATCCAGAAGCTCCAGACATCGCCTTGCCACGGACTGTCGGGATCGTCCGGATTGACTTCATCAACTCTCCAGTAATAAGTCGTGCCGGGAACCAGCCCCTCGGGGAAGGGAAATCCGGCAAAGCCGACTGTCAGGAACGGCGTTGGCTGGCTGCCCTGATACGCCGTTTCTGCTCGATCGTTGACGTCGTCGAAGTTATCGCTCATGTAAACGTCGTGCGAAACCGCAAAATCTCCGGGTCTCCAGGCGAGGGCCGCCCAGGTCTGCTCGAGCTTGGCGCCGTCCGCCGGTTCGGGCTGTTCGGCCTTCGGGCGGGCCGCCAGAAGCTCTATCTCGGTTTCGGCCAGGGCGTTATCGTAGACGCGCACATCGTCTATGATACCCGTATAAGATTCTCCGCCGGGGTTGCCAGCTATGTAATACGTTGCGTTGTCACCGTCTGTCGTCTGAAAGTCCGATTCCTCTGTAAGTTCCGCATTGACATAGATGCGGAAGTTCGTCCCGTCCCCTGTCACTGCGAAATGCGTCCACTGGTCGGCGGGCACAACATCCGGAGCCGTTTCGCAAATGCCGCCGGCCCAGCCTCCGTCTACGCGACCGCGCCACGAAAGCCTCCCGTCGTTGTTAAGGAACAGCGTGTCGTTCGAACTGCCGTCCCCTTTCAACGCCCGAAAAATCTGCTGCCAGGTGTTGCCGGCTCGGGCGGGATTGATCCATCCGGCCAGCGTAAATGGTCCCTGAAACAGATCGGCGGTTAACGACTCGGATGCGGCGATGATGACGCGGCTGTCTTCAAATGCCAGCGCTTGTCCCCGCTGTCCGTCGACAACTATCGGGTCGCCCTCAAGCGTTCCGTCGTTGCCGAAACCGCTCGAATCAGCCGCTACCGTTCCGGAGACCTCGTCAAAGGTCCAGTGACCCACAAGGTCCGCAGGAGCGGCGCTTGCGAGCCCCAATACAACAATGAAAGACATTAGAGTGAGAATTTCTTTGAACATGACAGTCCTCCTTAAAATAAAGGATATTTGGTGTTACCATCCCGGACCTGCCGAGATAACCGCAAACGAGTTTTCGCAAATCCCTGACTCCCATGGGGTGGGAAGTGTTTGTTGCTATACTTAGGCTGCCCCCTTCCTTCGGCAAGTTCTTGTGATTACTTAACATAAAAGAGCTATTTCACAGGATGGCATGGTTATTACGTCGTCCAGGCGCCATTTCTGCAAATATCCATTTCTACTCTATAGATTATCGGATTTGTACTCTGGAAGTCAAGGCCAAATTCACATTGGAGCCGGCCCGGGCTCCTTTTGGCGCCCGGGCCGAGTCAGTCGTCAAAAGTACTCAATTCATAAGCTGCCGATACAGCCTAATGCCACAACGCTATTTGCTTTCCATTGACTCGATCTTCATCTCCAGCAAATGCGTTTATCGCCTTGTGGCTGCCAGCAGGCAGGAGGTTTATCATGCACACCAAAATGCCCATCTGCTGGCAGCCACAAAGCGGTAAACGCACGCTTGCTTGCAGTCAGCAAATTCTCTTGTAGTCGGTCTGATTACTAAGAAGCGAACATAATACTCAAAATCCCGATATAACAACAAACTATGCCTTCCGCCGATGTTCAAATAGCGTTGTAGTACTAATGTCGTCGAAGTAGACAATTCCTGCGCCGCCTGCTGCGGGAACGTCTTTCGCGCCGAAACCTATGGTCATAGTGTTCACGTTGGCAAGGTTAACGCCGTGATCGACGAATTTCTGCAAGTCGATTGACCCCGGTTTCGCCGGGCAGCGGATCGACATTGTCATACGACTCGAAGTCGTCCACGAGCAAAAAGTCCGCACTCGTGAAGGTCCGGACAAGACCTTTGACGGTGCCGGTGCTTATGGTCGGCGGCTTTTGTATTTCGGAACCTGAGACCCTCGTTCACGCGATGACCATTTTCTTAATGCACGTCCTCATTCTTCTTCACGCTTTCTGCTAAGCGGTACCGGCCTGCCCCGTTCGCTCCCGGTTGACAATCACGTACAGCACCGGCAGCACGACCAGCTCCAGCAGCAATGCACTGATCATGCCTCCGAATACGACGGCCACGAGCGGCTTTTGAATCTCTGAACCCGCCCCGGTGGCATAGAGCATGGGGGTAAGTCCGAACAGAGTAGTCAGCGTTGTCAGGACGACCGCCCTGACACGCAGGCGAGAGCCTTCCATGACCGCTTCGCGGACCGTACGGCCTTTCGCTCGCAACTGATCGAAGAAACTGACCAGCACCAACCCATCCTCCACAGCCACCCCGAACAGCGCGATAAAACCGATTGAAGCCGCCACGCTGAGATTGATGTCGAAGAAGTAGAGAGTCCAAATGCCCCCGATCAGGGCAAACGGCAGATTAACCATGATCAAAGTGGCACTCTTGAAAGAATTCAGGGAGCTGAACAGCAGTACGAAGATCAGGCCGATGGCCACCGGGACCAGGATCCTAAGACGAGCCATCGCCCTTTGTTGGTTCTCAAACTGCCCGCCCCAGACGAACCGGTATCCGTCCGGCAGGGCCTTCTCAATGGGCGCCAGCTTCCGTTGCGCTTCGGCGATAAAGCCGCCCAGGTCTCTGCCCCTGACATTGCACTCGACGATCAGTCGGCGGATGGAATCCTCGCGGCTCACCTGAGCCGGAACCTCCACTTCCTCTACAGTGGCCAATTCTCCCAACGGAACGTTATATCCGGCAGGAGAATGAACCAGGGTCTGTTTGATGCTTTCAATATCGTTTCGCTTGTCTTCAGGAAACCGCACCTGCACAGCAAACCGCTTCTGCCCCTCGTAGACGGTCGTGGCCACACCGCCGCCAACAGCGGTTTCAACCAGCAGGTTGATGTCCTCAACATTGATCTTGTGGCGGGCCAGTGCCTGACGGTCCATGCGGACTTCGATCTGTGCGAACCCGGAGACCTGTTCGATCTTGACATCGGCGGCGCCGTCAATTTCACTGAGGAGCGGGGCGATTGTCTCGGCTGTCGTTCGCAACAGGTCCATGTCATCGCCAAAAATCTTGACCGCCACATCGGACTTTATGCCGCTGATCAGCTCGTTGACTCGCAGGGCAATCGGCTGCGAAAAAGCCGGTCTGATGCCGGGGATCACAGAAAGCTCTCGATCTATTTGACGGACCAGTTCTTCCCTGGAACGGCCGAACCGGCTCTCTTAGTTCGGCTTGAACATCACAAAGACGTCGTTTTGTTCCGGCCCCATGGGATCCTCGGCAATCTCGGCGCGTCCGGTTTTGGTCACCACCGTTTCAATCTCAGGAAATTTGTCCAGTAGCCGCTTTTCGATTTCCGTTGCCTGCAGCACCGAGCCTTTTATGCTCGCAGTCGGCAGGCGAACAACATTGATAGCCAGGGCGCCTTCATTCAACTGAGGCAGGAACTCGGTTCCTATCCCGGGCAACAAAAAGGCCGTAAATGCCGCAATTGCCACGATAACGGCAACGGTAAACCATTTCATTCGAATGGCGCCTTTCAACATCAGGGCATGGAAGCGATGCAAGTGCCTGACGATCAAATGGTCGTCCGTGCCGCCGGCTTTGCGTTTCACCAGCATGGAACTCAGGACCGGAACGGTCGTCAAGGTGACCAGCAGCGAACCCGCCAGAGCAAAACAAACGGTAAGCGCCAATGGCTTGAACATTTTTCCCTCGAGCGACTCGAGCGAAAACAACGGCACGAAAACGATCACGATAATGAGCACGGCGAACAGGACAGGACGCGCCACTTCCCGCAGCGCCCCGAGGGCGACTGAAGTTCTGGACTCGTCGGAGTCCGCTTTCTCCCGCATGTGTCGTGCTACATTCTCGACAACTACGATCGCGCCATCGACGAGGATGCCGATCGCCACGACCAACCCGCCCAGGCTCATCAGATTGCCCGTCAACCCGCTCCATCCCATGAAGAGAAATGTCGCGGCCGCCGTCATGGGCAGGGTTATGGCCACCGTAAGCGCAGCACGGATATCCCACAGCAGAACGAACAGAATCAGGACAATTAACGCCACGCCCTGCACGAGAGCGGTCGATACCGTCCTGATACACGCCTGGATAAGGCTGGTTCGATCATAGAATGGAAGAATCTTTACGCCGGGCGGCAGGGTCTTTTGAACCTGAGGAATTTCTGTCCGCACCCGGTCAACAACATGCTTGGAATTGCTGTCTTTAAGCATGATCACCATGCCGAGCACAACCTCTCCCTCGCCGTCCTGTGTGGCGGCCCCGGTCCTCGTCTGGTGGCCGATCTGTATTTCCGCGAGATCCTTCAGGTAAACCGGTGTGCCCGCTTCGGATTTGAGCACAATGTTCTCTATGTCAGAGATTCCTTGAACCAGCCCTTTCGAAACGACATTGATCTGCTCCCAGTCCCGTTCGATATAGCTGCCGCCGGCGTTGGCATTGTTGGCCTTGAGGGCCTCTAGAATCTCATCCAACGTGATATCGTACTTGAGTAGAAGGGCCGGATCGGGAATAACATGGTACTGTTTGACGAAGCCGCCGAAACTGTTAACTTCAGTGACGCCGGGCAGGCGCCGAAGCTGCGGACTGATGACCCAGTTCTGCAGCGTTCGCAGGTCCATGAGACCTTCTTCGGCTTTCACTAACTCTGTGCCGCACCGGGGACATTGCCCCTCGGACTCGGCCCACACCTTCTTATGCTCAGGGCAATAGTAACCACTTTTCAAGGCATACTGGTATATCTCGCCAAGCCCCGTGGAGATGGGACCCAGTTCCGGCTCTACGCCCTCGGGCAACTCGTCCTTAACCTGGGCCAGCCGCTCGAAGACCACCTGCCTGGCAAAATAGATATCCACGTCATCTTCAAAGATAATGATAACCTGAGACAGCCCCGTCTTCGACAGGGACCTCACCTGGGTGACATCGGGCAGGCCTCCCATATCAATCTCGATCGGGTAGGTTATCAATCTTTCGACTTGCTCAGGGGCAAGACCCGGAGCCTGAGTCAGGATCATAACCTGCTGATTGGTTACATCAGGAAAGGCGTCGATCGGCAAGTTTAGCCATGCAACAACTCCTGCTGCCAACAGGATAACGCTGCCGAGAATAACCAACAGTCTCTGCTTTAGTACAAAATGCAGGAAATTGTCCAGCATTATAGTTCATTCCTTTCACTAATCAGCGCAGCCGGCGCCCATTTTTTCGCGCAGGACGTCGCTCTTGAGCATAAACGCTCCACCTGCGACTATCCTGGAGCCTGTGGAAACGCCGTCCACGAGTTCAACAAAACTGCCGTACTTGTCACCCGTGGCGACGTCCCGACGCACCCACAGGTCATCTTTCCATTGCTGGAACACAAAGTTCTTACCCTCATCCGACATGACCGCCGACTGCGGCACGGCCGTCACACGTCCCGGCTTGCGGATTGCGACCTCCACGTCGACAAACATCCCGGGCCGGAGTTTGCATTCCGGATTCTTCAACTGCACTCGCATCTTGACGGTGCGAGTATGTTCGTCCATCACATTTCCTACGAAGTCAACCACCCCGGTAAAGACCTCGGGCTCAAAGGCCCTCACGCGCACCGTCGCCTGAAGCGGCTCGGTCTGCGAAAGCTGTTCGTGCAGAACCGCCAGATCTGCTTCATAAACGTCGCACCAGACCCACAAGTTCGACAGATCGGCAATCGTATAGAGACTCTCTGCGGTATCCACGATTTTCCCGGCGGAAATATTCTGGGTGATGATGGTGCCGCTCCGGGGGGCGCGCAGAATCAAATCTGCAAACCCTCCATTTTCCTGTTCGTCCTTGACAGCGGCGATCTGTTCGGTGGACAGGTCGAAAAGGCGCAGCCGTTTATCAGCCGCCGCACAAGCCGCTTCCGCTGCGTTGAATGCTTCCAGTGCGTCAAGATAGTCGGCTTCACTGGAAATCTTCTTTTCATAAAGCTGCTTCTCACGTTTAAGAGTGGCTGCTGCCAACTCACGTTTCGCCCGAACCTCGAGGAAGTCCGCTTTGGCCTGCCCCAAGTCCGCCGAATGAATGGCGGCCAGCACATCCTGCGTCCGGACCGTTTCACCGATGAGCCTTTTTACCTCCTCGACTCGCCCGCTGCCGGTGGATACTACCTCCACGGCCCTGGTACGATCCAGTTGTATCTGTCCGGTTAAGGTCAACACCCTGGAGCGGTCAACCTCCTGAACCCGACCGGTCTCGATCAGCGACGCAAGAGATGGATCAATCTTAACGACTCCTACCTCATAGCGGCAATTGTCGCAGTCAATGATGCCGACCCCGTGTTCGCATTCCATTTGTTCCAGGTCTTCCAGATTGTTTGCTGCCGTCGCGTCGTGGTGCTCATGGGCATGCTCGCCGGCACCATGCCCCTCGCCATCATTATGAGCCCCGGCGTTCTCAGAGGCTTGTTCGTCCCGTACAGACCAGCGCGGGAGCTTTCTGGCGTTCCAACCTATCGCCACACCAACAAGAAGACCCGTGGCGAGAACCACAACGGCTCCAATTAAAATCTTGTATCTCATTTTAAGTTCCTTTCATCATCTTTATTATTTGTCGCATCATCCATTTCCCGGGCAATCAGACTTTCCACCGCAGCCTTGGCACTGTGGTAATCGGCCAGGGCGTCCAGGTATCCCCGGCGCGCATTAAAAAGAGTGCGCTGACTGTCCAGCACTAACAGAAAATCGAACTTGCCGTCCTGGTAGCCCCGGCGAACCGCTTCGAAGGCACTCCGGGCTCCGGGCAGCACGACTTTCCTGATATCCATAACCTCGGCGTGAGCCGCCGACAAATTCTCGTATGCACGTGCGAAAGCTGTATAAGTCGCGGCTTCAGCAGCCTGCTTTTGTTTCTGCGCTTTGGCAAGGTTGAACTTCGCTTCCTTGATAGCCCCCTGGTTCCGATTGGTTAGCGGCAGTGGAATTGCCAGACCCAGCACGAACGCATCCTCGCCTGCGTCTCCCAAACGCCGATATCCGCCCATGACGGTCGGGTCGGGTACAGCCCTGGCCTCTTCAAGCTCCACGGCGGCTTTGCGTTGCTCCAGTTCGGTTTGCCAGCGGGCAATCGCCGGATTCTGCGGCAACAGGGCTGCCAACGCTTCTTCCGGCGGCACGGGATCAACCTGCTCGATCCGACCGGCCGCTTCGTCGAACTTGGGCTGTTTGCCGCCCCAGGTCCCGGCCAGTTCTTTGCGAGCCGCCCCAAGGCGCCGCTTGGCCTTCTTCAATCCGATCTCGGCATTCGCCAGGACCACCTGCGCCCTTGTCTGTTCCACCGGCGAGTCCTTGCCCGCTTCCACTCGTTCGACCACCGTTGTATAAGTCCGTTCAGACAAGCGCGCCAGGTCGGCCGCCAGCTCCACCCGCCGCTGAGCGGCAACCAGCGCGACATAAGCCTGTGCAACCTGTCGAAGGACATCCAATCTCTTCGCTTCGTAATCCCATTCTGCAAGGGTGCTCTGCAGCATTGCCGCGCGTCGGCGCTTGGCTCGCTTGCCGGCCAGCTCGATTGACTGTCCCAGCCCGATTGTTGTCTCGGCTCCGTCAAAACCGCTCAGTTCGCCGGTACCGCCTATGTTCTCGGCCTCCACCTCCAACTCGGGATTGGGCCACAGCCCGGCCTGGAGAGCTCTGGCCTCGGCTGCCCGGATCTCGAATGAAAACGCCGCAAGCTCCGGATTATGCAGCAGGGCAAAGGCCGAGGCGTGACGCAGAGTAATCACGCCGTTAGGTTCAGAAAACTCCGGGATGTTTGCGATTGCCTCATCGGGCTTCTCGGGTGGGCTAAATACACTAAACTGCCGGCCCAACGGACGGGGAGCGGGCGCCGCGATATCTTCGACGGAATCCACGCAGCCGAATATTACAAGTATGGGCGCGAGCGCGAATACCAACAGCAAATTCTTAAGCATGATACGTTACCCAGTGAATAATGGTCAGAGATTCAGAACCGGACTGAAGAACAAGTCCGCCAACAGCTTCACCCGCTGTGGGCGGCAGAATCCGATGTCACAAATAAAAAAGGATTTTATGCCGGTTCGATCACGCGCGTAGAATGATAGTGCGGAGAGGATTGAAGTAAAAAGTAGTAGTTGAATGCTCGGCAGATACCGGATCGTATTGCAGTAAGTTGGGCTTCTGGCCCGCCGTCAATACGTCTACATCAACGGCGGCAAACTGGTGATCCGGTCGCTCAGTCGTTGGCGAAATCTGGGCAAGATCGAAGTCAATGGGAACATCGACGCACGGGCCGTGGTCACAGTGTTTGTCCTCGTTGTTGTCGGCGCCCCGGGCAAACCCGGCATGATCGTGGCAGGCGCACTGGCCGTGAAAGACCGATTCGTACTGGATATGACCGTCAACTCCGAAACACAGAACGGTCCCCTGCACTGAATTAGCCGCCACGAGAAGGCAAATCAGCAGAGAAACATGTTCTCTTCGTATGAGTTTCCGGACAGTTTCCACGATCATCGCTCTATTATACAGTCTCAGGCCCAAAATGCAAGGCCTTTTGCCGCTATACGGGCTGTATGCCTTCTCTGTTCACTGATTTCAATGTAATCCTCTGTCTTGAGACATAGAATCAGCTATCGGGCGATTTGCATTTCTTTGCCGCGTGTGCTAACATAACTCTGTGTTTAAGTCGTTCTATTCGTAGGGCAGGCTCATCTGCTCTGCCCGATCTCTGAAAGGGTCACGAAAATGCATAAAGACCTGAATCGTCGCCAATTCGTCAAGAGCACCCTCGCAAGTTCCACAGCCGTT
This sequence comes from uncultured Pirellulales bacterium, assembly GCA_964598225.1. Lineage (GTDB taxonomy): Bacteria > Planctomycetota > Phycisphaerae > Sedimentisphaerales > Anaerobacaceae > SG8-4. Next base: position 100,493 of record CAZRBG010000011.1, read on the forward strand.
GCGCTTGCCGCGGCAAGAGCCTCGACCGGAAGCGTCGCTGATTTCCCACGCGGCAAAATCGGTAATCTTAAGATAAGCAGACTGATCATCGGCGGCAATCAATTCAGCGGCTGGTCGCACAGCAGGGATTTGCCGTATCTGCGCGATTTGTTCCTGGCCTACAGTTCGCAGGAGAGAATCATGGACACTCTCGAACTTTGCGAAGAGATGGGGATCAACACGATGCTATGTGGGGCGTCGCGGCATCTCAACAAGTACTGGAAGGAAAGAGGCGGGAAAATCCAGTGGATCGCCCAGGTCCATCCAAAGACAACAGATATAACGACCAATATAAAGCGGGCAATCGACAACGGAGCGGCAGCGGCATACGTCCAGGGCGGCGTCGGCGACAGCTTCGTCAAGGGCGGCCGCGTCGACCTGCTCGGCGAGGCCGTCGATTTCATCAGGCAAAACGGCCTTGTCGCGGGGATCGGAGGCCATTCGATCGAGGTGCCCATCGCCGTTGAGAAAGCAGGCATTAAGCCGGACTTCTACATGAAGACCCTCCATCACGGCGACTACTGGTCGGCAACGCCGAAAGACGAGCGCGTCGAATTCAATGTAGACAGCGGCAGCCTGCTCGACCACGACAACATCTGGTCCATCACCCCGGAAAAGACCATCGAGTTCATGGAAACGGTGACTACGCCGTGGATCGCTTTCAAAGTCCTTGCCGCCGGGGCCATCCATCCGCGAGAAGGCTTCATGTACGCCTTCGACAACGGCGCCGATTTCGTCTGCGCGGGCATATTCGACTTCCAGATCAGAGAGAACGTCCTGCTCGCCAAAGACATACTCGCCGCCACAACCAACCGCAAACGCCCCTGGCGGGCATGATCCCTGTGGTGTGCGTCGCACACCCCACCTCTGATTTATCTAAAGTTTGAGCAGAAAACACCCGATTTACGTCTTGGGAAATTGTCTGTTTGTCATTATTTACAAAAAGAAAGCGGGTGAAAAATGGTAAGCAAAAGAAAACTGGAAAGACCAACATCTCAATTAGTAAATAAGTATCTTACAGAACATGGCAATAACGATCAGTACAAAAAAGAAGATGAAGCATTCGGTCAGCTTATTCAACAGTATCCAACTAACGAGAAGATTACAGGTGTAATTCTTAAAGCGACTGTTATTAACGCTATTGAGGGTACAAATATATTCGGGATTTACCAAGTTGCCGAACAAATTAAGAATATGAACATCGATCGAAGTTTGAAAGATGAGTCACCTGATTTGGTTGATGATATCGCCAATATAACTATTAGTATCAGCGGGAAAAGAAGTTTTGCATTCGCTTCTAAATACTGCCATCATCACAATCAGGAAGCTTACCCAAAATGTGATAAGTATGTACGTGAAATGCTCAAGGCTTACAGAGACGAACGAAGGTTTCAATTCAATGGTTTCAATTCAAATGAGTTGATAAAAAATTTCAGACAACTCAAATACTCAAGATTCAAAGATATTCTTACTAATTTTCGGAAGCATTTTAATCTAATCGAATTCACTTTTCGACAAATTGATATTTTCTTGTGGATGTATGGGAAACAATGTTTTCCGCCAAAATATAAGAAGAAAATAAATCAGAAGCCTTTTGGAGATTTTAATTATGAGTGTTGAAGAGCACAAAGAACTCGCTCGTAAAACGTGGTCTCAGTATGTCAAACTGATAAAAGAAGTCTGTAATCTTCACGGTGATAATGAAATTGAGATCAACACTGATGATGAAGATTTAATAGTAGAATTTATTAAAGACACAGCCGAAAGAATACACAGTCTCAAAGAAGGTAAGAAAACAATGGAGCGACTTTCACGTCGATCGCAAACATAACGTGGGAATATTAGGGACAGCCACGAATGGCGACCGGGTGGCAGCCTCATCCCGATTGTCGTTTATCGGGATGGGGATGGCTGGGTTCGGCTACCGGCGGTGAACCCTGCGCTGTGCGGTACGGCTGCTCCGGCGTTACTACGAAATTTAATGCCCTTACGGGCACACTACGAACGGCACACCCTATCGGGTGAAGCTTTTTGTGGCGTACTTGAGCGGCTCGAACGACGGCAGGTCTTTTATTTTGACCGCTCCCCATGTTGTGTTCAGGTGGCCGAGCATTCGTTTGTTGTCGAAGTTCTTTGAATAATCCACGAAAGCCCTGGCGGCATCCGGCTTCTTCCAACTGGCGGGCCAGACGCGGAAGCCCTTTTCGAGGAACAGCGGCACGGACTCGTACGCGTCTCTCTTGTTGTAATGCCAGTCGCAGATTATGATGTCCTTCGGGATCATGTCGATGGCCGCCGCTGTGTCGTTGGCGCTGGCCTCCCACTTGCCGTACTTGTACTTTTCCGCATCGATCAACCGGTCGCCCCACATGAGCATCTCGATTTTGTGCTTGTCGACAAGGTGGTCGTGATAATCATTGACAGCTTTGGCGAACAGCCCGGCCTTGCTCTTGCCTGTGCATCGAGGGCAATTCTCGTCGCCGATGATGAACACCTCGTCCATGCCCACGTGCATTGCGTCGGCCTCGAATACGTCGATCAGCTCGTCCATCAGCTCGAATACGACCTTGTTGACCCTGGGGTGGAGCGGGCACCAGCTTCGGCAATAAATCCCTTCATTGTTCGGATACTTGCCCGGCGTCTCATCGAATTCGGGATACTCCGTGAGCAGCGGCGCCGTGTTCTTGCTCCAGGATTGATGGCCCAGGCATTGAAACTGTGGAATCAACCGGACGTTGTGCTTGCGGCACTCGGCGAGCAGTTTCTTTATCTGCTCGGCATCGCTTGCGCCTCTCCGCCTGAGTTCCGGATGCGACTTGTATTCGTACCCGTAGTTGATCTCCCCGACAATCACATTAATGCCGAGCCCTGCCAGCTCATCGACAACGCCGGTCAACTGCTCGACCGTCCTGCCGCTGCCGATACCGATGTGAACGCCGCGCCAGGGTTGGTTCCCCGCGCTCTCAGAACCAGCCTGCGCTATGGCAGGCACCAGCAAAATGCTCACCAGAATAGATTTGGCTTTCATAAGATCGCCCCCTTTGCTCGCATAAAAACGACTCTTTCGATTACGTTGACTATAGAGTACTATAGCATACATGAAACAAACAAGGAACCTCAAGTGTTGGATAAACTTTTTCGCAATAGCTATTCTTGTCTTGTCGGGAGGAGTCGCCGCCGGGTCTGAATGGCCGACGGTGCATAACGATTATCAGCGGAGCGGCTACACCGACGAGGTCGTACGCGGCCCGTACGAGAGGAAATGGTATCGTGATTTCCACGATGAGATGATAGCGACACGGGTCGAGGCTATCGTCGCCGAGGGCAAGTGTTTCGTCGGCACGTTCGCGGGCACCATGTACGCTCTAAGTGTGACTAACGGCAAGACACTGTGGAATTTCACGGCAGCAGGTCCCATCGGAGCATCACCCTGTTACCATGACGGCAGACTATACTTCGGCGCCGATGAGGGATTCGCCACAGGGCATCTGTATTGTATTGATGCCGCCGATGGATCGCTCCTATGGAAATATGACGCGGGGGCGGGGATATGGGTTTCGCCCGCGTGCGATGGACGGAAAGTGTATTTTGGCGACAGAGCAGGAGTCTTCCATGCCGTAGATGCTAAGACCGGCGCTCAACTTTGGACTTTGAAAACCGGCGGTATGATTCTAAAGCCCGCTTCATTTTCTCATTCAAAAGATAAGATCATATTCGGTTCGGAGGACATGCACGTTTACTGCGTAAGTCCTGAGGGCGAGCTTATCTGGAAATCCGCAAAGCTCGAAGGTCTTTCGATGAGGGATCAGGGCCCGACGATCTGGCGGGGGCTTGCGATAGTGAGGACAAATCCGGCTGATTCATTCCATACCGTCCTCGGCCGCACCGGTGACGTGCTTAAGAAGATTCAACTCTCGCTGCCGAAAAGGAGCGAGGACAAAGTGCTGCTGGATAAGTGGAACGATCTTGTCATGCACCCGACTCCGCGCCGCAGAAAGGCCGAAGAGGACGGCATCGTCAAGTACTTCGAAGAGAACGAGTACGACAAGTGCTTCTATGCCCTGAGACTGGAGGACGGAGCCGAGGAGTGGACCGCGCCGGTGTTCTACACGGCGGGGCTTCACAACCCTCCGACTCCGCCGACATTTGATCCGAAAACGGGCGAGCTCCACACGTTTTGCCGAAGCGCTCTGACGTACTATCTGCGGGGCGTGCGGCGTTACAATTCGATGGGCAGAATCGACCGCGAGACGGGCAGGTTCGACTTTAACTGGCCCGCTCGCGAATCCGGGCGGGACTGGTACCCGTTCGCCATGATCGGAGATGAAACCCAGGCGCTGTCAATTATGGGCGATACGCTATTATGCACCCATCAGGGAACTCTGGCGGGACTCGACCTCAAAACGCTGAAGGTGACGACCATCTGGGCGGGCCGGGACACTTACGGCGGCATATTCGGCCCGGCAGCCGTGTCCGGCGGATTCGACGGCGCCAAGAAGCTCGCCCGTGAAGGTTACCTGACGGGAATGCCCAACGAATGGCACGGGCCGGACAGGTCGATATGCGCGGTAGCCGAGGGACGAATTTTCTGGGTCGTCGGGTCGCACGTGGTCTGCATAGCCGGGCCGGATATCCCCAAATTCGACACCGGCGGCGCCAAGACTCCGCCGAAGATAGAAAGCAAGCTGCCGGCCTGCGTGGCCGGAGGCAACGTAGCCAGCAGAGGCGGCGGAACTTTTGACGCAGACCTCGACAAGATCGCCATTACGGCACAAGATCTCAACAAATACATCAAGAATCCGGCCGTTCGTAGTGTGCCCGTAAGGGCATTTCAGACGAACGCCTTATCAGCCGAGGCGGATCATTACGAACGGACAAACGCCTCACGGCGTCACTACGAACGGCAGCTTCGCGCCAGACTCGATGCCGAAGTTTTAGAGCTTACAGAGGGTGGCCCCTGGGCGCCGTTTATCGTGGAACTTGGCATTAGCGGCGAGGAAAAACACTTCCATCGAGCAAGCCGGAACATGCAGATCGTATCGCCGGCTCTGCCGCATCTTTCCGCCGACGTCAGAGAAAAGGCAGTTGTCTGGCTCGACGCGCTATTTCACGCCGGCGCGCCGCTTTCGCAACCGCCGCACGACGAAGATGCAAAGCGCCGAGAGCTTTATACCCTCGGGCCCGGCATGGCGCGGTTCGCCGAGAGGCCGGAGAAGTTCCACGCCGGTATTGAGGATATTTATGGCCTCTGGGCCTACGCGCACTATGCCGAAAGGTGGGACAAGATTCTCGAACTCCTGCCGGACGTGGAGCCGATATGCGAGGCCTTTCTGGAAAGGGATTTCGATTTCTCGCACGACGGCACGAACGATGACGCCGAGCATCTCAACGCCCAGATAGCCGGTCTTCTGGCGGCTATTCGGATCATGGAAAGGGCTGAAAAAGCCGCGATGATTGCCAAAGCTAAAGAGCGGCTGGCGGAGATGGTCACCGAGAGGGTGCATCACGAGCGAGCCGACAAGTGGCTGATCCGCCCGACGAAGGTCGCCAGCAAAGGCCTGCACCAGGCAAAGGTGCCGCGATATCTCGATCTAACGCCCGAGGTCGCGGCAATGCTCAGGGAGTTCGCCGCAGCCGAACTCAGGGTCAACTTGCACGACCTTATGAAGGGATTGCCTTTGTGGTACCAGGCGTTTGGCGAGCGTATGATCGGGGGGGAAAATTACATTTCACCACCACATCTGGCGCGGGGAATATTTATGGCTGCGGCTGACGGCGGCGTCCTCGATCCGGAGCGGCTCGCGGCCAAGCTCGATCAGCCGTGGTGCAAGGCCGACCTGTACTACATCGAGAAGATATCCGCAATCCTCCGGAAGCTGGACCGCTTTTGATGTTTGACGAGCCTCGCACAGACCTTATGTCAATATCTCGGTGCGTGGCTTGGCGAATAGCCTAATGCGCCCCAGACGGCCTTTTGCATTCTGTAGAGATCCTGGTAGTCTTCTTCGCTTTCCGGCCGCATCTGATGTAATGCGTGTGCATCGAGACCGGAAACGGCGGCCTGCTTGCCGATTTCCAGCGTTTTGGCGCCTGAGTACTTCCAGTAATCGGCGTGGCCGTCGGCGAAAGAGACGTTCGTGCCGTCGCCGTGCCGGACAAAAGGCGGGTCCCACCAACGCTCGTTCTCATAATGGGTGGCGTAGCTGTCGGGAGTTATCCTGCCTTCGTCGAGAAAGACTATTCGCTTCGCCGGACCTGGAGAGATAATGTCCATCCTCCTTTTAACCCACAGCACAGTTCTGCCTACCTTCTTACCTACGTTTCCGGTAAAGGTGCCCGATCTCCGAAGGCCATTCATAGCATCCGTAATGGTATAAGTCCGCATTTCTCCGCGCACACCGGTGGGACACCTGTAAAGAGTTTCTTTCTTTGTATACGACCACAAGGCGCCGGCTCTGATGGCTCTTTTCTGCATCGCCTCGGGCAGGCTCGTGCCTGCCCAGAAATCCGCGACGTCGTCACCTGTCCACCATTGCTCGCCTTTATGCCTGCCGCCCGTGGGGATCGGCGCCTGACCGTCGCCGCCGTTGTACGCCTCGCCGTTGACTATTTTACCTTCGTTTTCATCCGCGTACATGCTCCATGCGAGCTGTAATTGCTTGAGATTGCTAAGACATACGGCACGCTTGCCCTGCTCTTTGGCCCTCTTTAGAGCCGGCATCAATACCGCCAGAAGTATCGCTATAATGGCTATTACCACCAAAAGCTCGATCAGTGTGAATGCTCTTCGCTTGCTCATGACGCTCTCCTTTCCTGCTTCCCGTTTTCGGCATTTTTCGAGTATTTTGACCAATGTTATCCACAGAATTCTTAGTCCGGTACAATTATAACGCACCTAAAGCCTGATTCAAAGCAAAAACTTCAAAGGATTTCGTCTTGGGGCTTGCTGCAATTGTGCTGCCGGCGGGGTGAAGCGGGCGATGGGAATCGAACCCACCTAGCCGGCTTGGAAGGCCGGAACAGTAGGTCTTATAAAAAGAGCAAAATAGCGGGCGATGGGAGTCGAACCCACTTAGCTGGCTTGGAAGGCCAGTGCATTACCACTATGCTACGCCCGCAAAATTACAGGTAAAGTAACATAATAATTCTGACGAGACAATAGGAGAAGGTGAAAAATGAGAGAAAAAGTTTCTATACCCGTTGGTCTTGCTGTTCGAGACTGGTTGCATTTTGTCAAAAGACGGCACACAAAACGGACGTTCGATCACTATGAAACAGTGATCCATAAATTCTTACCGGACGCTCCAGACACTATCGACAAGCTGAAAATTGAACACATAGAGCAACACATAGATAATCTTCTTGATAAGAATCTCAGAAGGCGATCATGCAATTCCCATCTAACTGGGATAATGAGCTTCACTCATTGGATTTCCGATCGCTACAATATCCAAAATCCATCCAGGGGAATGAGAATGCTGGTAGAAGAAATGCCTAAGCAACGTGTGATTTCCTCGGAGGAATATCAAATCCTGTTAGACATGGCCACTGGAATTGACCGGGATATTATTGAATTTGTAGGGAATACAGGCGTCCGTCGGGGAGAATTCCTGGCTCTTAACTGGCAGCACATAAGCTCGGATATGCGATTGTTAAAAGTTTATGGGAAAGGTCGTAAAGTGAGGACCGTCCCGCTTAATTATAAATGCAAAACGATCTTGAAAAAATATGAAAGAAGCAATGAGGGGCTGCCCATTTCCACAAGATATTCTAAAGAAGGTACTTATTTTATGTGTAGACGATTGTTCACACATGCAAAGATGGAACCATTTGGGCTTCATGCTCTCCGTCACTATTTCTGTACTGCATTACTCAAGAAGGGTGTCAGTATTTACAAGGTCTCTAAGATACTTGGCCATTCCAGTGTAAAAACCACCGAACAAATCTATGCTCACTTAATGCCTATTGACCTAATAGGTTGTACTGACATCTTAGATACGGAGTAAAGAACTTGGAACTCTGCTATATGTTGCTCGCTGTGCTTACTACTTAAAGGAGTTGACAAAGAAAACCAAAATCTAAATTGCTTATCTGCATAGAACGGTATATCATTTCATTCTATCATCGGAGGCGATTCATGCGAATTATTATCATCCGGAGGTTCGTTAAGTGGTATAGGTATACCTTTATCCTTCAGAATCTTCTCTAACATCTTAATCCTGCTCCTATAATTTCTCACGATGGCTCGGAGAATGT
>CAZRBG010000012.1:0-612 GCA_964598225.1 uncultured Pirellulales bacterium
TTTCTAGAATTAATGTTACTCTTTTGGCTCAATCTACACTTGTTTTGGGCCTAGCGGCTTGTATGATTTGCACAGCGATGCGCAGTTTGTCTGCTACTCGTTGGATGGCGGGCAGATCAATAACGCCGGGACCTTCCGCAAGTTTGGCGGGGCGGGCGAGACCATGGTCGGCCCTCGCGTAGCTTTCCACAACACCGGGACCTTAGAGGTGCTTTCTGGAACGCTGGGCTTCGGTGGCGGTGGTTCCAGCGAGGATGCAACGGTACATTTTGAAAATGGTGGGCGTGTCCGTTTTTCCGACGAATTCGATTCTTATACCAATAATTCCTCACGCGTGAATTTATATGGGCAGACGACCGTTACAGGCAATGGTACTTTTCAGGTAGATGGGGCGGATGTAATGGCTCCTTCTGGCAGTGTCGCCACGATGCTTACATCTGAAGGAGCAACTGTGGATGTCTATGACGGCCGACTTGGGGCAGACGCGGGGGGTACACTTACGCTGGAGACAAGCGGAAGCGGTAAATTCACTCTCACTGGTGGTACTGTAGGCGGATCGGGTGATGTGATTAACCAAGCTAACTTCGAATGGACAGGAGGACGGGTCAGCGG
>CAZRBG010000012.1:712-98654 GCA_964598225.1 uncultured Pirellulales bacterium
GTCTTTACGACCTACAAGGCGATGGACACGTGTTTCGTGGGTCTATGCCGAACGGCGGCCAGATCAATAACGAGGGTACTTTTCGCAAGTCCGACGGGGATGGTGAATCGATGATCGGTTATAGGGTTGCCTTTCACAATACCGGAACGGTGGAAGTGGACAGCGGCACACTTGCATTCGGCGGCGGTGGATCGAGTGAGGATGCGACTGTTACTTTTGAAAATGGCGGGCGTGTCCGCTTTTCCGACGAGTACGACAATTACACCGCGAACTCTTCACGTGTGAACCTATACGGCCAAACCGCCGTCATGGGCAACGGCACTTTGGAGGTAGATGGGGCCGCTTTAATGGCTCCTTCTGACACCGTTGCCACCATGCGTACTTCTGGAGAGGCAACTGTGGATGTGAGCGACGGCCGACTTGGGGCAGACGCGGGCGGTACACTTACGCTGGAGACAAGCGGAAATGGCAAAGTCATGCTCACGGGAGGATATGTAGGTGGACCGGGTGATGTGATTAACCAAGCTAACTTCGAATGGACAGGAGGACGGGTCAGCGGGAATTTGTTGAACGAGTCTCCAAACTTTGAAATAACGGGTACAACCTATAAGGGTGTTGGTTATTTGAAGAATGCTGGGACTATTGTGGATTCAAGTACGGGCCTGGGCTTTGGATCGGGGAGTCAACTCACTAATTTGGCTGGAGGTCTTTACGACCTACAAGGCGATGGACACGTGTTTCGTGGGTCTATGCCGAACGGTGGCCAGATCAATAACGAAGGAACGTTCCGCAAGTCTGGCGGGGACGGAGAATCAGTGATCGGTCCCCGCGTAGGTTTCCACAACACCGGTACGGTTGAAGTTGACAGCGGAACGCTGGCGTTCGCTGGAGGTTATAGTCAAACTGCCGGTGCGACTATGCTTAATGGCGGTACGATAACATCGACTACTCGTATGAACATCTACAGTGGGACCATAGAGGGAACAGGCACAATCGAGGCAGACATTCTAAATCACGGCGGGCTTGTGAGCCCCGGTTTTTCTCCTGGGATGCTGACAATTGAAGGTGACTACACACAAGGATCAGAGGCAATGCTGCTACTTGAAATGGCAGGTCTTGGTTTTGGTGAGTATGACATATTCAACATAACGGGCACGGCCACATTAGGCGGTTACCTTGAGATCGATTTTCTCAATGACTTCCGTCCCACGTTGGGCGACTCCTTCGACTTTCTCAATTATGCTTCCTGCATCGGTCAGTTCGATTCTATTTTTGTGCGAGGCTTCCCCGGATATGCTTTCGCCCCAACATATGGACCAACTGGTTTGACTTTAGAGACCAGCACCGTCCCGATGCCTTCTTCTGTATTTCTGGCTGCTCTTGGTCTCTTAACATCGTTCCGCGCGATGTATAGACAAAAAAACAGGTAGGCGGGAGGAGCGAAGTCGGTGGGGCGAGCCGCCACCCTACACGGGTATTCGCTAAACGCTGCGCGCTGTTCGCTAATATGCTTTGAAGTTTTTCATCCATTCCGGCCAGGCGTCGGGTGTTGCTCCTCCGGCTTGGGTCCAGGGGCCGGTGGTGTCGAATCGGCGGTGCCATTTCAGGGTCCATAGCTCTTTTATGCCGACTTTGCGGACGGAGAAATCTACCATGACGGTGTTATTGGTGCCGTTGTGGCGGTTGATACAGTATCGCTGCATCATTCCGGATCCGCCGGTTCCGTCCTCGTTGACCGGGGGATTATTGTTGTGCTGCGGCATGCCGCCGAGCCATACGGCGTCGAGGAACATGGGGATGCGGTTCGCGCCGCGGACGTCCGGCGAGGTCCAGTACCACTCATTTTCGCCGATCACGCCGCCGGGATTCCTCGCGTATGCCGGGTTGCCGACGTAGTCGTTTATGCCGTAGCTGCCCGCCAGCCCGGCGTAGCCGTAACGCGAATCGTTCTCCGGAAAGACGCCGTACGCCTCGAACGCACTGCCCCAGAGACCCGTGGCGTTATCGGCATCCGGTTTCGTCGCGGCGGGGCAGAAGTTGATCTCCTCGTCCTTGTAGTGCGGCCGCAGCGCCCCGATCCAGACGTGGCCCTGCTGGCTGGTTGACCAGGCGCCGTAGAACTGGCCGTTATTGTCGTCGGTGTACATCTTGAAGATCAGGCCCCAGTGCTTGAGGTTGGACATGCACGCGACCTCGCGAGCCTGTTTGCGCACCCGGCTGAGAGCGGGCATCAGAATCGCCAACAGCAGGGCGATAATGGCGATCACCACCAGCAGCTCTATCAGGGTAAAACCATTGATTCTGTGACCCAATCCGATCCGACCGCTCGAAAGCGACATACATAACCCCTTCAATGTGATTTTGTACCATTATAGCGTATTGTGCATTGAACAACAACATCAAAGTGCGCGCAGCTATCCCTATCACGATAAACGACGATCGTGATGGGGGGTGCAACCCAGCCGAGCCGGGCCCAATGAACGCGTTGAGGGCGGAGGTTTTAGGTTTTGATTTTTCAGTCAACGGATGTAGAATTGCGCGAACATTAGCATTGTTTCAGACATCTTATTACGGATGATTTATTATTCCGATATGAATAACGGCAAACTGAAGACGGCGGTACTTGGCCTCAACGAGGGCGGCCGGCTCCTGCTGGAAGCGGCAGGGCGGGTGGATGGCCTTCAAATTGCAGCCGTGGCGGATAAGGACCAGAATCTGGTCGAAAAGCTCGCCGATGAGTACGGATGTGCCGCGTTTGACGATTACAGGCAACTGGTGATGCAGAACGATCTCGACTGCCTGGTGGTGGCCGAGGCGATGCACCGCTGCGAAGAGTACGTGCGGATGGCTATGAAAAAGAGATTTCACGTGCTCAAGATGCCGCCGGGGGCGAGGGATTTCGAGGAGGCGGCGGAGTTCGTGCGTCTGGCCGAGGAGCAGGACATACGTTTTGCCATTGCCAATCCGAGCCGGTTCGCCCGAAGCTTTCGTACGTTGCGGCAGCATTTGCAGGAAGGGCGGATCGAGAACGTATTTTTGATCACCGCCTTCTGCAACCCCGGCGATTCGGAGCCGCCCGGCTGGCAGGGCGATCCCAAGCTGTCCGGCGGGGGGGTGTTGTTGCACAACTGCTACCGGATTGTCGACCAGATAGTCGCCAATTTCGGCATGCCGGAACAGGTCTATGCACTCAGCACGAACAAGGCCCCGGACAAACAGCAAAGGCTTTACCTTGCCGAGGATACGGCGGTTGTTACGATGAAATTCAGCGGCGGCTGTATCGGGAATCTCGTGACGTCTCGGCGGGCGGGCATCGGTCCGGCGGAAGAGTTCATAAGAGTATACGAAAAGAACGGGACGCTGACGGTCGATGATGAACGGCTTATCTATGGCGGCGAGTACGACGACGAGACCGAAGAGAACGACGACGAAGTCGTGCGAATGACCGAGCTGCTCGAGAATTTCGCTATGAGCGCCCGGTTGCCGGATACGAACAAGTTGTGCAGCAGCGCCAGAGAGAATCTGCAGGATATGGCCGTCATAGAATCGGCCTATCTGTCGGCCCGGACGGGTTTTCCCGAGGAGCCCGGCAGAATCCTGCAAATGTCGGCTCCGCTTGCAGAGGAAACAAGCGCCGAGTAAGCGGCCTTTGATCTGCCGGCAAAGTAGTTTGACAAATAACTCGGTTACCAATAGTATATTAACGTGAATGATTGAACCAAATTTTAGTTTTTGGAGACAAAGGCATGGACGATAGTAAGAAAAAACCGATAATGATAGCTGTCATAGTCGCGAGTCTGGCAATAGCCGGTTGGGTTACCTTCAGGGGCGGATCCGAGGGCGGCATCAGCAGCATCCCCGAAGACGAAATGCAGTGGGTGAAATGTAATAACCCGGCATGCAACGCCGAGTACCAGATGAGCAAGAGGAAGTACTATGAGGCCTTAGCGGCAAATCCCAATCCTAATCCAATGGCACAAGGTCCTATGCCGCTCACTTGCAAAGAATGCGGCAAAAAGAGTCTTTTTGGCGCGATGAAGTGCCCAACGCCCGACTGTGGTACTGTGTTCATCGAAGGGACCGGAGCAGAAGGACCCGGAGATTTTCAGGATCGCTGCCCGGAATGCGGGCTCAGCGAAGATGAAGAGCGGTGGAAGAGAAGAACGGGTGGTACTGGCAAGTGATAGGCCTTCGGAAGGGGCTTTTCAATTGTCAATTGAAAAGCCCCTGCCTGGAGGAGAGGGAGAGAACCCAAAGCAGGGGCTTTATCGAGTACTTTTCATCACACTATAGTTGTTAGCTTCCCAGGGCCAACATTGCCCAGAATCTGTTTATATTGTGCCGGCGCCCATGCCAAATGTAACGCTTTTTCTGAATTTAGCGTTTTTTCCGAATCTGCCCCGAAATATCGCCCGATCCCTGCCTAAATTCCATATCCGACCCAACGGAGTCTGTAGCCGCTTCTTATCGGGGTGAAGTTTTTCGCAAAAAATTCATTTTTTGGCGATTTTTTCCGTCTACATTTGCCCGTTTCATACGCCGTATAAGTAGCAGGAGCAACGTATGGATAAGAAGTGCATTAACTGCCGGTATTTCAAGCTGGGCAGCGTCGGACCAGCGAGAAAAGAGCACGTATGGGGAGATTGCCTCAGGATCAAGAAAGATTCCCGCCGAGGGAAAAATCCGAACTCGATCGTCAACTTCACCTGGGCGGACGCCTGTTGCGGGCACTTCGAGCCAGTCGAGCCTGCAGAGCAGGGCCGGCAGGACAGCGACTCGGAATGAAGTTGCTCTCGAATGCACTGCGATGTCAAATCTCGAATAGTGTAATACGGAAAACCGAAACGTATAAGCAGGCGAGAGGCGGAGCGCACCAATAAAAATAGCCCCTGCTTGACGGAGGAGTGGAGTGGTTAAGCAGGGGCTTTATGCGACAGTGTACTTTTCAGCACACTATCAGCCTCCTTCCGTGGAGAACCATATCAAATTGTCTACGAATTAGTGCCGGCAAAGGTTCCGAATGTAACGGTTGTTTTGTATATAATGTTTATATAGATTGTGTGGATTAGTAAAGCTGTCTCTATGTGACTTAGTCACCGGGCTATCTAACGGGCCGGGAGAGGAGGGAGCTATTTGACGCGATCCCTCGCGATAAAGTGCTCGAGCAGCCAGTGGAGGTCTTCGTTGTTCGGCGAGGTTCTGTTCATTCCCGAATGAGACGACGGGTTTTCGGCGTTTTCTCTTATGAACTCAAGGGTGCGCGCATCCATCCACGTCCTTGACGTATCTCCACATTGTGCCGGCCCGGATCCCTCTGAAGCGATCCTGGTTGGTAATAGTCGTCGGGGCGGGATTGTACGCAAGGTTGTTTCCGGCGACGTCTTTGGGACGGTGAATCCAGGGGCTGTCGTCGTTTGCCGTGTCGTAGCAGGCTCCGTTACACATGAGCTTGCCGTCGTTGTCGTCGGCGTACATAATCCAGCCCGTGAGCAAACTCCTGTGATTGCCCAGGCAGACCGCGCCGGTGGTGGTTTCCTTTGCGATTTGCAGAGCCGGAATGAGAATTGCCATCAAAATAGCGATAACGGCTATTACTACGAGTAGTTCAATTAAGGTAGGGTTTGCCCGAGTACAAGGATGAGGAGCCCTTTCATCATTCTCTGATGACTCATTTCCGAAAGCGATTCGATAAGGACACACTGGCCAAGATTAATGAATTGATCGTGTTCAATACACTGGATAAAGAAAAGAAAGACGATCCTCAAGAAGATTCGTCGAGTGACACTCCAACTTCCAACCGTGGCAAGCTAATTTTGGATGCTACCTGTACTGGCGCCGACATTACCTATCCGACGGACTTGAAGTTACTCAATGAAGCCCGAGAGAAAACAGAAGAGATTATCGACAGGATGCACGAGCCTCTGGTAGGTCTCAAGTGATTTTTACATTCACTATCTTTATCCCGAATGGAAATGGTTCGGTGCACCCCCGGTGCGCCACGGCGAAGGCACAACGCTTTCGATGGCAGATGGTCACGCCGAGTACTGGAAATGGAAAGGACGCGAGACCGTAGCCATACCACGCCAAGTGTTTCCGGTCGGCACAGGCAGGTTCGCTGAACTGCTGGAAGCAGACTACAAGCCACAGACTGATGACGGATTGTACGACCTGCAAAGGCTGCAAAGGGCGACCTGGGACAGGCTGGGGTATTCGACGGAGGAGGGTCCTTAGACTCGGGGGCGCTGCGGATAGTGGCCAGTGCCGGGCTTTAACTGGACTTTTTCATAAAAACTTGGAAAAAAGTGAAAAAGATCGTCAAGTTTTGCGTTCTCGTTACACTTAATTAATAGGAGTCGATGATTAATCACGATGAGCTTGACAAGTTAGTCAGGAAAGCACAGCTCGGCGACAAGGACAGTCTGAATCGTCTGGCTGAGGCGGCAAGGGTGCGCTTGTGTGAATATGTCTTCAGGCTCACGTTGCAGGAAGATTTGACGCAGGATATTGTGCAGGAGACTATTCTGGAGATGTTCAGGGTATTCAACAAGTTGAAGAAAACGGAGCGGTTCTGGAGCTGGCTGCAGGGTATTGCTTTCAACAAGATTCGCAGCCACTACGGGCGGCAATGGCGGCACAAAACGATATCCCTCTCAGAGGCGGAAATTGATTTTCCGGCCAGAGATAGTCAGAACGCCCTGGCCGGAATGATCAATCGCGAACTCAAGCAGGTTGTCATAAGATCGATGCGGGAGCTTGCCCCGCGCCACAGAGCGGTGCTGACAATGCGATGCTACGAACAGATGCCGTACTCGAAGATCGCCAAGATGATGGGGTGCACCGAGTTCGGGGCGCAGGCGTTGTTCTACCGCGCCAAGAAATCGCTCGCCAAGAAACTCTCGCGGCACGGGCTCGGCAAACAGTATCTGTTGGCGGCCCTTGTCCTGTTCGGAAAGATGACAGCGACAAGCGAGGCGGCGGTTGCGAAGGTCTCTGTCACGGCGGCTGCGCTCGAAGTAAGCACGGCGGCTTCGGTGACGGCAACGGTAACGAGCAAAACGGCGGTCATGTCATTGGCCGCCGTAGGGCTTATAGCCGGAGGGGCCGCAGCGATTAAGGTCGGAACCGCCGAGACAGCACTTGGGCCGACAAATCCGCCTTCCGTTGAAGCCCTGCGGCACAACTCAGAAAGCGGCACCGAACAATGCTGGTATTTCTTTCCCGAAGGCCCCGGAAAATCGGTGATGACGCGCCTTGTCACTTCCAACGCCACGGGAAGAAGCACCTACTGCCAACTCCTGCAGAATCAGCACGCAAATTACTATTACGATGAGGACACTGTCTACATAAATAATTACAACATGTACAATTCCGGCCTCTCGGTCAGAAGGCTGCCGACAGATAGTGAAGACCTGACTCAATTCATCTCGGAAGTCGAAGGCGCACGTGCCGACATGGAATATGTCACCGGCCGGGGAAAAGGTCTTTTGGTAGTTTCCAGGCGATCGAGCGATGAAGGCAAAAGGATATGGAGAATAGATAAGCACTTCAACGTGCTGGAAGAGGAGTATTTCCAGTTCGATTGGCCTGCAAGCGCGACCGTCATCGACAATCGCGACCCGATGCACAAACGAGGCTGGACGTATTTTAGAATTTCCGGGCAGGCCAACGGGGAGCCGATCGAAGGAATCGGCCGAGTACCCTTTATATACGCAACAAGCAAGAGATTCAGTCCCTGGATAGAATTGGGACTGCCGGACGGCCTGAGGTTAATAGATGACGGCGGCAGGGCGTGCGAGCTCGACGGCGGGGAGAATGTAATCGCCTGTTATGAAGGGGGCAGTTTCTTCAAGGGTCTGGGGCGACCCTGGGTAGGATTGCATGCGATAGATACCATTCGACGGGATGCCGCCGAACAAAGAATTTCCTTTGCAACCCGAGGTATACCGAGCAGGGGCAGAGCGGAAATCGTGTTGACCTGCGAGGCCGCGAAGTTTGTTTATACCATTGTCCTGGAGACCGACGTCGTCGAAAAGATTACAGTCACTCGAAAAGACGGCGGCAGGGCGGAACTGATATTCTCTTATCTGTGGGCCATTGAGGACGTCACCGATCAGTTCAAACCGCCCAAAACCCGGAGTAGCCGGCAGACGCAGCAGGAATCACCGGGCATTCTCTGGCTTGCGGCACTGGCAGATGATAGTCAAGATAACTAAATTTGTTCTGAGAACGCAAATACAGAAAGGCAGGTGCGTCATGAGAAATCAAACAAATTTATTAAAAGGACAGGGTATCTTGCTCTTTGCAGCAGTGCTGATTGGCGCTGCAACCGTCGCGCCGGGCCAACACGGACGCATACCCGATCCGAGCTTTTACTATGTCGATGCCGTTCACGGAAGTGACAACAATAACGGTTTGATGCCCGGAACGGCATTCGCCTCCATTCAGAAAGCTATCGACACGGCAATAGACGGTGATGTGGTCCTGGTCTATTCGGGGCTGTACCGAGGCGAAGTCGATTTCAAAGGCAAAGAACTCGTAGTCCAGGGCGTTATCTCAGAATCGGCAGACATTCCTGTATTGCACAATCCCGCGGATTTTGCGGTCTCGTTCTACAGCGGCGAGGGAGCCGAAAGCGTCTTGAGCAATTTCGTTATAAAGGGGAGCTTCATGGCTGTATTTATCGCCGGCAGTTCCCCAACTATAAGTCATGTAACAGTAGTGGATAATACGTATGGAATCGAAGCATACGCAGACTCCGAGCCGGACATTAGCAACAGTATTTTCTGGCGGAACACCGGTAGCGACTTGTTCGGATGCCGCGTGAGATTCAGTCGTACAAGCGAACCGGGCCAGGGCCAGAGAAACATTACCGACGAGCCCCTCATGGTCGATCCTAATTCCGGTGATTACCGTCTGCGCTCGACAAGGGGCCGCTACTGGCCCGAACACGACGTCTGGGTCCTCGATAGCGTATCGAGTCCGTGTATTGACCGCGGCGATCCGAACGCCGATCCATCGGACGAGCCGATGCCGAACGGTAACAGGATCAACATGGGCGCATATGGCGGCACGGCGCAGGCCAGTCTGTCACCGGGCATGCTGCCGGGCCAAGCTTCCAATCCAAGCCCTGCCGATGGAGCTGTCGAGGTGGGAACCCACGCCACGTTGAGTTGGGATCCCGGCCGGAACGCCGTTTTGCATGAGGTCTATTTCGGAACTGTGGACCCTCCGCCGCTCGTATCAAGCCAGGCCATGAAGCTGTTCGATCCCGGAAGGATGGATTCTGAGACTGTGTACTACTGGCGTATCGACGAGATCGACGGCGAGGGCAACAAAACAGCCGGCGCGCTTTGGCGGTTCACAACTACCTCATCAGCCCCGGTAAAAGGCAGGGCTTGCTTTGTCCCGGAGACCGGTGTCTGGGTGGAGGGCTCTCTTGCCTCAATATCAACGGTTGCCGTAGGCCGCAGCACTAATTGGATTGATGGCTTCGGGAGGAAGGACTCGTCGCTGCCGCACCGAGGCAGAGTTGAGGATGTGCAGGAGCACGAGGGCGTTTTTCAATGTTACGACCTCGTGCTCGAAAGCGGCAATCACATCACCGTAGCCGAACAACACTACTTTCTGACCGAATCCGGCAAGTGGCTCGCGGTGCAGAACCTGAGAACAGGTATGCGCTTGCGGACGGCGACAGGCTCGATCGCGATTGCAAACGTGACTAAGAGATCGACGCCGTATATGGGCAAGGTCTACAATCTCAAAATCAAGAACTCTGACCGCTATCTCGTGGGTCGAGATGCGCTTGTGGTTCGCGACTACTAATTACGGGAGTATGGAAATGCCAGGCAAAACAAGAAATATCAGATTACTTTTGGCCGTGCCGTTCATAGTGACGATAGCATGCGGCGTTTGTTCGGCCCGAACTGTGTACGTTGACGCCGCTGCGGTCGGTGCGAACGACGGCTCAAGCTGGGCCGATGCGTACGTTTACCTTGAAGACGCTCTGGCAGACGCGAATATGATCGAAAAGCCGGTTGAGATCCGCGTTGCACAGGGCCGCTACACGCCGGATCGCGGAGCGGGTATCACGCCCGGTGACAGGGGAGCCGCATTTAAATTGCTAAATGGCGTAACGATCCAGGGAGGCTTTGCCGGCGTTGTCTGGGCCGACCCTGACGCCAGAGCCGTCGATGTCTTTGAGACGAACCTGACCGGGGATCTGGCTGGAGACGACGCCGAAATTGACAGTCGCGAAGATATATCCGGCGAACCGACGAGAGCGGAGAACAGCGGCACTGTAGTTCGAGGCGATGGCACTGACGAGACGGCAGTTCTGGATGGCGTGACAATAACCGCCGGCGGGACCGACATGGACGTCCGCCAAGGCAGCCCGACTGTGCTCAACTGCACGTTCAAGGACGCCCGAAGGGGAGTGTCCGGTCGGGAAAGCCAACTCAAGTTGTCAGACTGCACTTTCCGAAGAATTTCCTGGTGGGCGATTGACTTACACCGCGGTGACGCCGTAGTAACTGACTGTTTATTTACGGAAAACTGGGGTGATTCTATCAATAGGCGTTTTTACTCGGGGTAATATAACGGTTCGCGGCTGCAAGTTTGTGGGGAATGCAGGAAGCGGAATAATACATTCTCATGGGGAAAATCTCCGGTTGTTCAACTGTGAGTTCATAAACAACGGCATACATGCTCTGGGCGGCGTCAGCGCCAGCGGGGAAGGAGAGTTTGTAGTCGAATCCTGCACGTTTGCAGGAAACGTTGGCTTGCCAATAGAGCATTCGAGAGGCCGTATGATTGTATCCAACTGCCTCTTTGCGGGCAACAAAGGAGGTTTCTTCAGCAGTGGGATACATTCATGGGCAGAATATGTGACTATACGGAACTGTACGTTCAGCGGCAACTCGTCGATCGTCGGGGGCGGCGCATTACATCTTAGCCGTGGGGGCAAACTAAATAACTGCCTCTTCTGGGGTAATGACTCACCGGCGATAGATGCCCGACGTGATGAGTTGTGGGTAAATTACTGTAATATCGAAGGCGGCTGGCCCGGTGAGGGAATTACTGACGTTGATCCGTGCTTCGTAGAGCCCGGCTACTGGGACACAAACGGCACACCACAGGATGCAAATGATGATTTCTGGGTGCATGGCGATTATCATCTCCGCTCACAGGCGGGTCGCTGGGATCCGGAGACTCGGACATGGGTTCTGGACGACGTCACGAGCCCGTGCATTGATGCCGGCGACCCTAATGCGGCCATCGGAGTCGAGCCGTTCCCCAACGGCGGAAGGCTCAATATGGGCGCTTATGGCGCTGCCGAGACTGCCAGCAAGTCCTATTTCGGACGTCCGCCGTGCGACGTCATTATAGCAGGGGACATAAATGGCGACTGCATCGTAGATTCACTGGATCTGGCAATCCTGGAGTCGCATTGGCTGATGCGCCCCGAAGATCTCGTGAATAAGTTTCCAACGGTGACAGTTATTGAGCCGCAAGACGGGGCACAAGTCGCGTGGCCGGGGCCTACAGTGTTCCGGGCACAAGCCGGCGATGTCGATGGCGAAGTTCGAAGAGTTCGGTTCATTCTTGAACGCAGGACGGGGAATAGGACAATCGGTACAGGTTTCACCGGTAAGAAGAGCGACATTGGCTGGGAATATGAATTTACTTGGTCGAGTTCGCTGCCAAGCGGTACTTGGACTGTGTGGGCGGAGGCCACAGATGATAAAGGAGATGTGGGAACTTCACCTGAGATCACTATTACGCTGTACCGTCCCTGACGGCACGGCGACAATCTCTATCGGGAGCCATTAAAATGAAAAAACGCAAGAATCTTGAGATCGCAGTCTTTCTGATTGCTTTTGGCTTATCGGCGGCCGCCGGGGGCAGAACCGTGTACGTCGATGGACGTGCAGCCGGCGCAAATAACGGTTCGAGTTGGGACGACGCATACAATTACCTGCAGGACGCTCTGGCTGAGGCCGATATATCAGAAAAGCCGGTGGAGCTCCGCATCGCCCAGGGTCTCTATACACCCGACCGTGGAGTCGGATTCACCCCAGGAGATGATGAGGCCACATTCAGGCTGATTAGCGGCGTTACCGTCAGAGGAGGCTTTAGCGGAGTCACCGGAGATGATCCGGATACCAGAGCAGTCGATGTATTTCAAACAGTACTTGCCGGAGATTTGAGCGGGGACGACAAAGACGTAGGCGATATTTTCGCCGGGGAAACCGGAGCAGACAACAGCCGCATAGTGGTTGAAGCTAGCAACACCGACGAGACGGCAATTCTGGACGGCGTTACAGTAACTGCCGGCACGACTTGCATGAATAGTGTCGATGGCAGCCCCACCGTGTTAAACTGCACGTTCACCAAAGCACTCATGGGAGTTGCCGACCGCCACGGCAGCCCCCGGATTACCAATTGTTTATTCACAGTTATTGCATGGCGGGCAATTGATCTGAGTGGGAGTAGCTGCGAATTGACTGGTTGTCTGTTTTCAGGTAACGAGGGTACTTCAATCGACGATCACTTTAACAGCGACATCACAATCAGAGCCTGTAAGTTCATCGGAAACGTATCCAGAACGAGGGAAGTAATTGACTGTCATGCGGACAATCTCAGATTGTTCAACTGTGTGTTCAAAGACAACACTACAACCGGTCCGGGTTTAGTTAGATCAAATGTACACGGAGAATTTGTTGTAGATTCCTGCACTTTTGCGGGCAATGTCGGGTTGCCAATAAGACACATGGGAGGGCGGATGGTCGTGTCTAACTGCATCTTCGCGGGAAACATCAATGGCTGGAATGCCGGAATAGACTCGACGAGTGAGTATAGCATAGTAAAAAACTGCACTTTCAGCGACAACTCGTCTGCCCAAAACGGAAGCGTCCTGGACTTTTTCAGAGGAGCCGAAGTTACAAACTGTATCTTATGGGGCAACAACTCGCCGGCGGTAGATGACCGACGCGGGAACGTATCGATGACTTACTGTAATGTCGAAGGCGGCTGGCCGGGTGAAGGAAATATAGACGTCGATCCATGTTTTGCGGAGCCCGGCTATTGGGACCGGAACGGCACGCCACAGGATCCAAATGATGATTTCTGGGTGCACGGCGACTATCACCTACGTTCACAGGCAGGTCGCTGGGACCGGAAGACTCAGGCGTGGCTTGAAGATGATGTCACAAGCCCGTGCATCGATGCCGGCGATCCTAATGTGCCTATCGGAGTCGAGCCGTTTCCCAACGGCGGAAGGCTCAACATGGGAGCTTATGGTGCGACTCCGGTTACCAGCAAATCCTACTTCGGACGTCCGCCATGCGATGTCATAATAGCAGGGGACATAAACGGCGACTGCGTTGTCGACTCGCTGGATCGTGCAATCCTGGAGTCTCACTGGATGATGCGTGGCGAAGACTTCCTGGACAAGCCACCGACCGTAACTCTCATTGAGCCTCAGGATGGGGACAGAATTGCCTGGCGCGGTCCGACGATGTTCCACGCCGTGGCAAGCGACGAGGACGGCCAGGTGGATAGAGTCAGATTCGTCGCTCAGCAGAGGAGAGAAGACGGCACGAGAACGCGCGGCTTTGGCGGAACTCTTGAACCCGACGGCTGGAGATGGGAGTTTACCTGGCCTGAGGACGCGGATTTCGGTGCATGGACGATCTGGGCTGAAGCAACGGACAATGAAGGGCTGGTAGGCCGTTCATCTAAAATCACCATCACGCTGTACCGTCCCTGACGGCACGGAAATAATCCTCTCAGGAGGTATGAAAATGGAAGAGCGAAAAAAACTTCAGATCGTAGTCGGGATAATATTCCTCCCGGCTGTCTTGGCCTTGTCTGCACCGGCTGCTGGAGAGATCATCTACGTTGACGGACGTGCTCCCGGCGCAAATGATGGCTCGAACTGGACAAATGCCTATTGGTGTCTGCAGGATGCCCTCGCTGGCGCGATAGAACAAGATGAAATCCGGGTGGCAAAAGGAATATACAAGCCCGATTGCAGCGTTGCAATTTCCCACAGTCCTGACATCATTGCATCGGGAGATCGCAGGGCGACTTTTCAACTCATAAATGGCGTTGCAATAAGAGGCGGGTACGCCGGATATGGTGAATCAGATCCCGATGTGAGGGATATAGAGCTTTATGAGACAGTCCTCAGCGGCGACCTGGACGCCGATGACGTGAATGTTACCGACCCGGCAACCTTGCCGAATGAACCGAGCAGAGCGGATAACAGCTACCAAGTTGTTACCGGCAGTGGTACAGACGAAACAGCGGTTCTCGACGGATTCACTATCAAAGGCGGTTTCGCCACCTTATATACCAATCGCAACGGCGGCGGCCTCATCAATGAATACGGTTCGCCGCGAATTTCCAACTGCGCTTTCATTCATAACGCCACTCAGTATTTCGGCGGCGGAGTCTACAACTACTACGGCAGCCCGGTAATTGAAAACTGCACCTTCGTGCAAAACTCGGCAGGTAGCAGAGGCGGGGCGATATACAACTACCGCAGCAGCCCGGTCGTAAGCGGTTGCACATTCATGGAAAACTCGGCAAGTGTCAGTGGAAGCGGCATACACAGCAGCTACGGCAGCCTGAGCCTGACCGGCTGCATGTTCAGCTCGAATTCATCCAGGATCGGCGCCGGCATATACAGTGACGAAACCAGCGCAGATCTGGTAGACTGCGTCTTCACACACAATTGGGCCGAGGACGACGGAGGCGCTATATACTTTCACAAGAGTGAGCAAAGCTTCAAAAACTGCACGTTCAGCGCTAACACGGCAGAATACGGCGGCGGAGCCGCATATTTTCACGATAGCGATCCTAATCTCACCAACTGCATATTTATGGAAAACCGGGCGGACTACGGCGGCGGGATGTACAATTCAGGCGGCAAGTTAGTACTGAACAATTGTATGGTCGTCGCCAACTCTGCGCACGGCTATGGTGGCGGGATGTACAATATCAGCGGAAGCACAATCTTGCTGAGCAACTCCTTAGTGACGGCAAACCGGGCGAGTTCCTATGGAGGCGCAATGTCATGCAATAGAAGCCACCTGACCTTGACCAATTGCACTTTTGCCGAAAACTCGGGTCCGAAAGGCTCTACGATAGCTTTCAACTCGCGCGAGCAGAGGAGCCGGAGCACTGGAGGAATTATCGCCTGCATCATCCGGGATGATGCAGACCCGTTCTGGATAAATGACCAATCGACAATATCTATTTCCTACAGCAACATTCAGGGCGGCTGGGACGGTGAAGGCAATATCGACTCGGAGCCGCTGTTTGCGAATCCATCCGGCCCGGATGAGATCCCAGGCACTGAAGACGACGACTATCGCCTCACTATACTTTCACCCTGCGTTGACGCCGGCGATCCCGGATATGCACCCGCGGCGAATAAGAAAGACCTTGCCGGCAGTCCTCGAATAGTAGGCTCGCGCGTGGATATGGGCGCCTACGAGTTCCAGGGTGTGGTCCACGTGGACGACGATATGGCCGGTACGATCGGCTATGGAACCGAAGGTGATCCGTTCGCCGAAATCCAGGAGGCGATCGACATGGCGCACGACGGCTACACCATCAAGGTCAAGCCGGGTGTATACGGCAGGATTGACTTTCACGGCAAGGCAATAACGATCGAAGGCTTCGCAGGAGCACCCGTGATCCAGGCCCTGCAGGACGACCAGCCCGACGCTCCGGGACAGGATGCGGTTACCTTTCATACGGGCGAGGGGCCGGACAGCATGTTAAGAAACTTCATTATTAAAGATGCCGGCACAGCGATATCACTTAACTACGGAAGCAGCCCGACGATTATCAACGTCACGATTGTCGACAATCATTTCGGCATAGCGGCTTATGAGAATTCCAATCCGCATATAAGCAACTGTATCTTTCGGAATAACCGGGACGGCGATCTCTTTCAGTGTCAGGTGCGTTACAGCTGCCTTGAGGGCGGAGCCGCCGGAGAGGGCAATATAAGCGTCGATCCGCTGTTTGTCGATGAAGCCAACGGCGATTACCACCTGCGCAGCGAGGGATGGTACTGGAGCGAACGAGCGCAATCTTGGACCTACGATGAGAATGCTACGAGTCCATGCATAGACGCAGGCGATCCCTCTTCGCCGCTTCGCGATGAACTGGTAACGATGCCGCGAGACCCTGACGGCATATACGGCATAAACAAGCGTATTAACATGGGAGCTTTCGGTGGAACGCCTCAGGCCAGTATACCGCCCCCGGACTGGACCGTTGACCGGTAATTGATAACCAGTAATCAATTAGCAGCTACCAGCAACAAGGGCGGAAGCTCGGCGGTTGAAAATTTAAAAAGATTATCTTGATAGCCTGCAGAATAACGGCTATCATAATATAAGCTTCGTGTGTGCGAATGTGGAGAAAGGATGCGCGCAGAACAGTCATCACGAGCCGTCCATCCTGGGGTTGGTAGTCTCTGTGCGCAAATGCCGTCGCGCTCCGGTTTCACTTTGATCGAGCTTCTGGTTGTGATCTCCGTCATCGCGGCCCTGATGGGAATCCTTGTACCCTCATTCAACAAAGCCAGACAGCAGGCCCGGGCGCTGATCGGGACATCAAACCAGCGAGAGATCGTAAACGCAGCGAATCTGTTCGCCGGAGATAACGACCAGCGATATCCACAGTCGGTTGCGACTCTAGGGGCCGACCGGTGGAACTGGGCCGAACCGATGATGCTCACGGGATACCGTCCTCGCAGACCAGGCCTGCATCGATCCGTTAGCGCCTACCTGCGGTCTTATATTCCCGATGCCGGGACGATTTTCTGCCCCAGCGCTCCGCAAAGATACGAATATCTTCAGCAAGCGTGGGATGCCGGCGACGACTGGGACAATCCGCGGACCCCGCCGGTGCTGGATGCGGTTAGTGGAACCTACTGCTTCTACTGGAACTACACCGGATTTCTCCCGGACCGGCGGTACTTCTTTCGGGGACCTCGCAATACGGCGGGCGGACGGCGATGGAGCAGGCTGCTGGTGAGTGACTACTTCGGTTACGATCACCATCGAAGTCCGAGTTCCTACGGCAGTTGCGAGAAATTCTCCGGTGCCGCAGTCACAGAAGGAACCGTTGTTTCATCCTCATATTGGTCCGCCTTTGACAGTGACGGATCGAGCCGGCCGGAAATCAAACTTCGCGCGGGCTATACGGACGGCCACGTGGAGACTTACTCAAGTACCGAGACATTGACAATGAGAGTGATAATAAAGCCGGAAACCGGCGAACCTTACCCTTCCGGAGACGGCAGCGGGCCGGGCGATTTCTTCCTGCCGTTAAACGCCCTGCATTGACGCGAAAAAATCCGACGAAAAAGGTGGAGCATGGCACACGAACGACGAGGTTTGACACTCATCGAGCTTATCGTGGTAATTGCCATCATTACATCGTTGATGGCTGTGTCTTTGCCTGCGTTCCGGCGAGCCCGGCGAGAGGCTAAAACCGTCATCTGTCAGTCTAACCTGCGGCAGTGGGGGACAATCTGGGATATCCACATAACCGACAACGGCGGGCGTTTCGCCGCCTCGGTGCGCGATAAGCCCCATCCGGGATGGTGGTGGGTCTGGCCGGGACCGTTCGGCAACTGGAGCGATTACAGCAGCACATCGGACATAAGCTGTTGTCCAAGGGCCAAAAAGCCCTCAAGTGCTACCGGCAGGAGCGATCCGCACGGCGGCACGTTTCGCGCCTGGGGCAGATTCCACCCGAAAGGCACCTGGCCCTGGGACAGTTTCGGCAGCTACGGCACGAACAGATGGACCTGCTGGCCGTTCTGGCCGTCGAATCAGCCCGAGCCGAACTTCTGGCAAACACCCAACGTCAAGGGCGCCGGGCGAATACCTTTACACCTGGATAGCTGCTGGCCCTGGTCCTGGATCGATGACGACAAGTCGCCGCCGGCGTATGACGCCGACCCCGCCGCGGTAAGCCTCGAACGGCACGCTTTCTGTATAAACCGCCACGATGAGCACGTAAACGGCCTGTTCATGGACTGGTCCGTCAGAAAAATCGGCCTGAAAGAACTCTGGACGCTCAAGTGGCACCGCCACTACAACATCGCCAACCGCTGGACAAGGGCCGGCGGCGCTGCACCCGAAGACTGGCCCGAGTGGATGAGGAGTTTCAAGGACTACTGAAAACAGAATATGCGGAGGCGTAATACCATGCGCAGGGAAAAAGCTTTCACACTGATCGAGTTGCTGGTCGTGATCGCAGTCATATCGCTGCTGATAGCGCTGCTTATTCCCGTTCTGCGCGCCGCCAGAGAGCAAGGCCAACGGGCAGTTTGTCTGAGCAATCTGCGGCAGCTCACGGTAGCGTGGATCGCATACGCCGAGGAACACGACGCTAAGATCGTACTTGGCGGCGCATTCGGCTGGTCAGCGAGGTCGAATCATTTTACCGGTAGCCCGATTGTGATTCACAAATGTTGGCTGGGCCGGGCATTTGATTATCCCGAAAGTCGGTCAGAACTTCTTGAGGATCCTGACAAAGGCGCATTGTGGCCTTGGATAAAGGATGTAGACGTATACCGCTGCCCCCGGGGAAGGGCGGGCCATGCAGCTACTTACAGCACACTCGTCTCCGCGAGAGGTTTCCACACAGCGGAGGGAACGTGGTGGCGGCACAGCGATAACTTAGGACACGGGGAACTAAAGGGCAAGCGCGTCGGAAGTACGGTGCTGTATTTGACCAAACTCACAGACATCGTTGTTCCCGGCGCAGCACAGCGTGCGGTCTTCATCGATCAGGGTCAGACACCGATAAGCAAGGATTTCTTCGTTCCTTATCTCTATCCCACGTGGGAGAGATTTAGTCCACCTCCGGCACGCCATGGTGCCGGCACCATAATCTCGATGGCGGACGGACACGTAGAGTACTGGAAATGGAAGGGTAGAGAAACCGTGGAAATGCCCCGCGTGTTTAGAACATTTCGTAATGTATTCGACGAATATATGGAATCAGACTACGAGCCTCAGACTGAGGAAGGCTTGTACGACCTGAAAAGGCTGCAAAGAGCGACTTGGGGCAGGCTGGGGTATTAAATTGGACGGTAAAACATAGTTCGTAACAGACGGAGAACGAAACGCCATGCGAAAAGACAAGGGATTCACATTGATTGAGCTGTTGGTCGTGATCGCAGTCATATCGCTGCTGATGGCGCTGCTGATTCCCGTCCTGCGCGCCGCCCGAGAGCAAGGTCAGCGGGCGGTGTGCCTGAGCAACCTGCGGCAGCTTACCCTGGCGTGGACGGCCTATGCAACGGAGCATGACGGCAAGCTGGTCGACGGCAGCCCATTTCACACGCATATAAGCGGACGGTCCGGGGAGAATGGATTTATCGAGGTAAAAGGCTGGGCGGGCAGGGCCTTTCTTCCCCGGAACAGCCGGCATCGCGCCGTGCTGCTGGAGCACCCCGACAAAGGCGCACTGTGGCCGTGGATCAAGGACGTCGATGTCTATCGCTGCGCTCGGGGTCGCCCCGGACACGCGCTGACATATTCTACGGTCATCTCGGCAAATGGCGCAGGGGCGGAAGGAACGTTCATTCCGTACAGTGGTGGCAGGGAGCTGAACAGGCTCGGCATACGTGTCGGCGCCACCGTGCTTCGCCTGACAAGGCTTACGGACATTGTTAGTCCGGGCGCGAGCCAGCGTGCCGTCTTCATGGATTACGGCCAGATGCCTGGCGGGAATGACTTTTACGTTTACTATCTTTATCCGAGGTGGAACTGGCACAGCGCTCCGCCAATCCACCATAACAACGGCATGACGATTTCGATGGCGGACGGACACGCCGAGTACTGGAAATGGAAAGGTCGTGAAACTGTGAGTTTCCCTCGGGAGCTTATGCCTCATGCTCATCTATTCAATGAAGTGTTTGCAAAACCGGAAGGAAAAATCCGACACGAGGAACCAGTGCCGCAAACTGAGGACGGCATGTATGACCTGCGGAGGCTGCAAAAAGCGACGTGGGGCAGATTAGGCTATTAGCCAATAAGAGAGGATACGATATGGTTGATTTAAACACGACTCCAAGCCAGTCAGAACACAGTCTACAGGTTGGTAAACGTTCATTGTCGTTTGTTTTACTGCTCGCCGTCTCTTCGTTTGGACAAGTGACAGATGCTCGATTCGGCGGCGGCACGGGCGCGCCGGACGATCCGTACCTGATTTACACAGCCGAGCAGTTGAACGAGATCGGCGCTGATTCCCAGAACATGAACAAACATTTCAAGCTCATGGCGGATATTGACTTGGGCGGCTACACGGGAACAGATTTCAATATCATCGGGACTTCCTGGAGCAATCTCTTCAGTGGAGTCTTCGACGGTAACGGCAAGAGAATCTACAACTTCACCTACACGTCCGAGGATAGAGACAGCATAGGGCTTTTTGGCTTTATTAGAGGAGAGAATGCACTGATAAAGAATGTAGGATTGATCAACACCAATATCAGTGCAGGTGAAGGAGATCAGATAGGTTCGCTGGTTGGCCGAATGGACAATGGTGCCGCCGTTAGAGGTTGTTACGCGCGGGGCGGTAGCGTTTCGGGGAAAAACGATGTTGGCGGTCTTGTAGGAGACGCTTCGGAAGCCACAATCACTTACTCCTGTTCTACCGCCAGTGTTTCAGGGCGCAGCTCTATTGGTGGTCTGGTGGGAACGTACGTTGTTCACGTCTGGGCGAGTGACGATCTCAGATGGCGGTTTGGCGAGCCAACTACTCCTGTGATTTCCACGTGCTATTCTGCGGGCAGCGTCTCGGGCCGCATCTTTGGAGGCGGCCTGGTCGGATTTAATTGGGGCGGCATAATTTTCAAATGCTATTCGACCGGGAATGTCGCAGGAAAAGACCAAAGCGGTTGGCGTTTCGGCGGTCTGGTTGGAAATAATCATCCGGGCACGATCGTCAACTGCTATTCGACCGGGAATGTTTCGGGCGATTTTGAGGTTGGCGGGCTGATCGGAGGCAGTCGGGAGGGCACAATCACTAATTGCTATTCAACAGGCGACGTTACGGGATCGCGTCGGGTCGGCGGTCTGATGGGATCGAATTCCAAAGGTACGGTTACAGCTTGCTTCTGGGATCAGCAGAAGAGCGGCCTGAGCAACATGTGTGGAGAGCAGGACTCGGAAACGGGTTGCGAAGAAGGCAACGCCGGGACCACAACTCAGTTGCAGACGGAAAGCACATTTTTGGACGCAGGTTGGGACTTTGTGGATGAGACTGAAAACGGGACCGAAGATATCTGGGCTATCTGTGAGGGAAGGAATTATCCTGAACTCACCTGGCAATTCAAAGCAGGGGATTTTGACGGCGACAACATCGTGGACCTGGTGGATCTGGCTGTTTTTAGCAAGAGCTGGCTGTCGAGTGATATGAGTTTCTTCTGGTGCCGCGGGGCCGACATAACCGGCGACGGCGAAGTTGGCTTCGACGATTTAAAGGAACTCGCCGACAACTGGCTGGCCGAGGGAATCTATAATCCCGCGGCAACCGTTTACCTTACGATCGATGACTTCGAATCCTATAACGATCTCGATCCCGGCGATCCCGCGAGCAACAGAATATTTGACGTGTGGGCGGACGGATACGACAATCCGTTCACAAACGGCTCTATGGTAGGCCATGCCTTTGCTCCTTACGCCGAGCAGGACATTGTCTACAGTGGCGGGCAGTCGATGCCCTATTATTACAACGCTCTTTACAAGGTTGCCAGAGCCGAGCTGAGGCTGAGCCCACCGCAGAATTGGGCCGAGACAGGCGCCGGGGCATTGTCGCTCTGGTTCTACGGCGACTCGATCAACGGCGTTACACCCATGAGTGTCGTCATCAACGGGGGCTCGACCGTCTATCACGAAAATCCTGAGGCGACACGGATAGAGGCATGGACGGAGTGGATCATAGAACTGAAGGAGTTCACGGGCGCGGACCTGGCCAGCGTTAGTTCTATCGCCATTTGTTTCGGTGACCCGAATAATCTGCGGGCCGGAGGCACCGGATTGGTCTTCTTCGATAACATTCGCCTATATGGACCCGGATAATCAGAGAAAGCTGCGATGCGAGAATACAAAGGTTTTACGCTTATCGAGTTGCTGGTCGTGATCGCAGTCATAGCGCTGCTGATGGCGCTGCTGATCCCGGTCCTGCGCGCCGCCAGAGAGCAAGGCCAGCGGGCAGTTTGTCTGAGCAATCTGCGGCAACTCACTTTTGCATGGCTGGCCTATGCCGATGAACACGATGGTGTGCTCGTGGAGGGGTGGGTTGGTGGCTGGGCCGGCGCGGCTTTCCTATTACCAAAGAAGAATCGTTCTGATCTATTGGCCAGTCCCTATAAAGGTGCTCTGTGGCCCTGGATCAAGGATATTGACGTCTACCGATGCCCCCGGGGTTACTACGGTCATGCGCTCACCTACGCCATAGTCTCTTCAGCAAACGGGGGGATCTCGTGGAAGGGACCTACGTCCCGCGTTCCCGTCTGCTTGGGTTGAGGGGCAAGCGGGTGGGGAGAACAGGATTGTTATTGCGCAATCTGACCGACATCGTTAGTCCCGCCGCAGGCCGCCGCGCGGTTTTCATCGATCAAGGCAGGGCGAGCGATGCTAGCCGTGATTTCCGCGTCGAGTATCTGTACGCGAAGTGGCACAAATACAGCCCTCCACCGATACACCATAACGACGGTGCTACGCTCTCGATGGCGGACGGACATGTAGAGTACTGGAAATGGAAGGGCCGGGAGACCGTAGATATGCCGCGCACGCGTAGCCTCCTGACATTCCGTCGCACTTCGCCTAAGTACTTTGAGAGACTGGATGAAGACTACGAACCGCAAACCGAGGACGGCATGTACGACCTGCAGAGGCTGCAAAGGGCGACCTGGGGCAGGCTGGGGTATTAGATTGGACGGCAAAACATAGTTCGTAACAGACGGAGAACGAAACGCCATGCGAAAAGGCAAAGGATTCACGCTGATAGAGCTGTTGGTGGTTATTTCCGTTATCGTTCTATTGATAGCGCTGTTGCTGCCCGCTCTGCGGAAGGCCAGGAACCAGACCAGGGCCGTCGTCTGTCAGGCAAATCTGAAGCAGTGGGCGACAACGATAGCTCTTTACACCGAGGATAACGAGGGAAACCTCCCAAAAGGACGTGGCTTAGGCTTATTTTTTCTCCTCGGCTCGAGAAGAGACAGCGATGACCCGAACGCACCTGAGTCTATACAATCAGTTGATACAAAAGGCATCGCCTGCTGCCCCATGGCCGCCAGACCCGGGAGGAAGAGGCATTTCGGTTACACCATTAGTGACATGCATATGGAGGGATGGACGGGATCTACATTCAAAGCCTGGGAGATGACAAGCATCGGTCGGCCGTTTCGCGGCAGCTATGGAACCAACGGCTGGGTGTTTGATTATTATGGTCGATCCTATGGCCCTCATGGCCGTTTTCCCCCCAGCTTAAACATTTACTCCGTAAAGGACAGGGCTAAAATCCCCCTGCTTCTGGACCATAGACTACCAATGAGTTGGCCCCACGAGGAATTATGTCGCCCGCCGAGAGTAGCGACTGCGTTTGGACAAATGCACTTTTGTATCAATCGGCACAACGAATACACAAACGGTCTGTTCCTGGATTGGTCGGTTAGAAAAGTCGGACTCAAAGAACTATGGACGCTCAAATGGTACGAAGCGTTCAATACAGCCAATCAGTGGACCAGGGCCGGCGGCGTCAAGCCCGAAGACTGGCCTGAGTGGATGAGAGGATTTAAAGACTACTGAGAAGTGATTTGCCGTTTGTGGCGAGGCCGTCCCGGCCTCGTCTTGGTAAAGAACAAGGGCGAGACGCCCTCGCCACGGCCCATCGCGCTGCAAAGGCATTCACGCCCTCATCCCAATAGCGCGCAAATGCCCCTTAGGCAAGCTCAGAGCCCGCCCTGAGCGTAGCCGAACGGGGCAGGCTCTTACGGGCACACTACAAACGAGTCAATGCCCTCGAAATAGCCAGCCTCCCGTAGGTTCACTTTTTGGAACGCTTGAATTGTTGAGTATCGTTAGTCTTGCTGTTACTATACCGTCCGAAAGGATTTGGATTTTATGCCCTTGGAATGTGTGAAAATACTGTTGACTGGTTCTCCCGGGTGCGGCAAGACGACAGCGATTAAGAAGATCGCCGGCGGACTGGGGCGCACGAGCGTTGCGGGTTTCTACACTGAGGAAATCCGAAAGGGCGGCAGGCGCAAAGGATTTCGCTGGCAGAGGCTGGACGGTGCGGCGGGGATTCTTGCTCATGTTGACATCAAGAGTCGATTCAAGGTGAGCAGGTACGGCGTGGATGTATCCGGCTTCGAAAAGGACGTTGTGCCGGTTCTCGATGTGAATCGAAGCGATGCCGAGTTGTTCGTTCTGGATGAGATAGGCAAGATGGAATGCTTTTCGAAGAAATTTGTCACCGCTGTCCGAGATCTATTGGCATCGGATAGATCCGTGCTGGCTACGGTGGCGCAAAAAGGCTCCGGGCTCATCTCAGAGGTTAAGGAGTATGCCGGCACGGAACTGATTACTCTCACAAAGGATAACCGCGATGAGGTGGTAACTGATATTGCAGGGAGGGTATCCCGCCAGAGCGGATAATATGGAAACTCTGTCAATCGACGGCAGCATGGGAGAGGGTGGCGGTCAGATACTCCGCACGAGCCTGGCGCTGGCGTGCATAACCGGCAAGCGCTTGCACATCGAGAACATCCGTGCCACCCGCCGCAAGCCGGGCCTGGCGCGCCAGCATTTGGTTTGCGTTCAGGCCGCGCGAGAGATCTGCTCCGGTCGGGCCACAGGCGATACGCTCCGCTCGCAGGTGCTGGATTTCGGGCCGGGACCGGTACGAGGCGGCGATTACTCTTTCGACATCGGCTCGGCGGGATCGGCATCTTTAGTCGTGCAGACCGTCCTGCCGGCACTGTTTCTGGCTGACGAGCCGTCGACCGTCACCGTAACCGGCGGGACGCACAATCCCTGGGCGCCGCCGTTTGATTTTCTTGCTGAGACGTTTCTGCCGGCAATCGAGCAGGCAGGTTTTCATGCCGATTGCGAGCTGCTCAAGCATGGCTTCTTCCCCGCCGGCGGCGGCAAAGTCCGTTTTACGATCCAACCATGGCGACGAGAGAGCGGCAGGGCGGTTGACCTCTGCGAACCGCCCCAAAAGCCACAGGTCTGCGCCCGAATCTACACGGCAAAATTACCCAGTGAGATCGCCCACCGCCAGCAAGAACTGCTGTGTCACAGCGGTCTGAGGATTGCAGGCATGGAGCACATAGACGCGGATGATTCCGACGGACCCGGTAATTGTGCTATGCTCAGGGTGTGCTCGACCGGCAGAACAACAGTATTCACCGCGTTCGGCCAGAAAGGCAAACTGTCCAGGAAAGTAGTAGGGGAGGTGGCAGGCGAAACCCGCGATTACTTGTCGAGCGGCGCCGCCGTCGATCTTCACCTGGCCGATCAAATCCTTATCTACATGGCAATCGCAAAGTCCGGTTCATTCACAACCGACGAGCTTTGGACCCACCTGACAACGAACATAGAAACAATCAAAAGATTCCTGCCGATTAACGTCAATATTGAATCACAGAACCGAGTCTACCGTATCTCATGCGTATCCGAGTAGAAGCAAGACTTCTGTGCTTGCGTACGAAACTCTCGCAAAATCCGGTCGGTCGCGAAAAAGGCTTGTTTTATTGGATAGCAAATATTATAGTGTTGCGAAGTTATTTTCGCCAGGGAGGTGCGAGACAGGATGGTCTGTAGGTTGTGAACGGCAAAATTCAATTTTGGCAGGAGCCGAGAACAGATGCAAACAGAGCTTAAGTTCCGAACTTTGATCGACCTGTTCAATGAATCTCTCGCCGACGTCGAACGACTCGATAAAAAATGCGTTGAGATCGTCAGGCCGGACCGGGAGGAGGCGCTCACCTTTGGGCGGTTAAGGACCGGCGCGAGGGAGTTTGCCGTCTGGCTCATCAAGTCCGGAGGGATCCGGGTCGGCGACAAGGTAGCGGTCCTGGGCCGGAACCGTGCGGATTGGGATGTGGCGTTCTGGGGAGTGGTGCTTTGCGGCGGTATCCCTGTGCTGATCGATCCTGAAAGAACCCCTGAAGCTGTCATGACTCACGTCATGCACACCGACTGTCGGATGATTATCGTGGCCGATGACTATCAGGATAAGGATGCCAGGCGAGAGTTGAAAGAGTCGGCGTCGAGCAAAGATATTGTTCCGATCGAAATGACGCTCTACGAAAAATTGAAGTTGGATGATAAAGAAATCGACGAAGCGCTGAGTGAAATCCGCGCCCTCGCAGAACCCGATACTACAGCCGTAATTTTGTGCACTTCCGGCACAACGGGCGATCCGCGCGAGGTCGAGCTGACACACGCCAATCTCGGCGCGAATCTGCAAGGCTCGGTCAAGAAGGTCGATATAAGCGCCGCCGACGTGCTCGGGCATATATTGCCCCCGCACCATTCGTTCGGGCTGACGGTGGGCAAGCTGTTGCCGTTCAGCGTTGGTGCTACAAACGTTTACACCAACAAATTCCGCGAGATAGCCGAGCTGGTAAGGGATAAAGGAGTGACGATTTTTGTGGCGGTTCCCGCTCTGTTTACAGTTCTGGCAAAGAACGTCGAGGAGAGACTCGCCCAAGAAAAGGAGAAGAAGCCATACCTCAGGCTGCTGGACCGCCACATGCCGAAAAAGCTTGGGAAGGGGATCGTCAGAAAACTGGGCTGGGAAAGAGTAAGGTTCTTCCTTTCCGGCTCGGCCCCGATGCCCAAATGGGTGCTCGAATCGTTCTGGCGGCGCGGTTTGCCGTTATACGAGGGCTACGGCACAACGGAGAATTCGCCCGTATATGGCTTTAACAACAATATTCGAGGACTCGGCTCTGTGGGTAAACCAATCGACACGCTTTTCGTGAAGATCGTCGACAGCGACGGAAGAACGCTCGGCACCGGCGAAAAAGGCGAAATCGCTCTCGGCGGGCCCTGCATTATGAAAGGATATTACAAGAATCCCGGGGCAACCGATGCGGTTATCAGAACCGATGAAAAGGGTGTTCGTTGGCTTCTAACGGGTGATCTGGGGCATCTCGACGAGAACGGAAACCTTCACATCACCGGGCGAAAGAAATATGTCATAGTTTTGTCCGGCGGCAAGAACGTTAGTCCCGAACGGGTCGAATCGGTGCTTTCTCAGGCGAAGTTCGTGGAAGAGGTGTTAGTCGTGCCCGGTTTCTGGAAGGATTGCGGCGGGGCCGAGCATGAAGTCGTCAAGGCAATCGTCCGGCCGTCCTGGGATACATTGGGCGGTAACGGTGAGCACTCTGCGGAGAAGTTGCGCCCGGAATCCAAGCTGCTAAGGACCCTTCTCTGGCAAAGTATTAATGAGTGTCAGCAAAGCAGCCGACAGTTGTCCGGATTCGAGAAAATATCATCTCACCATCTTGAAATAAGGATCGAGGAATTCCAGAAGACCTCGACAGGAAAGATAAAACGAGAAGCTTACATGAAGTTATAACAGTTGTACTATAGCCAGAAAAGGAGATACGAGAAATGTCGGAACATCAAAAAACTTTGACTAGCGGCGGCGAAGGCGAATCAATCAGCCGGCGTAATTTCATTGCGGGGGCCGGCGCGGCGGCCTTATCCTTCACAGTTGTAAAACCCAATCAGGTCCGAGGAACCGAGGCCAATACAAAGATCAAATTCGGGCTTGTCGGCTGCGGCGGCAGGGGAACGTGGATCGCCAATCTGTTCCAGCAGCACGGCGGATACGATATTGTCGCCGTTGCAGACTATTTTCAGGACAGAGCCGATAACGCCGGCGGCAAGTTCGACGTTCCTGAGGCGAATCGCTTTACCGGGCTTTCAGGTTATAAGAAGCTGATCCAGAAAGTAGACGCCGTGGCGATTGAAAGCCCGCCGTATTTCCATCCCAAACAGGCCGCGGCGGCTGTGGATGCGGGCTGTCATACATACGTCGCCAAACCAATAGCCGTGGACGTACCCGGATGCAAAAGCATCGGTGACAGCGGCAGGGCGGCAACACGCAAAAAACGGGCCTTTCTCGTGGATTTTCAGACTCGTGCCGATCCTTATTTCACCGAGGCGCTCAAACGCGTTCACGAGGGTGCTATCGGCGAATTCGTGTTCGGAGAAGCGATCTACCACGCGAACTGCCCGTTCAAGCGGATGTACGACGCGTGGCGCAGCAATCCGGACGATCCGGAGGTGCGGCTGCGGGCCTGGGGGCTCGACAAGATCATCTCCGGCGACATCATCACCGAGCAGAACATCCACACGCTGGACGTGATGAGCTGGATAATGGACAGCGAGCCCGTTTCCGCGACCGGAGTCTGCGGGCGAACCATTCGTCCGGTAGGGACCTGTAACGACCACTTCGCGCTGCTTTTCGAGTATCCCAACGAGATCGGCATTACGTTCAGCTCGAAGCAGTTCAAAGGCCACGGCACACAGCCCGACGGAATCAGAAATCGCATGTTCGGCTCCAAAGGCGTGCTCGAAACGGCGTACGGCAACGACGTGACCATGATTCGCGGCGATAACTTCTATCGCGGCGGCAGAAGTCCGGGCATATACAAAGAAGGCGCGGTCGCCAACATCAAGACGTTCTACGACAGTATCGTCGAGGGCGAGTTCGGGAATCCTACGGTCGAGCCGAGCGTCCGCAGCAATCTGGTGACGATCCTCGGAAGAACCGCCGCTTATACCGGACGCAAGGTTTCCTGGGATTCGGTGCTCAGCAAAAATGAAAAGCTTGACGCCCGGCTTGAGGGCCTGAAAAGCTAAACGATTTGATTTGTCGCCGAAGCGGCAATTTCCTGGAGGTTTCGTAAAATGAAACATTCACGCATCACACGCCGGCAGATGATGGTTGGCGCGGCGCAGGCCGCCGCCGGGCTGGCCCTTGCATCTTCGTGCAGCCCTTCGGCCGGGCGTAAATCGGCAAAGGTCGGTCCCGCCGGATTCAAGATCGGAGTTTGCGATTGGACAATCAAGAAAAGAAGCGATCCGGCGTCTCTGGAGATGGCCAAACGAATAGGCCTTGATGGCGTTCAGGTGGATATCGGCAGGGGGCAGGACGACCTGCCCTTGTTCGATCCTGCTTTGCAGCAGAAGTTCATTGATGCCCGGCAGACGCATCAGATAGAAATAGCCTCGTTGGCGCTGGGCGTTCTAAACGAGACTCCCTACAAGAGTGACCCGCGCGCCGAGCGGTGGGTCGAAAAGAGCATCGATGTCTGCAAGGCCCTGGGAGTCAACGTGGTGCTGGTGGCCTTTTTCGGCAAAGGAGATCTCCGAAACGACAAGCAGGGCACTGACGTGGTGGTCGAACGGTTCAAAAAGGTTGCGCCCAGGGCCGAAGAGGCAGGCGTGACGTTCGGCATTGAGTCCTGGCTCAGCGCCGAACAGCACATGGACATAATCGACAGGATTGGCTCGCCGGCCGTTAGGGTATACTATGATGTGGGTAACTCGGACAAAGCCGGTTACGACGTCTATAGCGAAATACGCCGGCTCGACAGGCTCATCTGCGAGTTCCACGCCAAGGATTACGATGATCTGTACGGAAGGGGTTCAATCGATTTCCAGCAAGTGCGCGAAGCGATGGACGATATCGGCTATCGCGGCTGGATCGTTATGGAAGGCACCAGGATGCCGGTGGGAGTGGAGGAGAGCTGCCGCTACGATGCCGAATATCTGCGGGAAGTTTTCCCTCCAAAAACCTAATATAAAACACTGAGAAAGGAGAGGACATGAAATCACGTTACTATCGGTCCATATTGGCTGTACTGGTGCTAAGTTTTACCCCGCTTGCCGTTGGGACGCCATTGGACGATTACGTGGAGGCACCCGATTCGAATTATCGTTACAGCGTTCTGGATACCGTGAGCGGTCCGGGCTATACCGGATACATCATTCAGATGACCTCGCAGAAGTGGCAGAGCGAGGACGAGGTTGACAGGACGCTGTGGAAACACTGGTTAACCATCGTCAAACCCGTCAACGCTGCGGGCGACAAAGCGTTGCTCTGGATAAACGGCGGCAGCAATCGGGGCAGCGCGCCGGAATCGGTTGACAAAATGCTGGTCGGAGTAGCTCTGGGCGCCGGTGCGGTGGTCGCCGACCTGAAAATGGTGCCGAATCAGCCTCTGACCTTCCCGGATGGTGGCGGGCCCCGTTCGGAGGATGGAATCATCGCTTACACCTTTAACAAGGCCATCGTCACGGGCGACAACACCTGGCCTTTGCTGCTTCCTATGGTCAAAAGCGCAGTTCGTGCTATGGATACGGTGCAGGAGCACCTGTCGTCTCTCAACAGCGGGGCGATGGACGTTAAGGAGTTTGTCGTCTCCGGCGGATCGAAGCGGGGCTGGACAACGTGGCTGACCGCCGCGGTTGACGACCGCGTGATCGCGATAATTCCCGCGGTTATCGACGTGCTGAACATGGACGAGCAGATGAAGCATCATTTTGCCGCTTACGGGTTTCATTCGGATGCTATCGCGGACTACGGCGAGATGAACATCTTCAGCAGGCTCGATACGCCTGAGGGCCAGGCGCTGGTAGAATTCGTCGATCCGTACGAGTATCGTGATCGCTACGCGGACATTCCGAAGTTCATGATAAACTCGACCGGCGATCAGTTCTTTCTGCCGGACTCGGCACAGTTCTATTTCCACGATCTCCCCGGCGAAAAGTATCTTAGATACGTCCCGAACACGGACCACGGCCTGGGCCGCTCAGACGCCGTTGAGAGCCTGATGGTGTTTTTCAAGTCTATTTTGAGAGGCTCGCCGAGGCCTGAGTTCACATGGTCGGTCAAAGAAGACGCCTCCATCGAGGTCAAGACGACCACGAAACCGACCGAGGTCAAGCTATGGCAGGCTAAGAATCCGAAAGCCCGGGATTTTCGGCTCGAAATTATAGGACCTGCATGGAAAAGCTCGTCTCTCAAAGAGCAGGGGGGCGGCACGTACATCGCAAGCGTCCCCGAGCCGGAAAAGGGCTGGACCGCATTCATGGCGGAGCTAACCTTCGACAGCGGTGGCCCGATCCCGTACAAATTCACAACAGAAGTCAGCGTCGTGCCGAAAACCCTGCCGCATGCCGATAAAGTCAGCTTTGATAAGAACATCCATTTGGATAAATATTTGGCCTGGAAAGAACCATCCCCATCCCCGCCTTGGGCGTGCCATAGGCAGATAAACGACAATCGGGATGAGACTGCCACCCATTGACTATTATCCTGCTTTTTGTGTTGGTTTTCTCTATCTCGGCTGTTATTATCTTCGGCATGATGAAGATACTTGCAGACAGAACGGCCAAAATTGACGCCAGCGGGATACGGAAGGTTTTTGCGCTGGGGGCTTCGCTGGAGGACCCGGTTAATTTTTCGATAGGCCAGCCGGACTTCGACGTGCCGGACGAGCTCAAGAAAGAAGCGATAAAGGCCATCCGGGCCGGACAAAACAGCTACTCTCAGACCGCCGGAGACGCCACACTCAAGAAGAGGTTGACCGAGCACGTCGGTAAGAAATATGGTTGGGACGATCCCTCGGTGCTCGTGGTCAGCGGC
Source organism: uncultured Pirellulales bacterium (assembly GCA_964598225.1). GTDB lineage: Bacteria > Planctomycetota > Phycisphaerae > Sedimentisphaerales > Anaerobacaceae > SG8-4. The sequence goes on from CAZRBG010000012.1 coordinate 32,438, forward strand.
GTCAGCGGGGGGCTTTTGCTGGCGTTTATGGCGATTGTGAATCCCGGCGACGAAGTCATCATACCCGATCCATACTTCGTCATGTACAAGCATCTGGTCAACCTCCTTGGCGGAAAATGCGTTTTCGTAGACAGCTATTCGGACTTCGAGCTGCCCGTTGGTGCCATTGCCGAAGCGGTCACGGACAAAACCAAGCTAATCATCCTTAACTCGCCCTGCAACCCGACCGGAAAGGTCTATTCCGACCGGCAGGTCAGGGCAATGGCGGAAATTGCAGCCGAAAAAGACGTTCCGGTTTTGACGGACGAAATATATGAGAGATTCTGCTACGACAGCGGATGTCCGAGCATTGCCAAGTATTATGAGAAGAGCCTTGTGCTCAATGGTTTTAGTAAATCGCACGCGATGACCGGCTGGCGACTGGGCTACGTCGCGGCCCGCCCGGTGCTTCATGACGTGATCGAGGAAATGACCAAGATACAGCAGTACACGTTTGTCTGCGCTCCTACGCCGTTCCAACAGGCGGCATTGGCGGCGCTGGACTATGACGTCAGCAATTTTGTTGATTCTTACAGGCGAAAACGAGACCTGCTCTACGATGGCCTGAGCGACAAGTTCGAGATCGTCAAGCCCGGCGGGGCGTTCTATGCATTTGTGAAAGCTCCGGAAGGCGCCGGAGCGACAGAATTTGTCGAAAGGGCGATTGCCAACAATGTCCTGATTATTCCGGGAAACGTTTTCAGTGAAAAAGATACCCATTTCAGGATAAGCTACGCGACAACCGAAGAAAAGATTCGGCAGGGGGTTGAGATTCTAAGCGGCCTGGTTTAATTTCTCACGATCCCTGAGACAATATTGCTAATGTCGCAGGCCGGGGGTATAATAAGCGCTATGGAGAGTCCGTTGCGGACATTTGCGGTTGGTATTATAGGCTTGTTGCTCCTTGCCGGGCAGGGCAGGGGTGCCGAGCCCAACGAAGCGTCCGCCGATTCTTCTGAAGTCAAGGCCGCCGTGATTGTGTGCGAAGGCATGATCGATGACGGGCTCTACAAATCCATCCAGCGAAGGACACAGCTCGCCCTCGATCAGGGCGCCGAGTACCTCATATACCAGATAAGCACCTACGGCGGTTTGGTACAGTCGGCTGATGATATATCAAAATATTTTATACTCGACATAGGCAAAAAAGCCAACACCGTTGCGTACGTTACCACCGAGGCCATATCAGCCGGGGCAATCATCAGCGTCTCGTGCCGGGACATAATAATGCGTGAGAACACGACCATAGGCGATGCCGCTCCGATTATGATGGGCGGCAAGCTCGAAGGTGTTGAGCGGGAAAAAACCGAGAGTTTCGTCCGATCCATGTTCGTGCGTGCCGCGGAAGCGAACGATTATCCCGTAGCGCTGCTTAAAGCTATGGTCACCATGCAGGAGAAAGTCTACAGAGTCGAGAATCTGGAGACCGGCGAGTACGAATTTTTCGAGCAGCAAGAACTTCCGGAGGACCCGAACAAGTACGACCTGGACGATAAAGAACTCATTATCGACAGCGATAAGCTTCTGACGCTGACTGCTTCGCAGGCGCTGGACTACGGTGTAGCGCGGGCCGTAGTTGAGGATCGGCAGGGTGCGTTTGATTTTCTGGCGGCGCGCGACGGCGTCACTTTTACCGACGAACCTATGGTTCTTCACACTAACTGGTCGGAAGAGATGGTCCGCTGGCTTAACTCGCCGGGGGTGATGGCCGTGCTGGTTCTGATCGCCATGCTGGGAGTATACATTGAATTCAATACGCCCGGTCTCGGCCTGCCCGGCCTGGCGGCGGTGATATGCTTTGTGATTATCGTAGGCAGCAAATATTTGACAGGCCTGGCAAACTGGATCGAAGTTGCAGTGTTTTTCCTCGGCATACTTTTGCTGTTAGTGGAAATCTTTGTTCTGCCCGGATTCGGGATTGCCGGCATTTCGGGGCTTATCTGCATCGTAGCGGGAATCTTCGGTATGCTTATCAGAAATCCTCCGGATGAGCTTCCCTGGCCGCGGAATGAATTTGCGTGGAACGAGCTTACCTGGGGTGTGATCGGATTGTCGCTGGGTTTTGCAGGGTTTATAGTCGTCGCGTGGGTGTTCTCCAAATATTTGCCGAAGGTTCAGTTTCTCAGCGGGCTGATTCTCGTGCCGGGCTCAAGCGCTAAAGGCGGCAAAATGCCGGTGAGCATGACAGCCGCCCCGGAAAACCGGACCAAAGGCGTGAAAGTCGGAGATAACGGCGAAGTTCTGTCAACCTTGCGGCCGACGGGAAAAGCGAAGTTCGGTGACGCAATTGTGGACGTGGTCGCCCTGGCCGAGTTCATCGAGAAGGGCGCTAAAGTCGAAATAGTCGAAATTCATGGCAACAGAGTTGTGGTAAGAGCTGTGCCGGAGCAATCGTAGAAAGGTACCGATGGGCTGGTGGCTGATATTTGCGGTTTTTCTGTATTTAGTGTGTGCGGCGATGATAATCGCCGAGGTTTTCATTCCGAGCGGCGGGTTGTTGACCATCTTCGCGCTCGGCTGCCTCGCCAGCGGGATCGCGATCTTCTTCAACCACAGCCGCATCGCCGGCTGGACGGGCGTGGGCATAGCCTTTGTAATGATACCCACTGCATTGATAATCTCATATAGGATATTCCCTAAGACCAGGTTCGGCAAGGCTGTGATGTTGACTCCCCCCGAGCGTCAGCAGGGCGATGCCGTGCCGGATACGGACAGAATCAGAGAGCTGCTGGGTACTGTCGGCGTTACACTCACTGCCCTGAGGCCGGTGGGAGCGTGCGATTTTTCAGGGAGAAGGGTTGAATGTGTAGCCGAAAGCGGATATGTTGATAAAGGCAAGAAAGTCAAAGTAATAAACGTTCAGAGCACACAGGTGACTGTCCGTATGGTCGAAGAAAGCTAAGGAAAGGGCAATAACATGTACAATGGAATAAATAATATTCTGGCAGCAACTCCTATCCGGATTGTCGGAATGGCGCTGCTGGTCGTAATAATCCTCGTAGCATTGGTGTTTTTCCTGCTGTTCCTGAAATTCTTTCGCCTGTGGCTGCAGGCCAGATTGTCGCGAGCGGAGGTGAGATTTTCCGAGCTTATCGGCATGTGGCTGCGAAGGGTCGATACGAGAACGATAGTTCTGAGCAAGATTACCGCTGTTCAGGCCGGGCTGAGACTTTCGACAACGGATTTGGAGAGTCACTTTCTCGCCGGAGGTCGGGTTCCGAACGTCGTACGCGCCTTGATCGCCGCCAACAGGGCAAACATAGAATTGACATTAAAGACATCCACGGCTATCGACCTGGCCGGTCGTGACATTCTCGACGCGGTACAGACAAGCGTTAATCCCAAGGTGATCGACTGTCCCGATCCGCAGAAGAGCAGAGGGACTGTGGACGCAGTCGCTCAGGACGGCATTCAACTAAAGGCCAAGGCGCGCGTCACCGTCCGGGCGAACATCGAGAGGCTGATCGGCGGCGCCACACAGGAGACGATTATCGCCCGCGTCGGCGAAGGAATCGTCACAACCATCGGAAGCGCGATAACATACAAGAGCGTATTGGAAAATCCCGATGAGATCTCCAAGGCGGTGCTGAGCAAGGGACTCGATGCCGGAACGGCATACGAAATCCTTTCAATCGACATTGCCGACGTGGACGTGGGTGAGAACGTCGGGGCGCAACTACAGGCGGCTCAGGCGGAAGCTGATATGCGAAGAGCCAAGGCCGAAGCGGAAAAACGCCGGGCGATGGCGGTCGCTCGCGAGCAGGAAATGCGGGCAATGGTTGTCGAGAACGAATCTAAAGTTCCGCTGGCCATGGCGGAAGCGTTCAAGAAAGGCAATCTTGGCGTGATGGACTATTACAGAATGAAGAACGTCATGGCCGACACCTCGATGCGCGACTCAATCGCAGAACCGAAAAAGAAGGAATAATCAAAGGAAGTCCGACCCTTTGAAATGTAGGGCGTTAGTTTCATGAATATCCTGTCAGGACATATCGTTTTGGCCCAGCGGGGTCCCGGTGACGAATGGACGAACCTGCTTTTTGTCATAGTGATGGCCGTCCTGTGGTTGGTCGGCGGCATAATCAAGGCGATGAAAACAAAGGCGGAGAATCAACAGCAAACGCGACAGACGCCGGCACGCAAACCGTCCGACCAGAAAAGGGGGGCGCAGCAGCAGGCGCCGACTCAGCGTCCTCAACGCCCCGCCGCCGGGCCGCCGCGAGCGGCTCAGCAGGCTCCGGGCGCCGCGAAGAAACGCTCAACGCTGGAAGAGATGAGAGAGGCCGCCCGCAGATTCGCGGCCGAAGCCGAACAGTCCTTCAAAGAGGAAACACCCAAACCGAAGCCAACTCCGAGACCGCCAAAACAAACGAAACCAAGCCCAAAGCCCCAAATCTATCGCGAGGCAAAGGCCGAGATCAAGCCTGTCGGCGCGCCGATTATGCAATCGGCCGGCAAGGGTAAGCCGCAGGATGTATTTGCGCAAAAGCCCGCGTCAGAGAAGCTTTCCGACCTTGTTTCAGATTACGCCGATCCGGAGAAACTCAGAAAGGCGATCCTGCACTACGAAATCCTCGGCCCGCCTATATCGCTTCGCGATTGATCGTAAGAAGGTTGGGTCGCTTGCCTGCCTTTGAATTGTCTGCAAAAAAACCACGTCCAACGTCTCATAATATATGTTATGTTTCATTCGGCCTTTTTGGCTGTTCGGGGGGGTCTTTGGAGTTTTTTGCTTTTGTCGTTTGATTTTCGCGGATTACGATGAAAACGGATAATCCGCCTCAATTGCCTGGCTGGCTGTTTCGGTCAGGCCGTCCCACGTCGCGCCGGCCCTGTCGAGCATTCCGAGGTTTTGAAGAATGACTGAAATATTTACCGTGGCGTCCGGGTGAGCGAAATTTCTTTCAAGGTGATGTTCGAGATTCAGCAGAGACGAAGCAAACTTCAGCCGGTCGCAATACAACAACGCGGTCCTGTAATGCAAATCGAGAGTATCCTTATCTATAATTTCCCGTCCAGGCAGGCAGTCCAGCGCCTCGCGTTTGCGGTCCGACTCATACAGGCAGATGGCCAGTTTAGTGCGAGCCCTGGTGTATAGCGGATTTATTTCGAGTGCCGCCTCGAAGGATCTGATGGCGTCCTGTATCCTGCCGACATTCAGCATCAGCACGCCGAGCCTGTATCGGAGATCCGAGTTTTGCGGCCGCTTGACAACCTGTTGGCAGTGGGCTACAATAACAGCCTGCGACAGAGCAGCGGCGTCGCTTTTGCCGCCTTGTGAAGCAAAGCTCTCCCCCAGGCCGGCCTTGAATCGAAGGCTGGCGGTTTCGGCAAGCAGCAGCGAACTGTTCGGCTGAATTGCCGCGGCCAGCGACAGCGTTCCCAGGGCCTCGGATGCTGCGCCTGCGGATTTTTGCGAGCTTGCCAGGCCGATATACGCATCGACGATCTTGTCATTTATCTCGACTGCACGATTAAACTGTTCGGCAGCGAGTTCATCCTTATCCATGTGCAGGTACTGAGTGCCGAGCTTGATACTCGCTTCGAGCAGATCCGGACACATTCGTACGACGGCCTCATAGTGTGCCAACGCATCTGTCATGGAACCCAACATTCGCAAGACGTCGGCCCGTCTCAGGAGCAGGTCTGTCCTGTTAGGCTGGTCGCGAAGGTAATCATCTATCTGCTCTATCGCCTCGTAAAGTTGCCCCTGGGCTATGAGCTGGTCCGCCTCGTCCTCTTCAGCGTGGAAATTATCCGGGTGTATCAAAATAGCCTTGTTGAAGGTCGCCGTTGCCGGTTCGTCTGCGCCTGCGGCCACATAAAGATATCCGAGCGTTATCAGCGTGGAAATATTCTCCGGATACTCGCTTTGCAGTAATTCGTATTGCTCGATCGCCCTGTCGAGATGTCCGTTTTTGTAATAGATCGCAGCCAGTCGCTGGGCCGGCAGCTCGAGGTACTTTTTGAACTTCAGACAATCCTGATAGAATTCGACAGCTTGGGACTCCTGGCCGAGCCTCTCGTAGCAATGGCCAAGCGCATACAGTGCCATCGTATTTGTAGGTTGTCGCATGTAGATCGAATTAAGTTGATCGACCGCTTGCTGCACACGACCGTTGTTCAGACAAATTCCCGCTGCGGCTAAGCGTCCGTGAATGCAGGCCGGCTTCTCGAAGAGATGAATCTTCAACTGCTCGGCGGCAACGTCGTATTTCATTTCACTTACAAGCTGAATCGCCTTGCCCAAACGTGTTGGCCGGTCCCGTTCGCTGCCGTCGGCATGAAGCCGAGCCGCATCTAACCAGTACCATATCAGTTCTGAAGTATCAACCGTTATCGCCCTGCCAAGAATTTCCAGTAACCGACTCATACACCTCTCTCATCTATCTATCGATTCGTTGACGTGTAAATGTGATCCCGGGTTTGTGTAAACCCTCTCTCCGTTGAAATCACAGTTATTTATCGACAATAGACGGTGACCGGTTAACTCAGGTTTTGGCAAATAATCTCTCGCTGTGGTAGTTTTGCCGTTTCGTTGGTCAGGTTGTGTGTGATTTGTGGATTGTTACGATTTCAAAGCCGATTATCGGATTCTGATTTGGCTACCTGTGACTGTTTCTCGATTTCACCGAGATACGCCAGAGTGCGTTCGAGCTTATCGGTCAAGTGTTTCAATTTGAGCATCGTTTTGACGCGAGTCAAGAGTTCGAGTTTATTGACCGGTTTGCTGAGAAAGTCGTCCGTGCCTGATTCGATTCCACGCTCGATGTCTCCGAATTCATTGAGCGCAGTGACCATGATGACGGGAATGTCGGCGGTTTTCGGATCGTTCTTGATCTTCCTGCAGACCTCGAATCCGCTCATCCTGGGCATCATTACATCCAGCAAAATCAGGTCGGGGGCTTCCTTCTTCAGGATATCCAGAGCCTCGGGCCCATCGCCGGCGGGAACGGTTTCACAGTCGACGTCCTCAAGATACGCTTGAAGCAGCTCGCGGTTCTGCTGATTGTCGTCCACGACCATAACCACGGGCGCCCGCTGTTGCTCCGAATCAATTTGGGTCCGATTCATAAAAAGAACACTCCCACAATACAGAAGATCAGTTCCTTGTTATTTCAAAGCGGCTATAATAGCCTTACAAAAAGCCGGCAGATCGTCGGGTTTTCGCGAAGTGATCAGATTGCCGTCGACTACGCACTCGGCGTCCATATAATCAGCGCCGGCATTTTTTATATCGTCTTTTATCGCCATGAAACAGGTGGCTTTCTTGCCTTTGTAGATATTCGTACTGCACAACAGCCACCCGCCGTGACAGATTGCAGCTATAACCTTACCGGCATTCACCATGCCGTTGGCAAAGTCAATCACATCGGTGCTTCTCCGCATATAATCCGGAGCGAAACCGCCGGGCACGATCATGCAGTCATACTGACCCGGATCGGCCTGACTCGCCGCAACCTCAGAGACACACGGATAGCCTTCTTTAGAATGATATTCCTTTTGAGCTTCGGCGGCAACCAAATTAACTTCAAATCCCGCTTCAATAAGGCGATAATACGGATACCAGACCTCCGTGACCTGGTACATTTCATCAACCAGAACAGCTATTCTTTTCCCTGCCATATTCGGTGCTCCTTACTGCCGGAGTTTTGCAAGACTCCTATTATTATTGTACACCTTGTTATTCCGTGGAAGACTCAGAACGTAAGATCGCATCCCGATGGTCTTCGATAAACCGCCGAACTTGCGGTTTCATATATATTTGCTCGATGTCCAATACCTTCACGATTGCTTCGGCACAGATAGTCGCCGTCGCGATCGCCGGGGCCTGCGTATCGACAAACAGGATAGGTCGGCCCTTGACCGTGCAGAGCCCCCCGCCGCTGCCCCCAAGGGGTTCATTACGTATTGTAACCTCGTTTGTCTCCAATAACGCCAATAACTCTTCCAAAATCGCCTGATCGTTCATTGCAAGCGCCTCATTTTACCTGTATCATGGTTCAAGTAAAGACGCAATAAAAGTCGATATAGTCCAATAGAAAACGGATTTTATAGCAGGAGTAACGGATTGGCAAGTATTTTGGGAAAACGCTTTTCGCTTCACAGGCGTGTTGAGCTTCAGGAAGACCGGAACGAGGAACTGAAATCCCAGCTTCTCGGGCTTCAGAACCTTGCCAGCATGGGCACCATAAGCTACATGACAGCCCATGAGATTAACAATCTTCTTACTCCGCTGAAAAGCTATGCGAGCCTTGCCCTCAGCGACCTTGAAGACAGAGATCTCAGCGAAAAGGCCCTCCGGAAAGTGGTCAAAAATTGCGAGCGAATCACCGACATCATGGATAGTATGCTCACCCTTGCAAACGGCCGGACCGACCGCAAGCAGGACGTTCAATTACTTGGTCTGATCGAGGAGGTCTTCACCTGTTTGTGCCGCGATTTCATGAAGGACGGAATTAACGTAGACGTACAGGTTCCGGAGGAATTGACGACTCGCGTCGTGCCGGTTCAGATCCAGCAGGTCCTGATGAACCTGATCCTCAATGCGCGCGATGCGATGCTGCCACAGGGCGGCCTTTTGAGCATAAAAGCAGTCGAGACAACCGATTCGGTTGAAATTTCAGTCTCCGACACAGGCGGCGGGATCGAGCCGGAGAATCTCGAGAATATATTGGAAGTATTCTTCACAACCAAGGCAGACAAAGAATCGGGCACAGACTCGGGGGCCGGACTGGGGCTGGCCTTCTGTAAGCTTATTGTCGAGAAGCACGAAGGCTTCATCGCCGTTGAATCCGAACCGGGCCGTGGAACCACATTCAAAATAACCCTGCCCAAATAGTATTCGGAAAGACTGATGGCGGCTCAAGTCCCCCAGATCATCCTGATGTTCATACTGCTTCTCGGTTCAGCGTTCTTTTCAGGTTCGGAGACCGCTTTCTTCAATCTCTCACGAAGGCAAATAAGATTGCTTCGTGAATCCGGACACAAGCTCATGCGACTGGTCGCCAGATTGCTTGACAGGCCCGGCCGGCTGTTGAACTGCTTTTTATTGGGCAACATGACCATCAACGTGCTTTTTTTCGCCGTAGCAAGCGTTTTGACCGTCAGGCTTAACGAGAAAAGCAGCCTTGCGGCTGCGGTTGCCGCGGTGCTGAGCTTCGTCCTGCTTGTTCTCTGCGGCGAAATTCTGCCGAAATCGGTGGCGTACGCGAATTCCAAGTCTCTGAGTGCCGTCGCCGCCTTGCCTACCTACCTGGTTTTGCAGTTCTTCGCGCCTCTGGAATTTGTTTTCAAAGTCCTCGTTCTCGAGCCCGCCCTTCGACTGCTCATTGGGCCGAAAAGAATTCCCAAAGCTGCAACTGTGGATGAACTCAAATCCCTGATCGAAAAAACACGTAAAAATGAGTTAATCAGTGCCGATGAAAACAAGCTTTTGACTGAGATTATCGAGCTTGGCTTCCTCAAGGTTCGGCACGTTATGCGGCCGCGAGTGGACATTGTTGCCTGTGACGTTACGGATTCGCCGGAAATTGTCAAGCAAAAGATGCTGGGCAATGACCTTACAAAGATACCGGTCTATGTGCGAACGATAGACAATATTGTCGGACTGGTTTATCTAAGGCAAGTATTGCTCGAAGGAGGCGCTTCTCTGGACAAGGTTGTCCGCAAAGTCAACTTTGTACCGGAACAGAAGACCGTCGAGTCGCTTCTGGAGTTCTTCCGCACGAGCAAAACGGATACGGCCGTGGTTGTTGACGAATATGGCGGAATCGCCGGAACTGTCTGTCTGGAGGATATTGCCCAGGAGTTGTTCGGGCAGTTGGAGCCTGCCCGAGAGCTCGAGCCGATCGAACAGACGGGACCATTCGAATATCGACTTGCCGGTCATCTGCCCGTTCACGACTGGATCGAAATGTTCGACGTCGATTTGGAAGAAATTCGTCAGGTTACTATAGGAGGGCTTGTTACCGCCCTGCTCGACAGAATTCCCAAAAGCGGAGACGTAGTTCGTGTTAAGAATCTTAAGTTCACAGTTGAAACGGTGCGAAAGCGTCGGGTAGAAAGCGTAATACTGCATTTTGAGCCGTTGGTGAGCGATGGTTAATCTATTTCTATTACCGGCTTTCGTTTTCTTTGTCCTAATGTCCGGCTTGTTCGCCGGCTCCGAGACCGGCATGTACCAGTTGAGCCGGCTGCGTTTAAGACTGGGCGAAGAGAAGAAACGCCCTGCCTATGTCATGCTCGGCAGGTGCCTGCGGGATGGATCCGGGCTGCTGCTGGCGATATTGATAGGAAACAATCTCGTCAATTACCTTGCTACGAGCATCGCCACCGGTTTCTTTCTCGGCAGGGTGGCAACTGCAAATGCCGCCGAGTTTTTTGCTACTGCCGTGACCGTTCCCGTGTTGTTCCTTTTCGGTGAAGTGATTCCCAAGAATCTGTTCTTCTTTCGAGCAGACACACTCATGCCGTATGTGTCGCCCGTGCTGTACGCATTTCACAGGATTCTGACGTGGTGCGGCGTGGTGCCTGTTCTGAAACTCATATCGAGTCTTTTCACGCGCCTGACCGGTCTCGCGGCGGCATCGAAAAGCATGATGACTACAGTGCAGAGACACAAGGTTCACGCTCTTATACACGAAACCCACGAAGAGGGTATTCTAAGCTCGGTCCAAAGGAATATACTCAGTCGATTGATAGGCATCTCACAGGTGCGGCTGAGAGCGGTTATGATTCCCATAAACAGTGTAGAAACGGTCGATGTTAACTCGGACAGAACTGCATTGTTGACAAAGCTGGAGAAGTGCACCTTTACCCGGCTGCCGGTCGTCGAAGAACGGGCTGGCAATATAGTTGGCTTCATTTCCATTTATGAGGTCTTGGGAACGTCGAGAGAGTTTACCCACATGCGCGATTATGTCAAGCCGATCCGAAGGATCAAAGCCGATACTACTGTCACCGAAGCAATAGAAATTATGCGCAAGGATAACCTTAAGATTGTCCTGGTGACCAGGGCCGCCCGCAGAGGGCGAGAGATAGCGACAGGCATCGTTACTATGAAGGACCTGGTCGAGGAACTCCTGGGCGAAATATCCGAGTGGTAGAATGATCGCGACGAATAAATCAGGATACGATAAGAAACCGTCCGACAAGATCGTCTATATCGTTGCCGTAATCTTGCTGGCGATTCTTTCGCTTGTTATTTTTGGCAATAGCATGACCAAGCCCGTTGGCCGGGATGAGCATATGTACTGTACCGGTGGCGTCCTGATGGCCCGGGGCAAGGCTATCTATGAGGATTTTTCATATCCGACTCAACTTCCCTACCACCCCCTGCTCTACGCCGTTTTGTTCGAAGGGTTCAATACGACACACTACCTGCTGGTTGGCCGCCTCGTGTCGGTTGTTGCCGATATTCTCGTGATGCTGTGCATCGTTGGGATATATCGCCTTGCCTTTTGTAATAACTCCGTCTGGGGCATAGCACTCGGACTGTGTGCGGCCGTCCTTTACGTATTCAATCCTGCTGTCGAGTACTCCAACGGACACGCATGGAATAACGATGTCGTTGTCTTTTGTGTTGCGCTTTCTCTTTTCTTGTTTGCTCGAATCGACATGAAACGCACAGCCAGCCGCTTACATGTCGCGGCTATCGGCGGTTTGCTGATGTTGGCTACGTTTATGCGTTCGACAACAATTATCGCCGAATTATTGTTCTTTGCCGCCCTGCTCAGTCTGCCCGCTACCTCCGTCAAAGAGCGTATTAAGAATATCCTTCCATTCCTGATCGCCGCCGGGCTCGTTTTGATTTATCCGGTCTTTGTTGTAGCCCGGGCACCCCGCGCATTTTTTGTCAATTTGTTCAGTGTTCATATTCTAAACAGTCAATGGCTTCATCAAGTCGGGATAGTCCACGACAAGCTCAGACTTACCCTGACTTATCTAACGCTGCCCGGCTATTTCGTATTATTCGTTACTGCTATCTATCTGATTATCACCCTTGTGTGGTGCAGAGGCAGAATACGAAAATCGAACGGCAGAACCGCCCTGCTTTCGGTCTCTTTGACTGCGGTGTTCTTCGCTGTTGCTTTGACTCTGCCCACGATCTGGAGGCAATACTTCGCCCCGCCGGTTCCTTTTCTCTTGTGCAGCTTCGCATTTCCGCTGGCGTGGCTGAGAGGCCTACCAAACGCGAAGACATCCAAAACCCCGGTCAAAGTCGGCGTTGTACTGATCGGAGTCGGTGTGCTCGCGAGCTGGACGACGGGTATGAGCGCTTCAGAGAAGCTTATCGCCTGCTTCAGGCCCGATACCTGGGTTCCGATGCAAGTGCACAGAACGGCAAAGGATATCGCCAAAAACACAAAGGAGCCGAAGCTTGTCCTCACTCTTGCTCCGCTGTTCGCGCTGGAAGGAGGCTGCGATATCTACCCGGAACTGTCCGCGGGGGCCTTTACTTACAGGATAGGAGATCTCATGAGTGAGACAAATCGGCGGATAACGCAAACTGCCGGTCCCGATGAGATTCCACTATTGGTCAAACAGCATCCCCCGTCAGCCATTATAGTCGGTGCCGAGCCGCCCTATTTCTCAAGACTCAGGCTCGAAGAGCCGCTCGTATCTGTCGCCGGAGAAAACTGGAAGAAAAAAGCCTATGAGAACGGGTTGGTAGTTTACTTCAAGCCTTAATCCAATCAGTTGCCTTCCGGGCAAAATCGCCTGTAGAGGCCAGGCTTGACCAAACACATACTTGTAGTATTTAGCAAAAAAAGATTATAGTACAAGCTGAATGAACGAATCGCTGCGCATTACTTTTATACTGCCGGTGCTCAACGAAACTTACTCGTTGCAGGAGACCGTTGATACGTTATTCAAGCTTGCCGGTGCCGAACTCCATGAAGTCCTGATCGTAACTGCCGAGAGGACAACAGCGGAAAGCCTGGAGGTTATCAAGAGAATAAGGCAGCAACGCCCCGCCGGTATTCAGGTTCACCGGCAGGAATTGCCGTTTCTCGGCGGGGCTCTGCGGGAGGCATTCGATATTGCAACCGGCGATCATATCATGCTGATGGCCAGCGACCTCGAAACCGACCCGAATATGGTCCCGGCATTCATTGACGCGATGAAAGCCGGTCAATGGGATATCGTAGCCGGAAGCAGATGGCTAAAAGGAGGCGGTTTCGAGGGGTACAGCCGAAAGAAGCTTGTCCTCAACTACATCTTCCAGAAAACATTCAGGATTCTCTACAACACCAGAATCACTGATCTCACGTTCGCGTACCGCCTCTATCGCAAGTCAATACTCGAGGGGATTGTCTGGGAGGAATTGAAGCACCCTTTCCTTCTCGAGTGCCTGCTGAAACCTCTGCGCTGCAGCGCTAAGGTTACAGAGATACCTTGCCAATGGCGAGCGCGGACGGAAGGGACATCGGCCAATATGTTCGCTGAAACGTTTAAATATCTTCGAATAGCTCTTAAGACAAGATTCGTTCCCATCAGGAAGTTCAGGAAGGAAATCTCATGAAGATAATAGTTACGACTACTGTAAATCCCGTCACCGAAGCTATCAGTCGTTTTGATTCTCTTGACGGCTGGCACCTTATTGTCATCGGTGACAAGAAGACGCCGGAGCCGTACGAACTGTCCGAGGGAACGTACATATCGCCCGAAGAGCAGGAAAAATACGACAAGAAGTTGTCGGATGCGATCGGCTGGAACCGCATACAGCGGCGGAATTTCGGCTTGCTGTGGGCTCACGACATGGGCGCCGAAATCGTCGCAGTCGTTGACGATGATAACATTCCCTTGCCTGATTGGGGTAATGATCTTATGGTGGGAAAAGAAGTCGAGGTAAATTATTATGAGACCGAGTTGCCAGCTTTCGATCCGGTCGGCGCTACTAACGAATCTGCTATCTGGCATCGCGGCTACCCCTTGCAGCTCGTTGCAAATAGAGATTATTCGACAAAGACGAGACGTACTATCAAACCGGACGTACAGGCGGATTTCTGGAACGGAGAGCCGGACGTAGACGCAATCTGCCGCATGGAACATGCGCCTGATTGCGAGTTCGACCCGGGTTTCTTCCCGATGGCGAGCAATAAGATGTCGCCGTTTAATTCGCAGAATACCTTCTTGAGCGGACGAGTATTGAGGGACTATTTTCTCTTTCCACATATCGGGCGAATGGACGACATCTGGGCATCTTACTACGTTCAGGCCAGAGGATATAAAGTCGTATACGGCAAGCCGTCGGTTTACCAGGATCGGAACGAGCACGATCCGGTGAAAGACATGAGGCAGGAGTATTTGGGCTATGAGAATAATCTGAATATCGTTAACGAGCTGACCGTTGACTCGGCAAAGATAATAAATTATCTTCCTGACCAGTCCATAACAGCCTTTAACCTCTACAGAAAGCATTTTGAAAATGTGTAGAAAACTTAGCTGGTTGAAATCGCACTGAAATCTACAACAAAGTGAGAATATGCTATGGGAAAAAGACAAATAATCACGCAAATCGGCTCACTGCCGTATGATGATGTTGACAAGGCCGTAGAGTACAGCCTGCGGCACGACATACCCTTTCTGCCAGAGCTTCCCAGGCTCGGCGACGCGATGATGGAGTACATCGAAAAGCCGGGAAATCTTAGCTGTCTCAAAAAGTTCAAGGCGGCGGTGGCCGGATATGAAACCGTCAAGGTGCAGTGTGTCGGCCCGGCTACCCTTATTCTGGGCGGATACGATCAAGACCAGGCAATTTCTCTGGCCTGCCGGCACATCGATGCCGTACTCGACGGTCTTGAAGCAGACAGCGTTATTCTCTTCCTGGATGAGCCCGCTCTCGGACAGGCCGGTTTCGACTATCGGCAGTTATGGTCGGCGCTTTTCCAGAGCTTCGACGTAACACCGGGAGTACACACCTGCGGAAATATGAACTGGGACGATATGTTCGCGTCCGAAATCGAAATAATCAGCTTCGATGCCTCGCAATTCGACGTCACCAGGTATCCCGGCTATAGAAGTGATAAGAGAATAGCCTGGGGGACTCAGGAGCGCCCGGATGTGAAAGACTTCCGGCAAGGTGATCTTTTAACTCTGCCCTGCGGAATGGGACCTAAATTCTTTACGCCGGATGATTGCGACAAGGCATTGAGCAGGCTTTCGGAGATAGCTGAAGATTGCGCGAGCTAATCTTCGGGCAATTCGCTGTCTATTATCGCCTCGGCGATGTCGTTGATCGTCGAGCGATGCAGGTTATATGCGTTGTTGGCGAGGATTGAGAAAATATAGTCCCCCCCTGCCGTTTCAGCAACGCCAGAGAATGACTTGACTCCGCTGATGTATCCGGTTTTGCCGCGAATTTTGCCTCTGTATTTCTCTTGCTTGAAGTATTTTCCGATTGTCCCGTCTTCGCCCCCTACCGCCAGTGTTTCCCGGTAGAATTCCCAGTTTTCGCTGTCATGTACGTCCGACAACACCGTCGTAATCGCGCGTGCGGTAAGCTCGTTTTGCCTGCTGAGGCCGGTGCCGTCATCGAGATAATACTGACTCGAGTCGATTCCCAGCTCAGCCAGATAATCGGAAATTTGTTGTCGGCCCCGGTGCCAGCTTCCGTTCTTGCCGTCCGGGCTGGCCTCGGCGGCTACGGTTTTGAGCAACGCCTCGGCAGCTAACGACAGGCTGTTCTTGTTGCAGCGGGCCAGGCAATCCTCGATCCTGGTGCGGAACTCGGTGAGGGGCACAAAGTCGCCTTCTTCAGTGAAACTACGCTCTATGAGCTGGCCCTCGGCTTCAATGCCGGCGCCGGCCAGGCGTTCGGCCAGGAGGAATCCGAAAAACGCCGCCGGACGTTCGATAGCAACGTCAATCGGCCCGGCTTTGTCCCTGCACCTGCCGTAGACCGTAAGTTTATTGGGAGTTAGATTACGATTGCTTCCGAGCACACTCGTGCCGGCCGTCGTGGGCTCCACTTCGTTGATCAGCGTAAGATACGAAGTCGGCGGATCGACGATGATCTTTACTCTGCCGAAGATATTTCTGGCCGTTAGTGCAACGCAGTTGTCGTTGTAGTTCACGCCGCTGATCTCACAGGCGTACCATTTGTTAAGGTCCTTCGCAGGCCAGCTCGGGTGAACGCGCTCGTTGTCGAATACGCCGGTGTCGACTATAATATGTTCGATGCGCGCAACTCCTTTGCAGTTCAGGGCGTGAATTATGTCTTTGAATATCCAGCCCGGCTCCCGCCCGTACCTGGCGTCGGTTCGCTCATCTCCCAGCAGCGGGTCTCCGCTTCCTATAACAACAAGAGTATCGCCGCTGAGTCCAACTTTCGTAGTGTAGACATAATCGGGACCAAGATATCTCATTGCGGCGGCCGAGACCATCAATTTCATATTCGACGCCGGTATCATAAGTTCCCTGGCATCGTGATCGTATACCGTGATCCCGGAATCAGCCTCTATTATGTGAATTGAGAACGTTACCTTCCGTTCCAGAGGTGTTTTGATAATTTCATCGACCTGGCTTGCCAGGTCCGCCGCCGCAAGTCCCGCAATCCACAGAAGCAGAGACACTGCGATTAATATTCTCCTGATTCGAACTTGCATAATGAGCGGCATTATTCCACAACCCGGTCCCCGTATCAACCCTTTTTTCGGTGACAGGATGATTCATGTTGCATGAAAGGATAATTGGCGGTACATTATTTTGGAGAAGGTTGAGAAAAAATACTGTAAAAAGAAATGGATTTGACAGAACAGAAGGCCAATTTGGCGTATCCTAATACCAAAAAAGAGGATTCCGGTAAAAGTCAAGTACATCCGGAACAGCAGCGTCAATCGCTCGTTGCCCGGCTGAGAGCCGGAGATCGAGGTGCAGCAGCCGAGCTTGTTGATAAATACTATCAACGAATTTATCTGTTCATGAGAAGGCTGGGCCATGATCAGCAGATCAGCGAAGACCTTACACAAGAGAGCTTTTTCAATGCCTGGCACCATATCGGACAGTTGCGGGACGGCAAAGCTCTGGATAGCTGGCTGTACCGAATCGCGGCCAATGTTTCGAAACTCCACTGGCGCAAACATAAGCGTAAAGAGGTTGTTGGTATAGATATTGTCGAGATGGCGGGGGGTACCGAAGATGGGCGTGATAGAGTAAGCCGTTACGAGCAACTGGACGAGTTGAAAACCGCAGTTGAAAGGCTGCCGCGAAAATTGAAAGAGACCATCGTTTTACATTACATGCAGCAATTGACCATCGCCAGGGCCGCCGAGGCTCTCGGAATAAAAGAAGGAACCTTTAAAAGCAGGCTCAATAAGGCGTTAAAAACTTTGCGAAAGGAAATTACCTGAGTGGATTAACGGTCATGGGCCGGCGCGCCCCCTCAGACAGACGAGAAAGCGAGAAAACGCATGAAACCGGACAATATCGAGCATTTGCTTAATGAACTGGGCGAGAGAACGGCCGAGCCGGTCCGCCCGGAGTTGGGCGAGGAGATCAAACAGCGCATTCCGCACAGGCTGACTCGGCACAAAATCGGCTGGGACACCGTTAATATCATAATCGACCTGCGGTTGAATCGGTCCGTAGCCGCAGCGGTAATTATCGTCTCAATCCTGCTTTTGCTTAATTTGTACGGAAGCCGGGACGGCACCGGCGGCGGGATCGTTCAGGACAGCAAACTGCTGATCAAGTACCTCGGAAGCGGCGGAAAAGCGGATATACAGGCGGGAAGAGATAAATACGAACTTTTGCTCGGCAGAGGCGAGGATGTGACCTGGTACGGCGACTGGATCGACCCGGCCGACAGCAACGCCGTTCTCATACGGCAAAATCTTCCTACCGGAAAGTACATGGTAACCTTTGTCGATGGGCGGGAAGCGGAGGTTGATTCAAGGCAGTTGGTTGAGCTATTAACCCGCACAATGCGGAAAGAGTGAGGATAATAATCTGCCCGAGAAAAGAGAGCAAATCATCCCAAACCGCTTGAAGCCGGGGCAAATATGTAGTATAATAACAAAATTGGATAGTATTGAAAGAATTGAATCAGGATGAGGGATCAGGAGTATTAATATGGCAAGAAAAAGAGGATTTACACTTATAGAACTTTTAGTGGTTATTGCTATCATAGCGCTGTTACTGTCGATAATGATGCCGGCACTGCAGCGCGTCAAAGGCCAGGCCCAAAAGGTCATGTGCCAGGCAAGGCTCAAAGAGTGGGGCCTGATGTTCAAGTTGTACACCGACGAGAATGACGGCTATTTCAACGAGGGCTGGGGCAAAAACGATACCACATTATGGCCCAACGCACTTAGACCTTACTACAAGGACAATTGGGATATGCTGCTGTGCCCTACCGCCACCCGCGAAATGGTTAACAGCAATGACTGGGGCACATTCAAGGCCGCTGTTCGTACCGTATCAACTCCGGAGGGTAATTCGCAGCGTTATGTTTTCAGTTACAGCATTAATTCCTGGACGAACTATATGCATTCCGACCGTGGAGACCGGTTGGAGGAATGGTTCTGGAAAAACGTGAATAACACTTCGGAAGTCACTCCTGGCACGAGGACAACATCGGGCAGGCAGGCAAGCCGAAACAACATACCGGTTTTCGGCGACGCCACGTGGCATGACGCCTGGCCCCGGCATACAGACCAGCCGTCGCCCACCATGGATGCCTTCGGGATAGGAAATAAAGGCGTCAGCGGCGAAATGAATCATTTCTGCATCGACCGGCACAAGGGATTCGTCGGCATGCTTTTCATGGACTGGTCGGTCAGGTCGATCGGTCTCAAGGAACTGTGGACATTAAAGTGGCATCGTGCATTTGACACAACCGGGCCATGGACGAGAGCCGGTGGCGTCCGCCCCGAAGATTGGCCCGTTTGGTTGCGGAGTTACAAGGATTACTAAGTAGTAGGGGTTTACTTAAATGAGGCATCTGCATTCCTTCAAAGCGAGGCTTTACCCTGATAGAGCTTCTGGTGGTCATTGCCATTATCGCCCTGCTGCTGGCAATAATGATGCCCGCGTTGAATAGAGTGAAGTCGCAGGCACAGAGGGTTAGCTGTCAGGCGAGACTGAAACAGTGGGGCCTTGTGTTCAAGCTGTACACCGACGATCACGACGGATATTTCAACGACAGGAATACGGGCGCATCCGGCCTGTGGATGTCGGCGCTGGAGCCGTACTATAGCTGGAGCCGTACTATAAGAGTGATGCAAAGATGCTTGTCTGCCCGACCGCCACAAAGCTGATGCAAAATTCTGCCGACTGGGGCACGTTCAAGGCCGCCACGCTAAACGATTACATTTTCAGTTACGGCATCAATTCCTGGACCAACTCTGTGAAGGTTGACCGAGGCTCTCGTCTGGTCGAATGGTTCTGGAAAAACACCACCGACATGAAGACAATACAGTACGATACCAGAGAAACCGACGGCAAAAAGGCCAGCCCGAATGAAATTCCGGTATTCGGCGACTCGACGTGGTACGACGCGTGGCCCCGTCATACCGACACCCCTGCCGAGACTATGGACGCTTTCGGAATAGGCGACAGGGGCACATCGGGCGAAATGAACCATTTCTGCATAGACAGGCATGACGGCTTCGTCAACCTCCTCTTCATGGACTGGTCCGCGAGAGACGTAGGGCTCAAAGAACTCTGGACGCTAAAATGGCACTGCGCATTCGTCACAAACGGCCCCTGGACAAAAGCCGGTGGCGTCCGCCCGGAAGACTGGCCCGCCTGGATGCGAAGCTACAGGGATTACTGAGAACCTACCTGAATTCACACATTTCGTCTTTTTTAGCGGATATTCATAGAGCCTCACAAAAAGTGCGCGCTCGTTGTATGTAAGGGTATGATCGCGGTTTTTCGTGCACAAAACCTGAAAAAACAGCCTTCCAGCGCAAAAAATTAAGCGAAATAGTAAAAATTACAAAAAGAATGCTATTAATGTGTTACTTTCCGCTTTCGGGCGGCACTTTATTGTAGTTTAACATTGTCCGATAAACACAATTAAGCTGGGCTACAGAAAAAGACAATAAGCACTGAAAACGCATGATTAAGTTCACATCCCCCTCCTAAGAAGCTGAGTTGGCCGGCCGCACGCAAGTGTGGCCGGCGGGCTTGGCTGCATACGCGATATAAGCAACGAGTCATTTAGGGTTTATCCGGTTAATGCGTAGGTAACATGGCGATCCCCAAAGACCGAGAAAAATCGTTCGGGGCCCCAGATGTCCAAATTACCCCCCTGGCTGCCCTAATTTGGCCATCTGCCCAAACGATTTTTCTCTCGATCTAATCCCAGGGTCCCGATCTATGCAGTGACCTACTCATTAACCGGATGAAGCGTAAATTGTTCAATATTTTGTTTGCTTTGGGAAAGTTTTTTTCGCTTTATCCCTTGGATGGTTTGGATTAACGACGAAAGTGGTTGACCAGCCACAGGATCAGTGTCAGGATAATTGAAATGAGAATGCAGCTTGCTATCGGAATGTAAACGCGCCAGTTCTTTGTGTCGAATTCGAGGTCGCCGGGCAGCCTGAACAATCCCATCCTGCCCAACAACACCATCAGCCCGCCGAGCAGCGCAACAATCAGCCCCGCCAAAATAACCCACTTGCCAATCTGTTGAGGTCCAAAATCCATATCTGAGCCTCCAGGACTCAAGGCCAACATAAGCTTTCTTCGATAGCCCCGACAAAGAACTCGGCATTTCGCCCGTCTGCAAAATACTCCAACCATCCCGATGAGTCTACCAGATTCCTACCCGATCTTCATCCCTTTGGATCTCTGTGTCCGTGCCTTTGAGAAATCCTCCCATTTCTTTGATGTCCTCAAAGCCAACAGGTACATCACGCACATCAAGCGGTTAAACGATGCGACCGAGTCTTTGGAGCGGTTTTTCGAGCGAATCGGGCTGCTCGGCAACAAGCTCGGTCTGGTTCTGTACCAACTGCCGCCGAGCCTGCACAAGGACCTGGATAAACTGAGCGACTTTCTGGAACTGCTGCCGAACAAGCCCCCCGCTGTCTTTGAGTTCCGCCACGAAAGCTGGTACGCGGACGACACCTTTGAGCTGCTGAGAAAAGCGAACGCCGCTTTCTGCATCCACGACATGCCGGGCAAAGAATCGCCGCGAGTAGTCACGAGCAGGACCATCTACGTCCGCTTCTACGGCACAACCGGCCGCTACGCCGGAAACTACCCCGAATCCACACTACAAAGCTGGGCAACGTGGCTGAAAAACCAAGCCAAGGACGCAGGCCGCATCCACGCATACTTCAACAACGACGTCCACGGCCACGCCATCAAGAACGCGCAGCAATTGAGAGAACTTCTGGGCCGGCATCAGGCATAGCTATCGTTGCACATTAGCGACTATGGGCTGTGGAGTGGTCGGAGGATTTGAATTCGATTGAGTCTTTCAGCTTGACTTTGTCGCCCCAGTATCTGAAGGTGCCGAAGCTGTGGTTTTTGAGGACCGGGTCGTTGCGGATGTGCGAGAAGTATATGTACACCGGCCTCATTCTACTGAATGCCCTTTCGCGGAAAATCCCGCCTGCCGAATCTGTTCTCATTTGCTGGATTTATACACACATGTCATCCGATCTACTTATATTGTACCACATTTTCACTGAGACGTTTGCCGCTTTCTGCTGATAAGACCCTAATCAGAAAGCACGTTTAAACCTTTTTTAATAGCGGATCGGCGGGCCGATTGGATTTCTTCGGGGGTCGGGCGGCGGTTTATTTTAGGGTGAGCGGCCGCTTTGTAGCAGGGGCGGTATTGGGCCATTACGTTGATTGTGGTTGAGGGCGAGACCTGTTCGGCCAGGAAGTCGACAATCTCGAAGCTGTCGGCGAGGTTGTTTGGCAGGACCAGGTGCCGCACCAGCAGGCCGCACGTGGCGACGCCCTGCTTTGTTTTAAGATCGCCGACTTGGCGGTGCATTTCTTTTACTGCCGCGAAATTGATTGACGGATAGTCCGGTGCGGCAGAAAGTTCCTCTGCAACCTCTGCATCTGCATACTTCATGTCGGGCATATAGATGTCTATGAATCCCTCAAGTAATTTTAGCGTTTCTACTGAATCGTAGCCGCCGCTGTTGTAGACTGTCGGCACGGTCAACCCCTTGCTTCTTGCAAGTTCTATTGCTTCGGCGATAGTGGCGGAAACATGTGACGGCGTGACAAAATTGACGTTTACGCAGCCGGAATCTTGCAACCTTAACATGGACTGAGCCAACTGCTCGACCGTCACGGGCCGGCCGTGGCGCTGGTGGCTGATGTCGTAATTCTGGCAGAAGACGCAGGCGAGGTTGCAGCCGGCGAAGAATATCGTTCCCGAGCCGCCGCTGCCGACGAGGACGCTTTCCTCTCCGAAATGCGGACCGACGGAACTGACCAGCGGCTTTTCACCGATGCCGCAGAAGCCTATTTCGCCTTTGCTGCGATACACGCTGCAATTCTGCGGACAGAGCATGCAGGGATTCATGCGCTCCCACAATTGCTGAACGGATTTGCTCGGCTCATTCACTTCTGCTTTCCGGCGTCGTTGGTTGCTGTTGTTTTAGAGCGCCGATTCGATCTGATCTATCGTTACTCCAAGCACAGCCGTTGCTATCGGGTCGAGGTCCGCCTCCGAGCCTTGAAGATGGAAGGTGCGGTGCACGTGGGTTATCTTCTCACCCGGGTCGAGGATTGCGGCCGGAGACGACGATTCAAGCTCGTAGAACGGCCCCATCGGCTCGGTGCCGGGTTCGGGCGGGCCGTCATTGTAGGAATTAACGACATCGCCTTTGTAAGGCTCATCCTGCAACTCCCACATTGAGTTTACATAATCTGTTACGCCTTCTGGCTTGTCGTACTGGACTATCGTCAGGACCTTGTTGACTGCATCGTAACTTCCAAGAACAGGTTTTGCCCGCTGAGGTGAAAGGCCGATCTTGCTTCGGTATTGGCCGTCGCCGCTGAAAAATAATACTCCATCGCCGACGACGAGTCTGTCGGCGGGAACCTTGCCGAAGTACGCATCGTTCACAATCGGCCCCAGTCTGCTTTCGGGACCTTCATTGAACGGGATGACAACAGTTGTCTCGGGTGACGGATTGAACATGCCGAGTATCCAGATCGAGAGCAGGCCGGTATCCTTCTTCCACGCTTTGTTGCCGGTGTTGGTTATTTGATTGATCGACTCAAATGCAACCATTTTCACTTTCTTGGCGGGTTCGATTCCAAGCTCATCGACGGCCTCATCCTTGTCGAGCACTTGGACTTCGCGATCAACGCGGAGATCGAATTTGGTGCCGGAATAGTTTTCCAACTGCATGTTCTTTTTAAATAGCGCTCGTTCGCGGGAAGTCGAGACCGGTTCGAAGGGCTCGGTATCAATAGGCGCCGGCGTATGCCAATGATCTAGATCGAACGGCACATCCTCTTCGAAGAATATCGAGAATTGCCCACCCTCCGGGCCGAGCCAGAACCTGTCTTCCCCGCCGAAAACATTGATATGCTCGGCAAACTCGTCGGAAGCCACCAGCTCGCGGTTGATCCAGCCGTAGCTCAAGCCCTCGTCTCCATCGGCGCTGCTGGTCATGATGCGCCCCTGCATTTGGGGTATAACAGCCACCTTGCCGTCGCCGGAAGCATCCGAAAGGACCACAACGTCAGTGTGTTTTTTCAGGAATTCTATATCATCGCCAAATGTATTTCCGGACATCTCAGCCTCCTTACTTGTGCTTGCACAGCCTGCCAGAATACCGACAAATGCCAAAGCAATCACCAGTTTTCCATGTTTCATATTTGATTTCCCTTCCATTTCATGACACTATAACACCTTCGTCCGTCCGGGCATTGCCACCGGGTACCGGCCGTTCTCATCAGGCATTACGGGCGGATCGGACTCCATCGTGTAGTCTTCAATGCCCGGAGCCAGGACGAGGTCCGAAGCCATTGCCTGTTCCCACGTGATCTTCTTGCCTGACTCGGCGGCCATTCGGCCCAGAATTCCGGTCATAGCCGCATAAGCGCACCGTTGCGTCTCGTTGTAGGGCTTGTTCTTGCGAATCGCATCGAAGAACAGATCGTGCTCGTGCTGATACGCGTTGTGGCGCGGTCCTTCGTAAAGCCATATCTGGTTTTCCTGCTTTTGCAGGTAATCTTTGAAAATGCGCGGGTGCGAGATGCCTTCACCAAGGACCGCCGAGCCTTTCGTGCCGTGAATGATGTCGCCGAAAAAGCCCCAGCAGTTGTCCATGTGCCTGCCCTGGGCCTGCATTCGCGTGCCGTCCGGGAAGGTGTACTCCACCGAATAGTGATCGAACAACTGATCCGGCACGTCGCGAACCTGCCTGCCGCCTTGGCCCTGAGCGGATATCGGCCAGGCGTCCTTACACCAGCAGCATACATCGAGATTGTGGATCAGCCAATCCAGCAGGAAGCTGCCGTTGACCCACGTGTAACTATGATAGTTGCGGATCTGGTGGCCCATCTCAGTAACGTCGGACGTCTTCGGCTTGAAGCCTACAGGATCGTGCTCGCGATAGGCCCAGCATGTTATGAGGTCGCCGATGGCGCCTTTGTGCAACTGCTCAACAGCCCGTTCAAGTGGTACGTAATGACGGCTCATCAATCCGCCCGCAATTTTGAGGTTCTTCTTTTCGGCTTTCTTGCCCGCCCGGAGCACGCGGTGGACACCGGGAGCATCGACAGCGAACGATTTCTCCATGAAAACGTGACAGTCTTTAGCCACGGCGTATTCCAAATGCATCGGGCGAAACGTCGGAGGCGTCGTCAACAAAACAACTCCGCCGGGAGCGATCAGATCGATCGCCTTCGTGTAAGCATCCATCCCCAGAAACTGTCTATCTTCCGCCACGTCGACTTGCTTGCCGAACTGCTTGGTAAGATTCTTCAAGCTGCTCGACAGGCGGTTTTCGAACACGTCGGCCATCGCAACCAGCCTGGTCGGTCTGTCGGTCGAGAGAGCATTTGCCGCCGCGCCGGTTCCGCGGCCCCCGCAACCGACCAGAACGATCTCTATCGTGTTGTGCTCGGCAGCGTATGCCTTGGCGCCAATAGCGCCGGTTAAAACTGCCCCGGCCAGCGTGCCGGAAGTTGTTCTTAAAAAGTCGCGGCGGGAAGTGGATGGTTCTTGATTCTTCTTTGTCGCATTCATTGCACATTCTCATTTATTGTTCGACCGTAAAAGTGTGACGCTTGCCACCCGGTGGGCAAGAACGCCGATTCCAATAACGACATCATAGGACACGCCGTGAAGCCAGTCAAGTTGGAAAAGCCATTCTCATAAGCTGCCGAGATTTGTGGCTTCGTCTCAATCCAAACGAGCGTCAAATCTCATACGCTTGATTCATCCTGTGATGAGCCTTAATATAGGCTTAAAATCAAATGCGTATGAGAAGTGAGAGTATGAAGCCGAGAATTCTTCTTGTTAATCCTCCGATTTATGACTTTGCGGCGTACGATTTCTGGCTGAAACCTTACGGCATGCTCACGGTTGCCGGATATATGCGAAGCAAAGCCGATTTCAGGCTGTTCGATTACCTCGACAGGCGGCGCCCCTTTGTTCTCGCGCGTGAGAAACTTGCGTCCGACCGCTGGGGAAGGGGCCGGTTTTATTGCGAGAATATTCAGAGCCCGGCCGTGCTGGAGGAGATTCCGCGTTACTTTCGCCGTTTCGGCCTGCCGCGGCATATGTTCACAGATTTCCTCAAGAATGAGAACACCTTCGATTTCGTATTTATCCAGACAACCATGACTTATTGGTATCTGGGGGTAGAAGAAGTAGTCGAGGATGTCCGACAAATTTCGCCGAAAGCAAAGATCGTGTTGGGTGGCAATTACGTCACGCTCTGCCCGGACCATGCGCAAACACTGGGAGCCGATTTCATCGTCGACAGCAACGATCTTCAACCACTGTGGGAATACATTCAGATCGTGCCGGACCCGAGTCAGCCGCCGTTATGGGAAGCTTATCCGGAGCTGACTGCCGGTGTATTAAAGCTTACAGACGGCTGTCCGTTCAAGTGCACCTACTGTTCGGTGCCGAAAGTCTACGGCAGGTTCAAATCACGGTCTGTCGAGCATTCCCTCGCTGAGCTCGAATTTCTGCGCGACCTCGGAACCGGGAACATCGCCTTTTACGACGACGCCCTGCTGTTCGAAATGGAAAAGACCCTGATTCCGTTTCTGGAAAAAGTCGTCGAGAGGAATCTGCGAGTGAACTTCCACGCTCCGAACGCCCTGAACGCTCGATTTATCTCGTCGAATCTCGCGGAGCTTATGGTTCGAGCGGGATTCAGGACATTCTACCTCGGCTTTGAGAGCGCATCGGTGCAATGGCAAAAGAGTACCGGCTCAAAGGTCTTCTCCGAAGAGCTTGAGCGCGCAGTCGAGCACTTAAAGCGCGCAGGCGCCGAGCCTTCGAACATCACGGCATATCAAATCCTCGGCCATCCCCGGATCGGCATCCAGGATCTCGAAACGTCGATGCGATTCGTTCACGGTCTCGGTATCCGCGGGATGCTGGCAGATTTTTCCCCCATCCCCGGAACGCCCGACGGCGAATGCTGCCGCAAATGGGTGGACATGGACGAGCCGCTAATGCACAACAAAACCGCATTCCCGATCATCCTGCTCGACTTCGACGAAACAAACCGTCTCAAAGACCTCCAGCGCATGTTGAACCGATCAATACAGGATTAAAGAAGGTCGGAATCTTTCATGCGTTTGAGGTAGTCGTTCTTGTCTTTTGCGACGTTGCCGGCCAGGAGTAACAGGGCGATCAGATTTGGTGCGGCCATTAGAGCGTTCAGGTTGTCGGCCACAGTCCAGATGATGTCCAGCCCCCCTACCGCTCCGACAACAATCACACAACAGAATAAGTATCTGTACGGCGGGATCGCCTTAGGCCCCAGAAGATACTCGAAGCAGCGGTCCCCGTAGTATGACCATGAGATAATCGTCGAGTAGGCGAAGAAGACCAGGCTGATGGACACCACAAACGCGCCAAATCCCGGCAGGCAGTGCTCGAAGGCGTCCGAGGTCAGTTCGGCCCCGGTCGGAATGAGGTAAGGCGTACCGTCGTCTTTCAAGAACGGCTGCGCATCTTCACCAACCGGTGCAGCTACTTCGACGTATTTGTCGTCAAGCAGAACCTTCTTCGGCTGAGCCGAGGCGCCCGGCCCATAAAGAACCTTGCCGTCCGGCGATTTGACCTGCCACAGGCCGGAAATGATAATTACCAGAGCCGTCATCGTACAAATTATGATGGTGTCTATGAACGGGCCGAGCATCGCGACAAATCCCTCTCGAGCCATTTCGTGGGTCTTTGCCGCCGCGTGAGCTATCGGTGCCGAGCCGAGCCCCGATTCGTTGCTGAAAACTCCCCGCGCTACGCCCTTTTCAATCGTTCTGGCCAGAACGAAACCGAAAAACCCGCTCCCGGCAGCCAGAGGCCGAAAAGCATACTTGAAAATCTGCGAAAACGCGGATGGTATTTCCGAGATGTTCATCACAATGATGGCCACCGAGCATACGACGTAAACCGCGCACATCAAGGGGACGATTCTTGCCGCGACGTTCGCAATTCTCTTTATGCCTCCGATGATAACGATGCCCACCAGAACGGCCAATGCGATCCCGATGATGGGTTTGAGGATGATCCGGCTGCCGATGAACGGCAAATCGGGATCGAACTGCGCCTGCTGAAGCGACTCCGGGATGATTGTGAGCAGGCCGTCGGCGACCGAATTGGCCTGAACGGCGCAACCGATGCCGAAGGAGGCCAGTCCCGCGCAGAGAGCGAAAATCACGGCCAGCCACTTCAAGCCGAGCCCTTTCTCGAGATAGTACATCGGGCCGCCGGAGGCCGAGCCGTCCTCGTGAATCACGCGATATTTCAGCGCGAGCGAGCAGCTTGAGAACTTCAAAGCCATTCCCACCAGCGCCGTCATCCACATCCAGAATACTGCCCCGGGCCCGCCGAGGGCGATTGCGGTCGCCACGCCGACAATGTTGCCCGTCCCGATAGTTGCCGAAAGTGCGGCACAAAGCGCCTGAAAGTGCGAAACATCTCCTTTTTCCTCGGGATCGTCGAACTTGCCGGAGACACACTTGATCGAATGCCAGAAGTGCCGAATCTGAATGAATCGAAGCCTGACCGTCATATAAAGACCCGTGCCGACAAGCAGGATAATCGTTACAGGTCCCCAGAGAATGTCGTTGGCTTTGTAGATGAAATCTGTGAAAATTTCCACTTTAGCCTCGTGCAAAATAACAATATCAAAGCTGCGTCCAAATATTTCGCGGCATGTTACCAGAAGAACGACACAAATGTAAACAAAAGAACCGACAAACCGGCAAGAGTACGCGTCACGCAATTGAAAGTAAGGCCCGAATCGATTATAGTATGCAGTTCATGAATCCAAAAAAAGTACACATAAAGTGTTTCGGCTGCCAGATGAACAAGCTGGATACGGCATTGGTGACCGGCGCCCTCGCGGATGCAGGGTTCGATCTGAGCGAACGCGTCGGCGATGCCGACATCGTCCTGATTAACACGTGTTCCGTGCGTGAACATGCCGAACAGCGGGTGTTGTCGCATCTGGGGCATCTGAAACACATCAAAAAGTCCCGGCCCGATTTAGTGGTCGGCGTAATCGGGTGCATGGCTCAGCGACTGGGCGACGATCTGCTCGAGCACGAAGCGGTCAACATCGTCTGCGGACCGGCCGAAATTCCTCGGATAAGCGAATTAATAGCAAAAGCCGTCAGGGAAAATAAGAAGACCCTGGCGGTTACGGGAAAAGTTCGCAGCGAAAGCTCACAAAAGCAGAGCTTGGCGCTCGAGGAATTCGAGTCCGCATACGGGATTGAAGAGGAGCACATCCCGGCACAAGCTTTGGTCCGGGTCATGCGGGGATGTAATAATTTCTGCTCATACTGCGTGGTCCCGTATGTGCGCGGGCCGGAGGTTTCCCGTCCGCCGGAAGCGATAATCGAGCAGATACAAAAGCTGGCCGATCGCGGAGTCACACAGGTCACATTACTGGGCCAGACGGTCAATTCTTATGAATACAGAGCCGGCAGCAAGACGTGGTCGCTGGCGGACCTGCTCGAATCGGCAAGCCGGATCGACGGCATAAAATGGCTCAGATTCGTCACGAGTTACCCCTCCGAAAAGTACTTCAACGAAATAATGCACGTTATGGCCGATTCGCCTAAAGTGTGCGAGTACCTGCACATCCCGGCTCAGAGCGGCTCGGACAAAATCCTCAAGGCGATGAACCGAAAGTACAGCAGCAAGTGGTATCTGGAACTGCTCCATCGCGCCAGAGAGACCGTGCCGGGGATTTCAATCGCCGGTGATTTCATCGTTGGTTTCCCCGGTGAAACCGAGGAGGATTTTCAGGCCACGGTTGATCTGATTCGAAAGGCCCGATACAAGAACGCCTTCATCTTCAAATACTCCCCCAGGCCCGGCACGAGGTCCGACGGAAAATTGCAGGACACCGTGCCCGACGAGGTTAAGCAACTGCGAAATGCGGAACTTCTCGCCGTGCAGGAAAAGATGAGCGACGAGTTGAGCCGACAGTTCCTTGGCAGGCAGATAAAAGTTCTCGTGGAAGGCCTGAGCAAGAAGCCGCACTTTAATTCTGTCGAAAGCAATGGTAATCCACAGTTGGTTGGCAGGACGGCAACAGATAATATCGTTGTCTTTAACGGTCCTCAATCTCTCGCCGGTCAATTTGCGCAGATAAAGATAACAGAAACGAGTCCTCTGACCTTGTTCGGACAACTACGCCAATGACAGCAATGACGAACGGACTCAATAGAGATCGAGTCGGCTTATTCTTTCACTTTCAATGTTGCTTTTCGCACAGAAAAGTGGTCGTCTCCGGAGAAGACAAGATAGCAGGTTTTGCCGTCATCGCTGATCCACTTGGTTGGAAATGAGTTAGTCTCTCCGGGCCCGGCGTCCCACTCTTCAGTGTAGAACACCGTCGTCCAGGGACCCCACGGCTCGCGAGCGTCGTAAACTCCGAAACCTCCCTGGAAGCGCGGGCCCCGTGAATCCTCACTCTTCGGCAATACCTGGCACCACAGGTATCTTTCCAAACCAGCGTTGTAGGTCACCTGCTGGCGATAGCAATTCCCTGGATTAACAAATACCGGTTCTCTCTTTCGGACGTCCTTTGTCCAGGTCGGATGGCCAAAGTTGTCGAGGCCTTTAAAGAATTCATAAGCTTTGCGATTTCTTATTCTGTCCTTGGGCACTCTCGCCATCACCATTGAATCTCCGGCGTCGTAGGCGGTCTCGGCATCCTGCGAATAAATATAGACGAAGTTATCTCTCGCGCGGGCGTAATTCTTGCCAAAATTCAAAAAACTCGGCGCTCCGAAACTTGTGGCGAATTTCCACTCGGACCATTTCCAGCTCGTGCCGTGATCGGTTGACCAGGCGACCTGCGAATTGCCGGTGTTTCGCACCATCATGTAGAGCACGCCGTCCACCATCAACATGCCGCTTGCTTTTGCGCCGTGGGAACCCTGACCGATGCGTTCGCCCGTTTCCGTGCGAACGTTGATGCCCTTGAAATCCGTTGGAGGGCCGACAACTTTCACGATGCCGAGGCTGAGTTTCCTCTCCGTTTTCGGCACGAAGCCCCAGCCGTCACCATAAGCCGAGTATTGATTGTTGTCGTCCGCCCAGGTAATGGGCCAGTTGTCGCTGCCGGAGGCCTTGCGAACGATGGTGTCTACGGGCGCCCATTCGATGCCCTTTATCACCGGACTCGGCGGATAGGGAGGATCGCCCTTCTTCTTTGCCGCCAACGCAATCGGTTCGATGAAAGGTTCGATGGCTTTATAGCTGGAATTGCGGGCTTTGTTCAGGGATTTGCCCGCCCGCGAAGCGACGATGTCGAGACTCGGTATCACCACGGTGAGGCTGTCGTAAAGCCCCCACGACCAGTAAGCATCTCGCGGCACCTTCGTCATCGTCCCGTCGGCGTTGTTCCACCACAAAAGCCCGTAATGGTCCGAGGCGTTGAAAGCCGTTTCGCTTCGGACAACAGGCAGCCCCTTTATTGCATCCGGCACCTCGCGAGCCACATCGACGAACGAGGAAGGAATAATTTGTTGATCGCGCCAGCGGCCGCGTCGCAGGTACAAATAACCGATGCGCGCCATCGCGCTGACGTTGGCGTGAATGCCGGAACCAAACTCACGCCGCATGACACCTTCTATTCTTTTGTCTCGATACGCATTATTGCGCCACCTCAGGTCGGCTCTGGTGATGCCGATCGGCCCGAACACCCGGTCGAACATCAGCTCCTGCAGATCCCGCTTGTACACGAGCGTTACGCATTCGGCCAGCCAGTTCGGCCCGCCGTCGCTGTAGGCCCACTTTGTCCCGGGCTCGAACATCAGCTTTGTGTAGCCGCCACGCTTATCGAAACCCGCCGTTTGGGTTGCCAGATGAAACAGCGTTATCTTGTCGATCCACCCGGTCTCTGCATTCGACTCAGGCGGGACTCCAAAATTCGGATGGTATTTCTTAGCCGGCTCTTGGAGGCTCTCGAACTTGCCGTCTTTAAGCGCCAGCGCCACCGCCGTAACGCCTATTGCCTTTGTCGATGATTTCAGGTCGTACCTTCTCTTCTGATCGCCCCACTGCATCACCAGCTTGCCGCGCCGGGTAATAAATCCCGATCCGTTACCGGCGAGCGCATATTCCCGCGCCTTTTCCAGCAGATTTTCATCCATTCCCACCTGCGCTGGTTTCGCTCGGTCCCACTCGCGCCCGGGCCAGGTCTCCCGCCCAACGACGGTCGAACAAAACAGCACCGCTAAACAGAAAATCAGGTTCATACGATTCATTCTTGGTCTCCCTATTTTCCAATGCAATGAAGGTTCTCGGCGGTTCGGATAAAAAGGTGGCCGTTTGCGATGGCGATAGACGACTGGATGGGCCTCTCCTCGATTTTGGTCTCGAAGAGGATTTTGAACTCGTCGCCGCCCGCGGCGAGGACTACGATCTCTCCGGTTTCGTTGATGCAGTAGAGTTTGCCGTCGGCGCCGGTCAGCGATGCTCGCCAGGGGCCGCGTCCGCCGATCTTTCCCTGCCAGAATTGCCGGCCGGTTTTCGGGTCGAGGCACGTCACAACCTTGCCGTGCTTTACGCCGTCGAGGACGTAGAGGCGCCCCCGGTAATAGAGCGGCGTGCTGCAATCCGGGACGGGCGAGTCAAATTCCCACACGATGCGAGCCGAGTTGCCCGGCTCGATGGCGAAGACGCCGCCGTGCTTGTGACGGCAGCCGAAGATGAGTCCGTCGCCGGTTACCAGCGAGGGAATAACTCTCGAATCGCGGACTTTTCGCGTCCAGTACTCGAAACGCCAGAGTTCTTTTCCTGTCTCCGGATCGTTGGCGGTGATGTAATCGGCGCCGGTATTAAGGATTTCGGTTCTGCCGTTGCGGACGGACGGGACAGGTGTGCTGTACGTTTCCATGCCCTCATCGAAGGCGTCCGTCGGACGTTGCTGCTTCCAGAGAGTCTTGCCGGTCTTGAGATCGACGGCTATCAGATACGAGTCCAGCGGCCCGTCGGCAGCTGGCGGGCGATAGGGCTTGTTCCGGCGGACGATCGGGATGAAGAGCTTACCTTCATACAGCAAAGGACTGGAGCCGTATCCGAACTGCAGCGCGAGGTTGCCGTAATCGGTTTCGATGTTGCGCGACCAGAGTTCCCTGCCTTCATAATCAAAGCCGACCAAATGGCCGCTGCCGTAAAGGAAAAAAACGGATTTGCCGTCGGTCACCGGGGAAGGAGAAGCCATGTTGTTGCGAGGGAACCGCCGCGAATCCGAGCCGATGGATTTCTCCCACAGCTTTTTGCCGTTTTTTGCGTCGAAGCATAGAGCGACAAATTCGGGGCCTCGCCCTACCATTGAGCTAACGAAAACTCTGCCGTTGCAGATAACAGGAGTCGCCCCGCCGGGGCCCGGAAGAGGGCTGATCCACGCAACGTTTTTAGTCTCTCCCCAAGAATCGGGGAGATTAGTCTCATCCGTAGAGCCGTTGAAGAACGGTCCCCTCCACTGAGGCCAGTCGGCCGCCCATGTCGATGTTGGTATTGCCAGTGTCGCAATGATTAACCAAAAGAACATTTTCGTGTTTCTCATCTGTTGCTGTTTTCCCACGGTTTAATTTTTCGCGCCGATCAGCAGGACCCAGTCGTTTCTGTCGGCGGTTTTGAAGGTCTGCGGCGATTGTCCGAAAGGCGGAGTTCGCCGCGTATGAATAAGGCGAGGTCGCCCTGATACCCGCGGCATTGAAAGGAGCCGGTGCGATTATGGAGGCCTTTGTTTGCCTCATCCGAGCAGATTGTATTGTATGTCCATTTTCCTCGTACGTCGGGTGAAAAGCGAACTCGCCATTTTCGACCGCCGTCCCAGAAGTCGAGCAAGGTCCTCTTATTTCCATTCTGTGAGGCAAACTCGACCTTTAATTCAACTGCCTGCGGCGGATTTTCGTAGTCCCTGGAACTGGTGAAAGAGGTCTCAAAACGAGTCCATTGTTCTACGTTGGCCTCGGCCGAACGCGCAGCGGTGTTGTCAAAAAACGGTAAGAGAACGGCAGCACCGACAATGAACAGACACGAAAGGATGCCTTTCACTACTTTCTCCTTAATTGAAGTCGGTCTATTTTGCAGATTTGTGTACCGCGTAAAGGTCTTTCATCGTGGCTACATACAGCACACCGTCGGCGGCAACAGCGGTGGCATGAACAGGGCTGTGGAGTCTAACGGAACTGATGACTTTTTTCTCTTTGCTCGCAGCGAGCACCCAGAAATCCCCCCTCCTCGTTCCGATATAAACCTTTCCGTCAGCCACGTAAGTCGAAGCCCACATATCTCCTTTGGTCCGGTGTGTCCAGTAAGGTTTTCCGGTTTCAGCATCTACGCAATGAATCATACGGCCGCAATCGGCTACAAAAACCAGTCCGTCATGGACGGCGGGCGTCGAGCAGCAATGGCGTTCGACAGGATAAGCCCAGAGTTCGGCGGAAGAGGTAATGTCACCGGTGCCGGAGGCGCTGAAGCACTTCAGCCACGCCTGCCGCTTGCCCCACCAGATGTCGCCTCCGTAGGTAACATACAACCTGCCGTCATGAAACACAGGCATACTCTTTATATTGCTCGGGCTTTCGTCCCGGTTTCTGATATATTCGTGAACGTTTTCTTCAGGAGCAGACGGATCGCAGTCGAATTTCCAAAATCTCTTGAGCTTGCCCGAGCCCGGCGCTGATTGGAGAGCTTCGAACGCATAACAGACGCCGTCGCCGCCGCAGAAGAATACCTGGTCGCGACCGCCGACGCTGCCCATTGCAGGCGAAGACCAGGTCGAATGAAAAATCCGGGGTCCGATGTTCTCATCATCTTTTGCAACAAGCCGCCCCGTCTTCTTTTCGAGTACGATCAGGCTTGGAGCCTCGGTCGAAGGAATATGAGTATGCTTGTCGTCGAGTCCGTTGCTGGTGTTAACGTAAAGATAGTCCCCATGCAGGAGAATCGAGCTGTGTGCCGAGTCGTGCTGGTGGACGCCCAACTCTGACTGCATGTCGTAGAGCCAGATGATATCAGCATCCATGGGTGTGACGTCTATGAGTTTCTCACCCGCCGGAGTCATGTGCCGGCTTTCATCGGTATAAGGCCCATCATTGCCGTTGGCCATGCCGTCAATGTCAAGACACATCACCTCGCCGCGATTACTGACAATATACACCCTGTCTGCTTCCACGGTTGCGGGCGAGCAGATACCCGTTCTGGGCCAGTCCCGAAAACGCATGGGAATGAACTTGGGCACAACAAGCTGCCAGCGGAGAGTACCGTCTTTCTCATCCAGACACAGCAGTACGCCGCGATCTCCCTTGTGGCGAGGATCGCGCGGTCTCTCGTTGTTGGTGCCTATGAAGACCTTCCCGCCTGATATAACAGGTGTGGAATAAGTCTCGGTACCGAGTGGAACGATCCATTTGATGTTTTCGCCCGTGTCCGGATCGAAGCTGCCGGCAAGACCTGTTTCATCCGAAACCATGTTCCTGGAAAATCGCCGGCCCCACTGAGGCTGATCATCTGCTGACACAGTGCAGAATAATCCCATAACAAAAAGCAATACCGCGAATGACAGCCGGCACGACGTCTCTCTCACCCATGCTGACGGGTAGATGAATGTTTCGGGAGATGAGGACTTCTTAGGTAACCCCACTTCTCACCTGTCTTTCTTGTGCAAAAGGGGCTGGCGATTGCAGCCCCTTTTTAGTTTTCCGGGAATGCCGAGGCTCGCTCTTTGCATCGCGCGCGCTCGGTCCCAATTGCTCAATTATTCCGCAGCCGGTGTGGCTTCCTCCGCTGCTTCCGCTTCTGCAACCGCTTCTTCCGGGGCCTCTTTAGCCTTGCGGCCGGCGTGACTCTTGCGATGGCCTACCTTCTGGAGACCCAGTACGGAATCTCCCTCGGACCATTTTTCTTCTTCTTTCAGCTTTTCTATGCGCTCCGCTCTTGTCAAGACATTACGATGTCTCTCCAGAGCGCCCTTGACCTTCAATGATGGATCAATCGACATTCAAAATTTCTCCTAAAACTAATCTTCGACTTTCTTGCCATAGGCATCTGAAAAGTAGTTTGGCGCAAAAGTGTCGAGGCCTGCCGGTGCTTCGTCTTTGTACAACCTGCCGACATCTCTTATCTTAACTTTGGCTTCAAATCCGGCAGTTCCAGGTGTAGCCGGGTTTCTCTCGTATCGTTCCACGGTTCTCAATTGGTACTTCCCGTTCTCGAGCGGGACAATTTTTAGGTCTATACCATGCTCGGCAAAGTGCTCCACAACCGGCACCAAATCAGCATACCTGCCGGAGTGAGCGAGGACTATCACGTTTTTGCCCTTCGGCTCCTCGGGCTCGACTTCTTCTTCTATTTTTTTCTCGTCCGGCGTTACACCTGCGATCGGCATTGTGTCCTGATTCAGCGGCACATTGTCAGCTTTCGGCAAGACGTTCTCAGTCGGCGGAGAAGGCCGCTCCACACTGGCTGTATCCAGCCCTGTATGGCCTTGCGTATCAACCTTTTCGGGTGCTTTCGCCACTTCACCGGCCATCTGATCCGGTACAACCGAGTTCTGACCGAGCCGATAGGAACCCAACAGCAGCAGCACTAAAAGCAACCCCATCGCGATCGCGGCCTGGTACGGCAACGAGAACTCGAACCTACCAGCGTTAAACTGAGCGATTCTCGGCTTCTTCCACCAGTCCGCCACAGCTTTTGACGGCTTAGCTGCCGGTTTTTTTTCTTCTGTTTTCTTCGGGCGCATCGGCTCCACACTCTTGGCGTAGCCCCGCCTGACCCGAGTGTTGCTCATCACCTCGTAGAGAGCTTTTTTTCCTCGGTTCCTTGCCATGGTGGAATCCGTTCAACCTGCCAAACTATACAAACCATTGCTATTATACCGGCGAAACTCTGAAAGACAAGCCAATTCCAACCAAAAAGAACGCTTAAATCTCGGCGTTACAGCGGTGAAATCAACGGCGGATAGTTCAGATTCTCAGGATATTACCCGGTTTTAAGTCTTGCAGTGAACGTAGCATTAAGCAATTGGATACCCGATTATAGGGCGTTTCCCTATTGCTCACGGGCCTTATACCCAGCTTATTATATGAAAATGGCCGCTTGAAAGAGTACCGCTCACGTGTTGAAAACCAATAACGCGGAGTTCGATAAAAGGTGCAGGGCAAGGAAACGCTATCAAGGGCGAGCAATTATTGTGCATAGCTCTGATTGTTGACAAGCGTGTAAAACTAAGGTGTATCGATTTAAGGATCCCATAATGGCAACGCTGGACACTGAGCAATTCACAGAAATATTTCCCTTTTTTAGAAATAGTTCGAAAACGTTGGTGAAAGATATTTTGTTATTATCGCGCGAAAGCTTCACGTCTCGTAACACTGCGTTGCAGCTCGAAGGACAGCCCTGTACGCATTTGGAATTAATGTTGGCCGGAGACAAACGTATTTTCAAATCAAGTCCGGAGGGCAAGGAAATCACTCTATATGAGATTGGCCCCGGAGAAACGTGTATAATTAACTCGATATGTGCTCTTTCTAATACTGCGAGCCCGGTAAATGTAAAGGCGATCACCGATGTCAGCTCTCTTCTGATTCCAGCCCGCGGTTTTCGAAATCTCGTGGCAGGACACGAAGATATGCGAGCGTTTATCTTTCATACCATCAACCAGGAAATTTCCGCCATCTTAGAACTTCTCGGCGGAGTTGCATTTGAAAAAACGAATACGAGGCTATTCAATTATCTCGTGGAGAAATCCGAGAACGGCTTACTATGCACGACCCATCAACAAATCGCCGACGGCCTTGGGACGGCGAGGGAGGTTGTCAGTCGTTTGCTGAAAGATTTCGAGAAAAGCGGAAAGGTCATTTTATCAAGAGGGCGTATTCAGTTATTAACTGCCTATTGGGATAATTGAGGATTATGACACAATTGGGTGCAGATATGGCGGGAGGGGGTTTTTAATAACATTGCCGAGCGTTTCAGACGTTTAGAAAAGCGATTTACCGAAACAATATACATCTGAGTTCAATTATGCTAAACTGTCGTTTTGACCGAGACGCTTCCACAAGTGTTGTCGAAAATGAGTGTATTAGTCTTAGGATTGAGTCAATGACCACAATGAACGCTGAGCAATTTATAGATAAATTTCCTTCTTTCAGGAATAGTTCCAGAGAATTGGTAAATGATATTCTGGCTTCATCTCATCAAAGATTCACATCTCGTGATACCGCATTTCAACTCGAAGGGCAACTTTGCAAGCACCTTGAACTCTTGCTGTCCGGAGAGAAGCGTATTTATGTATCCAGCCCGGCGGGAAAGGAAATCACCTTATACGAAGTTGGTCCTGGTGAAGCCTGTATAATAAACGCAGTGTGCGCTCTTACTAATACCCGGAGCCCGGTAAACTCCAGGGCTCTCACTGATGTCAGTTCGATCTTGATCCCGGCCGAAGACTTTCGGAATCTCGTAGCTGCACACAAAGAGGTAAGATCGTTTGTCTTCGGTTCTATTGAGCAAAGAATAACCTCTTTTCTGGAACTCCTTAGCGCAGTCGTTTTCGAAAAAATGGACACAAGGCTTTTCGACTACCTTGTCGAGAAATCGGAGAACAACATTCTACTGATGACCCATCAACAAATAGCCAACGACCTCGGAACGGCAAGAGAGGTTGTCAGCCGTTTACTGAAAGATTTCGAGAGTAAGGGCAAAGTCATTCTATCAAGAGGCCGAATTGAGCTAACCTCCC
Organism: uncultured Pirellulales bacterium; assembly: GCA_964598225.1. GTDB lineage: Bacteria > Planctomycetota > Phycisphaerae > Sedimentisphaerales > Anaerobacaceae > SG8-4. Next base: position 70,882 of record CAZRBG010000012.1, read on the forward strand.
TTTATTGGGAGGATTAACGATTAAAACATCCGTAAGCCAAGCCCGGACGCGGCTTACGAGCAAGCAGCACGTGCGGGCCTTGTCATTGGACGATTACATATCGTGCGTTAACCTACGGTTGGCGCCCAGGCTTAGCTGTACAATGGATCGGGTCCGGTCAGCCGGTGTTTTTGCTCACGAGTTCCGGCCAGTTCTTATCCGCCTTGGCGACCTGCTTGTCGAATTTCTTGTTGAACTGCTCCAGGATGGCCGGATTGAGGTTAAGATACAGCTTTCCGTTCTTGATCTGCCACGTGTTGATATCCACGGGAAACAGCGCTCCGGCTGCTACGCCGAAGGCACAGTAGCCCCCGTATTGGGGCACATACGCTTCCGGATCCGACTCGAACTTTCCCTTATGATCTTTCGACGTGAAAAAATACGTAGCCCCCTTGTGGGTCGCGGAAATGTTGAGGTCTCCGTGCATCGGCTTGCCGTCGGTGAAGAAGGCCACGGGATCGTAGCCGTCCAGGGCAATCCCGCTGGCCCCGGCAACGTTGACGAGTTCTTGACGGGAAGTCGATCCTGTGTCCGCACCACCTATTGTTTCTTGTGTCTTGTCCATGATATCACTCCTATTATTTTTAAAATCAGTATTGATTCTTGACTCTATGGTGTTGGCATAAACATTCCGTCAGCAAAACTGACTCCCACCGGCACGCACCAAACCGAAACGTGAGTATATTGTGAAATGTCTATAAAAGAAGGGAGCGTAATTTCGAAATTGCCATCTGTACAACTCGAATTTAAACCATAACATTCACCAAGTGTAAATTCATAAGCGGTGACACCATTTCTGCCCTCTTGCCGGGTAAAATTAACGCTATCCGACTGAATCAAGTACAGCTCTACGGCAATCCCTCCGCCGTCATATTCAAAATTTTCAAATTGCAGTGTTCTTTCGTCGATAATTCGCACCTGTCCTGCAACACGGTGTGAATTTCCTGTTCCAAAATCAGCTACCCATCCGATTTGAGTTCCCATAGGTTCAGGGGTCCATCGGGATGCAGTTGAGATGAATTCTGCCAGGTTGCGTACATCATCGTCACTAATCCGGTCCGCTCCCCAAAACGGCATATTGCCTCCAAACTCTAAGCCGTCATACGTACCGCTTATGTTGGATCCGCTTTGCCGGATTTTCGCCGCGATATAATCGTGGTCTAAGGGTATGGTGGGTCTAAAAGCCAGGAAAGGACCGAACAATCCCCCTTGTTCACCAGGTCGACCCAACAAGTCTCGGCCATGACACTCTATGCACGCAAGTTTGCCATATAACTCTCTTCCTTGCTCAAAATCTCCACCTGTGGGCGGATCAGGAGGAGAAACAATTTGAATTTGGATCGCTTCCGAAGGGCTGACTGTGGTTAAACTCTGAATATAGGCTTCTATAGCTTTCCAAACCTCATCATCCTCATCGACTGTTTCGGCATTCATCCAGTCAAGCAAACACGTGTTTACCGCTTCGATCAATTTCGCGGCATTGCCGTTTTTCCAATGTGGACGGCTAAATGCATTCATCATGGTATGGCCGGGACGGATGATTTCATCCTCTCCTTCTAATCCCTCGTCGTGACAAATGGCGCAGGTAAAAGAATTGCCGCCACGGCCAAAATGTGAATTTTCAAACAGCATTTTGCCTTCCGTCACTAATAGCGGATCCAAATCGGGAATCGGTGTGACTTGAATATCATCTGCATCAGCCATCAACAAAGGAGGATCCGTTTCGTCGCCACTTAGAAAATCGGCACTCCAATATTCTCCACTGCCGAAAGTGTAAATCTCAACATTGTCCAGATGCACAATCAGACTCTCCGTATCGCTTTGATTGATGATTTCAAGCATGATACGAAATCCGGTTGACGGTGGAGTATGTAAAAGGACCATGCGACGGTAACGGTTCACAAATGATTTGGCGCTAGTCGGAGAGTTGCTGGCCACAAAACCATCCGGACCTTGATCGATGCTTGCCAGTGTGATGGCTGTACTTGCATGGCTGGTCCGAATCGCACAGCGTACGAAGGCCGCTCTGGAGGTTTCGATTGAATCAAAGAGAATCCTTACACCTTCACCGGGATCAGCATTGATGATTGCGCCTTGGCCATCTGTGGCACCTTTAAAAGCGGATTCGGTTGGAATATCTGCAAATGTCACATTTGCTTCGGGCACAATACCTAAATCGGCGCCTTGAATTTCTACTCCATTTTCTGCCGCAGTAGTTCCGGAAAAATCGAAACTCAGCGGATTTGCAGATACACAGAATGGGACTCCAGTCATACATCCAATAACGATCAGATATATAATCTTTCGCATCAGTTCTCTCTTTCGCATAAGTTTTCTCCTAAATGGATAGATGAGATGAAATGTAGTTTTCATCCCGTCTACTACTGTGTTTCAGTTAGATCAATTTGTCCTGGATTTCCCAAATGTCTTCATAAACGGCAATCCTACATGCTGATATGGTTAATCTCACTTGCCCGATTATCGAATAGCATTTTCCAACCAGTTGTCAATCAGTATGTTAAGATCGGTAATGTCCACCACGCAATCACCGTTAATGTCACCGGGAATTCTTGACTTACAAAGGCCGACGATCTTAAGCACCATGCCGTCGGTTCCAAACGGGCCCAGGTTCGTTCCGGCCAGCAAATACAGCTCGCCATCAGCATCCTGCCCGAAGGCCTTGACGTACAATCCGAGTTCTCGGTCATTCACTCCCATTTTAAGCTCCGCGATTTCGCCCGTGCCGAGATCGGCATAGAATATTCTCCCCTCTGGAGCAAAGAAGGAAGCCGAAAAATCACCGAACAAGTACTTGCCCGTCAGTTCCGGCATAGCGCTTCCGTTGTAGACAAAACCGCCGGTGATGCTGATTCCTTCATCATGATCGTATTCGACAACCGGATCGACGAATTTTCCGGGCAGGCCCTTCAGGTCATCGCTCACGGTTCCATCGGACGGATCGAAACGAAAGGTTCCTTCTTTAAGGTTCCAGCCGTAGTTGCCGCCTGCGAGAACCAGATCAACCTCCTCAACCATATTCTGACCGACGTCAGCAACGATCAGCGTGTCAGTCGCCGGATGAAAACTGAATCTCCACGGGTTCCTGAATCCATAGGCAAATATCTCATCCACCCCGGCCCTTCCTACGAAAGGATTGTCAATCGGAACACGATAGGAGCCGTTTGCGCTCATCGGATCAAGACTCTCGGCCGTCAGTAGAGGATCGAGTGGATCGATTCGCAGTATCGAACCGTGCACTGTGTCTATGTTCTGTCCATTGCCTATGTCACCGTGACCACTGGCGACGTCATCTGCCGCCCCACCGTCTCCCACCCCGACGTACATGTACCCGTCTCTGCCAAAACCCAGCATGCCTGCGTTATGATTGAACTGCGGCTCATCTATCCTCATGATTTCTCGGCGCGTGCTTTTGTCGATCACGTTCGGATTGGTTGCATCGACGGTCCACTCGGCGACGACGCTCTGGTGGTCGAAAACTTCCCCGGCAGGCAGAGGCACGGTTGTGAAGTCGGCTGGAGAACCGACCATTTCGCTTGAGTACGTATAGATTTTCTGATAGCCGGCACTGGCGGGGTTTCCGAAGCCAGGGTGAAATGCCAGTCCCAACAGACCCCGTTCGTCAAAGTCATTCACGTCGGCTGAGCCGAAGAAGCCCGGCATGTGAACACGATCGGTAATATCCAAAAACGGCGTGTTGAGAAGCCCTCCATCCTCAATGATCCAGATGACGCCGGGCTGATCCAGCACGAAGAGCCGGTTCGTGCCGTCTCCGGCATGCGTAAGATAAACCGGTGCAGTTATTCCCGAGGCCACCAGTTCCAGTTCGACGCTGACCGAACCCTTCTCGATAGGTCCTGGAATCGGGTCGCCCACAGGGTCCGGCTCCGGCTTGGGATCGGGCTCAGGGGCCGGCTCAGGATCTGCCGCGGGCAAGACGTTAAAATCACCCCGCATGGTGAAAATATGTGCTCTGCACCGATAACCCGGCACGCGCCCCGGCTCCATCATGGCCTCATGAAGCGCCGCGGTCAAAGTGAACGTTACAGTACCGGCGCCGTCGTCGGCCCAAGCGATGTTGGGATCCGATTCGAGAGAACCGGCCACACCGCCCTGTGCCAGAAGAACGATGTCAAGCCCGGGTGAAGAACCCTTGGCAAGCACCTCGAACGGATGCGGTATAAAGTTGGTGACCGCCACCTGGTACCGTTTGCCTATCTGGACGGTCAATGTTGGGTCCTGGGAGCCAAGGCTTGCCCCGAGTCCGGCATCCGCAGGATCGAAAGCATCAAGCCTGTATGAGGCCGAGCCAACGTTTCCAAAGGTCCAGGCCACATCGTGCAATGTTGCCTCTGAGGCCCTGAAGCTTCCCAGGACAATAACCAGACCGGCTAACAGCCCGATCACCAATTTTCGCTCATTCATGATATACTCCTTATCTTGTTCATCTGAGACCCGCAGGTCGCTCGAAGGCATCGGCATAAGGTGAGTCGCAGATTGTTAGCCAGCCTCGAAGGTCCAATATCTTGCCGCAATAAGGGGATGCATGGCTTGAGGACTCCAAGCCACACACCCCTTCATCATAACCTTTGAACATTGGACTTCACTGAGGCTTAAAAGGTATCTCCAGGCTCGAGCGTCTCGAAATCTTCGGGCTGCAGTTTTCCAGCCTTCACAGAGACAACCGGACAAAGGACAACTACACCCGGCGTCGCGATAGTTACCAACCCGTCACCTTCTGCAGCCAAAATGTCCTCAACATCGTCGAAGACAACTCCTTCATCGTCAAAATGATCCGAACTATAGCCGGCATCAATTATGTCCTGGACGGTAACTCCCTCGGCCGTGTGGACTACATGTACGTTCCAGTGGGGCGAATAACCCGGCTCGCCCGGGATGAACTCCACGACGTTAGCTTGATAAACTCGAGGCCCACCGATCGCGTAGATATCGTAGTCGCCCCGCTCGGTAACGCCTTCCTCGATTCCGAGATCGAGATAATAAATCTCTTCTCCCTCGTACCAGCCATTTACGTTCGGCACGCCCTTCTCTGCTGGCATGCCCGCAAAGACGGCGACTGCGATCAGCATACTGATAGCTACAACCAATACTTTCTTTTTCGTTTTAATAAACGTCATTTTTAAGTCTCCTACTTTTTTGATTGACAACTTGCTTTACTAAAAACACAACTCTACACACAAAAACCTAAATCACTTTGAGAGCAACCTCCCTTCTCCCCTCGAATTAGCATCAAATACGCGATGCGGTTAATATCTAATTCAGATTCACTTACGAACGAAAGAGTACGAAACATAAGGACAATTTAATAAAAAGCACATCTTCGGTCGGTGATATAAACCCAGACAATTGGTGACATTGTCACTGTATTTGTGGCAAATAAGTCATCGACCGGCACAGTGCTTTTGATACAATTTTGTAATTGTCACGTATGTCCTTGCTCGAAATATATTCTCATTGGAATGGTAAGTGCATCGGTCTGAGGATTGAGTAGATGGCGGAATTGAACGCTGAGCAATTCATAAGAATATTTCCCTTTTTTAGAAACACCCCGGGAAAGTTGACGAAGGACATACTGGCTTCATCTCACCGTGGTTTTACAAGCAGGCAAACAAGGATGCAATACGAAGGACAACTTTGTACAGATTTTGAACTCATGCTGTCGGGAGAGAAACGCATCTATAAATCGGATCCGGCGGGAAGGGAAATCACTTTGTATGAGCTCGGCCCCGGAGAGGCATGCATACTAAACGCGGCATGCCTTCTTTCTGATACGCCGAGCTCCGTAAACGCGACGGCGATTACAGATGTCAGTTGTCTCTTACTGCCGGCGGAAGACTTCAGAAATCTCCTTTCGGCACATGAAGAAATGAGGACATTCGTCTTCGGCTCTATCAGTAACAGATTTGTCACCATTCTGGAACTTATTAGCGAAATTGTCTTTGGAAAAATGGATGAACGGCTGTTCGATTACCTCGTGGAGAAATCCGAGAACGGCATGCTGTCGACGACCCATCAACAGATAGCCAATGACCTTGGAACGGCAAGAGAAGTTGTCAGCCGTTTACTGAAGGATTTCGAGAGAGAGGGAAAAGTCATTCTGTCCAGAGGCCATATCAGGCTGACGATCCCTTGAAACACTGTGACAAGGTCACCAAGCTCGCGGAATTAGGTCACAGACTGCAAATCGGTTCTTGGTAAACTCTGAGAATTGGGTTGTGCTTTCTTATCAACCTTAAATTGCGTCTGAACAACACAACTTTGTTGATCTTATATCGGGAAGGGGAGAATGGAGGTGGCAAAATGGAGACCTGAATATCCTTGCGGAAAACCCGTCCTCAGGGACCAAATTTGTTAAATGAAAAATGAGAAAGCATTTTGTGTGAAAGGCAAGAACAATGAAAAGGCAGAATAGAAAGAGCAAATCGGTATTTTGGTTATTAACATTGGCTTTGATCGCTTGGTCGGCGGTGGCTTTGCCTTCCCACGCCCAGACGCAGGACATAATAGTTACAATCGAGAATCTTGCGCCGGAGGGCGGTGTATTTTTCACTCCCGTCTGGCTGGGATTTCACGACGGCAGTCTCGACCTGTTCGATCCGGGCGGTCTGGCAAGCGAATCGCTCGAACGTATAGCCGAGGACGGAGATGCTGCGACTCTGAGAGCTGAATTTGCGGCGGCGGTCGGCGATGCCGGAGGAATGGACGACGTTGTTACGGCGCCCGAAGGCTTTGCCGGAGCGCCCGTGTATGATCCGGGCGATATCGCTTCCGCGCAGTATTTGTTGGATTCGAAGATGAATCGCTATGCAAGTTTCTTAAGCATGATCATTCCCTCGAATGACGCCTTCATCGGCAATCACGATCCGAAACAGATTGAGCTTTTCGACGCCGCCGGCGAATTCAAAGGCAAACAGATAATAACAATCCTGGGATCGATGGTCTGGGACGCCGGTACAGAACTGAACACCGAAATGGATGCCGCTTTTATCAATCAGACCGAACCGAATACCGGAATGACGACAAGCAGTCCCGTTTTACCTCATCCGGGATATCTCGGATCACACGGCAATCCCGGCAGCGATCCCATAATTCTTGGCGGCACCGGCCCGGCTGATATTATGTTCGATGCCGTTGCGGCTGATTTCACGCTACCCTACACTGTCATAGCAAGGATCACTATCGAACCCGTTCAGACGGTCGGTTCAACTGGTACATACAGCCTTGCTGTCCAACGGCCGCAGTAGTGGACCGATCATCTTTGTGGAAAGCCGGCAACTCTATTACGACTCAATCGTTAATGCCGATCCTTTGCCATAGAAGAGGGGTCATTCCAGAAACTTTAGATGGGACCTAATGGCTTTCAAGCCGAGTTCGGTCCAGGTAATGTGGGCTACGTAGGCGGCCGCTGGAGGGTGGATGTAAACGACAACGGCGTGCAGGACGAAGAAGACAGCTACTTCATGTGTCCGTTGTTGCCCCCCGGCAGAGAGGAGCCGTAACATTACCTCATAATCTCTCAATCGAATGGGGTGAGCTGCGGCTCACCCTTTTTTTTTTCTCCCGAGGAAATACCGTGGTCGATTCTTATCGGTTGAATTTTTGCCGTGGCATGTTATAATAATCGGAAAGATCAAGGATTTGAGACCAGGTGCAGGATGCAGTATTTTGCTCGAAGATCGGATGTTTCTTACAAGACTTATGGTTGGTCGGCCGGATCAACTGGCCACCGGCGGATCGGACTCTATCGCCCGGCCCTGACGCTGGTCGAGTTGCTGGTCGTGATTGCGGTTATCGCGATTCTTCTGGCGCTGTTGCAGCCGGCTCTGTCGCTGGCCCGGGCCAAGGCTCGGGAGGTAACATGCCTGAACAATCTCAAACAGCTTCAGGTTTGTGCCAAGCTTTATTCGCTGGATTATGACGGTTTCCTTCTGCCTAACCGCAACGTTTATTACGTCGGCACCGATAAACAGACGAAAGGTTTCAGCGACAATATGACATGGTGCTCCGGGCTGGCGCCCTTCGACACAACCACTGAAAACATTGAACGGGGTCTGCTGTTCAAATACAACAAATCGACCGAAATTTATCGTTGCCCGTCCGACAGGTCCAGCGTCCGCACGCAGGGAGGCGAGCTGCTGAACATACGGCGGACGCGCAGCTATAACCTCAGTCAATCGATCAACGGCCTGCCCTATCCGCCGAGATCGGGCGCGCCGCCGGGCTTTGCCAGGGAATCCGAGATAGACGATCCGACGCCGGCGCAATTGATTTTCTTCGTCGGGGTTCACGAGGACAGCATCTATGATTCGCATTTCGGCATCCCGCCGAGAGGTTCCGTTTACGCCGATGATCCGCGATGGTGGGATTTGCCGGCGGGCAGGCATTCACAGGGTTGCTGTTTCTCCTTCGCCGACAGCCACGTCGAACGCTGGAAATGGGCAACGCCGAAGATTTACGTCGAACCCGCACAACCGGTCCGCAAAGACGGCGAAATCCAGGACTTTCTCAGAGTCCAACGAGCAGTCAAACCACAGGAGTAATTTGATTCCGTCGTGTCTTCCGGAATGCTCATCGCAATATCTACCGGCAAAATAACATCTCAAACATCCATTCTCGCACGAATGCAGCCGCCTTATCCCATTGACCCGGTTATGGAGCATGAAATCTCGCTAAGGCCCGTACAAAGGCTTGCATTGAACGCGAGTGTTAAACACCAAAACAAGGGCTGCGAAGTGTGGACTCGCAGCCCTTCGTTTGTTCTTTCATCTCCTGACCTTAATTGTTTTTGTTCAGTTCTCTTAACGTTCGTTTGGCTCTGTCTGCCACTCTTCTGTTCTTGCTTTCGGCCAGTTGCTCGGCGATTTCGGCTATCTCGGCCTTATGGCGTCTGCGCATATCCCATATCAGGTTCGCAGCGGACATCTGTGCCTCGGCCTGGAGTTGGGGATGGTCGAGGTATTTCTCCAACATTTTCAACGACTCGAGGCTCCTGACGTTTTGCAGCGCTCCGATGACCTGTTTCTTCTCCTCGGTGCGAGTCGCAATGTCCATAGCGGTTTTCAGCATGTCTACACGCTTCTTGTCCGACAGTCTTGCAGTCTTGAGACCAGCAATCCGGATGTACCCCCTCAGGGCTACGATGCGGTCAACGGTTTCGGGAGCATTGCGTGCCAGCTTGAGCAGATCGGGGGCGGCTGACTCGTTGGGCCATTTGGCCATCGCCCTCAAAGCCGCATCGGATATCTGCTTATCCGAAGATTTCGAGGCCCTTCTGACCAGGTTCAGAGCGTTGGAATCTCCGACAGCCGCTGCGAGATCGAGTATAACGAGCTTCTTTGCCTCGGAAGCTCTTGAGTAGAATGAAGCTATAGTCTCGAAGCACGTGCTTCTGTTGTCCGCACGAGATAGAATACTCTTTATTGCGTTCTCCGCGCGGCTGAGATCTGCATCATCCTCTATCTCGAGAACGATTGACATAATGGATTTGATGTGCTCGTCCGATGCGAGCGAGCCGAGACCGGCCCACGCGCCTTTTCTGACGTCGGAATCTTCATCCTGTGTAAGCTTCAAAAGAGCCGGCACGGCCTGATTACAGCCGCGAGCAACGCATGCTTCGATTGCCTGAGTTTTGAAATTGTCTTGGGAAAGCAGGTCAACCAGCACAGCGTCTACTGCGTAGCCTTTCATCCCAACAACAGCTCTTGCGACGGCAGTGCTCGTTTCCGGCGAATCGGCTGCTTCCAGTAGCGACCTCACTACACCGGCATCGCCCAGTTTGCCCACGGTTTTGATCGCAGCGAAGCGAACAGTGTTCTTTTCGCTGTTTAGGTATCGGCTTACAGGCCTCAAAGCCGCTTCATCGCCGCGTGTGCCCAGAGCGACGATCAATTTAGCCCTGCGGTCGTCTGGAAGCTGTCCGAGCAATCCAGCCATTGCGTTGGTAACTTTTCGATCCTCCGTTTCAGCAACGATGGAGAACGCACCCTCGCGGATTTCCGGATCACTGCCCTTTATTGCCTTAGTTATAATCGGCAGAGCCTTCGCCGGGTCTGCAATGGCTAACTGCATCATGGCGGCTACACGCGCCGGTTTGTCCGATCCGTCGAGAACTCTCCGGCAGAGAGCAACTGAATCAGCAGGCGGCAAAGATCGGGCGCATGCGGCCATGGCCCTCATTTGGGCAGGCTTGAGGTTCTCCGGTGGCCTTGCCGATTCGAGTTGCCGTGCCGCTTCGGGTCCGCCGATCTTGCCGAGAGCCTCAAGAGCCGCGGCCGCTACCGCGGCGTTGCGGCTTGCAACGAGTTTGCTCACCTGCTCCACCGCCCTGCCATCGCGACGCGAGCCGAGACTTCCGAGGATTCCAATCTTCACCTGGTCGGGCGCGGTAGATAAAACGTTGCGCATGGCTTTATCAGCAGCATCGGATTCGAGCCTCTCGAGCACGAGCCTTGCGTAGTGGCTGAGAACCTCGTCGCCAAGCAGGGCCGATACCGCAGGTATGCACCTGTCCGTACCCATCTGCAACAGGAAACGGCAGGCGATGGATTTGCCGTCCTGCGTCGAATTGTTCGACTCGAGGACAGCAATGAGCTTATCCTCTATGGGCCTGTATTGAGTTGCGGGTGTTTCCTGCAGGAGCTTTTCCGCCTGCTCGCACGGATTGTATTCGTCGCCGTAATTATACCCGCCGATATCCTGCCAGACATCCGCAGTGATTGTCTGGGTTACTAAGAGTGACGCTATCAAAACGATGATTATTTGCTTGCCTGTCATTTTTATCTCTCTTTCTGCTATCTTATCTCTTGATTAGCTCATGATCTTCATTGCTCTGTCGGTTCATATCTGCCAGGGTCCGCGTCTGGGCCTGTCCCGGAATCTGTTGGCTTCTTCGTCGCCAATGAAAACCTCTTTGTCCGGATTCCATTTGAGGTCCCTCTTGAGCATAAAGCAGATGTTGCCGAGATGACAGACTGTAGCCACGCGATGTGCGAACTCAACGTCACGGAACGGCTGACGCCTGTCCACGATGCAGTTCACACAATCCTCGTGCGGCGAGCGGGCGCCGTCCTCGTACCATCTTAGACCGGGAGGCGGCACAGGCATGCCGTTCCACGGCTCGGCCCAGCCCTTTTCGCACTGGTAGCCCTGTTTGTTGCTCTTTATGAGCTTCATGCCGTTGGCGAAAATATAAGTGAGATATTTATAATTCTTGCCGTCGGGGTATTTGATCTCGGTCGGTCCGGTATGATCGACGCCCATTCCGTGCATTGCTCCGCCGAATTTATGCCCGCCCCAGTCGGTCATCATGCCGCCCGAGTAATCGTACCAGGTTCGAAAGCCTTTGCCGCCGAGGCCGTACGCCCTGCCGCAGCGATATGGATGGTACGGCACGAACGGCGCCGGCCCGAGCCACAAATCCCATTCGATCGTGTTGGGAGGGATCGGCACTCCGGGCAGGTAGCATCTTCGCGGCGGACCGCCTGGATTGGCGTGGCCCTCCAGGATTTTGCCATATCTTCCGCTTCGCGCAGCGCTGGCGCGGCGGCCGTAATCGCCGATAACCCTCTGACTTCCACTGGAGAATACCCGCCCGTAAGCCCGGGCGGTCTCGACCATTTTGCGCCCCTCGCGGATAGTCAGGCTCAAAGGCTTCTCGCAGAAGACGTCCTTACCGGCTTTCATGGCGTCGATGGTGACCTGAGCGTGCCAGTGGTCGGGCGTGCCGCACATTATCATGTCGACGTCGTCGCGGGTGATCAGATCGCGATAGTCTATATACGTTTCGACGTTTTTGTCTTCTTTCCACCGGCCGAGAGCGGCGTGTTTGACATCACACGCAGCAACAAACTGGATGCGTTTATCCGTAGTGAGCTGCCTGACATCGCCGGAGCCTCTGCCGCCCATTCCGATACCGCCCAAGGTGATCCGCCCGCTGGCCGGGGGTGTGCCGTCTGAAGCGCCCAGCGCCTTCGAGGTAATAACGGTCGGCAAAGCAAGCATTGCTGACGCCGATTTAACGAACATGCGTCTGGTAATCTTGGGTTTTTTCTTATTCATGCGATCATTACTCCTATCCATTTTCCACGATTACAATACTCTTACGATTTTGGTGTGGTCGATAATAACACAATATGCGGATTGTTGCCAATGCTGGTTATACTAAAAGCGGACGCAAAAAACGGCCCCCGATTGTGAAGCCCTCAGGTTGCAACTCGCCGAAGATGGGAGTATCCGAAATTTCCTTATGCCCCCGGGACCCGCTAAACGCGGGAGGATGACGTCAGCACATTGTCTGTCGGCACGGCTTCGAGTAGAGTGCTCGCTACTTATGCTCCAAGCGTGGTGCGGCATTGTGAATCGACTGGTATGAGGGCCGGTACGAAGATTTAAGCTCGTGTCGTTTCACACTTCATTTTTGCGCAGCCGTCTCAATATGTCCCAATAGGCGCCTCGGGCGCCCTGCGCAATTGATTTGGAAATTAGATTGTTTTCGTTGTAATTGTAATTGGATGCGTCATCCTCTTCGACGGACTCCAATGCTTGTTCAATAGCCGGTTCGAAGAATCTTTCGTCACCGTCGATCAGGTCTCTGACCATTTCGGCCGGATGTTCGCCCAGAGTTGCGGATATGTAAAAAGTAGGTTTGAACAGGTTGACAGGCGCGTCGTACTTTCGGCGGATACTCCTTTCGCCCTCCTTCTGCAATTCTTCGTAAGCGAACTTTTCCATTGCAGTACGCGGATAAATCCTGATGCCCAACGAGGCGCCCGCGCAATCGGGATCGGCCTTTTTCATAAAACGTATCGTCTCGGCGATTGTTTCAGGTGTTTCGCCGGGTCCGCCCAAAAGCAGATCAACCATGACCGAAATATTGTTGTTACGGCAGAGCTTAACTGCCGAAGCAATGTTTTCTTTGCCGTGTTGCTGACGATAGGTGACAAGCATGGCCTCGCAGCCGGAATCTCCTGTGAAGTTTATGCCGACACAACCGGCACGCGCCATTGCTCGGGCCAGATCCTCGTCGAACGGCGACGGCGTCAAATATGCATACCAGCCAATCTTGTCCCTGAGCGAGCGGTTTATAAACTCTTCGCAAACCGCCATGGCGTGGCTTCGCGGCACGTTGAATTCCGCATCGCAAAGATGTAACACATTAACGCCCTGTGCTAACAACGACTGGGCTTCATCAGCTACCTCGCAAGGGTCACGGAGCCTTAGCCTGTTGCCTTTGGCTAGCGGATCGGCACAATAAATACAATGGCGATTGCAGCCGCGTTTGGTTTCCAGGCCGCATTGTCCGCCCTGCGTGAAGTAGCGAAGATTGTCAATGGAATCGCGTGCCGTGCTCAGCGATATAGAGCCGGGCCAGGCCGGTGCGTTGCTGATTATCTTGCCGTTTTCACGCCATAGAAGTCCCGGCACTCTTGTAAACCTTCTCTCCCCCTGCAACTGACCAAGCAGAGCCACTGTCGCTATCTCTCCATCGCCGCATATTCCAAAGTCGGCGCCCGTGTATTCAAGAATCTGCCCGGGAAATATGGAGTAGCCGACACCGCCGATTACTATAGGTGCGTCGCTCACGCTTCGGACAGTCTTTATTGTGTTCTTCAACCGGGGAACGAACCAATCCGCACTCGGCCAGAAACAGTCATCGACATTGCGAAAAGAAATTCCCACCAGTTCAGGATTACGACTGCGGAAGTACTTGTTGATTGCCGGAGTCGGGCTGTCCTCGAAGCAAAGATCGAGAACTTCTACTTCCGGTCCGGCTTGTTTCACGGCGCCGGCGATATAATCAAGTCCAATCGGCCCGACAGCCGGAACCATTCTGTTTGTATTTATCAGCGTCAGCATTTGTACGGCATTTGCTATGAGAGATAAGTGTAAATAGGAGTTTTGCAAAACTCCCGTATAAACAATGATCCCTATCGTAGTTTAAGCGAAATCTCCAAACACCTCTCTCGTATATTCCGAGCTTTTGCGAAAAGCTTCGACCGGACTCATTGTCCTGGGCGTTCCTTTCTCCACTGCCTGCTCCAGGACTATGTGGGGGCGGACGCCGATTTGCAGCAGTCTTTCAGCCAGTGCCGGGTAGTCGATGTCGCCATCGCACAATGTCTCGGTCCATACGCCGTCCTTCGATTGCCGCAGGTGAAGCTCGGCGATTCTTGGGCCGTAAAGCTCGACCACGTCGAAAAGCGCGACCTGTGAGTTGCCCGCGCCGCGATACACCCAATGGGCGTCCAGACACAGCGTAACGTAGGCTGGGTCCGTGCCGACCATCATGTGATGAAACTCGCGGGCCGCATTACGCAGCTCTATGTCGTGGTTGTGGTAAGCCAGCGTAAGCCCCTTTTCTTTTAGCTGCCTGCCCAGCCTGTTCATGGCCGCAGCCTGTGTTCGAAGTTGTTCATCGTCTTTGTTCTGCGGCCCGCCCCAGGCAATCGGGCTGGGATTGGTGACGATTATCTTTGTGCCGAGGGTCTTTGCCTTGTCGGCTATAGTAAGGACCGTTTCTATGCTCTGCGCAGCCTTTTCCGGCTCGTGAAGAACGCTGTTGACGTAAAGCGACCGCATTTCAAGACCGTGCTTTTTTAGCAGCGGCCTCAGCCTATCCAGTTCCTGCGGATTGTTCGCTCCCGGCTCGTAGCCGTCGAGCCGGCTCTCGGCCAGATCTTTCAATCCTGCATCCAGATGCTCATAGAAATTTCGGCCTTGGCGCCGGTAAAATACGAACCATGAGTAGGAGTTGCAGGCCACGTGCAGTCTATCGGGCTTGCCGGGCTCGGACGCACCGACCGCCCTGCCGCCAAACAGCGAGGCGCCGCCTGCTACCGCCAAATCTCTGACAAATCTTCTTCGAGAAATGTGATCGTTCAACATAGCTATTACTCCCTGTTATTCATTGGTTACGTCTTCGCGTTGAAGTAATCGACCATCCGGCTGGAAACATTCTTGAAACGCTTGCCTTTGACCATTTTCTGAATCCGTTCAACTGAGACATGCCCGGCCTGCATCATATAATCGAGGGCGTTGAGCGCAGCCAGGGTTGCGAAGGTCTCTTCGCCGTCTATTATCGACTTCATCGTATCGAGAGCAAGTTCCGTCTCACCGAGATAGCTCAAAGCTTCGGCGGCTACGACACGAACATCATCCCACTCGTCATCAAGTAATTTCCTGAGCTTCTTCTTTGCCTGCGAGGCTTTTTCCTGCAGGATCAGACAGCCGGTCGCGCCCCAATAGCGGATCACCGGATGCTGATCTTCGCAGGCGGCAAGCAGCTTTGGCAAAGCCGATGCGTCGCGAGAGGTCGCGAGGTCGGCAATGTCCACAATCCTCTCGACAGGGTATGCGTCGCTTTGAGCGTATTCGTAGAGCGTCTTGTCGCCGGCCAGTCGCTCTGACATCCCTTCGGGAATAAAACCTATGTCGCGTGTCCGAATAATATCCCGCCTCAAAGTCTCTCGCATTTGAGCAATTTGGTCTTTGTGTTTAGAGTCATCGATGAGATTATCGATCTCGTAAGGATCGGACTCGATGTTGTAGAATTCCTCCGACGGCTTGGGTTGCCAGTACCGGGCCTGGACGGCGTTGCACTTGCCGTCAAGGTAGGCGCGATACCAAGATCCCATGCTTGGCAGCACGCGGAAGGGATACGAGTATTGCTGTCCCCAGGGCCGGTGCGGGCTGTAGTTTCGGATGTAACGATAACGCCTGCTGCGGACAGCTCGCACGGTATCATAGCGCTCGTCCATCCGCCCGCGGAAGAGATACACATGATCTTCGAGCTTGCCGGCCTGCTTGCCCAGAAAGGCCCGGCCCTCGAAATGCTTCGGTATCGGCACGCCGGCAAGGCTAAATACGGTTGAAGGAAAATCTACGAAACTCACCGGCTGATCTACCCATTCGCCGGGATCGACAGGCGCCAGGTGCGCCCATTTTTTCGGAAAGCGCACGATAAACGGCACGCGAGTCCCCGAGTCGTGGATGTTGCGCTTGCCGCGAGGCAGCGCGCCGCCGTGATCGGAATAGTAGAACACGATAGTATCCCCGGCCAGCCCCTTGTCATCCAATTCTTTGAGAAGCCTGCCCACCTCCTTATCCATCAGCGTCATGTTGTCGTAGTAAACGGACCAGTCCCTTCGCACCACCGGCGTATCGGGGTGATACGGCGGAAATCTCACGTCCTCTGGCGCGATCCGCGGCTCAGGCGGCAAGACGCCCTTTTCCCGGCGACTTTTGACCCTTTGCTCGGTGAGCTGCCCTTCATGACTTATCGTGGTATTGAAGACGGCGAAGAACGGCTGAGCCGGCCTGCGATTGTCGTAGTGGGCCTTTCTGCTGCTCTCGTCCCAGGCCTGTCTGTCATTGCGCGTGTAGTTGTAGTCGGTCTTGGAATTATTCGTGCAGTAATAGCCCGCATCGCGCATATATTCGGGATAAGAGCGGAAGGGTTCGGGGATTCTGATGTTGCTGCGGTGATTGTGCAGCCCCACAGAGCATGCGAGCATTCCCGTGATCAGCGTCGAGCGGGCCGCCGAACAGACCGGCACATTTGCAAATGCATTACGGTAACGAACTCCCTCGGCGGCGAGTCGGTCGAGGTTGGGAGTGAGCGCCTGCTCGTCGCCGTAGCAGCCTAACAGCGGGCTGTTGTCCTCGCTCGTAATCCACAGGATGTTCGGTCGCTCCTGCCGCCCTGCCCGCAGCGGCGTATCGATCATGCCGGCGGTCCCTATTGCAAGCCCCGCCGCTTTTAGGAATTGTCTCCTCGTTTGCCTGTACATCTATCCGTTCCTTTCGATTTTGCGAGTGCAAATTCTATTTCTTCTTTTGCTTTTCCAGTTTGGTAAAGAAATCCCTGAATATCGGGTCTCGATGCACGAAATAGACCGTGCGGATCATGTGGCGGGAATTGTCGAAGCTAAGTGTGTAGTTGTCCGTCACAATCGGGCTGTGCACGAGATTCGAGGGCAGCCAGCGGTCATTGATCAGCCAAGCGACGGCCGTCATATCCCAGAGCACCTTCGACCATCCGAAATGATCCTTCCTGTAATCCTTGAAGATGTCGAGGAGGTAATCGCCGATCGGTCCACGCCCGCCCACGTATCGCTCCATCTCCGGCACGGTGGTCGTAAAGTGCGTAACGACCGGCGTACACGTACACTGTACGAACGGCACGCCCGAATCGAAGATGACCCGCGAGGCGTTCAGGTCCTGCCGGAAGTTGAATTCCCGCTGATGGGGCCAGTTATGCCCGTTGCCGCCGAGCCAAACCACGACGATGTTTTTGATGATGGACGGATCAATCAAAATCGCATTGCTGACGTTAGTGATCGCCCCCACTGCTGCTACGTACAGCGGATCATCCGGGCTGGACTTTCTTGCCCTCTCGACCAGGTCAAGCGCGGCCGGGCTTCGTTCGGGTTTCTTCGGATCGGTAATGTAGCTCGTGCTGCCTTTGAAAGCAAAGCCTTCCGCCGAACGGTCCAGCTTATCCAGAATCCTCAGAATCTCCTCATAGCTCTTTTCCATGCCGTCTTCAGGCCCTTTGGAGCGGCTGTTCTTAAAAGGAGCGGCATAAACCGCCCGGACGTCCAGCTCGGGCGAAATCAGCGAGTACACCAGAGCAAACTGATCGTCTATCTCATTATACGTATCGGTATCCAGAACCATCCGGACCGGCCTGTCTTTAGGATGTTCGAGCATTTTGATCCGCTGCCCCTCCCAGATAGACGGATAATTCTGCCCCATTACAGGCATTGCGCCCACGAACATCACAATCGCCAGCGATAAGCCGAATACTGCTTTCATCGTAATCCCTTTCATTGTATGAGTTATCATTTGCAGCAGTATTCTGACGATTTCCGCCGTCCTGTGCAACCATAAAACCACCGCCGGAACCTCCCGTTAGACACATATCCACACCGATTAACACAGCAAAATCGCAAGAAGACCTTCAAAAAAGAAAACCCTCAAAAGACCAAAGCAGTCTCCTGAGGATATATTTGCTGTTTCAACCTTCTGACGCGGGAACTGATGAGACGCATATTTGCACACTCTCTACATCAAGCCCGATGCCAGCAAAGGCTTTAGCTCCTGATCCTCAGTCTCGTATGTAGCTTTCATCAAACGAGCAATAATCACGTACAGGCGGTTCAAATCGCCATGAGTAGATACCCCACGATAGTCCCACTCAACAAGCCCCTCTTCGAGGTCTTTGACATAGTTAGCAATCTGTCTAATTTCGGTTTTCTCCACACAGATATTCTACCGATTCAGCCTCAAATGGCAACATGTTGAATCGATAGGCTGACTTGCAGGTTGGGACAAAAGATGTGCGATTCTAAGATATGCAGAACGGTTTGAGCGGACTGTACCAATAGAAAAGCCGCACTGGAAAAGTGCGGCCTGCTAAATACCCACCAAAGAAAGAAACCCTCAAAAGACCGGTGCAGTCTTCTGAAGGCTCAATTGCTGGCTCGATTTTCTAACGACAGAACTGAGCGACGCGGGCGGATCAGGGCGTCCGCATTGGCAACTGACGTGGCCCGCCCGCGTTCGCTCCAGTGATTTGTTGGACAGGCAGGTGTAATGGGTAGAGCTTCACTCTTTGCATCTATTCACAGAGAAGCTCGACCTCGAATCGAAACTGGAGAACACAGGTGTCATTCCAGTCGGTTATGGTAAGTTCCATGTCGCGTATCCCCTGTCCAGGACAACGGAACTTCCACGGAGTGTCGGTCTCCGAGTAACCACCAAGCTCCTTCACCGTCATACCGTCGACACCGGGACTACCACCATTGTGTTCGACCCGGGCCAAAGCCTGGAACATATTATCCCGTTCCAAGGCTTGCTCTAAAATCTGTACGTTGTTTGTCGGATGACCTGAAGTGGGATTCGCATGAAACAGATCGTCCTCTGCTTCAACAAAGGGCAACCACAGTTGTCTGATCGGTCTTCCGTTCACACGGCCTCCATTAGATTATCCGGTAACCGTTCGGGCCTTCGGTACGCGAATTACGGCTCGGCCTATCTGTTGCTCCGTCTTTCGACATTGGAGTGCCTCAATAGCTCTGCCTTTCTCATACCTACTATGCCCTCGGCTGACTTCTGCCAGGCGGTCAGGCAAGATCGCTCCGGCCTCAGCCCTGAAGGACACCTGACAGACCTCCCAGGGTAAGACATATGACCTTCCGTGCATGAACGCCGGATTTATAAAGCACACCCCTACTTTCGTGGATGGAGGACTTCGTTGTCACGTGCCAACTCGTCCTGGGTGTACCACACCTCAGATCCGGTTCTTGTACATCGCCCCGCACTTTCGGATTAGCCTTGCTTCAGACCCCGCCTCACGACGACACCCTTGGCTTTCTCCTTACCTTCGGCTCCACGAATAACTACCTGGTCCAGGGACTTGCACCTTGGAAGTCATATGCCATGCCTGGCACACACGCTCAGCATCAGCGGCGGCGCGCAGCGCCGTCCGCTGCATGCTGTTGTTAGATTGCCAGGCGCATGCCTGGGCACTGTGGAAGGTCAAGTTGCATGGCGTCCGGGTTTCTTGTCAATCATCACGGTCTCGGTCGGGAACTGGTCCGCCGCCTGACCTTCAGGAAGCACGAATCGCTTTCGAGCTTCATCAACCTCCATTCGTCGGCCTTCGCAGAAGTAGAAGTCGCCGGTTTTGTCTGAGAGGATGGTGTATCGGCAGCTGCAGCCTATGCACGCAAAGGACTGCCGGTCTTGCCTCATGTACACGTCCTCACCGCAGAATGGGCATGCTTGCCCCCCGTGTGCCCGTGTCAGATCCAGATCCCGGCGAGGTTTCCGCGCATGTGGATTGCGTCGCTCTTCGATCATCCCAAGAACCTGCGCCTCGATGCCGGCCGGTGTCCATCGGTCGTCAATCTCTTTCAGCTGCCGTCGCGCGTCCCGGGTTTTGCGATGAAGGGCTCCAAGCGTTCGTACGCCATGAACAGCGCAGGCAACCAGGAAGACAGCCGTGCACAGTAACCCGACGATGTCGTTGAAGAGCCAGGAAACGAACACGTGCAGAACACCGGCCAGCCCCAAGCACACCAGGAAGTAAAGGACTCCAAACACGACTGTTCTCATCCAAGGGGCTCCCAGGTGGGCAATCTAACGCTCCGCATGAGGCGCAAGGAAGAGCGCAGAGCAAAGCGGCGCGCTATTCCTTGCCGCTCTCCATGCGATTGTTGGCCTTTTCTGCATTTCTCGTTCAGTTAAATCCTCGCGCCAGTCATGCAGTGCAGAGGAACTAAACTCATGATTTCACGATCATTACCTCTTCGGCCTTGAGAGTACTGGGACCTTGTGCAACTTTGTACTTCACACGTGTGCCCTCAGTCCGAAGGTGCCAGGGCACTGCGTCAAGCCCAGTTCGGTGTACAAAGATATCTCCTCCTCCGTTGCGTTCGATGAAACCGAAGTTCTTCCAGTCGTCAAACCACAGGATAGTGCCTGTCTCTTCTGTCCCAAGATGGGGTTCAGTCTCCGGCCTGGGGCGGTCTCCGCGCACATTCGAGGGTTTTGTAGACGGAACAACTTGCACTGCATCAAGGAGCTTGAGAGTGAATGCCCTAAGTCGGGATGGATGCTCTGGTACCCCCGCACTGAATGACTTCAACTGGTCGCGAATTGTCTGGAGAGAAGTAACACAGTTCTCCCTGAAGACCTCTCGGTCTTTGAGCGCGTCTGCAATGGCTACAGCATAGGCCGTAGCTGCCTTACTGTTTAGACGGGGGACGTCGAAGCCAGCTATCTTTATCCGCAGAAGCATCAGGAGATGATACTTCCACCGCTTCATGCCACGATCAAGCTGACCAGAATTGAATAGAGCTTCGGCGGCAAGCAGCGAGCAACCGCTCGCGTAGTAGGGCGCCGGCTTGTGATCAGCAACGAACAACCGCGGCTCGTATGATTTCAGCAGTTCGCCATAGTAGCGTGGATGACTATGCGGTTCGTTGAGGAACATCCCTACGAACGACTTCGTCTGTGCGGTCAGAGTTACGATGTTTGTGGCCTTGATTCGGTCAAAAGAATACTGCTTTGATCTGCGTTCATAGTAGACCCGGTCATCTTTCGCTATCCCCGCGTTCTGTACGGAATAAAAGTCCTCTAATTCCTTGTGGAACGGTGTTAAGGACTCCAAGGATTCCGGGAGTACAGCAGTCTGGCGGTTAGTGGCTTTGATTACCTCCGAGATAACTTGGCTGTCATCGGTGACAACGAGTTTGACTGGCACATAAACCGATTTATCAACGATCGATCGGTTCTGGAAGAGTATGTGCGTGGTCTGACAGCCGTTCACAACTTGGAAGTCGGAAATTTTGAAAGTGTCGCCAGTACGGTTGATGGAACGTGCCACGATCGTAACGCCATTGTTGAGAAGAGGGAATCGAATTCTTGCTGTGGCATCACCAATGGTTTGAGCAATCTCCTTATTCACCGGATTATTGCCCTGGAAATCCCTCACATTATCGTAGAAGAGCTCCCGGTTGAGATAATCTTCTTCAGTTGCAACCAAGCCCATGAACTGATCGCCTGAGAGGAGGCCGATGTACGCTTCGGCTACTCCGTCAATGCGTGGAAATACGACTGTCTTGCTTAGCTCCACTTCCTTTACGACAACCCGCTCGAGTTCCCGGTAAATGGTCTTTAGGCGCTCCGCATCCACTGGTAGGGCATTGACCTCGCTGAAAAGATTAAGGTCGGTTAGTCGTTGCTTACCGTCTTCCATGCGCGCTCTGGGTTCGGGGGCATCCTGCCATTTGCCAGAGCTGACGTAGTAGAGGCAACAACGGGGATTGCGCTCCATCGCAATCCCCTTCGCATAGACGTAATCTTTGAGCTGTCGAACCCGCTCTAGATCCTCACGAAAGGGAGGGGTCTGCTTTTCGGCGAAGAACTGGGTGACTCCGTGGACAAAAGTCCCGATGCTTGCGGCTTCGAACGTTGGTGAAGTCTTGGCCTGGATAAAGACGAATTCTACGTCAAGTCGTCGCAGTCTCTCGACAAAGAAGTCAACATCCTCATTGGTCCTAGCTGGATGCCCATTAACAAGGATGGCGACAGCATCGATCCCCGCGTCACCGGTACCGCCAGTCAGGAAGTCCTCGAGGTCTGAGGAATCGGATTGATGGTATTTCCTAAGAATGGAGGAAACGGCAAATGCCTCAAAGACGGTTGCGTCATCCGACTCGGTCAGTCCTTGCGACTCGGCGAAACTGGTTATGAATCCTTGCAGAACAATATCACGCATTGATTTACCCCTTTGCTTCTTGTGTTCGTATTTTCTTGTTCAGGCCGACAACAATTATACAGTCTACATAAAACAGTAGAAACAGACTGGCTTCTTCTGTATAAGAAATTCCCAACTCGCCTGGTTTTTCCTCGTAACGGTACTCATATCAAGTAGTTACATAAGTGTTCCGTGTGAGACGCTCACGGTTGATACAGACTGTATATACCATGTCAAATCTCGGCAAGCGGGCTACGGACGCCCTGGCCTCCTTTGCTCAAGACATTGGTGGATTCTGTTTCCGGACTCCGTCCCTGTCGGTGTCCAGCGAGCGCCGGGTATTTCGCGGAATTTTCTGCCTTTAGCTACAAAAACCGTATTATCGCCGCATCAGCGAATCTATAACTTGACATGCTGATTTGCAAGGAAAAAAACGTGGCTAAGACAATTTCTCTATCAGCCTGTCGATGAATTCCGCCTGGCCTTTGAGGATTTTCTTGGTGGCCTCCTCGATTGTGAACCATTGAGCCTTGTCTATCTCCGGGTACTCTTTTGCGTTGCCTGAATTTTTCGGCCATTCCAGAGTGAAGGTGTTGCTCTGTATGTCTGCCGTGTCCAGGTTTCTTTCGAGGGCCAATGCATGGACAATCTTTCTACTTGGCTGCTTGAGTTCACCGAGATCGATGAATTCACCATCGACTTCAAATCCGGTTTCTTCCTCGAATTCTCGCTTCGCGGCGGCAAGAGCGTCTTCCCTTTCTTGCTCGAATACGCCCTTCGGTATGGACCATGCTCCTTCGTCTTTCTTCGCCCAGAAAGGCCCGCCCGGATGTACGAGCATCACCTCAAGCCGCCCGTATACATACCTGAACAAAAGAATTCCAGCGCTATGAACAGCCATAGTCTGCTACCTTAGTTAGCATTTGGTGCGATGCATCGCACCTACCTGCTGTGAACGATTACATTAATCCTAAGCCACTGTTGCCGCCAAATCAACAAAAGTTTTGGTCCAAAGGGGCAAGAATGCACCGGCTGTTCGTAGTATGCCCGTCAGGGCATCGTGGCGAGGGCATCTTGCCCTTGTAATGTGGCGAGGGCATTGCCTCGGCTGCGCTCGGGACAGGCTTGCCCTTGTTCTTCGTTATTACGAGGCCGAGACGGCCTCGCGACTCAAGGGCGAGACGCCCTCGCCACGAACGCCTTACGGCGTCACTACGAACAGGGCGAATGCAGCGAGTAGTGAAGGGATTTTCTCGTTGAATCCGCGTCAGACTGACGATAATTTGTGGGTGGAAGTCGGCAGCCGATTGTGGTATAATCGACCGAACAATTGATACAGGAGACTCTGAAATGAATTGGTTCACATTTCGAATTCATCTTTTGACGGTGGCGTCTTTCATTCTTGCT
Source organism: uncultured Pirellulales bacterium (assembly GCA_964598225.1). Lineage (GTDB taxonomy): Bacteria > Planctomycetota > Phycisphaerae > Sedimentisphaerales > Anaerobacaceae > SG8-4. The sequence goes on from CAZRBG010000012.1 coordinate 94,631, forward strand.
TTGCTTGTCTTTCCTGTTCCGGCGCGCACGATCGATGTCGGCGAGTCCGTGCGCGGGCTTGTCGAGGCCGACTGGATTCGGGAGGATGCGGAGTTCAGCCCCGGCGAAACCGAAGTGTCCGTCAGCGGCGTGACTACGGCGCAGGATGCTGCGGGCGGGTGCGACGGCGTCAGGAACGGCAGGTTCGGATTTCACGTCGCCAGCGGCCAGCGGGATCCGTGGTGGCAGGTCGATCTTGGGCGAAATGTTAAGCTGGATCGAATTGTCATTTATAACCGCACCGACGGCAGCACCGCCCCGCGTACGCGGAATATTCAGGTGCTCGTCAGCGATTCTTCTAAAGACTCAGCGTTCAAGCTCATATATCAGCACGATGGCAAGATATTTTACGGCGGGAACAAGGCGCTGACGGTGAATCTGAGAGACAAAGACGTCTCGGCGCGCATCGTTCGGCTGGCTGTGCCCGGCAGGTGTTCGTTAGCGCTCGATGAGGTCGAGGTCTACGCGGCAGATGATCCCGCTACGAACATCGCGCTCGGCAGGCCCGCCGACCAGAAGAGCGTAAGTCAACATTCTACCAACAGCACGAGAGCCGCACATCGCGACGCGGCTTCGGGAAGATTCTCGATAGCGCATACGAGGCAGGTAATCGACAGGGCCGAGAAACTCGCTCAGCGTCTGAAGCGCCAGGGTGCGAATACGGAGCGTTTGAATAAACTCCTCGGCGGTCTTATAAAGGTGAGAGGGCGTTTGAAACCTGACACATCGCAGGACACCCGCAAGTCGCTGTACTTCGAGGCCCGGGACCTGAAGCGTCAGATTGCGTTTTGCAATCTATTGCTGGACTTCGAAAAGATTCTCTTTATCAAGCGGCACGATTCGGTCGGTGTTTTCCACATGTGCGATCAGTACTACGGCTGCAACGCCAAGCCCGGCGGAGGACTCTTCATCCTTTCCGAACCCTTCGGCGAGAATCCGAAGTTGACAAACGTTCTTGAGAACTCCGTCGTTGAACGCGGCAGGCTCAAAGGCGACGACCTTTCCACCGGAACGTTCCTCTCACCTGAGCTTTCATACGACGGCAAGACGATCCTCTTTGCATATTCACAAGCCAAAGCCTACGAGAAATACCGCGGCAAAGAAGCGTACGAGTGGGGACCGGAGATAAGCTATCACATCTTCAAGGTCAACGTTGATGGCACCGAATTAGTTCAGCTAACCGATGGTGACAGCGACGACTTTGACCCGTGCTTTCTGCCCAACGGCAGGATCGTATTCATCACCGAGCGTCGCGGCGGCTACCTCCGCTGCGGCAGGCATTGCCCGGTCTATACGATGTATTCGATGGAGCCGGATGGCAGCGACATCATCTGCATCAGCTTCCACGAGACGCACGAATGGCATCCGAGCGTGGACAACGACGGCATGCTCGTGTACACGCGCTGGGATTACGTCGACCGCGATACGAACATCGCCCATCATATATGGACCAGCTATCCCGATGGTCGCGACCCGCGCTCGTTCCACGGCAACTATCCGCTAAGACGCGAAAACCGACCGTGGATGGAAATGAGCATACGAGCGATTCCCGGTTCGCACCGCTACGTCGCCACGACCGGCTCGCATCACGGCAACGCTTTCGGCTCGCTGGTAATGATCGATCCTCGCATCGAGGACGACCGGGCGATGTCGCAACTGACCCGCCTGACACCCGATGCGCCCTTCCCGGAAGCGGAAGGCAGGCCAATCCGCGATTACATGAGATACGGCACGCCCTGGCCGCTCAGCGAGGACGATTGTCTGTGCGTATACGACAAGGATGCGAAAAACCGCGGCATCTATTGGATCGACCGTTTCGGCAACAGGGAGCTGCTCTATCGCGACCCGGACATCTCGTGTCTGAGTCCCATTCCGCTGCGCCCGCGACGCAAGCCGCCGGTGATCCCCAGCGGTACCGTGCAAACCGCTCGGGAGATTGCCAAGGCCGGCGGTAAAATTCCGCAGGAAACAATTACAGTCGTAAACGTCTACGACAGTGATTTTGCCTGGCCCGAAGGCGCGAAGGTAGCTGCGTTGCGGATCGTTCAGGCCCTGCCTAAGACCACCCCGCCGCCGAATCAGCCTCGCATCGGCGTTGCCAACCAGACCAACGCCAGGGCCGTTCTGGGGACCGTTCCGGTCGAGCCGGACGGCAGCGCGTACTTCGAGGCCCCGGCCGGCAAGGCGATCTACTTCCAGGCGCTCGACGAACGCGGCATGGCAATTCAATCGATGCGCTCTGCGACATACGTCCATCCGGGTGAACGAATGACCTGCCTCGGCTGCCATGAACGAAAACACAGAACGTCCGATCAGCCGAGCTCGAGGCCGCTCGCGCTGCTGCGCAGGCCGTCGAAGATACGGTCGGACGTCGACGGCTCAAATCCCTTTAACTACGTCCGTCTCGTTCAGCCGGTTCTCGACAGGAACTGCGTATCTTGCCATCAAGAGAAAAAGGCGGTCGACCTGACCGGCGTTGTTGAAGGCGGAAACGGCTGGACTCGCTCGTACAACAATCTCGCCGGTAAGTACGGCTTCTATTTCAACGTCTCCAACGGCTCGATCAACGACGGCGTCCACGGCGGCAGCAGGACCATCGCCGGCAAGTTCGGCGCCCGGGCCTCGAAATTGCTCAAATACATGGACGAGCGGCATTACGGCGTAAAACTCTCAGATGAGGATTTCCATCGCCTGACGCTCTGGCTGGACTGCAACAGCGAATTCTACGGCTCATACAAAAACACCGTCGCCCAGACAAAAGGTCAGATTGTGATGCCGACTTTGGATTAAGAGACCGACAGACCACGCTCGAAACAGAAAAACGCTGCATTGTCATTCCGACCGAAGTGGAGGAATCCGGTTTCCGACAGAATTACCTATTCGGTTGCAGGGCGGATTCCGCGGTTTCGCTCGGAATGACAGCGAGATCATTTTATGCGGATTTTGCAGTTTACTTCTTTAGCGTTTTGTTGTTTACTGTTGGACCGGATAAGGAAGTAGAATTTTGACCGGAGAATCATCATGAAGGTAGTTAGTATTTTTGTCCTCCTGGTAGCCGCCTCGCAGGTCGAGGATGAGGTGTTCATGCCGGGGATGCAGCCCGAAGAAGCGGGAATAGAGTTTGTCAAGGTGCAGCAGTGCAAGATGTGTCACGGCCAAACGGATAACGGCACGGCCGATCCGATGCTGTCGTGGCAAGGCGGCATGATGGCCCAGGGTGCGAGGGATCCGGTCTACAGAGCCGCGCTTACGATTGCAAATCAGGACATCGAAGGTGTCGGCGAGTACTGCTGGCGCTGCCATGCTCCCCGTGGCTGGCTGGAGGACCGATCCAAGCCCGCCGACGGTTCGGCGCTGAATCGCGAAGACATGCACGGCGTAAGCTGCGACGTTTGCCACCGTCTGATCGATCCGCTGTCGGATGAGGCGAAGAAACTGATCGAAGACGTCCCCCCGGGCTACGGCAATGCGATGATGGTCGCCGATCCGGAGAACAAGGTTCGAGGGCCTTACGGTGACGGCAAAGGCGCGATGCCTCATCTTACTCAAGAGTCTGAATATCACGCAACAAGCAAATTGTGCGCGACCTGTCACAACGTCTCGAATCCTCTTTTGGCCGAGGACGTTAACTCGCTGCCGCCCTATGCATTCGGGCACATCGAAAGGACTTATAGTGAATGGTTTCTGAGCGAATATCCCGATAAGGGCGCCGAAGGCTCCTGCCAGTCGTGCCATTATCCTCAAGTCGAGGGCGGCGGACAGGCGTCTCGATTCGGAAGTCTGGAGCGGGATTACTTTGTCATACACGGTCCAGTCGGCGGTTCCACGTGGGTTCAGGACGCCACTTGGGAACTCTGGAAAGGCAGGGACCTGGACCGAAGGGCCCTGAATATCGGCAAACAACGCTCGCTGGAGCTTCTCAAAACGGCGGCTAAGGATCGTGCATGAAATAACTTCCCGATTTGTATATGGTCTGGCGTAATAA